>NZ_JCAUAW010000012.1:0-286755 GCF_059692155.1 Paenibacillus sp. JT22N1
CGCTTATTATCTGCTGACAAGAAAAGAGATGTATGTAGACTTAGGTGAAGATTATTTTGATAAACAAAAACTTGGAGCTATTGTACGGAATTCGGTTCGAAGACTCGAAACCTTAGGCTACAATGTTACAATTTCGGAAGTCTCCTGATCCACGGATCACCAATATCCTAGGCGCTGCACATTTTCAAAAAATGAATTAGCTGCGTCTTCTTTAGTGCTGTTCTTTTTCTTCGACTGCCGATTCTTAATTTTCATGGTAGTGGAATGGACCCACCGTATATGTCTCGTTGTCGGCAATCGGACGATATTCTTGGCGTGGTTCGGCAATCGGACTATTTTCTTGTCACCCGACAGGCTCCTAGAAGCTCCCGTGGGCAACCAAAAAAGCACCATCCTGTGATGATGCTGCTAATCAAACTTCTCTTTTATTTAGATAATGCTGTAACCTCAACATCATTCTAAAGACTGTTCAGTTCGGATAGTATCTCATTTGTTTCACTTAGACAGGAAGGGATATTCCAGATTTATCTAGAATAAATATTACTTCAACAAAATGAATCTTCTATGTGAGGAGAATGGTGAAGTGATTTATTTATACATATTGATTCTAATACTCTTGTTGTATATAAGTTTTATCTTACCTACACAATGGTTGAAAATTGAGCGGATTAAATATCCTCTAGATTTAAATTTGAAAATCCTTCAGATTAGTGATTTGCATGTAGAAAGATTAAGAATAAGTCCAACAAAAATTGCGACCATTATCAATGGTGAAAAGCCAAACCTTATATTTGTTACAGGTGATTTTACCAAATATCGTAAAAGCCTCTCCAAGCTAGAAAAGTATCTAAGAGCAATGACTATATGTAATGTACCGATTTATTGTGTCCTTGGAAACCATGATTACCAGCAAAAGAATGTAATGGATTTAATCAATCTATTAAGGAAGTATGGATTACATCTATTAAGAAATGAATCGGTACAGATTGATCAATTTGATTTAATTGGAATTGATGACTTTGATTCAGGCAAAAGCAACATAGAAACATCTTTTCAAAATGTTGATCATACTAAAACGAAAATCGTTATTACTCACGATCCTAACATTGTTCTACATTTGAACAAACACTTTGATTATTTAATGGCTGGACATCTACATGGTAAACAATTTAATATTCCATTTTTGTTTAGAGTTAAAGACGCGGGAAAATTGCCTAGAATGGGGATATATAAGGGTCTACATAAAAACCAATATGGGGCTTACTACATATCTAAGGGAATTGGGCAGACGGGTATTAATGCAAGATTTTTAGTCAGAAGTGAGATAACGATGCACTATTTATAACTTGAAACACTGATGAAATTGGGTAAGCCTGTTCGAATAATCGCAAGAGAAAAGGCTGTCGGTTTGCCCGGCAGCCCTTGACTTGAAGGTAATTGAGCTATCGTTTCCCGTTAGCTCAATGGCGTAGTGCGGTTAAGTGGTGCATGATGACGGCAGTCTTCGATTCCAACTATCTTAAAAAAAATTCCCAACTGCCCTCTTCATTTAGTTTTATCTGAGAACCCTCAGTATAATTAAGAAAAAAATCTTTCCTAAAGTCATGTAAATAAGAGCGACTATAATGATTCATAAATGAGACACAAAAATCTCTAGCTAATTCATCAGATTCATCAGCACTACCTATTTCAATCCGTATATAGGTCTTTACATCAAATTCAAATTGGATTTTTAAAGTTTCTATTTCTTCTTTCCACCATTCGAAATCGAAACCATATTTAATCCAAATTGTGCCTTCATCCTTTTCCATAACTGCTTCTGCATTTTTCAAGTCATCTTCCCAGATAACATAACCATTCAAAGAAACTTTCACAAACTCTAGCACTTCTTGTTTGGGAATGAAGTCATTTATAAAGATAATCAGCCCTCTTGACAAATAATCACGCTCCGTTATATGGCGGTTATCTTCATATATTTCACTTTCTTCTTAGTTCTTGTTCTGCGAAATTCTGTCTTCCTGCAAAAAAGGGCGATGAGTGATGTACACACTCGTCGCCCTTTTTGTAATTCACCAGGTAATGAGTCATTTTGATGGCTAGTGTCTAGCAGCTCTTTATTTCATAATGTTTAGCGATTAAGATAATATTAATGACATGGAATATAACAGTAAGGGAGAAGAAAATATGAATCTAGGTGCATTTTCTGTATGTTTAAGCGTAAAAGACATTCATGTATCAAAATCTTTTTACGAGAACCTCGGATTTCAAATTTGGGCCGGTGACATTAAACAGAACTGGCTTGTTATGAAGAATGAAAATTGCGAAATTGGAATATTTCAAGGAATAATTGAAAAGAACATTCTCACCTTTAATCCAGGGTGGACCCAAGATAATGAAAATCTCGATCAGTTTACGGATATACGAGAAATACAAAAGCAACTTAAAGCAAAAGGAATGAAAATGCTGACTGAAGCAGATGAAGCAAGTGAAGGACCAGCACATTTTATCATTGAGGATCCGGACGGGAATCAAATTCTTTTCGATCAACATCGATATAAAAATAACGGTACTGCCAAAAGCCCGACCGCATGAGGTCGGGCTTTTCTATGTTTGGAAAGACAAATACTATTTTGCATCCTTATCTGGCTGATGGATTCCAAATATATCCTTCGGTGTCCATGTAATATCCTTGCCATACCATTCCAGGCAATGCATACTTCGGCAAAGAAATCTTTATCGAGCCTTATTGATATACCTTTTTCAAATGAATGCCCGTTTATTTCAATCTTCGAATTGTAATAGTTTTGATTAAAATAAAATTTGACGTTCGCGTATTTCCTAGCCTACAAGTTTCTTTAACCCCGATTGCTGAGCCACAATACCCGCCAATCTGGAGTTGCTGTGCTTCTTACGACGGTTGTGTTTCTTGTTCCAAAACAGCATCAATCTTTTCCGAATATACCAATCGATTTTATTCAGAAACTGGTCGGCAAAGGAATCCATGGCATAGCAATTTTTCCATCCCTGGATTTTCGGATTGAGTTCTTCAATCATTTTGTTCGTTGTCCGGAACAGCCTGTTTCTTGGCTCGGGGTTGTTTTATAGTTCCACTACTAAAAATCCCCATGTTAATCGAGGGAGCGTAACAAAACATCTTCCTTGAGGAGGCTAAAAATTGGTATGCTCTTTTCACCTTCATTTTCACATTGATTAAGTGTATACACGTAATGATCTTTTGTCTCATCCATGCTAATCATCTTGCATCTGTAAACCTGTTTTCCATGCTCAGAACTCATTCCATCTCTGGTATTATCAATGGTCCAGGTGACCTCCCTGCCGTTTGAATGCACATCATGTATCCAGTAACCACCGTCGATAATCTGTGGAATGAGCATAAGATAGTCGCCTTTTCCATTTTTATGGCGCTGAACCATCTCATTTAAACGGTCTACATCCACCTTGTTGAAATGGTGAAGGATAATATCTTTTCTTTCAAATGCATTTTTGTCAGTCGTTAAAATAATAACCAAGATCATTACCAACACCCCGATGATACCAACAAGCACTCCTATCGTTATCTTTGTTCGTATCATGCGTGCACCCCGTTTCTTCACATATTAGACGTATATACATTCTATATCGTTGTGTTATTCTTCCTAATAATTCCACAAAAGCATT
Source organism: Paenibacillus sp. JT22N1 (assembly GCF_059692155.1). NCBI lineage: Bacteria > Bacillati > Bacillota > Bacilli > Caryophanales > Paenibacillaceae > Paenibacillus > Paenibacillus sp. JT22N1. The sequence goes on from NZ_JCAUAW010000012.1 coordinate 3,679, forward strand.
CCAATGACACCACGCTCTACTGCCCTTTAGCGCAATGAGACTCTGCCCAATAATATACAGGTATCATCAAGTAATGAAACTCAAGTTATCCACATAAATTGCTAAAAAAGGAAAAGTACAGTTTTGGGGGAGATTGAAAGTTGGAAGCATTAATTCGGCTCGAGGATATCGGACCTGGGGGTTATTACGAAACGGCGGATAGTCAACTGAAATTACTCACTGTTGCGGATTATTTATATATGCATGGAGTGCCTTTTCAGGTTGCGGTTATCTCTCGATTTATCGATCCCCTACGTGGAGTCGATTGCCCTATGGGAAATCCTTACAATCCAGTTTCCGTCAGATTCGTTCAAACCCTACATGCCTTGTGCGCACGCGGAGCATCACTCGGCATGCACGGATATACTCACCAGTATGGCCAGTCTATCAGTGGTGAGGGATATGAATTTGCTTATTCAGGATGTAAGAAAGACTGCCCACCTGGGGATCCGCTGGAATCGTTATCAACAATGTTACATTTTCAACAGTCTTACGCTTACAGACGATTTTACATGGCATTTTCCGAGTTTTATGCTGCAGGTTTGAAACCGGATTGGTTTGAAACCCCGCATTATACGGTATCCGAAGTTCAGCGCAAGATTTTGGAGACCTGTACCTGGTTAATGTATGAAGATAATCCAGAAGCCCCCGACAGCCAACAAGTGAGTTTCCGCAGATCAAGTTCGATTTTCGGAAAGACATATTATGTACCGACGCCCCTGGGCTATATAGGCAGTGAAACCGTGGAACAAGACGTGAATAGGATGATGAACCAAGCTAACAGCTTCGGTGAAAATGATTTGGCTTCCTTTTTTTATCATCCGTTTCTCGAATTTCCCTATATTCATATACGGAAGAATGCTCGTCCCATTTATGAGGATCGTTCCCCCCTCAAAAGGCTCATTCAACACATGTTTTCAAATGGCCGGCGCTTCGTATCCATCCTGGACTTGTTCCGTTCTTCTAGCCGCAATCGTGATGAGTGTGTGCATAAATAATTTATTTGTAAACAAACCGGCACCTCTTAGCTGCTGTATTGTTCCACGTTGTCTCGAGTAAAAGAAAAAGGTTTAGTCTGTATCCCGGTTAGCGAAAAGACTTGGCTTTTTTCACTATCGTTCCTCGTTAGTTCAGCTGTGCTAGCGTCAGCCTATCTCACATCCAGATTGAATCACTTACAATATTTCAAAAACAACATTTCTTTATAGTAATCGTCAACCATCCAAAGTGCCTTTTCTAACGAGTACTTATAAAAGTCCAACAAATCAGTCTCGCTGGATTGCAATTTTTTTATTAAATCATCTCTGTTATATTCGATATAATCCATCTTCTGCAACTCTTGCTCAGATTGATCTTTTCTCATTACACCAGAAAAATCGTCAGACCAAATCCTTACCGTATTATCTACGTATTCTATTGATGGGAAAGGATCGTGACCAAGCCATACACCCTTCTTACTTAAAACCGCTTCGAGCAAGTCCCTCCAATTCTCAAGCCCACAACAACAGCTCGGAAGTATCACTTTATCTTTGTCCTCAAAGGCTATTCCACCACGTATTGCAACTTCATCTGTGGTTATGAGTTCATTTAATACATCTGCAGACTCTCTATCCACATCTACGTTGTTATACCCACATAGTAACGTAAAAAATAGGACTGCATCATCTAGCGTAGACAATTTGGAAAGATTAATGGTTTCCCTATATTCAGCTTTTGATAACCAAGAAGGCTGATCAAAATATGGATCTTGTATTATCGCACTAACTTTTCCCATTGTTTTAGCTCCTAATGGTTTGTTATCTGAATACAGATTACCATATCTTTGAATTAACCTATATCACTAATCTGCCCGTTAGCACAACGCGGCTGCCGATCCATGGCGGCAACCGCGTTGTGGTTAAAGCCCCTCAAATAACTAATAATCTTGAAATACATTGAAAGAATCATTCTTTCATAGAATCCCCTGAAAGCTGTATCATAACAACTTGCTTGTCACTTAAATCAACAACTAATGTTATAGTGGGGATAAAGGTGGCAAAGAACCTCAAAGCTTTCGACTCTTTCCAGGGTTGGTTATTTTCTCTGCGCGTTCGTCAAAGGCCTCTCCGTTCAGCCATTTCTTCACCCACACCTTCAATTAGGTACAATTTCTGATCTCTAACTTTTCAGCTACCATTTTATAGCTAGATGATCCCTTCATGTATTCCTGAACCGCAGCTAACTTAAATTCCTCCGTATACTGCTTAAATGTTTGTCCTTTTTTAGCCATAAAAAATCCCCTCCAAGTTACACTCATTTCCTTATGGTACCATAAGGAAATGAGTGTAACTTGGAGGGGATAATACCAGCCTATAATAAGGCCGGGTTTTTTGCATTTTTCACGGCTGTTTTAAACAACTTTGTTATCAGACAACAAGGGGTATGATAATTTCCGTGATTTACTGTGTGTATTACTCTTTTATCTTACGATCTACCTTGCATTAAATTAAAACGTAATCGTAATAAACAGTTAATCGTTTTCGACCCATTGCATTACCCTCCGTCATTCAGGTTCATTCTTCCTGTTCCTTTTTTTATCTCGAGTTATTGCAAATTCATTTTGATTGTATTCGACCACGGAAATTTGGGAAGGGCAGTTAACGCGGGTCAAATCTACGAGTAAAAGGGTTCCAATCATAATACCTTCCATTGTAGTATCCTGTCGTTAGATATCCTGGTCCAAACCTAGGGTCAAAGTAGTACCACCATCCAGTAGAGAAATGCCACCATCCTCTCAGATAGTCAAAAGAGCCATCACTCTTCTGTACCCAATATTTCCAATACAAACGCCCATCCTCATACCTATAACTGTGTCAGCCGACTCGTACCTGACCTGGCGGTAGTGTAGCTTGTACCTGACTTGGCGGTAGTGTAGCTCGTACCTGACTTGGCGGTAGTGTAGGATTCCCAGAAGGGTCATTAGCTCCATAAATGCTTTTCAAGATTTTTTCACTCCTTTAAAATTTTTTAAAATCTTCTAGCAATATAGTAAATGCTGAAAGATTCCATTTTGAAAGGGACAAGTTATAGAAGCAATCCGTACATTATGCGGACGGACGACTCGAGCTCGACAACAACAGAAGCGAGCGGTCGATTAAACCTTTTGTAATCGGACGAAAAAACTGGATTTTTAGCAACACGCCACGAGGCGCAAAGGCCAGCGCGAACATCTACAGCGTTGTCGAGACAGCCAAGGAACATGGACTCAAGCCGTTCGACTACTTGAATTTTCTCTTTGAACAGCTGCCTCAACTAACAGGTCAGCTCGATCCGCAGGCGCTGGAGCCATTCATGCCATGGTCAGCTTCGCTGCCAACGCATTGCCGGCTAAAGTCTTAAACAATAGATATTTCTTCTCTCCCATCCCTAGGTGGGGGCTGTTTGACTTTCACTTCGTGTACGAAGATCATCGTTTAATGCATTAAACGCACAAAAAAGAATGTGTCAATGTCGCACATTCTTTTTTGTTTACCTAACAGACGGTACATCATTAGTCGATATTGGGCTTGTAGTTGCCATGATGGGCGGGACGATTGGGGTAGCCAGAGGATTTGTACTCCACTGGGGTCCAGTTTTTTGGGGGCTAATTGGTGCGGTTAGCGGTTTTGCTATTGGTTTTTTATACGATTTTACAAAGAACCTAATAAAACGAAGAAAGATCAGAACTGCGAAGACTAAACTAAGTGAAGTTATACTGATTGTCCAGTGCACAAATGAGCAATCCCAGTTTGTGGAGCAAACTCTGTGGGGAAACTTGGCACTGGGGGTTGCCAAAACACGAATGCAAACAACCCAATTCGAGGCAGATTCATGATTATGGGGGTTCACTCCTTACACTGGTTGATTGCCTTAATTAGTCTTGCTGGCATTGGAATTGGTGTCACACATAAAGCTGAGCGTGGCACAATTACTTCAATCTATAGCTCTTTGAGGTTTATTGGCGTTGCTACTGGCTCTCCACTGGCTTCTGTTCTTGTAACACTGTCACCCCAAATTATGTTCTATAGTATAGTAGCCGGCACTTGTGTGCTTGCGTCCCTTCTTGCTTTGTTCGCCATTAAACCTAGTCAAAATGAGCTCACCGCAAAGTAAAAAGATCTCCTGATCATGGAGATCTTTTTACTTTTATTCAAACCTCTGTTAATTTTCTAATGTTGAATTAATTATATTTCTTTCTCGTAACATTATTTCTAAGAGCCCCTTAATAATTACCGCTTTTAGGATGTTTAGCGGAAATGAGTAGATGTATTTCCAGTTAAGCAATTTATAAATGCCTATCCAAACACTTATGTGTTCTGCAATGAAAGCACAGGCCGCAGCCATTAATGTATTTGCATTCAGTTAATTTCTTATGAGCCTGCTCTATCTCCTCAACATTACATTCCATGTCGACATCTAACCCATCCTTAGCCCAGTAACAACAATTAGGTTTAATTTGTCCATAGATGCCACTTTTCAATCTAATCAACTATCATATTTTTAACAATGTCTCATTAGCGTAATCTGCCCTTTACTTCAGCGCAATCAAAAAGGGAGCTGCTTCAAAGCAAGCTCCTCTGCACTATAGTTACACGTTAGCGGAAGGAGAAACATCAAGAAATATGTACATACAAAACGCTGGATTTTTTGAACATGTAAAAAGGAGCTGCATTCGCAGCTCCTTCGCTATTTTAGAAAGGTTTTCTATAAACTTTGATGATACGTGTACCGTTTCGGATAAGCCTTTGCGCCTGTGCTAGATTGATCCGAACTAAGACGGAAATGTCGATCGTCGCGTTTTCCACGTCGAATACCTTGAAAATTCGTCCGTTAGCAAATAATACGCCTTTCAACTCTACCATCGTTGTGCGAGTCGGTTTCGGATCGGAGTCTTCAAATTTCGTACGCTTTACACCTGCACGAAGGAGTGCTGCTGCTTGTTGTGCGGTCGTTCGCACGCCAAATACCGGATCAATTTCAACTCCGGTTGTTTTCGCCTCCACCTCGACAATCAGAAAAAAACGATCGCCGATCTTAGCTATGCTATTTGCTCCAATAGTTATCGGTTGCGCCATGTTTCATCACCCCCTTCGCACTACAATATGAGGGGATGCAACCGGAGGCAAGTTATAGTCGTCTATTTAATCATTCATCCGTGCCGAATATGTGCAAAATACCCAACTTTGATGAAAAAGTCCATAAGAACTAATTATGAACATAGTATTATCTTTATACGATCAATCCTCTAATGTCCTGCTCTACTGTCCGATAGTTGAGCGGTTGACTGATAAATGCCGAAAAGCGATGGATCGGCTCCATCGCTTCGCTCTTGTTCTCCGTTAGACCTGCTAAAGTAACTTTAAGAGACTGGTATTATCCTTCCATTAATTGGCCTTCGAAGTTTTTTAACTCCCTCAGTTCCGATTAGAGAGCCTATAGTTGCGATTATCGTACTCGAAGAAATCATTTCAACAACATAATAAAACGCTGTTCCAAGAATGATATCGAAAAGAATAACTCTTTCAATTGTGGATCCATTTATAGTGTAAAAAATGATTATTTGTTTGTTGTTTATCTCCAAATTTACCATCACCGTCATCCTTTTTATTCAGGTATGAACTTGGTGGATTGTCTCATTCTTTACGCCCTATTTTAGCTTTTTATCATTAGCGTAAACTGCCCGTCCCTCGGTGAGCGAGAGGCTGCCCCGTTTTTTTCAATCAGCATGGGGGATACAAAAACCCGTATTCCGAAATACAACCATTTTTCTAATAAGGATTGCGGTTTGGAGAAATACTTTTATGGAATAAGACAGGAGGTGAACAATGAACATGAGCAAAACTAAAGACACTAACAACCCAAAACATGCCACGTCATCAGGGAAAACTGGAGAACAAAAGAAATCAAAGTAAAGCTGTTACGTACCAGGTCAAATACTATCAAAGCATCAACAAAACCCGGTTTATTTGTACTTGACCGGGTTCTTTTTTTGGAAATATAGCAACAAGTCACTCCTGACAATGGAGTTAGTAAGAGATGGTAATTGCTTTATTATGCCAGTTAATCAATAAACAAAAAGAGGAGTTGCCGCGAAGCAGGTTCCTTAACTTTCCTGCTTCAATTATCGACTTTATTTAAACCAACTTATTGCCGGCGTTCAAAAACAAGACGTACAGCAAGACCAGTTAAAACACTCCCCATGATCCAACGCTGTACTGATAACCAAGTAGGGCGCGTGCCGAACCACACGGCAACTCTACTCGCAGTCAGTATAATCAAGAGGTTGACTATAAAACTAACGGTTATTTGAACTAGACCCAGAGACGCGCTTTGAAAAAATAATGATCCTCGCGCAGGGTTCTCAAACTGAGGCAGTAGCGACACATATAGAATAGCAATCTTGGGATTGAGTAGGTTAGTCATAAACCCCATTAGAAATAACTTCTTTGGCGGGTCAATTGGAAGAATTCGAGTCGACAAAATAGATGTAGCTCCAGGCTTAACTGCATTCCAAGCAAGCCAGAGTAGATAAGCCGCACCTGCTATTTTGACTGTTTCGAAAACAAATGGAACCGCAGTAAAAAGTATCGTGAGTCCGAACATTGTTGCAATGATGTAAACAAGAAAACCAAGCATGACGCCAAGAAGAGAGATAACCCCCGCCATACGCCCTTGCGTAATAGTACGAGAAATTAAGTAAATCATGTTAGGACCAGGAGAACAAACCATACCAAGCGAAACGAAGGCAAAGGCTATCAAAGTACCGAAGCTCATGATAATTTTTCTCCTTTCTGAATGAATTCTTTTAAACCAGGACCATAATTTACCTTTATAAGCTGCATATAACTGTATATTCCTCTATGATTTTTGTCAATTCCGAAATTAAACTGCTCGAAATCAAAAAAAGCTGCTTCAATACAGCTCCTGAGCTATAGTTTTTCGCTAGCTTAATGAGCCTTCAACTATTCATTCTTACTTCTTCAACTAATTCCAATAGTATCTTTCACACCACGCATACCTGCCCGGTAGCTTAATGAAATAAGGAGCTATCCCGAATTCGAGCTTCTATAAAGTAGGTGAATTTATGTCGTAAGACTACAATGAAGGGGCATTTGTGCATTTTTTGATGACACTAATCTTCCCACATAAAAATAAAAAAGCCTGATTTCTCAGGCGTTTATTTATAAAATTATGTAGGCACTTTTGTGTCATTGGACACCATTCGGCCTGTCCGGTACAACCACAGATACGACTGTGTCTCTGCGGACTTGCCCAGTTCGTTCAGCACTTGAAGTGTCGTTTCATCGGCATGTAGAATGTCTTGGCTAAGCAGATGCTCGCGCATACGATTCGTGAGCAGCGTTAGCCACTGGTCAGTCCCTTAGATCATCCAGTTTGCCAGCGTCTGTCGTGAGATCGTCAGACCAAGGCGCGCAAACTGTTGCTCCTGGCGGTACAGTGGCTGACTGTCCACATATTTTTGACTCATGACATGCGCGATGATGGAGGCAGAAGCGAGACTTCCTGGATAAACGGGTTTGGGCATCGGCGCCGTTACGATGGGCGTGCGAATTTCTTCTCGGCTTCGTTGAACAAATTAAGCGCGAGTTGATCTGGATCCGTTTTTTCTCTTGAGGCATCGAAACGCTTTTGCTGGGCAAGCCGAAACTGCTCTTCGTTACCAGCTAATCTTGGCCGTCAACTCGGCATTCTGCTGTTCAAGCTTAGCCTGTGTAAATGCACAGCCTTCCTCATGTATGACTATTCACCCCTGTAACTTGTTAGTAACAGAACACCAATCCCCTACACCGATAGATAGCTCTAAATACCATTCAAAAGATGAATCTGCCGGTATTATTTGTGCAGTTCCATTACTTACAGCCATATCAAGTGAATCATAATAACCAATACTAGGCTCCAATGCACATGCAACTCGGTCATTGTACATGCCTTCATCTATCCAAACCCCTAGATAAGGAACCTTCTCCTTTGGAACAGAGACAATCAAGAAGTTATCACTTTCCTGACCATATAGACCAGACCAACTTAAGGGTACTTGCCCCTCATAATAAAACTTTCTTCCATCTGCAGTAACTACAGGAGAAATCAGAGATACATCATCCCAGGCATACGTTTCTCCATTCTTCAGCGTATGACCCGTGTACACGCAAAGCATTTCCTCCATGGATTCGGGGAGTAGTATACGAGTCGGTTCCGTGACTGCGAATTGTGGGTGAGGCACCCACAAAAAAGGCATGGGCTGGTCGCTCATATTATCAACACGGTAACCCATCCTCACCTTATTCGCTGAATGAAAGGAGATGCTTCTTGTGAACTTACACGATAGCAACGGACTTTCTACTGAACAAATGACCTCGTTCTCTTCCACCCTATACATCCAAGGAAGCGCCCATATCTCGCCATGGTCGGGCAGGTTAATGCTTTTATCCATTTCCCATGGACAAGCATTAATCGTCGGAAAACATTCATCCCAACCGCTCATATCCCATTCACCAAAGGTCGAGCCGTAAATCGGTAGTCTTAAAGGTCTTTCACCCGAATCAATCAGCCATTCCTTGCCACTTGGCTTATAAATCATTGAAACCAATTTCCCTCCGAGATCCGGTACAATCTCCATACGGATTTGTTCATTTTCAATGGTGATGGATAAGAAGCCTTTATAGGTTCCAGTTGTTACGATATTCTCACGCTCTTTCATCACTTACACATGCCGTGATGAATTCGCGCACCTGAATGATTAGCTTCCAGTTCGAGAGCTTTATCGAACTGCTCACTAGCCATTTCCATGTTACCAAGACCAAGGTGCCCCAGTCCCATCATATATAGACAATGAACTTCATTTCGCACATTCAAATTGTCCTCGAAAACCAGGAAGTCTGGCAAGGAAACTGCGAAATAGTCAAATTTCACCTCGTCGAACAGGTGCTTCTCGGCGTAATCAATCAGCTTATTGAAGCGACGTTTCGCTTCCTTCTCGTTGCCTAGAGCAAGCCATGCCATGCCTTGATAGAAGATCATATCAGGCGGTTGATCGTTGTAATACATGGCACTAGCTGGCTCCTCCAATCCCTGAGAAGCTATTACGAAACATTCTTGAGCTTGTTCAGTCTGAGTTAAACCTTCATGAGCGAGTCCAAGATAATAGTACACATTATTTTCTTGCGCACCAGACAGCTTACCTTCACCTAGATTATCCGGATAAATAAGTGCTTGCTGTAAAAATGATACAGCTGCTTCAAAGCGATTTTCTGCTAAAGCTGTCTTAGCAAGCTCGACATGGGCAAATACATGCTGCCCCGTCACTTTACCCTCACCACCTTCCCAAGGGTGGAAATTGCGTGCTTGTATAGCTTGAATGGCTTTATCGTGAAAACCTTGCGCATTCAGGAGAGTGACATACTCCACATAGAGATCGTCACGTTTGTTAATCAAATCTCGGTGCTCCTCTAGCTTAGCGCATCGAATAGCAGCGGTGTAACTTAGCTTCTTATACAATTGATCCAGTTCATAGAATACACGCGCATCATCATGCCTGCAAGCAAAGGCTTTTTCCATAGAGATAAGAGCCGATGCTGAATCCCCTCGTTTGTTGAAATACGCGAGAGACAGATTGCGATGTACCGTCGCGAAATCTTCACGAATGGAACGTGACGCTTCCCAGTGTGTGATGGCATCTTCGTGCCTTTTTTTGTCGTAATACCAATTGCCAAGGTAATAATGTGCTTTATCATCCTTAGCGTCCGCCGAGATAACGCTTGTCAGCACTTGCAAATCAAATAAATTATTGGGGAAACAATAATCCGATGTTGAAGTATTTCCGGCTCTCTTATGAAGATGAGCCAGCTCCGAATGCCCTACTTGCTTATTGAGATAGCTAAGCGTGTAATGGAGCATTGGGTTCACATCCGAATCGTGACCTTGTACAATTCTCCCAAGCAATTCAATGGCTTCCTCGAACAATCCGCAATTTGCATAATCCGACGCCAAGTTCAAGTAATTATGAGCATCGCCGCGCATGAGGCGCATAAGCTCCTTTAATGCTTCGTTAGCAAGTGTTTGCTCCCCTTGGCTTGAAAGCGTAAGGCAACGTTCGTTAGCTGATCCAAAATCAGCGATATCCAAAGCAAGTGTCTCCTCTGAGAAAACTAGTGCTTCTTGCAACTGCCCCAACTTCCGCAGAAGTGCAGCTTTCAAGTGACGTGCTTTGTAATTGCGGGAATTGCGTACCTGCGAACGCTCAACCAATTCCAACGCTTCACTGTAAGAACCCTTCTCACAAGCAATTTGTGCCAGAGTGAAGAAGCCAGCATCTTGCCAATTTGCGGACCATGTCGATTTGTAGAGTGCAGCGAATGCTTCTTCCTTACGTCCCTGCCCTTTAAGTGCTACGCCTAATTGATAGAGAGCTTCACTATCATACGGATTTGGATTCCGCCAAGTAAGAGACTTTATAGCCGTCCGGAAGTGTCCTTCTGCCTTAGTGTACAGCCCGCGACGTAGCAAGAGTGTACCGTATGCAACATTAATACGGCTATCGCTTGGGTCGCGCTTTAAGCCCTCCAAATAGTAATCTTCTGGTTCGAACGTTGCATGGCGATATTGCTCTAAATGTAGACCGGCTAAATACAACTGCTCATTCGTTTTTAACTCCGCTGGCTCCAGCAGTGGCTTAGCTGCATCCGGTACTTGCTCGATTGAAGGCTTGGCAGGCTGATAAGCAATGAGTAGCGTACCCTTTGCATCCCTTACAGTCAGTTTCAAGTCGTATGCTTGATCGTTCTCATCCAGTGTAAGGACAGACTTGAACGTTTCATTTGGAGACAGCTTCACGATTTCCTTCAAATAAGTTCGGCTTCGACCTTTTAACTCAACAACAGCGCCATCAAATACGGAAGTTGCATAGGCAAATACAACAGCTTCACGCGTATTCTCGTCAACTTCTAAGTTGATCGCAGCATCGATAGAAGCATTTTTAACGACACCTATATTTTTGTAAGGCATGAAATATTGCTTGAACGATTTTTCTTCATAGGGCTGCAACCACGTGAAATCCGGTTGGTTATCTGTGTAAACGCCAGTCATGAGCTCAATGTAAGGTCCGTCCTCATCCGTCAAGTTGCGATCCCAGGCTTGCCCGAACTCACCATTCCCCCAAGTCCATTGTTTCTTACCTGGTGAAACATGATGGTTCGCCACGTGCAACAAACCTGCTTGTACTCCATGATCATAACCGCCGACGAAGTTGTAATCGGATTTATAGGCCATATACGATGTAGGAACGGGAATGTTCTTATAGCGTGAGATATCAACGCCAGCTGAATAATCCATTTTGTAGTACGTTCCCGTTGCAATTGGAAACCTGGAGACGTCACGTTTTCCATGGTCAAAGACAGCTGTTACATCTGGTGGAAATACAGATTGCGTATGATCATTAACAGCAACTGCAGGGTTTGCCCACCATAGGAACGTTTGTGGTTCCGGTGTCCGATTATATAACTGCGCAGAAATTTCTAGATAAGCTTTACCCGGATAGAGTGTGAAACCTGCAGTCACTTTCGTCCCATACATGCGGTCGATCTCACTCACCCATACGGTAGCGCTTCCGTCTTCATTGTCGGTGAGCTTGTATTCAACCGGTCCGTACGTATTCGGACGGTGATGTTGCGGCCAGTTGAATTCAATGCCACCGGAAATCCATGGACCGGCTAGGCCAACCAATGCTGGTTTAATGACTCGATTATAATATACGAAGTCGTAGTCATTCGTTTTGTCCAACGCACGGTAAATGCGTCCGCCAAGCTCAGGCATAATCTCGATACGAACATATTCGTTTTCCAATATCACCATACGATACGACTGGAGTTTCTTTTCATCGTCAATTTTATCGATAACTGGATGAGGATATACCTTACCAGAGCTTCCTTGATAAACACGTTTCTCTAAGAACATCGGATTGCGATCCGGCTCACCAATGCCATAAGTCGGAATCGACATTTCTTCTTCCCATATGCGAACTTTCTGACTCAACATCATCACTCCCTTATCTGTTTGTCTCTACTTTACCTCGAAAGAAGACAATATCCAATTGACAAAATGCTTAATGTAATGGATTATATTCTTATTATGGAGGGAGACTTTTAAATGAATATGACTAGAAAGCCTGAAGGGTTTGAAGAAGAGAAATTGTTCATACTTCCTGATTATATGCAAACTGAACTATCCCGCTCCGAGCTGACGCGTGATTTATTTGTAAGTGATATTGGCTTCTTCCCGCATGCCCGTCATCATTATCGGGAACGTCCTGAGGGCAGTGACTCCCACATTTTCATCTTTTGCTCCGAAGGAGAAGGCTGGATTGAACTGGGTCAACAACCTGCAATCACCTTGACTCAAAATCATCTAGCCGTCATTCCTGCCCATACACCACATCGATATGGAGCGTCCGCCCATGCACCATGGAGTATTTACTGGTTTCATCTTCAAGGCGACCATACAACGGCTTTTATACAAATGTACGGAATGGATACGGGTCCGCTACATTTACCCATCGGCGCTATGACTGAGTACAAGGATGTTTTTGATAAATGTTATTACCTGCTATCCGATAAAACCTATTCATTACCCATTCACACGCATGTTTCCCAGTCTATCCGGCAACTGATTAGCAGTATCGGTATTAATGCAGGCGGTACTGCCAAGGACAAAAAAAGGGAGCAATATCTAGAAATTGCCATCCGATACATGAATGATCGTATAGAAGATGCCATTAGACTCCCTGCGTTGGCTAAACACACAGGTTTGTCTAAACAGCATTTAATTTTATTATTTAACGAAGAAACAGGTTTTCCACCAATTGAATATTTTTTGCGCATGAAAATTCAAAAAGCAGCCCAAATGCTCAGTTTAACGGCTCTGTCCATCAAGGAAGTTGCCGCAAACATTGGTATTGCTGACCCCTATTATTTCTCGAGATTATTTAAGAAAATGACGGGTTCTGCCCCTAGTGCATTTCGAAACGTTCCGAAAGGATAGCGATTGGAGGAAATGATCTTGAACTTCGATGAATATTCCTTATTTGGTGGACACTTTCTAGAAAATGATACTTATTCAATGAAGCGTCCACAAGGCAAAAAATGATTGGCTGCTTACTTTTACCTTGAACGGGGAAGGTTATTTCAACATGCAAGGCAACGTACGCAAATGCAATGCTGGTGACATCAACTTGTTGCGTCCTGAAACCCCGCAGCATTATGGGACAAGTCCCGGTGCAACTTGGCAATTTTGCTGGGTTCATTTCCCAGATACTTTTATGGAAACGAATCTACTTCCCAATCAACAACTTTTGCACCTATCTATTGATAGCGAATCCCTGCGCGATCGCATTTATCGTACCTTCATTCGTATCCTAGAGGATTCGCGAGAACGCCGAGAATATTGGTTTGAACTTTGCAGTACCTCCGTCCAAGAACTATTATTCATCATCGCTCAGAAATCGTATAGAAATATTGATCCGCGCATCGAGGAGGTACAATACCTTCTCTCGAAGAATATGCATCAACCCATTCGAATTGACGAGTTGGCCGATGCTGTAGGTCTCTCCTCCTCCCGTCTGTCTCATCTTTTTAAAGAAAGCACTGGCCACTCCGTTATCGATACCTTGAACCAAATGCGGATTAAACAAGCGGTTCTCCTCCTGAAACACACGGATCGTAGCGCCACAGAAGTTTGCTATGACGTTGGCTTCCAAAACTACAACCATTTTACAAATCAATTTCGCAAATGGTACGGCGTTAATCCTAGCGTATTAAAAAAAGAGTTGCGGTAGACTGACCACACAATTAATATAGAAAGGGCTGCCAATCTTGCGGCAGCCCAAAAATCAGTATCAGTTCCTCAAGTTTCACCCTTCAGTAACATAACGTGTTGATCGCGCAGGTTCATAACCGAATTCAGAGATAAAGCGATCCATTGCATACACGGGCTTAAACTCATTGCCAGGAAGTTTATAATAATCCAGATCGTATTGAGCAGACTGATCTCCCAGAATGGATGTGAGTATATCCCATGCAGGTATATTACTACTTATATCCGGCCCGACTAAGTTGAAATTTCTAACGCCCGTTTTCATTGGCGCTTCTACAGTTTTGACTATCCCTTCTACGACATCGTTAGAATACACATGCGCTAATGAAACAAAAGGAACCGGCATCTGAGTATCCTTTTGAACTGAAGAAGGTATCCAATCTTCATCAGCTACGGCACCAAAGCGTAAATTGATAAACTCCGTGCCTTCATTCTTGCGATGAAAATAACGGGTCAAATTTTCGACGATAGCTTTGCTTAGCCCATAAGGATCTGTTGCCAGACAAGGATGATCATCTTGTATAGGCAATTGAAGCGGAATGAACTCATTGTCTAGGCTGCCTACAGCGGCAATCGAACTCGCCGTTATGAATTTTTTACATCCTCGATCAAGCAAGTACCGATAGAGCCTTCTTGTCCCCAAAACGTTTACGGCAAGCCCATCTTCCTCGCTACATCCGCCGGTAACGGAAGCAAGATGGATGACCACATCAATTTCAAAAAGATCCAAGCCACGCAAATCTTCAAAACGATCGAATGATCCTTGAACGAAAGTTACATCCTCGGCTAATGCATGACGTGATAGACAAATAACCTTATGCTTCTCTGCCAAACGATGGACCAATTTCTTGCCGATAAATCCGCTTGCCCCTGTAATTAGAATATTCATTGTACCTACTCCCACTTAATAATAATCATCCCGTTATAGTCATTCCGTTGTTTCGTAAATAGAGAGTTGTAAATCGTTTCAGTTTCACTCCAATTAACCACGTATGAAATTAGCAGCTCTAGATTTTAATGTCCGACTCCATCATGGTCTTATGAATTATTTGAAATATAGTGCTTGTGCAGATGATACAGACTTGTTGAGCTGTGAATATTTCAGGATCATAATTTCATCCTCCTGTTCTTCGAAAATAAAGAAAGCTATCTCTAAAACAAAGTAACTTGTCTTTGAGATAGCTCTCTCCACATCTAATTAAATTTTACTGTAACAATTTTAAAACTCAAAGTTGTAGCTACGGCTCCGTTGGTCCTCATTTGTGCTGTCATTGCCTTTGTTAGTTGTGCTGTCCATTACCGTTATTATCGTTATCTTTGTTATTTTTTTTATCGTCGTCATCTTCGTTGTTGGTTTTGGCCTTTTACCCAGATATAGTAACGGTCAATGCTCCGAATTTACCTGAGCCATCTTTTGCAGTAGCTTTTACGATAACCTTTCGCTAGCCGTTCCATTCTCTACCGACCAAGCAACTTCTTTATTTGACGCATTCATTGGAACCACATTTGCAGATAATTGCAACGCACCTCCTTTGGTCGTTATCGTCGATTTACTTCCCTCAGTTGTTACCGCAATACTATTCCACTTGAATAACTGGTGCGGTTGTCTCCACCCCAACATTAATTTCTGCCGCAGAAGCATATCCATTAACCCCGACTAAAGCTTCAAGCTTAATAAATTGTGCCATTACGGGTGTAAAGGTAACCGTCTTCAGCAAAGCATTATTATCCCAATTACCATGTGCAACCTTCGTGTAGTTCAAACCATCATTGCTTACATAGATATTGTATTCAGTAATGATCCCATTTGGGCCGTCATTTCTTGGAAGGTACTTTAAGCTACTAACATTGTAGGAACCGCCCAGTTTTAGTGTTAAAGCCTGTGGTAGATAATCATATGGACTCCATGATGTATGCCAAAGCGTTCCTGGATCGCCATCAATAGCATTTGTAGCCGGATTCCAAGTCTCTTGCGCACTTGTTGCAGAGGCAGTCATCTGTGATTGCGGTATATCTTGACTAACGGTGAAATGGATTGTATATGTCTTTGTTGTAATGCCATCTAATGCCGTGACCACGACTGTTGTTGTTCCAGGCAAGCTTAAAGCTGGTTTCACTACTGCATTTGCTTGATTTTCAGCTTTTACTGTTGCGGCTACTGTTGGAACTATAGTCGTTCCAAAGGGTAATTCTATGTCGTAGCTTTCAATATTTCCAGTGAATCCGGTTATTGTCGCTCCATTTACTGTTAAATCAGCCAATGCTGCCTCTGTCTTTGCTTCCGGCACAACAGTAAAATAGATTGTATATGTCTTTGTAGTCCTTCCGCTTTCTGATGTTACGTCTATTGTCGTTGTTCCCGGTAAGCTTTTAGCTTTCGTTTCTTTTGCTTTAGCTCGGCTGTTTATAGTTGTTGCTTTAATCTTAGGTACTTTCGTTGTACCGTATGGGAGTACAATAGAATAGTTTGTCACATTAAGCGCAAAACCCTTTAATGACTCTCCATCCATTGTTATACCGCTTAATGTTGTATTCTCGCTTGTCTCATCCAGCTTGACGATTGTTGATTCTCCTGGATTAAGCGTTAAGTTAAGTGCTCCAGTCGCGCTTGTTGTGGTGTTGGTCCATAAATCCGTTACGGTATAATTTGTTGTTCCGTTTAAACCAGCTCTTGATAAATCTATAGTTTTTCTAGCGCTTGAATTTATATCATAATTGAATACGGCAATATAATGCTCTCCATTGTCATCAAGTGTAAACGTATCAGCTGCCCCTACCCCAGTATTGCCTTCAACAGGTTTGAACGACTTACCTCTCTTTGCCAGATTATTAATGTTTGGATTTGTCAGGTATGCCGATGCCCTGTTTTGCGCATTTACATCACTTAAATCATCGTTGTTCAAGAAAACAGTTCCGGTAATGGCAGCGCCGTTGACTCTCGTTTTGTTGTCGGAATCGCTGTATATTGTCCCGGAATAACTCTTGTAGAGCACCATACCATCTGGATCATTATAATTGTATAATTTTTCATTCATCCACCACCCATAGGATACGGAGTTCAAGGTATATTGCGTCTCGCTCACTTTCCCATAGGTATCCGTAGCAATCCTTCTCGCCTGGCCATATTGGTACGGGAACAAAGGTGCAATAGATAGGCTTATGAACATTGACCCGTTAATTTGGTCTTTAATCGTTTGCATGGCTTTATTGTATGCCTGAATACCCGTTTGAACAGATGGATCGTAATGTACGCCATCGTTCGAACCGCCCTCAAGTGAACCATGGGTTAGAAAATCCAATTTGATATATTCAAAACCTTTACTTTTCATGTATGCAAATTTGAGATTATTCATTTCGATCGTTCCAGGATGCGTCGGGTCGAGGGCAAAGGCCCCGCCAAGCGATATAGGTGTTCCGTCGCTCTTTCGCATAACAATATCACTATACTTATAATTCGTTCCCTCAACCTGCGAATTTAGGTCCGAAGCCCAATACACAAAAGGTCCCCAGTAAATTCCAGCCTTCTGGCCATTATTATGGACGGTAGATACAAAATTGCTCAATTGCGCATCAGTAAAGTTAGTCCAATACGAATCAAGATTTATGTAAGCAGTGTCGTTATTGCTAAAGTTGTCGTTCATTAGCCCTTTCTTAATAAAGTTTGCTGCAGCCGTGGCCTTCGTATAACTTAACTTCGTCCCGAGCCCTCCCCAGCTATTCCATCCAAAAGGTACGCCTCCGTTCCAAGTGAACTTTGGAGCATGAGCTGTATTTTCATTGGCATAGGTTTCCATTCCATTCCGCCAATCCATGAAATACCCGACAAATACCTTTGGAGACTTTATCGCGTTCCCGGTAACCTTGCCATGAGGCATGACATCGCGGGTCGCATCTATATTCGTATTTCCGCCAAACACATTAAGATTGATTAGCTTATTGCCAACACCATTATAGGTAATGCCGGTTTTCCATGTATCGTGCACAACCGACCCAATAACCAATCCATTCCTACTGGTATTGTCGTAGAAGGCAGTTATTTCGTTGCTTGTTGCCGTGTTATTGATCGACATTGCGTTGTAGCTGACCCAAGCATCGTTATCGTATGGAACCCATAACGCCCTGACATTT
The DNA here is from genome assembly GCF_059692155.1 of Paenibacillus sp. JT22N1. NCBI lineage: Bacteria > Bacillati > Bacillota > Bacilli > Caryophanales > Paenibacillaceae > Paenibacillus > Paenibacillus sp. JT22N1. Next base: position 21,748 of record NZ_JCAUAW010000012.1, read on the forward strand.
GAATATTGACCTATATCTACATTTCCTGTAGGATCCACTACGATCGGCGCAATCCTGTTCGTACTTAAGTTAGCGCCACTCACCTCTACAAGCGTATCGAAGTAATCCGCGTTAACCATATAAAAGTGCTGCTTCATTGTAGGCAGCCCGCTGCCTTCAAGTGTAATTGTTGTTTCATTACCAGAAGTTGAAACTGTTCTAGTCGTATAATCCTTGCTTGTTATATCGTTATCCAACTGGACGCTTGCATAAAAGTTAGCTATTTTTTTAACGCCGTTTGCATAATAATTGGCTACTCCGTTGTTAAGATCATATTCTATTTTCACATTTCCATTGATGATATTAACAAAATGACTATTGGGGTATACAACAGGTTCACTTGGATTCCCCCCAGGATCCGTCACTGGTGCGTTTGAAATGGTTATTCGATCCAAATCCGGCGCATATCCCCCCGCCTTATCAAACTTGATCGTGTTATCTCCTGCTGTAAGGGCTACGGTAGTTGTAACCGATCCTACCGTATTCCAGGATCCTGTAGATGGCGTTGTTAGATATACCACATCTGTATTATTATTTACCGTATAGTAAAACGAGCGGTTGTTATCCCCAACAATATAATAAACGTTCATTGTATAATTGCCGCTGACAGGAACATTAACATGGTTAATGATTACAGCGCCATTTCCGAGGTTATTTACCTTCTTCCCATTCGAACAACCCGCGCAATCTCCTATACCAGCTCCATTCAAAAGCGTATTTCCCGATGCTTCCGCTTCATATGTATTGTTTGTCTCCGCTGCTAGAGTTTTGGTCGGATTCATTGTAGCTCCTACCATCAAATTAGGTAATAGAAATACAAGCATTAAACAATATAAACCCACATTTTTGAATCTTCTTTTAGCCGCCATAATTAACCTCCCAATTTTCTGAAATTTTTTCGGATTCGCCTTGTTTCTTTAACGCTTGCTGAACATGAAACATTATGTTCTGCTCAGCTTGAAAATCTTGGATTCCGCAGGTTGCAAATCTACCGTAAGCTCCTTCTGAACCTCGCTTCTCGTGCTTTCCCACAAATCGGATACGGTGTATCGTTGACCAGGATCGAGCCCCGCCCGTTCCAGAGAAATCGATTTCCTAGCAGACTGTTCCCCATCGAAATTAAAAACAGCGAGATAAACGGAATGGTCCTGGTCCGCACTGTACAGGATGAAAGTATCAGAAGCCTTGTCGCCAAAGTTCCCCTCGACAGGCCTAAAAGTTCTCCCCAAACGCGCAATATCCATGACTTCCTGATTTTGAAGCCAGGATTTGGCTCGCCAAGCCGCTTCCTCATTGCGGAAATCATCTCCCAGCAATAGCACAGTCCCCGCAATAACGGAAGCCGTCAGGCGGCTTCGCCCTTCATGCCGGGTCGTCGATTCCTGATTGAAGCTCTTATACAGCACGGAATGGTCCGGATCATTAAATCGGTACAAGGTATCGTTCATCCACCATCCGTGCGTCAGTGAATTTAACAAATATTCTGTATCCTGTATCGTCCCAAACACATCGCAGGAAATTCTACGGCTGTGGGCATACGCATAAGGAAACAACGGCGCGATGGACAAGTTGATAAACACCCTTCTTCCCGCCTCTTCCGGAGATAGCTTACTCGTCAAATAGGACAGACCGTAGTTGTAAGCGGCAATACCCGTCGTAATCTTCGGATCGTGGTGTCTTCCTTCAAGCGCACCATGCGCCATAAAATCCAACTTGATGTATTCGAAGCCTTCCGAGATAATTTTGCTGGTGAACCAGTCGATTCTCTCAAGCGTTCCGGGATGCGTCGGATCGATCGCTAACCCTCCGGCAATATCCGGCAGGATCTCCCCGTCAGCATCCCGAAGCAGAATGTCGCTGTACGTGTACTTGCCATTCGTTCCTTCGACAGATTGACTGAACTGTGCAGGACTCCCCCAGAAAGCGAACGGGGTCCAGTACGTGCCAGGTTTGTGGCCGTTCTGCCGGACTCTGTTCAATGCATCTTCCATTTCTTCAGCCGTCAACTTGTCCCAGAAGGCGTCAAAATTGATATAAAGGGTATCCTCGTTCTGAAAACCTAGCGATTGCACTTCTTGTTTCAAGAAATCGCTAGTCGAGATATACAAGTCATAATCCAACTCGCTCATTGCTGCAGACCAACTGTTCCAGCCAAACGGAGCGCCGCCATCCCAGTTCAGCGAAGCGGCTATGCGGGTGTTGGCCCATCCATACGTCTCAAGCCCCTCTCTGAAATCTCCAAAGAATCCTGCAAAAACAAGCGGAGATTCTATAAGTGAACCCAACACATAGCCATGCGGTTGTGAATCGCGTGTCATTACGCCCGTTGCCCCGCCATACAATTCGATCTCATCCAGTTTTCCAGCTTGCTCGCCTTTGATCCGAATGCCTGTTTTCCATACATCATGCGTGATGGAGCCCAAGATGAACCCGTGCCGCTTACCGGGCTGATACAAGGCGGTAACTTCATAGCTTTCGGTTTCAAGCGGCAATGGTTGCGCGACATAACGCACCCATTTGTCATTATCATAAGGAACCCGTAACACTTGAAGCTCATCCTCCGGTGCGGTTCCATTGTCAAATGACAATACATTCGTCTTCATAACTGCAATTCGGTTTAACTTTGTTTCTTCCTCATAGATCACAACGACTTTGGTCAAAAAGTAAGATGCATCCTCGTACATATAAAAGTGCTGCTCCAGTTTGGGAAGGCTGGACGATTCGTGTAGAATAACCACATGCACGCCTTTACCGAAACTATCCTCAATTTCCTCAGATTGTTCATTCATGACATGGCGTTCATAAGCCCCCGTATGATATTCCCGACCGTTCCAGCGAAAGGCGCTGCGTACTTCTTTCAATATAAACAAACCTTGCCACGCACAAGAATACTCGCCTTTTTCCAGATCCATTTCGATGTGTACCAGACCATTATCCACGCAAATAAGTGACTTAGACTCCACTTTCATGCTCACCCTATTTTCATTGTTCACTTTCATACTTTTGCCTCCTGTTCATAGCATATTAAGCTGCAAAATCTGCCTGTATTCACAGCTTGCTACCATTATAAAAGACTAAATAAAGCGTTTTCTATACAACGATCTTCCGATCTATAGCGGGAAGTGACGTATCTTACGCATTTAGTGATAATCCCTGTAATCCTGGGGCGTACAGCCAACCATCGAGCAAAGCATCAAAGAAATTAGCATTCGACTCGGTTTTCAGGATCCTTACTATTTCTCACGAATCTTCAAAAAAATAATGGGGAAGTCTCCTTCCGAGTATCGTAATACTCGGAAGGGGTGACTTCCCCTTGTTCCCGTTCTTGAAAAGACATTGGAGGTGTTTCTACTTGCTCTCTTATGCTTTTTCTTGAATGCGGTACATCAGACTATCAAAATCGCCACGTAATGGCAGCTCTATCCCAATGTTCATTAGTGCCTTGCCTGTCCATTCTCCCGGAAGCTGCTCGATCACATACGTCTTATCCGGGTATAGTCCTCGCAAGCGAAGACGAGGTAGCGGTTCACCCAGTCGTTGCGAGTGAAGGAAGGCGAATAGCACCGTCTCGGATGACTGCTTATTTACATACTGCACGGCCGTAACCCCTTGTTTCTTCAGCGCATCTAGACGGTATTGCAGACCGTATTGTACCAATGGACGGATTTCTTTGTACTGTTGGACGAAGCCTGCAGACTCCTCAATCCATTCGTCGCTCCACTCATTCAAATTAGAACCGATACCGAGCGTCCCCATCATTGCACTATGGAACCGGTATTGCAAGGAGGTTACGCGCTTGTTCATCCCGCTAATGGCTTCGGTTACCCAACAGGTCATCATCTTCGGCGCATAGACGTAAGAGAATCCTTCTTGAATACTTAATCGGTCGAATGCATCCGTATTATCGCTCGGCCACGTCTGATCTGCATAACGAAGAATGCCCAAGTCAATCCGTGAACCGCCGCCCGCGCAGGTTTCAAATGCAACATGCGGGAATCGTTCCCGAAGTTCAGCCCATATTTCATATATGGTTTGGGCATGCCGGATCCAAATTTCCTTCTGTCGATTCAAGGGATGATCCTTCATCCCCGGCTGTGTAATGGTCCGGTTCATATCCCATTTAATAAATGTAATGTCATGCTTCGATAAGAGATCAGTCATGAATTCAAGAATATAGCTCTTCACTTCCGGTTTGGAGATATTCAACAGCAGTTGATTACGTAATTCCGTACGTCCGCGTGTAGGGAAGTGGTAGACCCAGTCTGGATGCTCACGATACAAATCACTGTCCGGATTGACCGATTCCGGCTCTACCCAAATCCCGAATTCCATGCCAAGATCATGAACTTTATGAATTAATTCATTTAACCCATTCGGGAATTTCTCCTTGTTCACGAACCAGTCACCTAGACCTGCACGGTCATGGTTTCGTTGCCCGAACCAACCATCATCGACAACGAAGAGCTCCACGCCTAACTTTGCCGCTCTCTCCGCTAACGCCATTTGATCCTTGGCATTCACATCGAAATAGGTCGCTTCCCAAGAGTTATAAAGGACTTTTCTTGATTCTTGGCTAGGAATGACATAATCGTATTGATATTGATGAAGATGACGGCTCATTTCACCAAAACCACTTGCTGTGTAGCCTCCAACAAACGTAGGCGTTTCAAAGCTTTCACCAGCTCCTAGCGTCCATTCACTATCAAAATCATTGATCCCGCCGGTTACTTTCACTTGATTGAATACCGTCTTCTCGGCTGTGATCTTCCAGTTACCGCTCCATGCCAGGGCGCCGAACCATACATTCCCGTTCTCTTCGGTTGCCTGACCGTTATCGATCGCGAACCATGGATTCGCATGCCCATCCGTGAATCCTCTTCTGGATTCGATCACATGCTTACCTTGGGATAGCACGGTGTCACGAAGCTGGAATTCCCCCGACCATTTCCCTGTTACATGCGTCAACCGATAATCTTGCAAATGAGGGATCGACCACGCTGCCGATTGCACGTTCTCCAAGATGACGTCATGCGTGCCTGTATTTACGATTTTCGCGGAGCGTACCACCAAGTCAAACTCAGGGATAACCATATAAGATAAATGCGTTTCTAAAGGATATACCTCATCCTTCAGGGTAATAATGAGCGCTTCATTTCCATCTTGCTCCGTGATTTGATGACCTGCGTAATTCATACAGAGATCGCGTACGCCATCGTGCCATGTAACTTTGAGCGAAGGCTCCGTATAGACAAGTCCGCCCCAGAAGCTATACTCTTCCACTTCCCGCTCCACTTCTGCATCGAAGGAGCTATGAGACCGGGAACCAAGCAATGGAATGCAATCTTCTACATCGACCGAAGCTCCCCAATATAAATGCTGCAGACTCCCTTTTTCATTTAATCCAAAAATATAGGACGTTTTTTTCATTTGGATCGCAAAAATTCGATGTTGTTCGTTAACCTGAATTGCCATTATAATCACCTGCTTGTTAGACTTTATTTCCACAATTCCATACGTTTTTTATAGTTGTCGTTGTACACTTTCTCCAGCTTGGACAGGCCTGCTGCTTCTGCTTCTTTCATCATTTGATTGTACAAATCGGTTACTTCTTGCCCCGAAGGAGCCAATGCCATTTTCAAATAATATTTTTTAATGGTTTCGTTTACTCTTTGATCCATGATCGCTTCCGGTGTTCCTCCAGCAGGTCCTAAGCTATCGTAAGGCGCAGTGTCATAGGAGGTATCTGCCAGATTCTTAATCGCTAAATCTGTTGTAGGATCTGTTTTATATCGACCCATTAAGTCATACGGCGTTCCGTCCGAACCCGGACCATTCTTGATTGCCCAAGTCCATTTACGAATTCCTGTGCTTTTGGATGCTTCATTCCAATCTTTCGTGAATGCGTCGAGTACTTCTTGACGAGGCACGTGTTTGCCATTTTTCATATCCCAGTCTTTACCTTCAATACCCCACATCAATAAATACTGTCCTTCTTCGCTTGCCAAGAAGTCCAACATTTTAATCGTTCGAACAGGATCCTTGTTCGTTTTGGAGATCGCAACGCCATCCCAACCTAATGAGCTCTTCGGTCCGTATGTTGTTTGATCCGCGTTAACACCGGGACCTAATACTTTATATTGATATAATTGTCTTTCGTCTTTGTTCGTTCCTTCTTTAGCATCCGCTTTGAGCAATGTATTCGGAGCGCCAACATTCCAGGACGCATTCGCTGTTGCAAATACATTACCCGCAGCAATTTTCTGCTCGTATTGTTTTGTTTTAAGTGTTGCCCATTCTTTGTCGATCAGCCCTTTGGTATATAACGAATTGATGAACTTCATCATGTCCAGATATCGAGGATCGCGAATATCTTTTTTCAATTCACCATTCACTTCATAATAAGGCTTCATGCCGAACATCCCTTTGAATGTCCATTGAACACTACCAATGTCTTCTCCATTCAGTGTCATCGGAATGGAAGGTTTACCGTCAATCGTTGGATACTTCTCTTTAAATTTAACGAGCAGGTCTTCGAACTCCTGCGATGTAAATGGCTTGCCATTATTCACTTTGTCGCCAACACCCAATTCTTTCATGATGTCCATTCGCATCAGGAATCCGAATACAGGGTACTTCTCTAACCCATACCAATTCGCCAAGTAGTAGTTCTTTCCATCCTCGCTTCTCGTCTTTTTCAATGTGTCTCCGTACATTTTCTTGATGTTCGGACCATACTTATCGATGAGATCATTCAAAGGTATAATAGCGCTTGTCGCAATATATTTGTTCATGATATCGCTTCCACGATCCAGCATGAGTACGTCAGGCAAATCATTACTTGCCAGCATCAAGTTTAATTTCTCAAGCGGATTGCCTGTCGGTTGTTGAATTTCAACCGTGACGCCTGTCTTTTCCGTGATCGCTTTAGCAACTGGATTCGTAAATGGATCTCCTGTGTTTTTGTCGAACCATTTCAACTGAATTGGAGATTTATCATTCGTTGACGCCTTAGTTGTACTTCCTGGTGATGGTTGGTTCCCATTTAAAGCCGTCTTCTCTCCACATCCTGCAAGCATGGTTAGCACTACTGCTGCCGTCAATACTACATTTAACTTCTTCATACATTTGCCCCTTTCTAAAGTTAGCAATGATGTTTGTGCTGTGATCTAAATTTAGTATAAGAAGCTTTGACCAGTTTATCTATATCGCAATGTTACTATTCATAATGGAAAGCGTCTTTCATATTTCACTTCAATCATATCTTTTGGGAATACGTACGCTGACCGACGTACCGATCCCTAGCCGACTGAACACCTCTACGCCGTATTGCTCCCCATACGTAAGCTTGATTCGATCATCTACATTTTTGATGCCGTATCCCGAAAGATTATTAGCCTTATGAAATGCCGTTTCTAAACTTCCCAATGACATGCCTATCCCATCATCAATGATCTGGAACAGGATGTCATTCTCATCTGACTTCAACTTTACGATAATATTAATCCCCGATTCATGACAAATCGCGTGATTAATACAGTTCTCGATAAACGGTTGAAGAATTAACTTTATCGTGGTGTATTTAAACAACGTTTCATCCAAATCATAATGCATGTGTAACATGCCTCTGAACCGAATCTCCTGAATGGAAATATAATTTTTTACAAGATTGATTTCCTGATCTACAAGTATGATACGCTTCCCTTTATTCAGTGAAACACGGTAATATTTTGCCAAATGGTTGACCATTTGATACACCTGTGTGCCTCCTTCCTTCAGCGCTAAAGAAGAGATAGAGGCCAACGTATTATACAAGAAATGAGGATTGATCTGTGCTTGTAGCGTCGTCAATTCCGCTTCTTTCGTCGAGATCTCTTTCACATAGACGTCATCAATTAATTCTTGAATCTTGGAAGCCATCTTATTGAATGCGAACGAGAGCTGACCAATTTCATCGTGTCCCATGAACTGAACGGATACTTGGAAGTCACCTCGTTCTACCTTGCGAATTTGAAGCAGAAGCTGCTCAATTCTTTTGGTAATGACCTTCGTGGTTAAATAAATGAGTAGAATTGAAGCAGCGAACGCGATGACTGAAATCCAAATCAACCGCGTCGTAGCCTTATTCGTATTGGCAAGCAATTCGCTATAAGCTACGGTAATGACGATCCTCCAGCCGTTGCTTAATTGCTTGTACGTAAAGAATCTCTTTTCTCCATGGATCAGGCTGTCGAACTTGCCGGACGAGGATACCATTTTATTTTGGATAGGGAAGCTGTCATACAGAGATTTAGAAATCATGCCTTTATCTGAAGATGTAAGGATACTCCCATACGAATCAATGATATACACGCTTTTATTATTATTTTCCTTCTCCATCAATGAATACAATTCTTCGTTGCTGATATTGATGGTTAATATACCATAGGGATGCGTCAGACTAATATAACTCAACGACCTGGCAAGCGTGATGGAATGGTCCCCTGTATGCTGTTCATTCGTTTGCGTGTAAATCGTACTTCCTGCAGCTTGAATAGCCTTTAATTTAATATCATTCGGCATTTCTTCCATGTACTTAATAAAAACACCGTCCGAATACAGCGTTTTATTATCCGTGAATATCGTAATCCCCTTTACATTCGAATTAAGCGTCATCATTTCGGATAATGTTCGGTTAATATATTCAAAAGCATCTAAATAATAAAAAGCTCGTTCATAGTTATTCAATAAATAATTTCGAAGCTGGGAATCCATATATAACAGATTCGAAAGCTGATGATAGTAATCCAGCCGATTCTCGATATTCGCATTAATTTGATTCAATGTTACGCTTAGATTGGAATAAGTCTGCTCTGTAATTTGATCTCTGGTCGAAGTGTAAGAATAATAAATCAACAGCGAAAACGGGATTATTGAAATCAATAGGAAAATAAAGAAGAACTTATTCCTTAACCGCAAGTTAGAGATTAACCCCATTTTGCTGTTCAGATTTCTCCAGAATCGTAACTTCTCATAAGTTCTTTCGATATTCATTGGGGGTAACTCCTTGGCTCTTTAGAAATAACGAAATAAAGTACGAGGTGCTTTCATAGCCGACCTTTTGGGAGATATCTTGAACCTTGAGAGAAGGGTCACTAAGCATTTCCTTTGCTTTTTCCAATCGAATCTTTGTTAAGTAATCGTGAATAGTCGTACCTGTCTTTTCTTTAAATATCGAACGCATATAATTCGGAGATAAATACACTTGGCTCGATAAGCTTGTAATTGTTATTTGTTCATGATACGTATTTTGAATGATCGAACTCACCTGATGCACCAACTTCAAATTTTTATCCGTAAACCGATCTTTCATCGAATCGATGGTATGCTTTAACGTTTGCGTAACAGCTTCCTCAATTTCCTGGATCGTTTTGCAATCATAAATGGAATGATATAAATCCGTTCTGGTTCCCGCATTCGCATCTGCGTTCTGAATACCTATTTGCTCATTTAATCGATCGATTAGATCAATGGCCCAATCGTAAATATACTTCTTACGGATTCGCAGACGAACTAACCTTAAGAAATATTCATGTAGAATAGGAACGATCTGATCTTCATGAAGCTCCTTAACCGCTTCAAATAGTTCGCCTTCCGAGAATGGCGGGATTTGATCACTGTCGAAATTCACCTGAATATCGCTAGCATATATGACATTCCCATAGCCCGAATAAAACTGTTCGCTTTGAACCTTTTTGGTATGTTCATATAACGAATAGATGTTGATAAGCTCATCGTACCTTTCACTTACCGCAATCGTTACCGTGAACGGTAGTGTTTGTTGAATGGCTTGTAGCAATCTGCCCCATAGATCTCTATCGATATTACGCTGCTCAGCATCAATAAGAATTGCCAATTCGCCCTCTTTGAGCGATATATAGGTCCCATGAATGCTGCTCTCTTTACAGAATTGATCCGTAAAAGCACTTAGCTGAATGATGGCATCATCAATAAAAATTTCAAGTTCCTGCAAGTGATCGTCATCGATACTACAAAGTACGAGCGTGAAAGATGTCGGCGCTATTCTTCGTTCCAATCGGTAGAAGCTGTTTACTAAATTATCTTTTCTTTCCTTACTTTTTTCATACATTAATTCTTTAATAATATGGGCCTTCGTGACTTGGATCGATGTGTTCTTGAGGTATACTTCTTCGCACTTCTCTTTCACTTTATCCATGACGATAACAATCTCTTCGAGATCAAGTGGTTTCAATAAATAGCCTACTGCCCCTACGTTTAGCGCAGATTTCACATAGGCAAACTCATCATGTCCCGTGAGAAAGACAATTTTCATCCAGTCAAATTGTTCGTTTACAAGCTTCGCTAGCTCTATTCCATTCATTATTGGCATTTGGACATCGGTGAGAATGATATCCGGTTGAATCACTTGTATTTTTTCGATGGCGTCCTTGCCATTGACGGCTGTGCCCGCAACATAGATTCCCATCTCGTTCCAACGAATGATATCTCGCATCATTTCTAATTCAATTTCCTCGTCGTCAACTAGAAAAATGCTGTACATGATGTTCCACCCCTTGTCGATGTGCTTACAACTTATTATACCAGTCTAATATATCGTTTCTGAATCCCCTTTTAAAATGAAAGTTATTTTCAAGCATGATTCGGTACATTATCATATCGACTCACTTTTTTGCAGGTTTTATAATTTTAGATATAACATGAACTGAGAGGTGTCACGAATGCAAACTAACATGAATGTACACGAAGGAAGAGAACTCAAGATTCCTCGACGTAGAATTTGGTCCTTATTTAAAGAGCAAAGATACCTTTTCCTCATGATGCTGCCTGCATTAATTTGGGCTGTTTTGTTCGCTTATACGCCAATGATTGGTTTGTACATGGCTTTTGTCAATTACCAGCCCAGTCTCGGCGGATTTTGGTCCACTTTATTCCACAGTAAATTTGTTGGATTATATTGGTTCAATTATTTCTTTACGAACGGTGATTTTCTGCAAATTATGCGTAATACGTTGGCTTCAACGCTAATTACGATTTTTTTCTCATTCCCCATGCCCATTATTATCGCTATCGCAATTAATGAAATTAAGAGCGTCAGCTTTAAGAAGACGGTGCAGACCGCTTCGTACTTGCCTTACTTTATTTCCTGGGTTATCGCTGCGAACATCATTGTAACACTTTTATCTTCAGACGGAGCAATCAACGGTATTCTCAAGTTTTTCCACATTTCGAATGAAAGCATACTGTTCTTGCAAAATGGCAGGTACTTCTGGTGGATCGTAGCCTTAGGAAATACGTGGAAAGACATGGGATATAGCTCGATTATGTACTTGGCGGCGATTTCCTCGATCAATCCTGAGTTATATGAAGCTGCAAAAGTAGACGGTGCCAATCGATTTAAGCAAATTCGTTATATTACGTTGCCTCACTTGAAACCAACCATTGTCATTCTGCTTATTCTAGCACTTGGCGGGATATTGAATGCCGGTTTTGATCAACACTTTTTATTAGGAAATGAACTTACGAAAGACTACTCCGATGTATTGTCTACCTACTCGTTCCGTTATGGTATTCAAAACGGCATGTTCTCTTATGCATCTGCAGTGGGAATGTTTAGTTCTGTCGTTGCCTTCATCATTGTAGTTATCGTGAATTTCATTGCTAAAAAAGTAAACGGCCAGTCACTATTCTAGTCTACTTGGAGGGACAAGCATGAAAAGCAAAAAAAGTATGGCTGAACGCCTATTCGACACTTCCTTATATGTCTTTCTAACCTTTATATTTTTCGTTACCTTTTATCCATTTTGGAATATTCTCGTTATCTCTTTGAACGATGCGACCGACTCGCTGCGCGGAGGTTTATTTTTCTGGCCAAGAGAAGTCACCTTTGAGAGCTATGTTACGATTTTCCGAAATCCGGAAATTTGGAGCGCCATTCGTGTCACCGCACTACGTACTGTGATCGGGACAGCAATATCCATCTTCTGCATTTCCATGCTTGCTTACACACTCAGTAAGCGTCATCTGCTAGGTTGGAAATTCTTCTCGTTCTTCTTCGTACTCACGATGTATTTCGGCGGTGGACTGATCCCTACTTACATGGTTATCAAATCGCTTGGATTAATTGATTCGTTCTGGGTGTTCATATTCCCAGGTTTAATCGGCGTATTCTTGATGATTCTTGTCCGTACCTTTATCGAGCAACTGCCGGTCGAAATTGAAGAGTCTGCCAAAATGGATGGCGCGAATGAACTGCAAATTTACTTTCGCATAATCCTTCCGCTCTGTGTTCCTGTTCTAGCAACAATTGGTTTATTCCTGGCCATTGGGCACTGGAACTCATGGTATGACTCCTATATTTATACCTACAAGCCAGAGTTAAAGACATTACCAGCCGTCTTGGTAAAAATATTGAATCAATTCCAAACCACAGGTATGATGTCCGACGCTCAACAGCTCGCTCAAAGCTCTACACGCGTTCCGGTATCAAGCGAAAGTATTCGTATGGCTGTCACCATGGTTGCTACGTTACCGATCGTTCTCGTCTATCCATTCCTTCAGAAGTATTTTGTTAAAGGGATGATGATGGGCGCGATTAAGAGTTAACATTGCGATCCCTTCTGAAGGGGCTATCCTATAGGTCTTTTTAAGAAAGCCCCTCTGATGAGGGGCTTTTGCTATGCGTCTGACGCCGCGGTTAAGGGGAATCGTATGCTTACCGTTGTCCCTTTATTTTCCTCACTCTGAATACTCATTTCCCCCTTATACATATGTACGAACTGGGTTGTGGTGCAAAGCTCTAATTCATGATAACGTAATTGATAATGAAGTCATGGGATGGAGCGACTTGCTTTGGAAACGAGATTGGGTTTATTTAAATGGAAGAAATAAAGAAATTGGATATCGATCTCATCTTTAATAAAATCCGTTTGCCTATCGCTCACTGAAAGCCTTATATAGCCAGATTTTATTAATTTCTTTTCCAGGATATCTCGATGTTGAATCCATGTAACTAAATCGAGATCTTCATGAGGACGTGTAACCTCCCCAATAAGAAGTCAATGCCCATCCACCACGCAGTTTGATTATCTAATTTTTTTTGTGACACTTCGAGCCCCCATAAAAGCACTATCATTCTAACTTAGTTCAATCGCATTCTCTATTTTTCTCCAATTATCAGGTCTATCTGACGTATAAAATCTTCCGCAAGTTCTAGCTGTCTAGTTGCGAATTCCAAATCTCCGTGACCTGCAAGGGCGAAATCCAAATTACCTAATGTAGACATTAGTATACGTGCCGTAATAGCAAATCCAAAAGCTTTTAGATCGGTGCCATTGTTGATATGGCTCAATATGTATCTAAAGGTTGGCTCCTGAGTTCCGCCGAATAATGCAAGATTACCAATAAATGAAGCCAGGTCCCAGTAAGCGGGCATCAATGATACATCTTCAAAGTCAGTCCAGACCCAACCTTCGGGACTTGGTAATAAGTTTCTTGTATGGGCATCTCCATGACACGGTATTAGCAAACTGGGTTCGAGTCGCATTTGTTTATCTATCCTTAGAAACACTTTTAATAGTGCTTGTATACGCTGATCGGAGTGTTTCCTCAATCTAGCAGCCGATTGACATGTACGCTCCCAAACACCAAGCATAGGAAGCTCGTCAAAGAAGTCTTTCATTGCTATTGAAAGTCTGTTTACCAGTTCAACGGCTTCACTCGGTGAAGGAGGTTGAACTGGTGTAGGAGGAACATATTTCCAAAATGTCATCCAAGTACCAGCTACATCGTACGGTCCTGCATCAGTAAGGTCAGTAGGACATAACACGGGGATGCCCTTGGATTGGAGGTGACGTGATACACGCAACTCACGATTAAGTATCTTGTATGCGTACTCTGCATTTTCTTTTGAAATGACAGTGGCTATTCGGGCCACAATCGGGTGGGGAGCCAAGTGAATGATCAGGTTCCCACCATTACTAAGCTCAATAGGTGTAATGTCAGTTAAACCAGTTTTTTCTGCAATTAATAACACCTGTGAAATAAGCTTGCCTTTCTCCGACACTACACCAGCTCCTTAACTAAGATTTAAAATATCTTAACACCGTGGCTGTATTCCTCATAGGTACAATTCCTTTAATAATCAACTATTCTGCCCGTTCAATGAAAAACAGGGAGCAACTGCCCGCGACAGTCAGCTCCCTGTTTAATTCAATTTTTTCTTAGTTCCAGTAATTATTATATTCCCCACTACTAATCCACTGCCGAAATGCGGCGAGCCTAAAATTATTTCAACATAATCAGTGGCTGCTCCATGCTCCACATACCCCGTAACCTTTACATTAAAACCACCATGGCCATCCTTTCTTACACCAGCTATCTCATAGGAAGAAGCTCTAATGTTCCCGAACTTCAAATTGACAGCTTTTTCTATTCTTGAGTAGAATTCGAACAACATTGCCTCTTTCATCAACTCTATGTTTTCATGGGGGGCAACATACGGATCATATGGGCTTATTTTCTTCAATTCTCCATCGCTAGGAGCTGCTACCACCGAATTTTCAAATACTGACATGAAAGCAATAAATACAATCAGAAATACGCAAAGCTCTAGTCTGAATGTATTTTTAAATCCCCTCCAAAACATAGGAAATCCTCCTCCTTTTCAAGGTATATTTCCCGAAATTTCTTTGAGAAAGGTTATCAAATTGTTGGTTTTAATATGGACTGCGCGGGATATTTATCGCTATGCCATCGCTCGGCTCAATTCTAAACGAACCCGCAATACCACTTGCAGATGATAACCACTCTTTTACCTGGTTTTGCAATAAGTTTGAATTGGGGATTGTAAGTACAATATCACCTTTTCTAATATCGAAAACTTCTGCTCCCTCAGTTGCCCAAGCTGGTTGAGAAGTAGAGAGAATAATTGTCCCGATAACAATCAACAAACGGAAAAGTTTCTTCAAGACTGATAGCACCACCTTCTTAATGAAGGTATTATTCCCCATCTACAATTCTCCATTACGCAAAAATCCTGCTCGTTTGTTGAGCAAATAGCCCAGAACGAAAACAAGCGATGGATCGGTTCCATCGCGGCGCTAACGTTCTGCATTAGTTCAATGTTTTTTTTCAATATACTCTATCAAAAACTCTTTATCTTCAGGAAATGAAACTTGAAGTTCTTTTAACTGCTCAGAGGTTTTCCAAGCAATTTCATAAATAAGCCCATCAGGGTCTTGAATTGTTGGTTGTCCGTCTAAAATTTCAACCTCGAAATATGTTACGTGGTACTTAGTTGGACCAAATGCCCCTGCTTTACCTTTAATTTCTTTGATGATTTTACATCGGTAACCAGTTTCCTCATAAACTTCTCTGATACAGCATTCTTCTAGGGTTTCATCTTTCTCTTTTCCCCCAGACGGTACTGACCATCGTTTCTCTTCTTCTGGTTTGCCTTGTAAAACCATTAGTAATTGACTATCAGAATTCACACATATACCTGCCGCACCAACCCATTTGATCAAGGAATTCCCTCCTTCCACAAATTTGAACTCGTCTAAATATTTTAGCACATATTGGAAGTATACTGCCCAATAGTTCAATGAAAAAGCAGCCGAACGTTCTGGCCGGCTGCCGCAGTGTTCGTATTGAACTAACGTATCCGTTAGCTTTTCGAAAAAATTAATCGCGTCGATTAAAATAAAAAATAAACAAAAATATTGATAAAGCAAAAAGAATTAAAAAAGTTGTTACATATTTCGTTATTGGTGCTTCCGAATTCGCAGTAAAGGTTGACAAGATAACTATAGGCAATAAAACCAAGAAGTCGAATATATATCTTTTCTTTACTATGTAATCCCAGAAGTATTTTTTCATTTAAATATCACGCTTCCTTTCCTATGGAGATGCAAAATAGTCGTTAACTCCGGTTGGGTTATCATAGAATATTGGTATGGAAAAGATGCTGTCTATTATCTCCTCGTTAGAGCTCAATGCTAGTAAGAAATATGTTAAAAAATTCCTAGTTTGCTAAAGTAGAAAAGGGCTGATAAGGCAAGCTATATCGAAGAGTCTCCAACTTTATTTTTTAAAAATAATGAAAAGGGCACCTAATACATAGATAGTTAATGTGATAATGTTGCATTTATCTTTTGTATCAACCAACCTTACAAGGAAAATCAATGCAGTTAACAGGAAAAACCAAGAAAAGCTTAGCTCTCTGCCTCCAGTTGAAGAAACAATTACAAATATAACAGTGAATATGGATATGAGTAGCTCTAAACCAAGAAGAACGCGATTCCTATTTTTATATGGATTTGTAAACATAAAAGCATCTCCTTTTTAGGATGACATCAGGAATTGGCTAATCTATTGACTAACCCGTGTTTTATGCGACAAAATGATAACTCGCGTTAATATATGGGATTTCTCTTTGTTTATCTGGATAAATATGTTCTGGAAAAATAAAAAAATTATCTTGGTCTATTTTCTTAATAATGAAGTAGTTACCTTCAAACTCCCCATTTCTAATATGAAACGAAGTAATAAAATTAAATATATCTTCATACAACTCTTGAAACTGAATTTCATCCTCTAAAAATCGTTCAATCACACTTTTGATCATTGTAATCACGCCTTTTTCATTTTCTATCTATACTTAAATAATACTATCTATAACTCAATTATCCTGCCATTTAGCTTAATGGGCAAAAAAGAGACCCACAGCAACGGGCTGAGGGTCTAAGTTTATATTTTAAAGGGGGTCGACCTTTATTATAGCTTTGAATGATTAATGCCAGATGAAGATAAGATTTCAATTATGTAACAAATAAATTTTTATTATTAAGCCGCTGCACTCATATGTACGTAATTGAACTCTCATTCTGCGTTAGCTTACGTCAGTTTGCACTACTCAAATTGAACATAGGTGTAATCTAAACCCACCATTTCTTTTAACGATTTTCCAAGTGAATAATGGTTTGCTGTATCGTTCTTGATGATACATAAAATATTCCCGGCTTCTCCCTCTTTGAAAGATTAGTAAGTTGTAAATGATCGATATTGTCGTAAATAAACGATACAAGGTAATCATAATAGTCTTCTTATAGCTTTATTAGTTTACAAGCAACATATATACGTAATAATACGCCGTTGGTTAGAACTATCCGGCCCGTTAATTGAGAAAAGGCAGCCGTTCATCAAGTTTTTCGTTTTTCTTTCCGCCTACTTCTGTCCTTCAACATTAACACATATTGGAAGTATACTGACCAATAGCTTAATGACAACAAGGAGCAGCACGTGTGCTGCTCCCTGGTTTGTTTGAACTATCGTTCTTCGTTAAATAAATTAGTATTGAGTGTCTTCATCGCTTTTGTACTCCAAAATATCACCTGGCTGACAATCCAAAGTCTTACATATCGCTTCTAATGTTGAAAAACGAACCGCTTTTGCTTTCCCATTTTTCAGAATGGAAATATTCGCCATAGTAATTCCAACCCTCTCCGAAAGTTCTGTTACGCTCATTTTCCTTTTTGCCAACATCACATCAACATTGATGATAATCACCATGATATTCACCTCAGATCGTTAAATCATTTTCTGATTTTATATTAATAGCTTGTTGTAAAAGTCTTTGGAGAACAGCAGCAAAAACGGCGATCACCATAGAGGCGAAAATAATGACCAATCCGATTGGTATGAAACTTGGAGGGTCAACTCTTTTCCCCATGAAATAGTAGAGTGGCATACCTAGCAGGTACAAGGTACTGATCGTGATGGCACAGTATTTTATATTCTTTAAAGCCTTTACCGATAATTCCGAGA
This sequence comes from Paenibacillus sp. JT22N1, assembly GCF_059692155.1. Taxonomy (NCBI): domain Bacteria; kingdom Bacillati; phylum Bacillota; class Bacilli; order Caryophanales; family Paenibacillaceae; genus Paenibacillus; species Paenibacillus sp. JT22N1. The sequence goes on from NZ_JCAUAW010000012.1 coordinate 39,628, forward strand.
ACGCTTGGTTCTTATCAATATAGCTTAAAAGTTTAAAAGCTTGATACAGAGCAAAGTAAAAAGGTATCGCTGCCGCGTACATATCGATTAAAACGAGAGATTTCATATAAGCAATATCTGGGTACAATTCTCCAGCAAAATTCCCGATCTTAGGCACCAAAAATATGCACAATGCAAGAACTGGGATTCCTATAAAAATAACAGCTAGCTTTAAAAAGAGTGTCGTAACTTGTTTCATAAAAAGCACCTCGTTAATTAAATTTTACCGAAACGTTAATCATTTTCTGGTTTTAATTCAAGGATGTTTTTTAATGGCTTTTGAAGTGCATCCACAAATAATTACCTTTAAGAAAGTGGTTGAACCTCGTTTAACATTCATTTAAAACACCTCCACTTATTTAATGACAACATGATTTTAGCATATGATTTATCGTTTTTCAATAAATTCATATTGTTTTATATTATATTATTATTGAAATATCCCTTTAATTTTGACAAATAAAAAAAGCATTTCTCATTACAAAGAAATGCTCTTACTTTAGCACGGGCGATGCCTTTGCCAGCGCTTCTGATTGCTAAAGTAACCTGATGCTCGAAACCTTCATTAGTGAAATCTAATCCCTCCTACTGATCATTGAATAGTTCGACGAGCTTCTGTGCACGGTGGCGGTTGATACAGTCATAGTCATGTAGGACAGCAAGATGGTATTCAGGTCCAAGGTCTGTTCGGAAGTTGAGGGTTATATTGCGCAAATTACTACATTCATACCGATGCCTACACCGATGTATAAGTCGGAGTGGGCATCGGTATATTTATGTTCTTTATACGCAGAAACTTCTCCACGACTTACTCCTTCAGCGACAAATAATGCTTGATTGGAAAGTTCAAATTAGATAAAGCACGAAAAAATAGCATGAATCCGTTAGATATCGTTATGAATACATCATTTTTTCAAACAAAGTATTTTATTCAAAATACTACCTTGACAGTCACAGTAGTATGTCGTATTATAAAAACACGGAGGTGATCATATGAGCGAGAACAAAATTACATCCGACCTGCTGCGCGGACATACCGATACGATGATTTTAAGGCTCTTATCCGAAGCTGACCGCTACGGGTACGAAATTGTCAAACTGATTGCCGACCGCTCGGGCGGCGAGTATGAATTAAAGGAAGCCACGATGTACTCCAGCGTCCGGCGGCTTGAAACAGACGGCGATATCGAGTGGTATTGGGGCGATGAATCTCAGGGCGGACGGCGCAAGTATTTTAGGATTACCGGAAAAGGCAAGGATACTTACGCCCGTAACAAAAGCAATTGGGAGTATTCGAAGCGCGTGCTAGAAAATTTATTATAAAGGAGATTTGATGAGATGAATCCGAAATTGACGAACTATTTGAACGGCGTTTTCACGCCATACGATGGGGTAAAAAGCGTCACCGAATTAAAGGCGGACCTGCACTCCGATTTGCAGGAGCGATATCGTGAACTGAAAGCCGAGGGCAAAGACGATGAAACAGCGTTTAAGATGACCATTGAGAGCATCGGCGACATCGAACAAACGATACTGGAGGTTGCCAACCTCTCCCGCTCGCTAGAGCGGCAGGTGCTGACAAACTTTAGCGCGAGCAACCTGGCGAAAAGCGACTTTGCAGGCGTTACGGCCCATAAAGGACAGTTTAAAGGTAGCGCGTTACACGGTTCCGACTTTTCGGGCGCAGATTTGACCGGCAGTACGTTTAAGGCCAGCGACATACGCGAAGCCAATTTTAACGGCGCGAATCTGACGGACTGCAGCCTTTCCGCGCTTGACCTGGCAAATACAAGCTTCAATAAGGCGATCCTTGTACGAACCAATTTCAGCAAGTCGTGTCTTGACGGAGCCAAATTCACAGGAGTAAGACTGACCTACGTGACGTTAACGTTGACCGATCTTAGAAAAACAATCTTTGATAACTGTATCTTTGACGGTGTGGACTTTAAATATTCCGATCTGACAGGTCAGTGTTTTGACGGGCAAACCTTTATTGGCGTCAAGTTTGAAAAGGCGGGACTGAGCAATGTTTCGTTTAAGGGTGCGATATTCAAGAATGTGTCTTTTCTTCCGGGGTTTACGTTGTCTAAAAAATATTACCGTGCCATCAAAACGATCTGCTTTGACGGCGCAATGATGGATAAGTTGACTTATGCTGCGCTCAAAGGCATAGAGGCAGATTTGTCAAAGGTTACAGTCCGATAAGGAGGGAAAAATATGCAAACTAAATCCATTAAGGTGACAGGGCTGCAAAAGTCCTACAAGCAGCATCAAGTCCTAAAGGGCGTAGATTTCGAGGTGGAAAAGGGCAGTATTTTCGCCCTGCTCGGCTCCAATGGGGCGGGAAAGACAACGGTTGTCAAAATCCTCACCACACTGCTCAAACAAGACAGCGGAACCGCCACCGTAAACGGATTCGATGTTGCTTCAAAACCCGAGAATGTGCGGCAGGCGATCAGTCTTACTGGGCAATTTGCCGCAGTGGACGAAATTTTGACCGGACGGGAAAATCTTATCATGATTGCCAAGCTGCGATACCTCAAAAATCCGCGTCAGGTTGCGGATGACTTGCTTAACCGTTTCGGCTTGACAGATGCCGCCGACCGCAGGGCGTCGACTTATTCGGGTGGTATGCGCCGCAGGCTCGACATCGCCTTGAGCCTTGTGGGAAAACCACAGATCATTTTCCTCGATGAGCCGACCACTGGACTTGATCCCGAGTCGCGTATCGAGGTTTGGAAGATTGTCAAGGAGCTTGCCGACGGTGGCACGACGGTACTCCTGACCACACAGTATTTGGAAGAAGCTGAGCAGCTTGCCGACCGAATTGCCATTTTGCATGAGGGTAGAATTATTGCCAACGGCACGCTTTCGGATCTAAAAAAGCTGTTCCCATCCACGAAGGTGGAGTATGTTGAAAAACAGCCGACTTTAGAAGAGATATTCCTCGCAATCGTCGGTAAAAAGGAGGCAAAGTAAATGGAGACGGTAAAGAAACATTTCTTCAGCGATCTGGGCGTTATGCTTGGGCGTTCCATGCGCCATATTTCCCGCAGTATGGACACCATCGTCACGGTCACCATCATGCCGATCGCGATGATGTTGCTGTTCGTCTATGTGTTCGGCGGTGCAATTCAAACCGGAACGGATAACTATGTGAATTACCTATTACCTGGCATACTACTAATTGCTATTGCTAGCGGTATATCCTACACGGCTTTCCGCCTGTTTACCGATGTGCAACGGGGCATATTCGAGCGGTTTCACTCCATGCCGATTTCACGTTCCACCTTACTGTGGGGGCATGTGCTGACCTCGCTGGTATCCAACGCCATATCGGTTCTCGTCATCATTCTCGTAGCGTTAATTATGGGCTTTCGTTCGTCGGCGGGGCTACTGCCATGGCTTGCAGTAGCCGGCATACTTGCTCTGTTTACGTTGGCATTAACTTGGGTCGCGGCAATTGCCGGACTGTCCGCAAAATCGGTGGATGGCGCAAGCGCCTTTTCCTACCCGATTATCTTCCTGCCGTTTATCAGCTCGGCGTTTGTGCCGACCGAGTCGATGCCGTCGGTCGTTAGAGCCTTTGCCGAAAACCAGCCGGTGACCTCGATCGTGGAAGCCATCCGCGCGCTACTGTCAGGTCAGCCGGTGGGCAATGATATATGGATCGCTCTTGCGTGGTGCGTCGGGATTTTGTTCGTAGCCTATTTCTTTGCAATGAGGGTGTATAAAAACCGGGTGTGAAAAAAGATCAGCTTTTTCTGAATTGAACAACAGAGAAGACAGTCCTGAAGAATAAATTCTATACCTATATAAGGGCGCAACCGATAATATATAGCATGGATTTGATGCGCAAAATCCAACGGAATCCGACTAAATAAATCGTGAAGTACTTATTACGATTATTCTCAAATAAAATCCTAGCGCAGCCCCGAGTGCTGAAATATCAGCTCAGCTTAAAGCACCTAAGTGGTGCTTTTGATTTTGCCTTACGACTCATTTTTGTAGTCTCCTTCTTCATACGGCAGGAGCTATCCACTCTTAAGATCGTACATTCAGCTGCGCATACCATGCGCGTTCACCTGATCGTATCTCGCTTAACTGCCTTCTCATGTTCTTATTGAACTCTCGTTTTCCGTTAGATCAATAGAGGAATCCTAATTGATATACTCAATAATGGGTTTGAATGCCTGATACTCGAAGAAAAATTTATTATAATCACCTTTTGAAAAAATAGCGGAAACCGCTAAACGGAAAATAATTGCTCGAATAATCATTTCTTTATATAGTTCATCACCTGGAAGCAGGTCTATCTCAGAAACCTCGCTTCCTTGCCATGCTATACAATCACAAACTAAAATGGCTTCTGCATATTCTACTGGGGCAATTGTTGGAGAAAAATCAATTACCAAAGGATTTAAAAATTGGTCAAAAAGAATATTTCCCGACAAATCACTATGAACAATCTGTACCTTATATTGCTCTTTTAGGCTGGCTTACCCTTCTAAGTAAATTATTTATACTTTCTTGTATCTCTTTAGGCAGTTCACTTGGCAATTCATCTATTTGCCATGCTATGCGATGACCCCTGGACCAAGGGTTGTCAATACGAGGGAAGTCCCGAAAATTAATAGAAGATAGATCGCGGTGAAATAACCTAGATACCAGAAGTTTTTCTTCTATACGCCCTTTTATATCCTGGCCCATTTCATAATGAGTGCAAGCCCATCCTTTACTTACAAAAGTACCTTTTTTACTTTTAATAGGCTTTGATACCCTATAACCTTGAGGATTTATTTTGTAAATAATATTCAGCAACCATTCACAATGCTGTATATCATCCACAGGTTTTAATACAGCATTACTAACTCTTACTGATGTATTCTGCCCACCGCTCAATGGCACAATATCCCCGCTAAGATTAAATGAATTTAGTATTTCTTCGGATAGCCCCATTTTTTCAACTTCCTTACATACCAATTTTAAAGATGATTCGTACTAATATTTCATTGTATCTCTTAAAGAATCCTGCCCGTTAACTCAATAAAACCAAGGAGCGACTGCCACGGCAGAACTGCTCCTTGGTTTGTTTGAACTATTGTTCTCCATAGTTGAATAATCTTAATAATGTTTCCAGTTTCATTCCTATGATACGGGAATGTTCTCTTTCAATGATTTTTATAGCCATCCCATAACCTCCATGTTTAATTTCAATATTACTTTCTCGAAGGGGCATATTTTTCCTTTTTTTGGATGTCTTTTTTATTGAGCAAATCTGCCCTTTACTTGAACGAACAAAAAAAAGGAGCTTCACGAGGCAAGCTCCTTCACTATCGGTTCCGCGTAACAAGCTTTTTATAATTTCACTGCTCTTTCACCTTGAGTTTAACTAAACTCGCGCCTACGAGGTAAAGCAAACCAGAGTCCATCGAGCCAAGCTAGCTCCTGTTCCGTTAATTTATCCATGTCAGCAGCACGCAGACTCGCGTCCAACTGCTCCGGACGACTCGCACCAATGATGGCGGAGGTGATTCCCGGCTGCTGTGTAACCCAACGTACGGCCGTCGTTGTTGGATCACAGTGATGTTCTTGGCACCAGGCCTGATACTTTTCAACAGCGTCGAACTGCGCCTCTTGCCAATAACGTTCCTGATACAACGAACCCGCATTGTTTCCAAGTCCGAAACGAGTCCCCTCTTCGACACTTGCATTATTCCTATAACGGCCTGTCAACATGCCTCCTGCAAGTGGGTTGTAACTGATAATGCCAATCCCCTCATCAAGGGCCATTGGAACCAAGTCGTCCTCAATCATTCGAAATAAGAGATTGTAGCGAGGCTGAATGCTCACTATACGGGCGTAATTTTTTCTTTCAGCAATTCCGTTTGCTTTCGCCACCTGCCAAGCACGCCAATTTGATACACCTATGTAGCGGACTTTGCCTTGCTCAACGAGATCATCAAACGCACGTAAAGTCTCATCCATAGGTGTGCTTGGGTCGAATTGATGAGCTTGATAGAGGTCGAGATAGTCCGTTTTTAGACGGCGGAGGCTATCCTCAACGGATGTTATGATATGCTTCCTACTCAACCCACGATCATTTGCTCCGGATCCCATCGTACCAAAACACTTTGATGCTAGCACCACTTTGTCTCGTTTACTCTCTAGCCATTCCCCGATAATCGACTCGGTTGCACCCGCGTTGGCATACGAAGCCCTCCCAATGGGATACACATCTGCCGTGTCGATAAAACTCACTCCGGCGTCGAACGCCTTGTCAAGTATTTCGAAGGAGGTTTTTTTGTCTGCCTGATTGCCAAATGTCATCGTGCCCAAACACAGATTAGTTACTTTTAATCCCGTTTGTCCTAAAGAACGAATTTCCAAAATAATTCACCTCTCCAAGAGCTTTTTATTATTCTTTTATGATTATCTAGAAATAGTACTTCCTTTTGTTATTGTTATTTTTCTGTTGAGAATACCTCTTTTGCAACAGTCATGGCTGACATTGCCTTCGGCCAACCTGCATAGAAAGCAAGATGGATCATTACTTCGATTAGTTCTTCTTCCGTAAGACCGTTTTGTTTTGCTAAGTTTAAATGGGATTTCAATTGTTGCGTATTCCCACCAGTAATTAAGCTAGATACGGTAATTAAACTACGATCACGTGGAGTAAGCTCCTTACGTTTCCATACATCTCCGAATAAAACATCATCGGTTAATTCAACAATCTTTGGTGCAAAATCTCCGAAGTTTTTTTGTGCGACAGTAAGTTCTTTTGAAGAATCTGACATAAAATATCCCTACTTCCACTTTTTTTATTTTTACTCTTCTATATACAGAAGTTTAAGCTCATCCTTAATATGCACAAATGAAAAAGAGACCGTTATCCCACGCTTTTTCATTATCTACTTTTAAGCCTTAGCCTTTTCATGTTTCTGAATATATTTCAAAGTATAATGAGTCCCGCAAATATAGATCCCCATGATAGATAGGTAATCTATTACAAACCTCAAGGCGGTTTCATCGAAGCCCCAATACCCAAATGGATTATAAATGAGCAATCTAGAACCCATATCTCTTTCAAAGGAAATCTGCACACCATAAACAACAATTAACACCGCCAAGAAACGAAACGCAATTGTGCGTACACGGCTTGTAGTGATGATTCCCGTCATTTTTCTCGCTGCAATAATAATCCTTCCCCACGAGATTCCTATATGAACAGCCATGAGTATAAATCCCCAATAAGCACTCAGAACATGTATCTGCCTCACGATCATTTCATTATTCATCGGAATAAAAGGGAGTATGTCACGTGAAATCGGCACCGCACTAATCAGTGCAACAGCAATCGTTAAGAGAAATAGCAAATTTACCGCTATGCTAAGAATTTGTTGAACCTTGTACTTTCCACTAAAAATCGTTTTATACCATCGTCGATTCAAGAAATTATGAACCATAAACAATACAAACAAAACAACACCAACTAGTTCATGGACCATATTTCCGGTAATAGGATAAGCCATCACTACTAGCATGGATACTGTCATAATAAGGTCAATGACCAGCTTAATAAACATATTTGGATTCAAAAAATTACCTCCATAACTTATTGTCATATGAGGTTTTTTCGGATGATAGAGTAGCCATGTAAGCTTTTAATGAATTTAACTCCCAACCTGCAAGCCTCGATTCCGTACTATTATTCTGCGATGCCGTAAAATCCTCAAGTTTGAAACTCTCCATTTGGTTGTAGGTGTATACAAAGTCATCCCGTACCTGACTTGCGTGACAAGAAATGCAGCTCTCGATGTTTCTCTTGGTATTAACTGATTTATCAGCAGTGAAAGCCTGGTATCGCCAATCTCCGTTGCTCTTATTAGGTGAGTTCTGATCGCCCCACCCAGCGCGCTTTTCCGAAACAAAAATGTCGGATAGTTTTCCATCCCTGTAGATCTCGAGAGTCAATACGGTTCCACTGGGGAACGACTTGCCGGTTTTCACCACTTCGATAGTTTCCCGATTCGTATAGAGCAGCTCTTTGGCATTTCCACGATTCACAGTCGTATAGAGCACGCCCTTATCGTAGTTCTCAGGGAGTTTAACTTGTTCACTGTCAGTTCCAGACGGCTCTGTTTCCCGAGTACTGTCTGTCATAGCACTATCAGTTGCAGACTGCTCTGCTTGCCGATTACTATTTGTCATGTCATTGTTGTCACTTCCACATGCAGAGAATGTAAAGGCAGTAACTAAACCAAAGGCAAGTAATAATAGTTTTTTCAATGTTTTTCCTCCTCCGAAATTAGCCTGATCTGTTTTTCAAACATCAACCTCAATATGCCAAGTTACATATCCAGCATAGTTAACCGGCATATCAGCCCGTCCAAAATGACAGACCATGCGTAATTTAATTATGCAACGAATCAAAAAGAAACCGATATCCTGATCATCTTAAATGTTTGCCTATTTCTCTCACGTGAAAGAACACTTATGAATTTGTGATTACTTTCGCAGTTGGATCTTACCAACCAAGGATGCCGCTTACCGTTACTGAAGTTGCTCCACCTATATGTAAATAATAAAAAAACCAAATAGATTTCCCCCGCTGACATTGATGAGAGAGTTTCTATTTGGCCTTTCTAGATAAAGATTCGAACTAACTGCTTAAAATGCCCTTCACACATTGGATACTTGCTCAGTAATTACCTGTTCCTGGTCATATGTTTCCTTCAGACGCTTCATGTCAGCTTTGGGAGGAAAACCAAACATGCGAGAATATTCACGGCTAAACTGAGATGCACTTTCATAGCCTACCCGGTAGGCAACCTCAGAAGCATCCGCCGACTCGGTTAATAATAGGCGCCGAGCTTCTTGCAACCGAAGCTGTTTTTGGAATTGAAGAGGGCTCATCGCAGTGATTTCTTTAAAGTGTCTATGTAACGAAGAAATACTCATATTCGCTATTTCGGCAAGTTCTTCGATCCGTAAGGAGCTATCATAGTTATTCATGATTTGTTCAATAACAACTTTGATTTGATGGGTTGAGCTTCCTTCCATTACAATTTGCTCCAAAATAATCCCATTCTGACCTTGCAGCACCCGATAAAGAATTTCCTTCGTAAATAGTGGAGCAAGCACCGGAATATCTTTAGGATTATCAAGCAAACGAGCTAACCTAATGACCGAATCTAACAAAGATGATTCTATCTGGCTGACAAACATTGCTCGCTTAGGATTTTCTTTCGTATCAACTCGAAATTCAGAATCATGTAAAACCTCTAGGATTTGACTCGGTGTAAATTCAAGTTTGAAACCCAAATATGGAACATCGGGATTGGCTTCAGTGACTTGGGCGGTAACTGGCAAGTGAACGGATGCAACAAGGTAATCGGCAGGACTGTACCTAAAGCGCTCCTGTGCCAGCCAAACCTCCTTCGCCCCTTGAACTACCATACAAAAGGAAGGCTTGTAAACTCCGTAGCTTTGTCCGGCCGCATTCGAGACACGCATGAAAAATAAGGACGGAATAGCAGTTGGGTGAACACCGTCCTTTTCTGAATAGCGCTCAATGATTTTGGCGAGCTCATTCTGCTGTTTAGTGATTATTTCAGACATTTGATTCTCCTTGTTCCTATTTTTTATAGTTCGATTATAATCCATATTTGTCTGTTACATAAGTGGTAGTGAGAGGATTAGGCAAACATTTGGCACGAATGAGATAACGGTCTCTTTGTCATCTGGTGCATAATAAGGATGTGAAGAGGGGGGATAATACATCGTAATGAGTAACACTTGGAAAATTTACATGCTGACCCTTATCAGCTTTTTGGTCGGTACGTCACAATTCGTGATCTCAGGTATTTTAGATGAGGTCGCTGCTTCCGTCGGCGTATCGTTATCGGCGGCGGGACAGCTTATCACTGTATTCGCGCTTGCCACTGCAATTGGTACCCCTGTAGTCATGGTGGCGACAGCGAAGATGGGGCGGCGTAAGCAACTGCTGCTGGCGCTCGCCATCATATTACTCGGCATCATGTTGACAATAGCTTTGCCGGGTTTTGGCTTCCTGCTTCTTTCTCGTATTGTACTTGGGGTCGGATCAGGCGTTTTCGTCGTCACCTCTTATGCTACAGCTGCGAATCTAGCACCTAATGGACGACAGGCTGGAGCGATGTCCAATGTCTCACTGGGCTTTAGCGCCTCACTCGTTTTCGGCGTTCCCATCGGTCGCGTTGTTGCCGCCGCGTATGATTGGAAGGTGATCTTCTGGGGCATTGGATTATTCACCCTACTTGGAATTTTCGCCATCGCAAAGGCGATTCCATCTATAAAAGGCGAATCATCTGCTGGATTGGAGCCATCGCGGTCGCGGCGGCGGTCGTCGTGGCGTACGTTTCCTTCGGGCTTACCCGCACGTTCTCAAAACGCGTGGCGACAGAGTGAGCCTGTTATGGTTGTAATGGATAAGATTAAATCGACTTACAAATATTTTTGAAAAATGGAGGATTTTATATGCAAAAAGTAATTTTGAACAATGGTGTTGAGATGCCTATACTCGGTTTTGGTGTATTTCAGATTGCAGATCAAAATGAATGTGAACAAAGCGTTTATGACGCTATTATGGCAGGCTATCGGCTGATTGATACAGCTGCCTCTTATCTAAATGAAGAAGCAGTTGGCAGAGCGATCAAACGGAGTGGCGTGGCAAGAGAGGAATTATTTATTACTACGAAACTTTGGGTTCAGGATGCTGGTTATGAGCGCACAAAAAATGCATTTAAAAAATCACTGGAAAGATTGCAATTGGATTATTTGGATTTGTATTTAATTCATCAGCCATTCGGCGATGTGCATGGTTCTTGGCGCGCTATGGAGGAATTGTATCGTGAAGGAAAGGTCCGTGCAATTGGCGTTAGTAACTTCCATGAGGATCGTCTGATCGATTTGATCATTCATAATGAAGTAGTTCCTGCTGTAAACCAGGTTGAAACGCATCCTTTCAACCAACAAATTGAAAATGCAAAATTCATGAAAGAGAGTAATGTTCAGATCGAATCCTGGGCGCCTTTTGCTGAAGGGAAAAATAACTTGTTCCAGAATGAGCTATTGGTATCCATAGCTGAAAAGGTTAATAAATCCGTTGCTCAAGTGGTTTTACGTTGGTTGACACAAAGAGAAGTCGTTGTGATTCCAAAGTCCGTTCGTAAAGAAAGAATTATCGAAAACTTCAATATCTTTGATTTTGAATTAAGCCAAGAGGATATGGAGTCGATGACTACATTAGATACGAAACAGAGCCTATTCTTTTCACATCGCGATCCTGAAATGGTGAAATGGCTCGGTACCCGTAAACTTGATGTCTAACAATCGATATTTCGAAAGATCACCGATAGGTTCTGTTTACGGCAAAAGAACCGGGAAATAGTTCGTTAATTTTAAAATAAGGAGCAGATGCACTTATGAAATCTGCTCCTATTTCGTTTGCGGAATTTAACTTTACCCCACTAAAGGAACAAACTTATTAAATTTCTTCTATAGAAAGTTGTTTTCTAGGACTAAATATGTTGTTTCTTAGCAAAATACACACCGCACACAATATCAACGATAATAATCCCCCTACTAAGATGTATTGTGTACCGATTGCTGATATAAATAATCCACCTACAGCAGTACCAATTGTTGTTCCTATATTAGCGGATGATAAAAATAATCCATTAGCGAAATCAGGAGCTTTGGGAGCTGCGGATGTGATCCAATATTGAGCGATATTACCTCCAATACCAGCTAATATTCCCCAAACCAAAGTAATGATAGCCATAGGTACAGTGAACTGTCCAAATGAGAATAATACGATGTAAACTGCTCCTAGTGCGAAAGGAAAAGTCGCTACAGTTTTGATGGCATTTTTAGTAAGTAACTTCCCTGCCACAATGTTTCCAATAACATTTGCCCCACCGTATACTACTAACATTAAACTAATCGTTTTCCCAGAAATATTAGTAATGATTTCAAGATACTCAGCAAGGTAACTATAAACCCCAAATATTGCTGAATTTATAAAAATTACAGCGGCAATGGAAAGCCAAGTAATTGAATTTTTTAATACACTTAATTGTGATCCGTAAGAAAGTCTTTCCTTAACAGGCATAGATGGTACAAATAGTAATGTAGCAATGAATGTTATAGCATTAATGATAGCAAAGTATAACATGGCCATTTCAAACGAAGTTTCACTAGCAATAAAACTTGTGATTGGCACACCAAGTACCATACCTGCAGATACTCCCAACATTATTTTAGAAACAGCTTTTGGAGCTTCTTCATTGCTAACTGAGTTAGCAGCTACTGTAAATGCCATTGAACAATAAATTGGATGAAAAATAGCTGGAATCACACGAGCAATTAACGCAATTGTAAAGTTAGAGGCAAATATCGAGACAATGTTACCCAGAACGAAAACACCGAGTACAAGTAACATTGCCTTCTTGCGATTTATACCCGAAAACAATAGCGGCATACTTGGAGCAGATATTGCAACAGCAAGTGCAAAGAGACTCACAAACAACCCTGCTTTTGATACACTGACATCATAGTAATCAGCAATCAAAGGCAATATACCAATAACACCCATTTCAGTATTTAAAATGCCGAAAACTCCTACCGCCAATATAAATATAAGCAAATTACTTCGTTTAGCCATAAAAATCCTTCTCCAACCTTCCTTACTTCTTCTTTATTTTTTAATACAAAGCAACAATAACCCTTAAAGTTGACTTTAAGTCAAGAAACATTCTTAAATTCCCAGAAGAAGATGAAAACGCGTTGTTGCATTAAAGTACACTTTAAGGTCTATAATAAAACCTCAAGGAAAGATCACAGTAATAAGAATAAAATAATAAAAGATTTATGGAGGATACAATGGAAATTCATATAAAAGAAGCAGCAGAAAAGATAGGTTTGCCTGCACATACACTCCGATATTATGAACAAGAGGGTCTTCTACCTTTTATTAAAAGAGATGAAAATGGAAATCGTATTTTTAACGAAGGAGATTTATTATGGTTAGAGCTTATTGTATGTTTACGGAAAACTGACATACCTCTTTCAGAGTTACGTGCGGTCGTGGAATTAACAAAAGAAGGAGATAGCACAGCCTCGCAACGCAAACAGATATTTGAAAAACATAAAAAGAAAATGATGGAGAAACAAAGAGACTTGGATAATGCTTTTATAAAAATTGATTCAAAAATAGAATACTACGATGAATTAGAAAAGAAGTATCACAAAGAAAAGCTTAATTAAGAACTTACTTGTAAAATGAAGTGCGACAAGCTCTTTTCCTTTTATTAATAATTTTCAAAAAAAACCTTGCCTTAAAGTCAACATTAAGGATTAAGCTATTCTTGTAGCTTTTAAATACATTAAAAATAAGTTGATGCGAGTTACTTCTTAAATCAACTTATTAAAAGAAAGGATTGTGTTATCTTTTATGTGCAATAATCATAAAAACATGACTACGACACGTGTTCTAAGTGTCCCAAGTGCAAAAGCACCATTTGAAAAGACCACTATTGAGCGGAGAGAATTACGGCCACACGATATCTTAATAGATATTAAGTATAGTGGCATTTGCCACTCTGATATTCACAGTGCATTCGGTGAATGGGCTGGTGGAATCTTCCCAATGGTTCCTGGTCATGAAATTGCCGGAGTCGTAGAGGCAGTAGGAACAGAAGTAACCAAATATGTCGTTGGTGACCGCGTTGGTGTTGGCTGCTTTGTTGATTCCTGCGGAGAATGCGAATACTGCCTCAGTGGCGAGGAGCAATATTGTACGAAAGGTGTTATCAACACATATAACGGTCTAGACTACGATGGTAATCCAACATACGGAGGATATAGCCAAAAAATCGTTGTAACGGAAGGGTTCGTTGTCCGAATCCCAGACGGTCTAGATATGGATGTCGCAAGCCCACTATTATGTGCAGGCATTACCACATTCTCTCCCTTGAAACACTGGAACACTGGCCCAGGTAAGAAAGTTGCCATTGTGGGAATGGGAGGTCTTGGCCACGTAGCGATTCAATTTGCTCATGCTATGGGTGCTGAAGTAACAGTATTGAGTCGGTCTATTAATAAGAAAGCAGAAGCATTGAAATTTGGCGCAGATCATTACTTTCCTACAAGTGATCCCGCTACATTTAAAGAATTAGCAGGTCGTTTTGATCTGATCTTAAACACCGTGTCTGCAAATCTGGATGTTGATGCGTATTTATCACTGCTTCGCATTGATGGAACACTTGTAAATGTTGGCGCACCAGCTGAACCAGATAAGTATCATGTATTTTCGTTAATTATGGGTCGTCGCAGCATCGCAGGTTCACTCGTTGGTGGAATTCGTGAAACCCAGGAAATGCTCGATTTCGCAGCTGAACACGGCATTGCCCCTATGATTGAAGTAATCAGTGCAGACCAAGTCGAAGAATCGTATGAGCGTGTTCTCAAAAGTGATGTGCGGTATCGATTCGTTATTGACATCTCTACTTTATAACTCGCAAAGATGCTTCTATAATCTTGAACCTGATCTGTTGAAAAAGAGAAAAAAAGCCATCGTTTTGATCAAAGTTAGATCAAAACGATGGCTTTTGCTATTTGATTAACATCGAATCTTTTGACTCCCAACTTTTTCAAACGACTTGTTTAGTAGGACAGATTAATATTTCACTCCGCTCCGGATATAATTACAGCTTTATCTTTCGCACAATTACGCAATCCTGCCCGTTTAGTTGAGAAAAGGCAGCCGATCATCTTGCCGGCTGCCTTCATTCTTTATTGATTGAACTATCGTTCCTCGTCTTAGCTTAATACTTGAACCTTCCTAAATTACCCAATAGGTGTTCCACTAGGTAATTTAATATCTGGTTTCAATAGAATCACATTCCCCTTTTCCGGTATTCCTTAAATTCACAACTAATCAGTTATTATTTTGAACGTTGTACTTTAAAGTTTTTGACCAAAAATACATTCCCATACCGAATAAAGTCATCATACCTCCTAAGAACTGAAATAAAGAAATTGTTTCTCCTAGTAATAGATACGCAAGAATAATGGCAAGAACAGGTTCTCCAATAATACCTACTGAGACAGTAGTTGCCCCAATTGATTTTAACAATAGATTAAAAATACATTGTCCAAAAATAGTTGGGATTATTGCAAGCAACAAAAAATATGTCCACTCGGATGAGTTGTAATCAATTAAAGAGTAATTATTCAATAAATTGTAGATGAGCATGATGATGCCGCCAATAAAAAAAACGAAAATGCTGTACACATTTGCATCCAATTTGCGGCTTACTTTCTGCCCCGCCAACAGATATGCTGAAACGAACAGTGTGCCTATTAACGATAAGCCGTCTCCAATTAGCGCTTCTTTCGAAATCCCTATGTCTCCCCAAGCTATAATGATTGAACCAAAAAGAGCAACTATCAAGCAAAAAACGGTGAGCAGATTAGCTTGTTCCTTGAACAAAAAGTATGAACCGATCATTACAAATAATGGCTGTAATGACAAGATGACCATGGAGCTTGCAACTGAGGTATAGACCAATGATTCCATCCAGAATAAAAAGTGTAACCCTAGAAAAAGACCGGCTAAAATAACGATACTCCAATCTTTTTTATTCATATCTAAGGAGCGAAGCATTTTCCAAGGTACAAAAGGGAGCAAGATCATTACAGAAATAAACAATCTGTACATCCCAGCCACAGAAGTGGGTGTATCAGAAAATTTTATCATGATGGAAGAGATTGAAACGGCCAATATACTGATTAATAACAAAATAAACGGATGAGAAGGTAAAGAAGATTTATTTAATTTAACCATAGTTCCTCCAAGCTGTTAGACAATTCCTGTGCACAGAATTGTAATGATAAGCCGAAGCTTGATATAATAATATCATCATCAACGTTTATTTTGTGTAACTATATCTTTAATTTATATTGATATATCGTCAAATAAAGGAGCCTGTACTTTGAAAAAACAATTACACGAAGCCATTCAGTATCCTGACGAGGCATTTCCATACATCATGTACACTCATACTAATCATGGATCTATTCCTGAAGGCAGAGGAGTTAACGATCTACATTGGCACGAAGAATTGCAAATTACTTTAGTGACCAATGGGAAACTAACTATACAAATCAACGGAATCGATTATGATTTAGAAACGGGTCAGGCCATTTTTATCAATAAGAGTGTCCTTCATGTTGTTACACACCTAACCCATGACGGCCAATATGTCAGTTTTAACTTTCCGGAGAAGCTGCTCGCCTTTTATTCAGATAGTGCCATGGAAAAAAGCTATGTACTTCCTTATACTAATTCTTTCTTATTATCATTAGAAATCAAAGGAGATGCGGAATGGCAAAAACAAATCCTGCAAATACTTTGGTATATGAAGAAGGAATTTGAAATAAAAAAAAACTGGGGGTGGCAGTATGAGATTTCCATCAAAACGGTACAGTTATGGTTAATTTTAATATCTAATATTTCCCTATCTTCAGAGGAGTCCTCTAAACATAACAGACTCCAACAAGAGAGACTTCAATTAATGCTTAGCTTTATCCACCAAAACTATACAAACAATATAACTTTGAAGGAAATTGCCGAGGCAGCACATTTGAGTGTTTCGGAGTGCACTCGCAGCTTTAAAAAAAGCATTCATATGACTCCTTATTATTACTTGGTTAAGTACCGTATTAAAAGGAGCTGCGAGCTATTAGAATCTACTGAGTATACGATAACCGAAATTGCCCGGAGAGTTGGTTTCAATCATGTAAATCATTTTATCCAGTCTTTTAAAAAACATCGTGACATTACACCTAAGGAATTCCGTAAATTAGAAATGAACTGGCTACATCTTGAAAAATGACCCCACCGATTTGCTCATTTTCTCACTAGACATCAAAATTATCCTACCTATTCGATTAGCGTAATCTGCCAGTTACTTGAATGAACAAAAAAGGAGTTGCCGCGAGGCATTTTCGGACAACTTTACTGAAGAATCCTGCCCGTTAACATAATGGAGGCTGCCGATCATGCCGGCAGCCTCCCATTAGTGTGTTTATTGAACAAACGTTTCTCGTTAAGCTGAACGCTCAAACGACATTAGCAGATTACACATATTCTATTTCTCCCCGGCCTTCTGTCCGCTCGTAGCGGATCCAACTCATCTCTTCAATCCCCAGCAACTCCTTGAACTTCTCGACCGCGACGAACTCATCCTCATCGAACGCCAGATTGCCGGCAAGTAACGCTTCAATAGCCTCAATCTGCTCATCCTTCAGTCCGAACAGCCTGAACGCCTCCGCGCTCGGATTTTGATTCAAATATCCACTAAGCATTTGGGTCGCTTCCTCCCCATTTTCAGCCAGCAGTTCTTCGACCTCTCCGTCCATCAAATCGTACATCACTTGCAGGTTCGACACGACTTCTCCATTATGGAAGATTTCAAATCCCCTACCATGATCCTCCAAGTTGGTAAAGGACAGAATCGGACAATCCTCCGAAAACATCCCCAGTTGCTGCGAAGCCACAAACTCCCCGTCTCCTGTCGTAAAAAAAGCAACCCATTCCTTGCTCAACTGAAGCGTCGGCGTACCTGAAGGCAGATGCTCGACAAGAGGATTCTAAGGTACTACCGTTACCGTATCCTACAAGATAATGTGGAAGAGGGAGCCAATCTTTGCGATCGGCTCCCTCCATGTCTTTATTCCAATAACGTTACCCGTTAGCCTAACGCTTTCTTGTTGAAAGCCCTGATGTATATACCTATTCCATTCTCTACTTCATCTGTGTTGATCTATAAGAATGGGATTACCATCAGGATCTTCAATTGTAAAACTTGCAGGGCCTTCGCTTGTTTCATCTGCTTCAGTCAGTATTTTAATTCCTTTTGCTTTCAGCTGTTTTTGAATATCTCGAATGTCCGTAAACGAATTAAGATTTTCGGCATTTTCATTCCATCCTGGATTAAAGGTCAGAATATTCTTTTCAAACATTCCTTGGAATAAACCAATTATACAACTTTCATTCTTCATAATGAGCCAATTTTGGGTAATATCGCCTCCTAAGATTTGAAATCCTAGATTTTCGTAAAATAATTTTGATTTGTAAATGTCCTTTACACTTAAACTTACAGAGAATGCGCCCAGTTTCATATTTCCTCCAATAAAAAATTATTTTTAGATGGTTTATTGCATAAAGTATACAACATTACTTTGATGAGCACATGTTTCGCCCAGTATTGTAACCACAGAAGCAATTATTATTATACAAACAATGACCCTCAAAAGTGATTGCACTATCGTTTCCCGTTAGCTTAACGTTCCTTGCCTATTTTGTACCAACTTAGCGCTTTTCTTTCTAGCTCTTTAACAAACGCATCTTTACGATCCATATAAGCTTCAATGTCCCTTGGGAACTGTTTGGCGAGGCTTTCTTTTAAATCTCCATAACGATTTGCTTCATCGGGATGCGTTCGGAGGTAATCCCTTACAGCCAAATGGCGAGTAATATCTTCCTTATTATCCCCTTGAAACACATGCACTTGATGCGTGCGATTATCTCCGCCTTTTCGGAAATATCTTCTTCCTTTCATACCAAGCTCGCCCATACATTCGTAACCAAGTTCTTCCATTCTTTCATTAAACGAATCTATTATTTCAATATCTTTTACTACTGGCATGATATCAATAATTGGTTTGGATTTTAACCCCGGAACTGAAGTGCTACCTATATGATGAATATCGATTAACTCATCAACAAAAATATCCTTTATTTTTAGAGATTCCTCGCTAAACTTTTGTTTCCAATTATCGTTGTATTCTGTTACCACAACATTCATCTAATTAACCTCCTCGGGGAAATATTCATTGCGATCAGATTAGGGCATTACAACATCATATAAAAGTGAGGGAGAGGCGTAAATGAAATATTGATGCCAGTTAACGTAACGTAATGGAGGATGCCAATCATGCCGGCACCGATTCCAATCACTGGAATCGAAAGGGCTTTGGTTACTTCTTCTGCAAGTTGTCTTTGAACACATTCCAATAAGAGAGCAAATGCCCCCTGCCGCTGTTCTCTACACTCAAAGTCCCATCAACCCACGGTAACCATTCTCTAAGGTAACGTCTAGAATCATCTGTTATTGCAAATAATTTTTCTGAATCGTCTTGTTCAAGTAATTTAAGCATTTTATCATCGTCAATTTTTAAGAGCATCTTTCTCCCTCTTTTCAATATCCACATGTAGGAGTTTACATCATCCCCCAATAGTTTCTATGACTGAACCATGAACTCAATGATCGGATAAGAAATCACATGGCGATCGCGGTATGTAAGGGCAATAAGATCTTCTTTTGTACTCAATATTCCACGTTGTAAAATAGCTGCCTTAAACCCGCGTTCAATCGCTCCATTGTATGTAAATAAGACGCAATTCCCAGCGTCAAAGCCTGCTACCACGACAAGGCCAATCTGACGATTGAGCAGAATTTGTTCTAATTCCGTTTTCCAGAAAGCATTGGAGAAGGTCTTCTTCACAATGAGGTCATCATTCTCCACTTGAATCTCTGGAATGAACTCCAGCAGTTCTGGACTAATAGCTTCGGCATCTTCTACATCTTGTATATGAATGACTTGATGTCCGCTGGAACGCAGAGTTCGAGCAACATGATTAATATACTCGCATGCGCTTGCCACGGGATGGTCTTGCAGGGAATTTTTTTGCATATCGACGATCAAAAGTGCAATTTTCATCGGTTTATCCATATTAAATGCTCCCATCTTCACGAAATCTAGAGAAGAGTTCTCATGACTGCTTATTTACGATTTAACCTAATGATATTATAATTTGAAACAATATTCACGGTACTGATTCTGTATAACTAAACATGCCGCTCATTTGCACATAACTTCCCGTTTAATTCAACGGAAATCAAAGAGGAGCCGCTTCAAAGCAACTCTTCCACTTAGGTTTTCTAAATCTAAGCATTCGTTCACGCGGAAAAGCCGTTTTCCTATCCATAGGAAAGCGGCTTTTTACTATTCAATCTCCCATTCGCGCGTCGGGAGTACGTGCTTTTTTTTTCGTAATTGCTCCGCAATAGTTAGTCCGATAAGATAGGCAGGAGCGGTAGTATTGCCGTCAACGGTGAAAGGAATAATTGAGTCATCTGCAACGATTAGATCGCTAACCCCATGTACCTCTCCCCGACGATTGACAACGCCGCCCTTCGAGCGCGGTGCCATCCGTAGAGAGCCCTGCTGATGATGATTATGACCAAAGTTT
The DNA here is from genome assembly GCF_059692155.1 of Paenibacillus sp. JT22N1. NCBI lineage: Bacteria > Bacillati > Bacillota > Bacilli > Caryophanales > Paenibacillaceae > Paenibacillus > Paenibacillus sp. JT22N1. The sequence continues at coordinate 60,029 of NZ_JCAUAW010000012.1, forward strand.
TCTTTTATAAAACTTTCTAACGCATCATCATTATTCATAATGTCGAGACTGGGCGATACTAGCTGGTACTCCGGATCAATGGCTGTAAGGCGATCAGCAATTTCCCTGATATAAATTCTATAGATGTTCTTTACCGCTTCTATATCTTCCGTGTTATCCAGGAAGCCCTCATCGGCAAGTGCGATTTGCAGCGGATCGTTACTTTGTATTTTAATGGTTCCCCGGCTCTTAGGTTTTAAATAAATTAAAACGAGCGATAGAGTATCACCTGACCCAATCCCGATAAGCTGTACTGCCCTTCTTCTTTGATTAGCGCCGGGAGTTGGATCCGGCAAAAAAGCGCCTCCTGTATAAAGAGCGGCTTGGTCCCGATCCGGTAGCGCTTTGTCGTTCCTATTCGCTCTAAACACTGCAGTATTCAATGTATGATTCCTTAAATTTTTTCCTACATTTGGATTATGATAAACTAATGGAATGCCTGCCGCTTTTAGGTGTGTGGCAGAGCCGATTCCGGAAAGCATAAGAAGTTGAGCGCTATTGATTCCCGCTGAAACAATCACTTTCTTGCGAGCGAACGCACTCATGCATTTGCCCTCTTTCAAAAATTCTACGCCGATAGCCCGTTTGTTAGCAAAAAGTACACGATTCGCTGTCGATTTATAAAAAACACTCAATTTTCGGCCGTTCACTCCCCGACCACCAGGAGTCATAATACTGGAGGATAGAAAGGCCGTAGAGGAGCTTTCACGTCGGCCACTTGGATTTTGGAACAACTGCCAGCGGGTAAAAGGGCCAAGCGGGGTTCGGGGATCATTATAATCAAGTATTTCAGTAAACCCACTCGCTTCTTCGATTGCCTGAACTAATTTACGAGCCATGGCCGTCGGCCTATGCGGTGCCTGTCGGATGTCGACGGGACCGTTAAATCCACGAGACTGCGGGTTATTGGTCTCTCCGTTATATCTTTCCAATTTCTTGAAAGTTCTCGTTGCCCGCCGGAATGACCAAGAAGGTCCCAACAGGTTCTCCCATTGCCGAAGCACTGCCGCTGTTGGCCGTACATACTGTTCGCCGTTAATTGAGGAGCCTCCTCCCGAGAGTCTCCCAGTCGTCCATTCAAATGTGCGATCGTCAACCCCTTTTTGAGGAGTCCCCTCACCCTGCCAGAAATATTGCGCGAAAAAAAGCTCCTCAAGTTCGGGAGCGAATACAGAATCCCTGATTGGCCTGTCACGATCCTTGTTTTCTCCGGCTTCTATAACTAGTACAGAAGTTTTTTTATCGTCCGTGAGTGTCTTGGCTATTGCAGCTCCCGCAGGACCTGTTCCGATTACGATGTAGTCGAACATCAATTTTTTTCTGATGTTTCGCAGATTGCTCCACTCCTTCACTTGCGTCAAATGATTAAAAAGCCCAGCTGTATAGCTTATTACTTCCGCACGTTCGAGGTGACGAAAAGTGGCTTATTAATCGCAGAGTGAGTAGGAAAATAGTGCTTAAAGTTTGTATATAACTCATGATTGGGCGATTTTTCACTTCAAGACATTTTTTGTTACTTCAAAACATAATTGTCTCCCAACATCATCAACTGTTGGGAGACAATTATGTTTTATGTTGAGAAATTAATGTCGTGATAACTGTTCTCAACTATGAAATAATACATGATCTTGTCGGAAATGATACCGTCTTACTTTTTCGTTTTTACCTGAATGACTTTTTCGATGATTAACTTATGAGACATGACGCCTTGAATCCGTATAGGGACTGAAGTTCTCCCCATAATGATATGGGTATGCCCATTCGTTAATTGTGTAACAATTCTAAAACGATGAAAATGATTCGCGCCTTGTCCATTTATGGCAGGTCCGGTTGTCCCTGAGTACGAATGCCTATGACCATTTGTCGTATTCGATATCCCTTGAAATGTATGTTTGTGGGAACCAGGGATACGAACTAATAAATCTGTTATGTTACTGAACAAATGTTGGTGTTGCAGTGTAACGGATGTAACGCCTTCCATACGATGTTGAATACGGCTAAATGACATCTTTAACACAACCCTTCAAATATTGACTTTAACATATTAAATGCTTTATGCAGTCCATCTGAAAGGTACAAAATACACATAAGTTTACCAAAATTTTGCCTTATTTTTATTAGTATTAACGACGCCGACGATTACGATATCATGACAGGATATATCTATGGAGATGAAATTGACATTAATCCCATTCTCCGATAGCTTCTTACTTTTATCCTGCGGAAATGTTTCACATTCTCATATAAAGATCGAGCGCTTACTTAGAGATCCTGAGCTCTTTCCGTTCATAAAATTAAAACGTATTATATACATTTTCACATTCTTTCGCGGTCGGTTCATAAAAACAGTGCTTCTTCCATCGTCCTGCGTGCGGCTGATTATACCAGGTCGGCGGACATGGTCCGGGATTTTCGAACGTTCCTGGACGGAAATACCATAGGGAGAATTTGCCTGGCCAATTCCGCTCCCCATTCACAGTCCGTTGCGCCAGACGACGTTCCCTCTCTCTTGCGTTTTGATAGTACATACCATGTTGCAATGCTTCGAACGCATGCGGCTGGTTGATCATTTGGGGAATTGTCCGGATTCCTTTAAAATCGGAGCAATTCGCTCTTATTCGGTTAATGCCAACATTTCCAACAAGGAGCATGCCCATTTCGCCTTCGGTCTCAGCTTCAGCTCGAAGCAACCTTGCCAACATATCAATATCCTGTTTCCTAGCTTTTACGACTGCCATTGTCTCACCTCTTTAGATTTTATTTCTAGACTCATCATATTGTAGGTGAAGCGGATGTGTTACTCTGGCATTTTGTTGTGACTTGTCGGAAGTGATCATTCTCTCGATAGCGGTAAAAATCACTCTGCTCTCAGCCGTTGGTTTGAAGGTTCTTTATCCAATGCGTCATACCTTCTCTGCTAAACTTTTGAGGAACAAATTCGAAAATAGCGAAGAATAATTGAAATCCTACGTTCAGTTTTCATAAAGGACTCTATGTTCAGAGTGCTTTTTTACGTGTTTTTGATAGTCTGTGGAATTCGTACATTTTTGAAACAATAGTGATTGGTCCAATTCTCTATTCTACTTTGATCATATGCTATGTCGAACATGATTAAAGGAGGATTTATATGGCGCAAAAAGTGAAAGTAAGTCCGCAATTCAGAACACTTTGTATGCAATTTAGCAGAATCTTAGGAGGTGAATCGGAAATTGAAGCAGGCCCGGTTTGTTTTGTGACGCGAATGACGAATTTAAGAGAAACGATCTTAGGAAGAAGAACGCGCTCCCCTCTGGTTCAAATGCAAATGTTCTCGTTTGAATCGCTAGATAGTACGGGGCGTGCGCTATGCTTGGGTGAGACTGCCGTTCATCAAAATCAGGTTAATCGTTTAATAACGAACCTACGTAAACGCGGGATAAAAGTGACTGCGATGCATAATCACTGGTTAAAAGAAAATCCTCGATTAATGTATATGCACTGGGAAGCCATCATGAATCCTGTCGTATTTGCGACAAGAACCAAAGAGTCCATTGCATTCTTGGGTTAATCGCCGTTGAGTTTTGTTCGTATCTTATTATGAAAGGATGTTTTCATATGGCGCCACGAGTAAGTCCAGCCTTTAGAAAACTATGTGATCAATTTTCAACCATTTTAGGTGGAACCGAGCATGAAATTACAAAAGGTCCTGTTTGTTTTGTTACTAGAACTAGAAGGTTTAACGCCTCTATTTTAAGAAGACGTACAGCATCTCCTTTAGTCAATTATCAACTGTTCTCGTTTGAATCATTGGACAAGTCGGGTCGCGCACTCTGTTTGGGGGAAACGGCTCTCTTCCAAAACCAAGTAAATCGCTTGTTGACCAATCTTCGCAATAACGGGATTAAAGTAACAGCAGTCCATAATCACTGGCTGTTCGAGAACCCGCGTCTTATATATATTCACTGGGAGTCGATTGATAATCCTCTTGAATTTGCAAAGAAAGTAAAACGTTCTATCGCTTTTCTGGGTTAGCTAATTATAAAAAAACATCGAAATATTATTTCGATGTTTTTTTTAGCTTTTAAGAAGGAAGGCTTACCGCTGTTTGAATGTTCAGCAGATCAAGCTTCAGCTGCTCTTGTGGATTCCATGGATGATAAAGCCGTTGGAAAGGCAGCCGATTGAAGTCGGCAGCCTCAAGCGAGCTATCGTTCCCTTTGACGAGAACCAAACTTCATCGGATACTAATTGTCGGGGGTACATTGGCAGATGACACTATTCTAAGTCATTTCGGGGATGCGGATTAATCGGCGGATATAAGAATTGATTATCGAATTGATTATCTTTCTTCGGATCATGATCATCAGGATTTTCGCTTTCATCTGGCATCTCAGCAGCAGTCATAGCCGACATAGCTTCAAAGCTCACGAAGTCTTCGACTTCATCAAACTGGTTGTTTTCAGTCATTGCAAGCCTCCTTAAAGTGGATTTCATTACTAGGCAATTATTCGCCTTATATTTACTTTTTATTCAGGAATTCAAGGAAGCAAAGTCCACCGTCTAGATGGACCGAGGATGACCTATATTGGCAACCTTTGATGAGCTCTTGTTATCCGATTAGTTTATTATTACCACTTGATTCCTTTTTCACTAAACTGCTAACGAAACGAGGCTGCCTATTGTGCCGGCAGCCTCGTTTCGTTCTGTTTGAGCTATAGTTTTCCGTTAGCACAGTAAACTTTAACTTTAACATTGATTAAAGTCCTTTATGTCGAGACCTATATTCCCTCATCATCAAAATACCCGATATAAGGTACAGAACTGAAGTAATTCCAAACAATTTAAAAATACTCGGGGTCATTGCGGTATAAAGGCTTATAGGAAGTGACCAGACAAATGCAATAAACATAAGGGAAGGCTTTTTAATAACGGACGCTAACAATGCTATACAAGCTGGAACAAAAAGCGTAAATAATGTATTTAACAAAACGTCATTGTCAACACGCTCATGAGTGTATGGATTGTAAAAAGTAAATATAATCCAAAGTATCATTGAGCCAATTGAAGCTAGTATACCAATGAGATTCGTTATTTTCATTTTCCATCTCCCCCTCCTTTTAATACATTACCATAATAATGGAAATAGGGAACAAAGATTCGTTCATCTAGCATAATCACCTCCTCCACCCTGCTAAAAAAAGCGTTCACCCAGTAGAGTGAACGCTAAAGTACTTCAAAACTTTATTGTCTACTTTAAGACACTTCTTACAAACCATTGCCCACAATATATTGCCTAGAAGAATGGATTTCCTCAACTATTTCCGTCCCACGCTCGGGACTTAAGCCATTTTCCTGAACCCATGCCCACATAGCGGCAAAAATAGGCTGCAGATTCCGTCCGCGCTCTGTTAGCTCATATTCGACGTGTAGGGGCACACCCGGGTACAGTGTGCGCGTTATAATTCCCTTCTCCTCCAGCACCCGCAGCCGATCCGTTAACGTCTTCGGACTAATCGGGTTCAGCCTTCGGCGAAGCTCTCCAAATCGCTTAGTGCCGACAAACAACTCCAGCAGAAGAGGGAGGGTCCACTTGCCATCCAAGATTTCCAGCAAAGGATCAATGGCTTCGATACAAGAGCGATCCAACATCGGCGTTTCCTCCATAGTTCATTTTTTGAAACTATTGCACTTTATTGTAACTACTTTTCAAATGTACCACAGTCGGCTACTATTGAAAACAGAAAGAGCAAAAAAAGAAATGCAACAGATGGGAGGGAGACGACAATGAAAAGACCATTTGACGTGGATGTGATGGAGTACCCGTTTAAAGACCATTGGCTGCCATACCGCAACGGAAATATTCATTATATTGACGAAGGAAACGGACCGACAGTTCTTCTCCTTCATGGGAATCCGACGTGGTCATATCTTTACAGGAATGTCATTAAGGAGTTGCGCGGTGAATTCCGACTTATCGCTCCGGATTATCCCGGCTTCGGAATGTCCAAAGCGCCATTCGGCTATGGTTATACGCCGCAAGAGCATTCGGAGGCCATATCGGACTTCATCCGCCGCCTGGATCTGAAAGACTTTATCATAGTGGTCCAAGATTGGGGCGGGCCGATCGGCCTTAACTACGCCATACGGAACCGGGATCAGCTACGTGGAATCGTCTTGATGAACACTTGGGCGTGGCCAGCGACGCTGCTTCCGATGAAATTGTTCTCTCTTGTGATGGGAGGCTGGCCTTTCGGATATTGGCTACAGACTCGCCGTAACTTCTTCGCCAAGGTCATAGTTCCGCAGGGAATCCACCATGCCGAGAAAGTGACGGAAAGCCTGAGGAAAGCTTATACTGACCCGTTCCCGACACCGGAGTCCAGAATCCCGACATGGGTATTCCCCGGGCAGATTCGCAAGGCCCGGTCTTGGCTGGCGGCGATTGAATCGGGACTGCCGTCGTTATCCGATTTGCCCACGCAAATAATGTGGGGGACAAAAGACAGCGCCGGCTTCCCACTTGAAGCCATGGCCAAATGGCAGAGCTATCTGCCGATGAACGAAACCGAAATCCTCGACGATGCTTCTCACTATGTGCAGGAAGATCGACCGGATCGGGTAGCAGCATCAATTCGAAAAATATGGTCAAGGACCTCAGGAGGAAAAATCATATGAAAACTATTTTATGGGCAACATTAAGCGCCAACGGTAACTATGCACAGTCGAGTCCCGAGAACCCGCCGAAGAAGGAAGCACTTGATGATTTTGCGAAGCATGCCAAAGCAGCCGGGAATTTTATTGTAGGACGTCGAACTTTCGAGGCCATGGCGGCCAGCGGCGGTACCGGCGGCGGTCCCTTTGCCGATTTGGATATCGTTGTGGTTTCCAAGAACGTTGACGCCCTTCCGGGGGCAACGATTGCAAGATCGCCGCAGGAGGCCCTGAACTACCTTCGGCAGAAAGGACATCAAACCTCAGTTGTAGCGGCCGGCGCTGTTCTGCACAATGCATTTTTAGGTCAGGGGCTTGTCGACGAGCTGATCTTCAATGTAGCGCCTGTGCTGGAGGGCAAGGGCCTTCATCTAATGATCGACACAGATAATTATACGTTCAAAGATGTTCAGCTTCTAGATACCAAGCCGCTTGGCGGCGGCGTCATCCAGCTGCATTACGCGGTTAGCCGCTAGTACAAGTGGTTGATCCAACCAAACTGTCAAAATAACATTAAAGCGATAAGATAACCATTAAAATGGCTGTCTTATCGCTTTTTATATTGTTGTTTGTAACGGTAAGTATTGGGGGTCAAACCTCACTGTCTAAACTAATGGATCCAGCAGACTCCGGTTAGGATCATACCATAAACCTATATCCGGATCCCCAAACGGTTCCTATGTACTGGGGTTTAGATGGGATTTCCTCAATTTTCTCTCTGATCCTGGCAATATGAACCGTTACCGTAGAGGCGTCGCTCATCGCATCCATCCCCCAGATCCTCTCAAATAGCTCTTCCTTGCCAAATACCCGATTGGGATACTGCAAAAGAAACAGAAGCAGGTCAAATTCCTTTTGGGCCAGAACGACTTCATTTCCGTTCACAAAAACTCTTCTGGCATCCTTTTGAATTTCAAGACCCCTAATCTGGATCGTGCTTCCCTCATTCCCCTTTCCAAACCGCTCTTTCATCCGCTCGAATTTTTTCAGATGAGCACCAACCCGTGCTACCAGCTCACCCGAGCTGAACGGCTTTGTAATATAATCGTCCGCACCGAGGCCCAAACCGTTAATTTTATAAATTTCCTCTGCTCTCGCCGATACCAAAAGCACTGGAATATCATCCTGCTCACGAACTGTTTTCAACACTTCAAACCCATCCATATCTGGCAGCATGATATCTAATATAACAAGCTCAAACTCTTCCTCTTTTAGAGCTCTCAAGCCCTCTGAGCCGCTGTTCACCATCTTAACCGAGTACCCGCTGAGCTCAAGGTAATCCTTTTGCAGATTGGCAATACTTTGGTCATCTTCAACAATCAAAATTCTTTTCATCATTACCTCCAGACATGTTAGAACTTCTTAAGAGATATCATGATCCCGGTTCCCTCTCCTACATTGCTTTTAGCCCATATTTTCCCGTCGTGCCCTTCTATTATTTGTTTAGCTATGGCAAGACCTAGTCCACTGCCGCTTTTTCTTGAAGGGTCTACCTGATAAAATCGTTCAAATATGAAGGGAAGTTTGTTCTCGGGTATTCCTTTTCCATTGTCCTTAATTTCTATAATAGCAGACGTTCTAGTTTCCCTGAGTATAATGTCAATCTTTCCATTCGACTTTTCTGCATACGTCATAGCATTATCAAGAATGTTTTGTACGACCCTCTTTAATCTTTCACGATCAATTAATACTTTGACAGGCTCCTTTAATTCATTTATCAACGCTAAGGATAAATTAGCCTTTTCACATTCATATTTATGATCCGCGACGCAATCCTCGAAATAACTCGCCAAATCACTCTTTTCAAAATGGTAAGGAAGCTGGTTCAAATCGAGCTTAGAATATAAAAGGAGATCATCGATCATCGCGTTTACCAAAATAGCTTTGGATCGAGCGGTTTCCAGATACTCCTCCATTTTCTCAGGCGTCTTGGCTACCCCATCGATAATCCCTTCGATATATCCTTTAATGGAAGTCACAGGCGTCTTTAAGTCATGAGAAATACTTGAAACTAAAAACTTCCTGTTATCATCATATTTTTGCTGCAAATAGACAGACTCCTTCAACTTGATCCGCATTAACTCCAAGGTTCTGCCTAATTCCCGAATCTCACCTTCGCCTTCTTCGGAAATCTCGCCGCTCAGATCCCCTTCCCTGATTTTTATAGCGGCGTCCTTTAATCTGGATATCGGTAAAATAATTCCACGTGAGAACTTATACGAAATCCAAAAATTCATTAGCAAAAAAACAACCGTGAAAAAACTGACCGTAAAGATGCCAAGCAGCATATAAAAGCTTGTTTTCACCTTGATTGGCGCAAGCAACAGCAGAATGCCCGTATCACCGGACGGAAGTTTGTAATCCGCTCGGGTAAACATATACGTTTTGCCATCAAGCTCTATCTCATCGCGATTAGACCTGTCGCCGGACAGCATTAGGCTTTTCTCGATATCAATCTTATTAAAATTTTGAGTGGCGTACAAAACCTCTCTACCCACTAAAATGATAGCACTGGCACCCAAAACGATCACTCGATCAGAGAGCTCTTGTTGATATTTCTTATCCAAGAGTTGCTCGAACCCCAAGGTCAGCGCTTCTTTTTTGATTTCACTGATCGCTGCCCTGACCTCGAACCCTTTTTGAAACTCCTTCATATCGGCTTCGCGGTCAAAAACTTTCGTATAAGTAGCAACAAAAATAATGACAGCCAGGATCGTCAAACCAATGGAAAGAAGCACAGCCAGCGTATTCATCGTGAAAAACCGTTTCGTTAAGTGCATGTATATTCCTTTCTATATATCCTTGCTGTCAAACAAGTAATACCCCGTAGTAAATAACATGATACCACAACCTGACATGATTAAAATCTGGCGGAATATTTTAAAGACATTGATCGATTCAGAAATCCAGAGGGTATACCAGTCAAACATCGACGTGATAAAAAAACTCGAGTAGGATGAGAACACTATGCCCAGAAAATTAAAACCAATAAACACAAGAATGGAGAGGAAAAATACGGCTAGTCCTCCCTGAATCACATTGGATAACAGCACGACGATAAGCGCAAACACAAATACAGGAAAAAAAGTTAAGCCATATGACACAATGACCTTTACGATCCCAAGCAGGCTGGCGGACGAAGGATTAAATATAAAACCAGCCAGTAGCGAAAGAACCATGACAAATAAAAGGTTCCCAGCAATAAATAGAGCTAAATTCAAAACCTTCGCACTAAAAACACCGAATCTGGAGACCGGTCTTAAAAGTGTTATTTTCATCGTATTCGATGAGGATTCACCGTTAAACATATCGATCGCTACAAAAATAGCAAACAACGGTAAAAGCGTATAAGCAATAAACGACAGAACTACGATGGGAAATTCAACACTCCCTACAACTCTTAATCCAAGGCCATGCTTTATCGTTGTTACGGCAATTTGACCGATCATTACGGCAAGAATGGACAATATCGCGGCTGCCATCATTTTTTTCTTTTTAAGCAGCTTCACCGCTTCATTCATAAATGCAGCTCTAAACCCTGCCATTCCTGTCCACCTCACTAACAAAATAGTTCTCAAGCGACGAATAATAAGACAGAATATTTTGGGTATATTCTACGTTGACCAGCTTGCCTCCATAAATAATCCCTATTCTTGTGCACGTTAGTTCCACATCGTGAATCAAGTGGCTGGAAATAAAAAAAGTCGTGCCTTCCTGGGAAAGCTGTTTGATCAACTTCCTCATCTCCAGCATCCCCTCTACATCCAGCCCGTTTAAAGGCTCGTCCAAAATTAACAGTTTCGGTCTCGATAGAATCGCCGCCGCTATCCCCAGTCTTTGTTTCATCCCGAGCGAAAATTTTTGTGATTTCTCATTTTTATATTTCAGCATCCCTGTGATTTCAAGACATTCATCGATTCTTCGCTGATCAATTTCTGGATAGAACCTCGCAAACAGTTTCAGGTTTTCATTTGCCGTCAAGTAGGGATACGACTCCGCTGTTTCAATCATACAGCCTACATGCTTCATCGCATTGACGTAGTCTTCTAAAATGCTCGCTCCGAAAATCTTCACATCGCCTCGATCCGGTTTCATAAGTCCTGTTATCATCTTCATGGCTGTCGTCTTCCCTGCGCCATTTGGTCCTAGAAAACCGAATATATCCCCTTGATCTACTTCTAAGTTCAACTCGCTGATTCCCCGGCCATTCTTAAATGACTTGGTTAAGTCGTTTATTTCAATCGCCTTGACTGTCAATTCATCATCTCCCTAAAAATGCTCAGGAAGCCGCATCAGCAGCCTCCTGAACATCATTTCTATTCAAATATGCGTCTGAATTCTCCATCATAATATGGTTTCGAGTTAGATTTCCACGAGTTTTTATCGATGACCTCTACATTCATTTCAAAATACACCTTGCCAGCAGAGTTTGGATGAATCGCTCCGTTTTTCTGTTCACCCTTCGCATCTGTGTAAGTAAAAGTTGAAGATGTCGCCGGATTGTATTCAAAATTAAATGTATCCTTGTTTGGATACTCGCTCTCAAACCCAGGATAAACAGTTTCTGAATACTTTCCTGTCACTTTATCACCATCTACGCTTGTAACTTCAACCGTTCTCTCGCCAATCTTCACGAACTTACCGTCTTTGTCCATAATGATATCATTTTTATATGTTCCCACATATTTACTGCTAAATCCGCCTGAATAACTGACCTTCTCAACCTTTGCGCTCGTTAGGTCAGGCATGGTAATCTTCGTGCTGCCAATCTCCGAGAGCTTGACCATGACATTCAAGTTTAAGTCATGCTGAACCCCATTTTTATCTTTTCCTGACAGAGTGATATCACCCGTCACATTTTCCAGATAGCCTGCTTTATTTTCAACGGCCGTACCCACAACCTTTTTCACAAAAATATCGCTCTCTATTTTCGGTAAATCTCTCTCATCATTAAGCATCTGCTTGATACCAAAGGAGGAGACAGCATTCACGACGGCCGGCACCTGTGCCTCGGACAAGCTTCCCGAATACACTTTTCCACCGTTAGTCCCTTCCTCTACTTGCACATAATCTTTCAGAGAGCCAACCACGGCGTCAACAATTTTTTCTATCTCCGCTGCTCCGTTTTCTTTAAAAGGGTTACTGAAATCAGCTGGCCCTTTTTGGTTCACATCAGCCGGATATTCCGTTACGTAATAGGTATTATCCATACCGCTTTTCCTAACTGAAAGCTTCTTGTCGGAATACGAATAACTGGAGGTGGTTTCGCCCTTTGCGGTTTTAGTCACCTTATTTTCCTCAGACACCTGGTTTACCGTATCCATTTTCGCGATCATGGAATCTTGAAGCAAGGTTTGATCATTATCTTTCAATACATACAGCGCCTCGACCGTATAGTTGTTTAGATCCTTTTCCATCAGAGCAGCCGTGTTTTTGGCTGAATCTTTCAACCGGTCATACCCGGATCCAAGCAGCGCATCGGCGAAAGCGGTAGATACGAATAGACAGGCTCCAAGCGTGAATGAAAGTACAGTAATTGATTTTTTGCTAAGTTTCATCTTTGTTCTCCTTTAAACACAATTTGCGGGAAACGTTTCCTTACCATTTATTTTAATATACGCTTATTGAATCCATCTAAATGAATTATTAACAAAGTATTAACTCTCTTTCCATGCTACTTTTTTCTACCATTCCTTCGATGAGGTGAGCTTCAGAGAAAATGTTATATGAGTGTTTTGGTCATTATAAAATCTATTTGTTCTTCATCACCCATATAGAAAGAGTGGGCTCCTGTTTGAACAAAGTCCATTTTTTTATAAAAGGTAATTGCGCTCTCATTTTTTCCCCAAACCCCTAGCCAGATCTTCTCTTTATTCCGTTCTATCGCTATTTCTATAGCTTTATTTATTAGATATTTACCAAGCCCCTGTTTATGAAGTTTTTTCCTTATATAAATCCTCTCGATTTCAAGCGAATCATTGCCCATTATTTCAGTTTGAGCATCATTGGTGTTTAGCTTTAAATACCCGGCAATTTCCTCATTAGTATAAATAAAATAGAATTCCGAAGAGATATTTGATAATTCTTTTTCTAATTGTTTTAAGTTAAATGCTTTTTCCAAGTAGGCTTTCATATTTTCAGGTGAATTTTGATTCTTAAATGTCTCATTAAATGTTTCAACACTAATTTCTTGAAGTAATCCTAGATCTTCAAATGTGCACTTTTTTATATTTATAGTCATTTTATTTGTCCTCCTTTTACTAAATCAATAATTTCTCTTGTTTCCCTTTTTTACAAACTCCCAGTCTTTTTCTACATTTTTTCTGACTCTTTGCAGCAGGTTAAAAATCGTTTCTACTTCACTTTCGGAGAATCCAAATAGTGCGACCATATTGGAATAATCGTTTTCCTTTTTTATAAAAGGGTAAACAGATTTCCCTTTCTCTGTAGGAAATAGTTTTTTAATTTTATGGTTATATGGATCATCATTCTTTTCAATAAATCCATTAATCTCCAGTTTCTTTATAGCACGAGCAGCTGTTGTTCGGTCTACCTTTATCATTTCAGCTAACTTTTCTTGAATAATTCCTGGATTTTCACATATTCGCACGAGGTACAAGTACTGTCCTTTTGTAAGGTCATATTTTTTAAATTCTATATTACTTATAGAATCCAATGCCCTAGCAATCATTCCAACCTCACGTAGAATTTCCTTCATAATTGCAACTCCACTACTATTGTATTTTTCAAACGTCGTAAAAAATAGTACATCATTTTTGTTGTATTTACAACAAAAATTCAATGAACAAAAAGAGGAGCTACCGGCGAGGTAAGCTCCTTCACTATCGTTCCTCGTTAGTTCAATAACGAGTTATTAAATCAATTAATAAATTGAATCATAAACATATAGACAAGAGTACCGCTTGCAATTGACAAAAACATATTTCTCTTCCATATGTGGAGCAAAGCAACTAACACTATAGAAAGTAGTTCAGGTAATCCGTGGCTACCAGTTAAAAATTTGACGTCTTTAATACTATAGACAACCAGTAGCCCTATAGCTGCTGAAGGCAGTACTTTACCGAGATATTGTACATAACTTGGTGTGGGTCGGCCTGAAGGGAAAATAATAAATGGAAGAAATCTTGTCATCATGGTTCCCAAAACAACCATACCAATCGTAATAATTCGCTCTATTAAAGTCATTGACATATCCGTTCCCCTGCTTTCATTAACTGCATCCTCAACAAGGTAAGTACTAAGAGAATGATGATCATGGAAGGAACAATAAAGTTGCTACTGTTAAAAAGGAATAGGCATAAAAGCGATACACCTACACCCAATAATGCGCTGAAATGTGTTGTCTCCTTCTTCCACTGTTCAATAAAGATGACAACAAATAAAGCTGTCATTACAAACTCAAGCCCTTCCATATTTAGCTGCACAAATGATCCAAAAAAACCGCCAATTGTAGCTCCAAGCACCCAATAACTATGATTAAGAAGAGTGACGAAGAACATATACCATCCTTTGTTCACCTCTCGCGGTATATTCGCTGTGTAATTAATAGAGAACGATTCATCACATAGACCAAAAATGAGATAAAGCTTTTTTATTCCGGTCCCCCTGTACTTTTCAAGCATCGATATCCCATAAAAAAGATGACGCGCGTTTACCATTAATGTGAGAATTAGTGCACCTAATGGATTAAAAGTACCAAGCAACAGATTGACAGCAACAAATTCCATTGAACCGGCAAAAATAAGCAAGCTCATTAGGAAGGAATACCCTACACTGAAACCTGATACGTTCATGAAGATGCCATAAGCAATCCCCAGGAATAAAAATCCAGTCAATATGGGGATAGTAGATGGAAAGGCCGCGCGAAATGCCGATTGAAGTTCTTTTTTGTTAATCATAGTTAGCTTGCATCTCCTCGGAACGATTTACATATCCATGTCATTTTAGCAATGCAAATCCGTACAATCAACGGTATAATTGTATGGATTACAATTTTGTGAGGTATAGCATGCCGATAAATTCCTTCACTGATTACCCAATGTCGTGGAAACCCGACAGAGACGCATTGAAACGTCCACTCTATCTATCACTCGCTTTATTACTGGAACATGACATTACAAACGGATTTTTAGCTCCCGGAACAAAACTTCCACCACAAAGGGAGTTGGCAGATTTTTTAGATGTAAATTTTACGACCATTACGCGTGCTTACAAATTATGCGAGCTTAAAGGCTTCATTTATGCTGTTACCGGGAGCGGTACATTTGTTTCGCCCAACGCGGCACGCTCCATTACCATTTCAAAAGATAAAATCTCAAATGAATGTATTGATCTTGGCTTTGTTGCATCATTTGAGCAAACAAATTCTATCGTGGCCGTAGCCGCAAAAAGAGTAATAGAGAAAAGTTATTTGGAACAGCTATTGAATTACAATGATCCTACAGGAATACCACATCAAAAAATAGCGGCACTAAATTGGATGAAGGCGTTTGGCATCCATGCGGACACAGAAAATATGGCCATTGTTTCTGGAGCACTAAATGCGCTTGCAATTACGTTGTTAGCTTTGTTTGAACCAGGAAACCGGATCGCAGTCGATATGTATACATACACAAATTTTATTGAGATTTCTAGTATGTGTCGTATTAAGTTAGTTCCGATTCCCGGTGACGAGCACGGAATGCTGCCTAATGAGCTTGAAAATCAGTGCCTTCAATTGGATGTTCATGGCGTTTTTTTGATGCCTTCTTGTTCAAATCCCACTACTGTCATGATTCCAGAAAGCCGCAAAAAAGAATTAGCTGCTATTATTCGAAAGCATAATTTGATTTTAATTGAAGATGATATTCATGCCTTTCTGGCAGCTGGTATTATAGAAGATTATGGTCAGCCTATGTTTCAGCTTCTCCCGGAACAAACTGTTTATATTTGTAGTACCTCCAAGTCCATCTGTCCGGGTCTCCGAGTGGCATTTATGGTGTTTAGCGATGCATTTAAAGAGAAGATTATGAAGGCAATTTTTAATATTAATGTCAAGACATCTTCATTGGATGCCGAGATCATAACCGAACTTATTTTATCGGGAAAAGCAAATGTCATTGTTGAGGAAAAAAAACAGCTGGCTCAGTCTGCAAACCATTTATTTTCAGAGTTTTTTCCACAGCCTCTCCCTACTTGTCACCCACTAAGCTTTTATAGATGGCTTCCCATATCGGACAATGTTCATGCATCACGCTTGGAGAGTTATTTTCTGAACAAAGGAATTCGTGTTTTTCACTCTGATCGCTTTTTAAGTGGGGCCAGTACAAAGGACAATTTTTTGAGAATAGCACTTGCGTCTACAAATTCTATGGAGGAATTACAAAGAGGATTAAAGATTTTGAAAGAAAATCTAGGTGAAAATACTGACGTTTAAACACGGCCAGCGAACTCGATCATTTCAATACCACCGCGCTAAATTGCCCTTTAGCTTAATCAAAAAAAAGGAGCAGCTGCCGAGGCAAACTTCTCCTTTTAATTAAACTCTGATTTACCGTTAGTTAAGACAGATTATACGATTCTTGTGTTTACTATTAAAACATTATTACAAAAGTTTGTTCTCATAGGATTCCTGAAACCACTCATAATTCTCAAGAATACGTTTCTTGTCAGCATCACTCAATTCTAAATATCTTTCTACAATTGAATTTAGCAACCCTGATGAAAGTGACTGTCCAAATGGTTGTAAACTATCAGCGGATAAGCTGTCCATTATTGCCCCTAATAATGCGGCAGGAGCACTTAATACATTTTTGTTAAGTATCTCTATAGCTTTTTCATGGTCACATTCATACAGCAAATTAAATGCAACCGCTTGGAGAAACTCATCCCCCAAGTTTTCTTCCAATATCTTAGAACAGAAAGGTGTTGCTTTTTCCTTATCCTTTATTGATAGTTCTGTTAAAGCAGCAGCGACTTCTTCAAAATTCTCTAAACTGTTTAGAATCACAATTAATTGGTCATTATTCATACTGGAAATATACGTCTCATAATTAACAATTCTGTCCACAGCTGCGGCTTTCTCTATTTGCTTATTGTTCTCCATCATACACCTCCATATCTAAATTGTTGTTGGGATTAACTTTATAGTTGATAAATATGGCTGTCCATCAACCATCTTCCATGTTGTTAGTACCTTGAGTTTTCCATTAGGACCTTCTAGTACACTAGGGAAATCCAACGTATTTCCAGGTCTTATCTGTTTACCCACTTCTAATAAATGTTTTGCAATGGACTGGTTATTCTCTATTGTATCACTAAGTCCTACCGACTCGAGTTTTTGTCTCATATCATCCGAACGATCAAAATTATGCTTCATTTTTTCAAGTCTTTTAATTTGTTCGGCGTTATGACGGTCTGCATCAAATACCTTTCTTTGGGTCTGTTTTAATTTCTTTAAATCTCGAAGTTCATTTGTCACTTCTTGAATATTAACGTTGACTTTACCTCGCAAATATTTCTCAATTTTATCAACTGGTATTATCGTATTTCCATCTGTATAAACCTTAATTGCTTTCCCACTCTGTGGAGCAATAACCTCTTCGGTTTTAAGATATCCCGGCACGTCAACATCCGGCTTCCGGGAGCCCAGCTTGTCGAGAAGCTTGCGCACGTAGCGGCGCCCTTTCTTCCCCAGCCATCCGATTGCTCTGCCGAATGGAATTCGGCTTAGAATAATGCCTGCAGCCATTGCGAGCGCATTTTCGGGCGTCAAAAGCTTCTTGGGATCGCGGATATAGCCTGCGATCTCATGTCCGCTTCCGGCGATTCCCGACGTAGTCAACACGAAGCCGAGAGCCGGCCAGAATCCGACAAACAGCAACGATAACGCAAGGGCACCTAGCAGGATCGCACCTTGCTCGTACCATTCCAGCCGATCCCACCAATTTTGCAAGGAATCGAACATACAGGCAAAGCAAGCCGTTCCATCACCGCCCGAGTAGTAGGCTTCTATACCTGCGAACAGAGCAGCAACAAGCAGTACCGCAGCAAGTCCGGTAAGTACCTGGTAAAGAATCTTCATCCGTTCCCGGACATGTTCCTGACTGCCTGCTGCTTCCTCATTTCCATAAAGCAAATTAAATCCAAGCTCCCGCCGTCCCCGGTAGAAGCCAAGCCAATAACCGAATTTCCCCCGATCCAGGAAAAGGGCGGATATCATGTTCCACAGCTCAGAGAACGGATTGAGAAACGGCTCGTTCAGCAGACTTGGAAGGCGGTGACGCACTTTATTCAGCGACCAGTAATCGGCAATGAGCGATGCGGCCAGCATCAGCAGGAAGGCCAGCTGAGTTTTATAACCACTGCCGGTCCAGTCATTAAGACGGAACACCCAACCCGGTAGCTTGTGTTGGCCGTTATAAGCCGCGTGATCCAGAATGGACCAAAGCAAAATGATTGCCGGAAACAGAAAAACCCATTTCGTCAGTCTTGACCGCAACCGATAGGCAATTCCGCACGCAAGCGCGATCATGGCGGTATGTACGGGATGACCGACGGTCATTAGCGACGGAAACAGACTTTCTTCGAAACGCCCGGGAAACAGCGAGAAAAAGTCCCAATGGATCGTTTCGCCGCCTAGCATCGTGAAGCTGTAACCAAACTTTTTAGCAAGAATGCCGGAATTCAACCACCTTCGGGAAAGCTCCTCCATCAGTTGAAAGCCGACGCCGGTCGCCGCTCCGATGAGCGTGTAATCGCTTAAACTTAAGGCAGAAGCTCGACGCGAGAACAACAGGAAGATGCCTAGCGGAAGGAGCTTCCATAATTCTTCGAAAATTGGCGTGATAACGGCAATGGACCAAGTGTCGGAAGTTTTTCCACCGAAAAGCATGTGGAAAGCATTGACCGTAAGCGTCGTGAACGGTACGACAATAAAAACGCCTGCCAGAACGAACAGAACGATCTGCTTCCACGGCATGGTTTTGCTTCGGCACAGAAACCAAAATTGCAGCAGCACATAAAACGACCATAAATATTGAACCATCATGGTGCGCGATTCTTTAGCGAAAAACAAACTTAAAACAAACATGATTAGCGACAACCAAGAAAAAATCGTATACGCCGTTTTAATAAACGGATATTTCACAATCCATGCTTGGCAAATTCCGTATATGGCCTCAAAGAAATCCCGAATTCCTGTTCGAATGGCCCAGATCGTATTCACTACGGTCGCCTCCTTCGAAAGCCGACCTCGTGCGAGCGGGACGTCTCCCTTGACGACGGTCCGGCCATGAGTAAATAAATGAATTCATGAAAACCATGGTCACTGATCGATCGGAGCGGAGATTTACAAAGTTACACCCGCAAAATCTAACTAACCTATTCCTTGCGCAATACCATTATTATAAATATTTTTGTAAAATGTGGCAAAAGTCTTTGGTCTCAAATCTGGATGGATTATGTCGAAAGCCGCCGCGCCGCTGCGCCATCACATGTCCAAAATGACATCAACACCGGCTTGTTCGCATGCTTTTCCAATTTTTGAATACATTTAAGTATTCGATAAACAGGAGGACACAAGTCATGTCACAACACGGGCAATCGTTCATGAGAGGTACGCTGGTCTTGTCTGTCGCTGCTTTCATCAACCGTATTCTCGGTTTTATCAGCGGCATGTATATCGCTCGCGTACTGGGCGCAGAGGGAATCGGCATCTTGATGATGGCGCATCCGCTCGTCCCGCTCGTCATTACGATTACGGAGCTTGGATTGCCGGTGGCAATTTCAAAGTTGGTCGCAGAGGCCCACGCTCGCGGCGAACGGTTGAAAGTGAGGCGCATCCTGCATGTCTCGCTCGCTGTCACGGGCGTCTTGAGCGTAGCGCTCACGACCATATCGTTACTTGGATCTGAGTGGATCGCATCCATTCTGCTAAGCGACCAACGCGCTTATTACGCGATGCTGGCGATTACGCCGATCGCGCCGATCGTCGCTGTCTCCGCCGTATTAAAGGGATATTTCCGCGGCATGCAGCAGATGAAGACCATTGCCGCTTCCGATGTGCTGGAGCATACGGTGCAAATCGCCTGTGTACTTGCGCTGGTCCACCTATTGCTGCCTTACGGCGTCGCTTATGCGGCTGCCGGAGCAATGGCTGCCTCTGTTGTCAGCGAAGCGATCAGCCTCCTATTCCTGGTGACAAGCTACAAGCTATACGGTGAATCGAAGATGCCGGGCGAGACTTGGGCAAGCCACCTGAAACAAGGAAGAAGCACACTCGGCGAGCTGTTGCAGATCGGACTGCCGACGACCGGCCACGGTGTCATTCATTCGTTATACAGCACCTTCCAGCCGCTTCTTATTACAACCAGCCTGGCGCTGGCCGGCATCGGCACGGCGTTAGCGACGAAGCAATTCGGCCAGCTGGCCGGCTATGCGTTTCCGCTGCTTTTCATGCCAAGCTTTATCACGCAGTCCTTGTCCACCGCTCTCATTCCTGCGATTGGCGAGGCAGCGGCGAACAAGAACAGTCTGCTCATACATGAGAGGATGAATCAGGCTATGATCTTGGGACTCCTGATCGGCGCGCCGGCGACCGTTATCCTGTACGAGTGGGCAACTCCATTAACGACACTTGTCTATAATGCGCCGGAAGCAGGATTGCTTCTGAAAATATTGGCGCCGATGTTTTTCCTACATTATTTCGACGCTCCGCTTCATGCGATTCTGCTCGGGCTCGGCCGCGCGAAAGCTACGCTGTGGAATTACGTAATAGCCACCGTATTCAAGGGTGTCTCGATCTTCATGTTCGGCAGCCAATTTGGTATTATTGGCGTTGCGTACGGCATCGGTATCGGCATTGTGATACAAACACTGCTGAACTTCTTTTCCATCTCAAGCTCGATCGGATTTTATTGGAGTATTCGTCCTTATGTCAAGGTTGGGATCTGCATGATGCTGATGATGATATGCGGACACTTGACCTATAGCTATGTTGCCAGCCAGGGTATGCCGCAGTTATGGTGCGTAATCACTTCAATCGTGTGTTCCTTGTTTCTCTATTTCGCCGCACTCGTATTGACGGGTACATTGAAGTGGAAAAGTACGCGCCACCGATTTTCGATTCCATGGTAAGTTTACTTGAAAAAGAAAAAGCAGCCATAATCGGCTGCTTTTTCACTGCTGGCTTAAAGCGTAATTTTCTTTTTCCCTTATTATACATATCGCCATATTATTACTCCTGTGGTTTATGAAGGGCCGCCACTCGGCAGCCCCTCAGGTATTTAACTATCGTTTCTCATTAGTTCAATCGTCAGGTCCTGGTCAAAGAACTTTAACTGTACATTTGGATAAACCACATTTTAAATAATGCTATATTAATTGAAAAGGTGGGGCTCTGTTAGTGAGACACGACATCTGTTATTAGTGAAAGCACCAGCAGTATCGCCATTACGCCGCCTGCTATTATAGCACGAATTCTAGCACCTTTAGACAGCGTTTGATTCCCCTCCGATAATAGTGCCGTGCCTCGAATCGATCGATAGTAGAATATTGCTCCAGCCACGACTAGAATCACCTCTAATGCGCTGCTAATTACCGGCCATTGCCACAAGCTGAATCCCAGCAGCGGGAGCCCTCCAGCATTTCCCGGTAAGATCGGCATATCCATTCTATGAACGAGCAAATCCAGCAGCCAGTGACTGAAAGTAAGAGCACCTATCATAAGACCGCCTCGTTTGCCCCATAGCTTCCAAGCGATGATCGCCGATAGAATAGCAATAATTACTGCTCCGAGAAGTGAATGCGTATAATCTGCATGAATGATTCCTTCACCATAACCCGTTCCCAGGCTGTTATCGATCTTTTCGATGCCTGACAAGAATAGCGGTACGAATATAACATCAAGAAGCTGTGTACTCAGCATGAGCGCCCAAATCGGCACCTCCGGAGTTTTGGCTTTCACAGCAGCAGCGAGTCCGAAATGTCCAGCAAACATTTATTTCCCCACCCCTTTTGTTTTTTTTTGCATGCGAACTCTGCTCTCTAACCATCCGCATAAAACTGTAAACAAAAGCATAAACACAATGAATGACATGCTGCTCACCAGTACCTTTCCTATAAACTAATATAATTAGTATTATAACTAATATAATTAGTATATACAACACTTTTTTCTTCAGAAAAAGGAGCCTGTACTTAGCGAGATCCAAGGGTTTTGCAATAAGGGTATTCGTTGGAATTGTTTTTTATCCGCTAATGTTCTTTCCTTTAAATGATTTGTACATACAATGCAATATCAATTGAAAAGGAGGGGACTGTACATGTCATTTCGTAATCAAGCACAAAAGATGATTGGTAAGTCTGTACAAGTGCAATTGACTAGCGGCAGAACATTAACGGGCAAATTAACTTCAGTTGGAACAGATTTTATGATTATGCATGTGAGAATTGGTCGGAGAATCCGCAGAATTAATATTCGTTTAGCTGAAATTCTATTCCTTTTCTTATTATTTGGTTTATAAATAAAAAAGTAATATTGAAAGTTAAAAAGCCGGATTCCTGTACACCAAGGAAAGCCGGCTTTCGTCTATCATAACTATAGCACTCTTTAACTATCGTTTCCCGAGGGAAGTTAATGAATCGATAATGTATTGTGTATTGGCATTATAAAACAGGCCAAAATGAAAAGAGTCTCATCGAGTCGATAGGGATGGACCAGGTTGAAACTGGGCTACATTCCGATGATTCGTTGAGGCTTTCTTTTTTTAAACAGAGCATTTTGAAATTTTTAGGGTTATAAACCGTAAAATCAATAAAATTAATTATAAAATTAAAATAATTAATTTTATGAATTTACAAATTGAATATATTGAATTATAATTTAAAAAAAGAAAGGAGTAGAGTATGAAATATCCCATCATCACACAGTGTCCTGTATGCGACCATCCGCTGCACGCCGTCAAGCTGGAATGCGGACATTGCCGGACGACGATTGAGAACACATTTGAATTATCAAAGCTGGCTCTACTCTCGCCCGAACAGCTCCATTTTGTGATCACCTTCCTAGTGAACAGGGGCAACATAAAGGAAGTGGAGAAAGAGCTCGGCATATCTTACCCGACGGTGCGCGGCAAGCTCAATGATATCATTACGGCCCTCGGATACGATACGCGGAAGAAGCCGGAAGTCGATGAGAAGAAGGTCATTTCCATGCTGGAGAATGGCGAAATCACCGCGGATGAAGCGGTCAAAATGTTGAAGGATGAATAAGGAGGAAGAAACGATGAAAGAAGAAATCAGCAAAGTGCTGTCCATGATGCAGGAAGGCAAAATTGATTCAGACAAGGCTTCGGAGTTGATTGACGCGCTAAAGGAGAAGCAAACGGCTCATACATCGCAAGCCGTGCAGGTGCTGGGGAAACCCGACTATTCGAAGAAACTGTCATCGGCATCCGGCGGTTATTTAGACAAAACGTTGAAAATACGGGTAACATCCCAAAAAAACGATAATATCAACATCAATTTGCCGATTAAACTGGTGAAGGCTGTTCTCGGAGCGGGGCACAGCATCGCGTCCAATATTCCGCAGGCTGCGAAATATGTGAAGGATATCGATATCGACCTGCTGATCGATGCAATCGAGAACGAGCTTGACGGGCAAATCGTTGACATCCGCTCCGGTGAAGAGGATACCGTCACCGTAGTGATTGAGTGATGGGTCATGATGATTGTGAAGGTTAAGAGCAAGGAGCACGCTTTTACGATTCCGGTCCCTTATGCCGTATTGCGCATGGGGAGCGGTATCCTGACTTCCAATTTAGTCCAGCGCAAAATGAAGGATTGGCTGAACAAGCACGGCGGACATGCGGGTGGGCACTCGAGCCGGAAGCATGATTTCGATTCGGACAGCAGCCGGTTCGGGATTGAACTGGTGCTGTCGATTCTCGAAAACCGAAGCACGAAGCAAGCGATCAGACAGCTCATTAAGGAGTTGCAACATTGCAAAGGGACGGTTCTGGTCGATGTCCAAGCTCAGGACGGCACGGAAGTGTTGATTAAATTGTAGGCGAAGCTTTCATTTACAGCATCTCAGGGGTGCTTAAAATTAACCTATTTCAACATCAGAGGCAGCCATGGACTTACTCATAAATGGATGCCTCTTTTAGCTTTAATTTTCATTTGGTCTAAGTATATTAAAGTATTCATAAAAACATCTCTCAATTTCTTCTGTTGACGAAATTATGAACTGTCGCATCAATAACTCTTGCCGGACGCCTAAGTCACTAATTCAATTTGGATATTCTCGCTTCCACTCTTCAATTAGCGGTTTGAAATTCTTATCAGGGTCTATAATAGGGCGCTTTGTTTTTATATCTTTAAAAGCTTGAGTAAAAGAGCCCCCTTTTTCACCCAAAAACCACAGTAGCAACATAACAGAACGTGACCTTCCTTGATGACAAGTAACAAGAATGCGTTTATGTTGATCGATCCTATTTTGGAGGGCTTCCTTTGCTTTTGGTAAAAACTCTTTCGCTTCATTTAATTCTCCATCACGAAACGGAAATGCAAGATATTCAATTCCATCTGGGATAAATACGTTACGATTTGACGATCTAATGTCTCTTAAATCAATCCAAACATCAATCTTAGGTAATGGTTGATTTTCGAATTTTCCAGTTCGATTGATATTACGAGCTTCAACTGATCCATACAACAGCTCGTCTATATCATCTTCACCGCCGAGAAATAGTTTATCTTTTATTATTTCGGAGTAACCATATTTGCTTTCCCAATCTGGAGGTTGATGCTTCATATACCACCTCTAAATGTTTTGCCTTAACTTTACCATATTCAGGAATTTAGGATCAGCTTTTTATATAGAACTATTAAGGAATTATTCAGCAAATCTGCCCTTTAGCTTAATGAAAAAGGAGCAGCTGCCGCGGCGGCAAACTGCTCCTGGATCGCTGAACTAACGTTCTCTGTTATTATATGTATTATTAATATTGAAAACTAATTGCCGGGCAGTTGGATGCCACGCCAACCGTTTACATCGCATTGGCCATATTCATTATCACCCACAGCAACCACCGTGCCGTCCGATTTAAGTCCGAGAGTATGAGCGCAACCCTCCGCTACCGCCACAATATCGCGCCAACCACTTACATTGCATTCGCCATGCTCATTCCAACCCACAGTCGCCACAGTACCGTCCGATTTAAGACCAATTGTATGAGAATTACCCGTATGAGCATTACCCGCCGCAACCGCTACCATATCGCGCCAGCTGCTTACATCACATTGGCCATATTTATTATCACCCACAGCCGTCACCGTGCCGCCCGATTTAAGACCGACGGAATGACGATAACCCGTCGCTATGGTATCTTTAGGCCACCGTTTCACCTTTGACGCCGCCTGTATCAACGCATCCAATTATCCCTTCCCCCCTCGAAAATACCCGCATCGCCATGTTAACTTCTAACATCGTCTAATACGTAACGAAAACTCAACAAGAATTTTGCGTTAATCTGCCAGTTAGCTGAGCGAAGGGCTGCTGCTTCCGTTACTTGATATAAAAATGAGTAGGTGCCCTTAGCTTCCTGCTTGTTGATGGATTAAAAAAATATCTGATTGTTAATGTATAAGCTTAATTTACATCAACTACAATACTACCAAAATACCTATCCCCAATATATGCCTCCAACCTCCATAAACCTGAGGTAGGAATGGTCATATTCGAAGGCGGAACAGATGCATCGGCGGATCTAAATGTACCGCTTAAGCCACCCGCAAAAAAACAGTCCTGCGTTGTTCTTCACCCTTTTTTACAGCGATCACTTTGAATTCGCCCCGTAAATCATCGGACTTCCCCCAAAATAACCAAAAGTTTTGATAAGGTTTGCCTGCAGTTAATGAAATATCAACAATAGCTAACTTACCTATTTCCCCGCGAAGTCTGGTTGATTCCTTTTGCCCATCTGAGGCTATTTCAAAGGTGGGACTAGCTTCCCATTTATGTTTCTCTATATATCCGAGAACCTTACCCTTGATTTTATTCGTTTCAGTAGAACCGAACATCCGACTGTCTACACTACGAAACCAATCATCACCAATTAGAAGTATGTGGTCTTTGGGTACCTTAATCTCATCTATATTTATACTTTGTAAGAAATCTAAGGCATTTTTCACATTGCTGTTGTTTGGTTCATTATTCATGAATTGTTTTAATTCCTCGGCATCGTTACCTAAACGATGTGCTTTTCCATAGAACGTATCAAGTTTTTTGCCATTAATATATAACTGACCGGCATTAATCCTTACCTGTTCACCTGGAAGCGCTACAACTCTTGAAATATCAAACTCAGGGAGCTTACTGTTTTCTCTTACGCCCTCTAAATATACAACGTCTCCCCGTTTTACATCATGATTGTTATAATAAGCTGGATCAATTACGAGCTCCTCGTAATAATAATCATGATGCCCACGATCCATGTTATCGGAACGATGGTAATATATCTTATAATCCGGATTGACCGGAACTCTTTGAATAGACGGAACTGTGTCAGTATCGGTAACGACTTTTTCTGAGCAGCCTGATAAAGCGACCAGCATCAAGCATAATATACACAATCTCCGCATAATGATCCCTCCTTTTATTAGTTTATCCTCCATCCTACAAGACTGGATCAATGAAATGGAACATTTTTGTGAATTGTCTATGAAATTGGAAGAATCACAGAATAAAGCTAATTGCGTCGGCATTTAGCTTTTTTTCTGTGATTCTTTAGTGATGATTGTCTAGCGAAGAAAGGCTGTGCGCGGCAGCCCCATTTCCATAATTGAACTAGAGTTCTGCGTTAGCTTAATCAGATGGTGTGTTTAAGCCTTTTTCTGAATGCCAAGGTGTCGCATGAACCATGGCTTTAAAAGCGGTAAAACCGAGGACGGCTGCATGGCTTTCGTATGGTCCATGTCACTTCCCCTAAGGATTTCTACTTCCCATCCTAGATCGGCTAATTCTCTCCTATTACGCTTCAATAACCCGACCATGTCTACAGTAACATTGCCAAAATTTTCGCCATACGCGATGGAATCCATCTCTCCTGCAAAAGCTAATTTCGGAAGATGCAGCTTATGTTGGATACCACGATCATCAAAATCAGCAAGACACTGATACAACGTAACAAATTGCTTTGTTACACGAGGATCTAACGTAACTTCAATGTTTTCCCAATCCAAATTATCTAAATTCCAGGCTCCTTCAGGTTGCCTAATGCCTTTACACTGCGTACTCAATGCCTGCATGTGGGTTTTGTTGGTAACAATCATCATTTCTTGATAGGGCCCTTCATAGGGCGGAAAGCCGCCCATTACTAAGCTTTCAAGACGATTTGACCTTATGGCCAGTTGTAGTCCCACCAGAGCAAGCCAGGAGTAGCCGTAGTAACTGAAATTCTTAACGTTCATTTCATCTGCAATATACAGGAAGTCAATTACGATATTTTCAGGTGTGAGCCTTTCCGGATTAGGGTACCGAAATCTATGTCCTTCATAATCGAAATATAGAACCTGAAACGTATCCGTTAACCCCTCTACAAAATGTTTCCCCAATTCAGGATCCACACCCCACAGCTTCAAGTTTTCCGCTTCCTGATTGTAAACGGATTTTTTAGCAATTGGTAACATGATGGTTTGACGGTTGTGAGTTCCTGATATACCCACTTCTATTTCTGAATCGTCCGATAGTCGTATCAACTTTTTCAAATGCCTTCACTCCTTCTATGTTTATATTATAATCATAGTACATTCATGCAATCTTTAAGTTCGGAGCTTCGATCGCCTTGATTTATGCACTTATATTTGTTGCAATATTGTTGTAGCACTTGAAGGTTAGACTTTAAGCTATGGAAAGGAAATGATCATGAATACGGTCTATACACCAATAGAAATTGCTAAGAAACTTAATGTGAGTACGACTACGTTGCGGAGATACGAAGATCAAGGCTTGATTCCGGATGTGCCGAGGACGCCGAGCAACCGAAGATGCTACTCATCCCTCCATATGCAAGGCTTTGTTACCATTCGAGCGTTATTGCGAGGATATGAGATTCCCGGGGTGTACGATATTATGAGGAAAATTAAGAATCTAGATATCGAAACTGCACTCTGGCTCTTGAATCAGCAGTTACATGATACTCAATTGGAAAAACATAGAGTCGAGGAAGTCCTGTGTATGCTTCGAAATGCGGATTTTTCAAAGTACAGAAATTTGAAGGTAACCGACTCGATGACGATTGGAGAAGTTGCACGAATGGCAGATGTCAAGCCTTCTGCCATCCGACATTGGGAACAAGAAGGATTAATTACTTCGGTGAGAAATAAAGATAACGGGTATAGAGTCTTTTATCATACGGAATTCAAAAAAATTCTTCTGATTAGCAGTTTAAGAAAAACTGTATATTTTATCGAGAATATGAAACAGCTGTTGAACGACCTGGAGACTCAGCACTATAATCAAGTGGAACGCACCTTTGAGCTTGCCTTGCAAAAATTAAACAGCCAATTATTAAATCAGTTTTTGGGAATAGCTGAGCTCATGAAATATATAGACTTCTATAAAAAAACTCAATGTGAACACCCATTCGAATAGTATCCATTTTGGATATTTACCCACGTAGTTTCAAACTATCCTGCCCACGTTAACGCAATGAAGCTGCCGATCATGTCGGCAGCTTCATTAAGATGAGTATAGAGCTATCGTTCTTCGTTTAGTTGAATAACTTTATATAAAAAACACAACTTATGAAATCAAGTATTAATTAATGGACAATGACTTCCAGTATTCCCACGCTTTTAAATACTCTTCCAGATCATGTGGATGGAATTGTATACAGATCCCAATTCGACAATAAAGTTGAAAGATTACTTCTTCAATTAGCCTTGATCTCTCAATAGGTACATGATTGAGCAAAGTGAATGTTGCCATTAAAGTTTCTAGGTTCAAATCGTCTGGAGAAGAGCAAAAAGCGTAAGTAAAATCATATATCAAAGGACCAATCATTGGTGAGGGGTCGATAACACCAACCAGTGAGTGCCCGTGAAAAACAAAACTATGCACACCAGTATCTCCATGCAGCAAATATCTTGATTCATGCTCTGCACTCTGCGATATGTTTTCAACAATTGATCTCATTCTATCATAATCCTCAACTGGCAAAAGGCTACCCCAATCATTTCTTGTATCCTCCAAACTCCGATAATTCCATTCACTCCAAGTTTGAATTGGTCTTTGTAACCTTCCCCACTTGTCAGTTTGTAGAGATTTTTCGTAATTATTGAAAAGTTCTTTTACTAACATTGTCAGCCAATTGGATCAGTATAGAGAACTTTAGGAAAAAGTTTAAGGTGCCGATAAGTTCCAAGAAATTGTTCAGCCAAAGTATGGTGGTTTTTAGTTCAACTTTAATATTATTTGGAATTTGAGTACTCATGCTTTATGTTTTCCATATTGGGTTCAAATCCTTGATTCTTTGATAAGTTCGATGAAATGCTGTGCTGCTTTTGTTAAATAGCGCTCTTTTAACCAGATTAATCCGGTTGCGAATTTAAGCTGATTCTCTGCAATGGCAAAGGATTGAATGTCATACCCTCGATGCAAATGAAGAATGGATTCCGGCACGATTGTCGCCCCATCCCCTGAGGATACCCACTCCATTAACGTAACGATATCTGAACACTCCCCGATGACGTTCGCATGCAAACCACGTTCAGTAAATTGATCGATGATACTTTGATATAAGCCAAGACCTTCGCTGCTAGGCAGAATAAGCGGATAGCGCTGAATGTCAGCGTAGGTAAATCCATGTGCTTCAGGCGCAAAGGTTTTAGCTGTAACGAAATAAAACGGCTCAGCTTGAAGCCTCAGCACTTCAAAATCACTTAGTTCCAGCGGTAGCCTTACGATGGCAAGCTCAATGGAACGTTCTCTAATGAGCCTAAGAAGCTGTAAGGATTCACTCTGTTGTATTTTATAAGTAACTTTAGGATAGCGAGTTTTGAAAATACGCAACAAATGAGGCAACGGTGCTGAAGACAATGTGTTCACGCCTATCGTCAATTTGCCTCGTGTCCCCATGCCAATTTCTTTCACTTCGTTCTCCGATTCTTCTAAGAGCCGCGTCATATGAACGGCATGCTTGTATAAGGCCTGTCCTGCGTCGGTCAGTTCTAATACTTTACCGTTTCTTATGACAAGCTGGACTCCGAGTTCTTGCTCCATGTTCTTCAATTGTTGGCCAAGAGGGGGTTGAGTCATATGCAATCTTTGGGCGGCAGCCGTAATTTGCTTCTCTTCAGCGATAGCAATGAAATAACGAAGTTGGCGAATATCCAAGGAAGAGACAACCTCCTTATCGAATGTTAAACGTATGGAAACCAAACTTTTTAAATATTTTTCGAATGCTAATGGCTATGGTACCATATCCGTATAATCGGAAGAAAGTAGTTGCTTTGTATTGCGTATGTCAACTTAGTCGAAGAGGATGTGTCGTCAATGAATCTATCCCTCATTCAAGCAGCAGAGCGCGGAAAAACTGAATTCGTTGTGCAATGTATCAAAGATGGCGCGGATATCAATGGAAGAGATGAACGCGGACGTACTCCGATTTTAGCCGCCACACACGGCAATCAAGCAGATACGGTTAGAGCGTTGATCGTGGCTGGAGCAGATATCAATTTACAAGATCATTTCTTAGATAATCCTCTTTTATACGCTGGGGCAGAAGGATTGCTCGAAATCGTCAAGTTGATTAACGAAGCTGGCGCTGATCCAACCATCACCAATCGCTATGGAGGAACGGCGCTCATTCCTGCATCCGAACATGGATATGTTGAAGTCGTAACAGAGCTTCTTACCCGATCAAAAGTGAATGTAAATCACGTAAACAATCTCGGTTGGACGGCACTGATGGAAGCGATTGTACTAAGCAATGGCGGGAAAAGGCAGCAGCAAGTCATAAAACTCCTAATTGAACACGGAGCTGACGTGACGATACCGGATAAGCATGGAGTTACACCGCTGGAGCATGCTAGAGCGCACCATTTTACTGCTATCGAACGTTTATTAGTAGACGCGGGAGCTTAATATAGCCTCCAATTATTTGTTGTGAAAAGGACGGGATATCATGTTAAATACTTCATATTGGTTAATGAATGTAAGATTAGAACAGGGTTATGTCAAAGAAGACGGACAAGTGGTCGGTACGCATACGAAGATTTGTCATGTCCGGATTGACGGCGGCGCCATAGCTGAAATTATCGGATCGGAATTGGAACCTCAGGGACCACTTCCCAAGTACGATTGCAAGGAGTTCCTGCTGCTGCCCTCTTTCGAGGAGGCGCATATCCATTTAGATAAAACGTATTATGACGGGCCGTGGAAAGCGGTGAAAAAAGTTTCAAGCATTTTCGAACGGATTGAAGAAGAAAAAATATTATTGCCTAAACTTCTGCCCATGGCAAGACAACAAGCCGAGAGCATTTTGACTCTTATTCAAGGGTTTGGTGCCACGCATGTGCGCAGCCATTGTAATATCGAGCCCGTAAGCGGTCTGCACCGTTTAGAGGCAACCAAGCAAGCCTTGGAGACATTCTCTGGTAAAATATCCTCTGAAATTGTTGCGTTCCCTCAGCATGGACTGCTTCGATCGGATTCTGTTCAATTGGTAAAGCAATCCTTGGCAGAAGGAGCGACCCTTGTCGGCGGGGTAGATCCATACACGGTAGATGGCAATATTGAAAAGTCACTGCAGACCATGGTAGAGCTAGCGGTTATGAACAATGCCGGTATTGATCTTCACTTGCATGATGGAAATGAAGCAGGGAAGCAAACTTTGCTGCGGCTGGCTGATTTGACGGAAGAAGCTGGCTTGCAAGGCAAGGTGACCGTTAGCCATGCGTTTTGGTTCGCTAGTGCTCCTCAGCAGGAATCCGAAGAAGTAGCTGCAAGGATGTCTTCTCTGGGCATGTCCATTGCCTCGACGGTGCCAATCGGAAGAACTACGATGCCTCTCCCGATGCTGCATAACAAAGGTGTTCATGTGAAATTAGCAACAGACAGCCTGACTGATCACTGGTCTCCTTTTGGAAATGGCGATCAACTGGAGAAAGCTGGACGGTTCGCTGAACTATATGGGTGTAACGATGAATGTTCGCTCTCTCAATCTCTAGGATTCATTACAGGCGGGATAACACCGCTCGACCAGAAAGGCGAACAAGTATGGCCAAAGGTCGGTGACACCGCAAGCTTTGTGCTCCTGCCTGCCAGCTGCTCGGCAGAAGCCGTAGCGCGAAGAACGAAGCGTCAAGCCGTATGGTACAAGGGGTTGTTCGTAAGCGGATCTCTGTGAACTTATCTTGACGACGACAGTTCAAATCCCCCCTATTTTGATAATAATACTCATTATTCCCTGAACTTCCGCCAAAGAAATCAGAGAGCAGCTGCCGTGGCAATCTGCTCCCTGGTTATTCGAGTCAGTTGTTATAATTTTAAAATTACCTGTAGAGTTATATTCCTTTACTTTCCAGATCGGTCATGAGGAACCGTAACAGTTGCTGAAGTGGAAGTTATATTACCTGCAAGATCAAACGCCGTGTAGGTGACGGTATATATGCGTCCATTCCCTTTACCTGATCTTTCAGCACGAAGCATAAATTCCGTGTCCAACTGCCAATTTCCACACCTTGAATGTCGTTTGAAGTATTACAAGGTCTTAGGCTGCCGCCGCTGCCGTTTATTGAACTAACGTTCACCGTTAGTTGAATGCTTTTTCGCTAATTCAATAACTGATTGAATGAATGGTGCTTTCAGTTGGGTATATGTTGTTCTATCTTCTAAATATAAGGAAGCAAGATGCTTCTTAAGTTGGGCGTACTCTACTACTTTCTCCGGATGATATCTGAGGTAATTCCGGAATAAAAGGTTATTATTCCATTCGTCACTGCTTAGTTCATAAACGTGCAGATGATGTGTTCCCTTTCTCCATTCTCCTTTACGAAAAAACCTACGATTGGGAAATTCCACTTTTGGAATATATTCGTAGCCAAGCTTTCTTAAAGGTTCTATAAACGAATCTGCTTCATCGAGACGGTTCACCCCAATCGCGATATCCAATATTGGCTTGGAGGGCAATCCAACTATTGAAGTACTTCCTATATGCTCGATATTAGTTACCTTGCCTTGTAAAGTTTGACGTATCTTCGTCTTCTCATTCTCAAACTCTTGGAGCCATTCTGGTTTATATTCCTCAATAACTACTTCTTTAGCCAAGTGCATTCCCCTTCCCTTGCAGATTCGCAGTATTCAAATTCATCTAATTAACTCCATTGGGGCCAAATGTATTAGTTATTCCTTTTATTACCTTGGTGTTTCACCCTTGTTCTTCGTCACTCTTCCCCTCTTCGATTTTTAATTCGAATAAAAAAGAGAAGCCGCTACTTAGCAAGCTCCTCCACACTATCAATATCCGTTAGAGTAAAATCAAAACTAATGTTGTTGACAAATCGTTATAACGTTAAAGTCTGGGTCTCTCATATTAAAAAATGATGCTTGACTCGTCTTATGTATTCCGCCATAAATAATTTCAAAGCCAAGCTCCTGAACAAATTTAGCAGCTCCATCAATATCATCAGAAGGCATAAAAAACAATGGAGGAGCGGACTGTGGAATTGGAATTGTATCCATTCCGTTTGAATCAATCATTATCTCCGTTCCATTTGGTAAATGAAATAGATGCAAATGTCCATAATTATCTTTTTCTTCAATTGACAAACCCAGAAATTTACTATACAACTCTACCGATTTCTTTAAATCTCTAGACCATAAAATTACAGAGGTGATTTCATTTCTTACTGGACTCTTCACTTCTCCAACCATTTCTTCACCTCAATTTAGAAGTATTTACCAATTCAATATTATATGAACTACTTTTATTTGTAAACGCTTAATTATTGCATTACTGTCCGGTGCTTACATAAAGCTAGGTGATTCCCTATTGACAGTACACAAAGCTTAAATTATGATATTAATAAATGAACCATTCATTCATTATTCGAAAGGTGGAACAAAAATGGCTAGAATGATTACGAATAGTAAGTGGACAGTACAAGGCAAATATGTAGTGATTACTGGGGCTACAAGCGGCATTGGGTTGGCAGCGGCCAAAGAGCTCGCAACTCGGGGTGCAAACATAGGAATCGTAGCTCGTAATCAGGCTAAAGCAAATGAAGTAGCGGCTCAAATCATGGCATCAACCGGTGGAAGAACCACTGTGGACGTATTCTTGGCTGACATGACTTCACAAAAGTCCATACGTCATGTTGCAGCTGATATTTTGACCAAATGCCCGAGAGTGGACGTTCTGGTCAATAACGCCGGCGCCTTGTTCGAAACGAGGCAATTAACCGACGATGGTATGGAGATGACTTGGGCTGTTAACCATCTGGCGCCTTTCCTTCTGACTACGCTTCTCCTTGATCGTATGAAGGAAAGCGAACATGCCCGTGTTATCACAACCGCATCCCATGGTCACAAGATGGCCAAGAAAGGCATCAACTTTGATGATCTCACTGCGGAACATCTTTATAGCTTTCCCCAAAATTTTATTGGTGGTCCTACATTTCGCTATGCTGAGACTAAGCTCGCCAATATCCAGTTCACCTCTGAATTGGCGAGGCGGCTGGAGGGGACTGGAGTCAGCGCCTACTGCTTTGATCCTGGTCTTGTTTCCACGAACTTCAATCAGAACAACGGACTTTTAGCCCGTATGACTATGGCCGTGATGAAAATGTTCTCCCGTAGTCCGGAGAAAGGTGCCGAAACTTTGGTGTGGTTAGCAGACTCGGACGAAGTGACTGGTCATAATGGTTATTACTACACTGACAGGCAAACAACGATTCCGTCTGTTCCCGCTCAGAACCTGGACACCACTAAACGATTATGGATGGTAAGCGAAGAACAGATCGGAATTCGAAGTCTCTAATAGAGTATCATGTTACATTCACTTAACTTTTGTTTCCCGCTAACGGAAAGACGACTAGCTTGTTAACATCAATTTGGGCTCTATGGAGAGGAGTTTCCATCTTTAATCATCATATGCCGTTCTTGTAATCGGTGAGGACTTCATCGATTGCGCGTCTGGATATTTCGGCGAGTACGGGGTTAGTGTCTAAGTAATATGCGTAGGCGATCAGCCCGAAAGAAAGTGCCCATCCGCGGCCTCGCGCCCAAGTCGCGTCATCGACAGGTAGCGCTGCGCGGAATATTTCTCGGGAATCGATGGAGAGGAGCGTCCACCCGACCATTAAGTCGCATGCAGGATCGCCAACGCCCAGTGTACCGAAGTCGATGATCGCGCTTAACCGCCCCTTTTCGACCAGTAAGTTCCCTGGATGGAGGTCTCCGTGGAGCCAGACGGCGGCACCGTACCACACGGATGCCTGCAAGGCTGCTTCCCAAGCCGCGGTTGCCGCATCGGTATCGAGATTGTTGCGTAGGGTTGCGATTGCGGCCCGGACGGAGGCATCTCGCATTGCTAGTGGAACGCCACGGTTAGAGTTGTGTGGCCCTGGTGGCGGCCCCCCGGCGGGATCGATCCGCTGCATTGCTGCTACAAAATGAGCCAGTGCGGACGCTGCTTGGCATGAATCATCGATTTGCCCAATAGTTGCGTTCTCGCCTTCGAGCCACCGATACACGGACCAGTGCCAAGGGTAGCCCTCGGTGGGCATCCCCATCGCAAGCGGGGTAGGAATAGAAATCGGTACCTGCGGGGCAAGTAACGGTAGCCACCGGTGCTCCTTCTCCACCTGACCAACGGCCCATTCTACGCGGGGTAATCGAACGGCCATATCCACTCCGAGCCTATAGATCGAGTTGTCCGTCCCAGCGGAATCGACCGGCACGAGGGGAAGGTCTGCCCATTGTGGATGTTGCGTTGAGATCAACCGGCTCACGAGGGTTAAGTCGATCCCCGTTTTGTTTACTTGGCTCATTTCAATGACACCCTCTCCTAGAAGCTATTGTGCTAAAGTTCTGCGTTAACGTAGCAATTTTTTAACGGAGAAGACTGCCGATCTATTGATATCGGCAGCCTTCTCCGCTGCAGCGGAGCACTTTCACGGGGCCCCGATGAAAAAACCACGTTGAGTAAGAACGGATGTTTCCACCTTTTGCGACAAGGCTTCGTTTTTCCCGTCGATGCTGTAGCGGATAGTCCATGGAAGCTTTACGCGCACCCTATACTCACCGAATGGGACCGGCTTACCGTCCGAGTCTTTCCCATCCCAGTCAAAAACTATCTCTGCGCTCAACATTTTCGTTTTAAAATCGTAAGATAGTGTGGGCAACGTGCCCCTCCAAACGGTCTCAATCGTGGGGTCATAGATGGAACCCGTTATTCGCGATATCTCGATTATAATGTGTTCTTCCTGAGCTATTGTAATCGGATCATCGCTTGCATTGGCCAATGCAAAACGGAGGGGAACCGGTTTTCCAAACGAGACAATTCCCCCAGAAAAATCAGTATTTCGGCCCCAATCAACCCCGATTGATGGGGCTAGCGGAAATCCTCTAGTCCCGGTAGATGCCGGATCATACTGAACGGAGCTCCATGTGCCGGCAATCGACTGATTTGTGATAACAGCCGGAGGTTTATACATTTCCGGGTCGGCATCGGGGTCGCTTGCATAGATCCAGACATCGCCAAGCCAACTGCTATGAATATGATGCCAGCCGCTCCCGCTCTCGAATGCCGACACGATCTGCGGGGCGAGTGTTCCCAGTACTTTGGCCTCGCGGTTGGGAAACTCGTAAATTGGGGTATTTCCCTTTAACTTGATAGTTTCATTTCCTGTCCGCACATCTTTCGGCAGGGAATACAACGGATTGATCCATTGCTCTCCCAACCACGTTTGGATATGGAACCAATCCCGATTGATTCGTTCGAAGGCGATCACTGACTGTTGTGCGCTCAAATACCCGGTGACCTTCGCGTCCGCCTCCGGAGCGTCAAATATTGGCGTGGTCGCGTTCAAGCTAATGTCTTCATTCGTCGGAATGTAGTAAGGAACAATCTTGTGCTTCGGTTTGATCCATTTGTACCCGAGCCATGTTTGGATTCGGTAAAATCCGTGATAAGTACCCATAGATTTCACCGGTTGCGGAGAAATCGTATTCGTTGTTTTCCCTTGTTCGGATGATTCATCGTATAAAAACTCTTCTCCTGACGTTTGAATCCATTCGAAAAAATCTTCGGGATATTCGGGATGTTTCGGTCTAATCCAAGACTCCCCTTGTTCGGAAGTAATCTTGTACCAAATCAATGGCTCAGATTCATTTATGAATCGCTCGTGCCATCCCGGTTCCGCATCTAGCACGCTCACTACTGAGAAGGAGGAAGTTCCAATCTGCTTTCCGTTCGGGGCGTCGTACATTGCAGTTTGCATCTCCGTCAGAATGAGTACACCCGGCAATTTTTTCTCTTTCAGATCTTGTTGGGCGGCTATGGCCGTTGCGGAATGAAGCTGTGAAAAAACAATCGACGTAAAAATCAAGCAAATTAACGCAATCTGCTTCAACAACTATCCCTCCAATAATAAAAACCATATACCTAATATTACCATATTCCCCTACCCGTAGGTGAGTAAAAAGGCTGCCGATCACATGGGCAGCCTAAACAACCTTAGTCCGGTTCGTTACCGAACTAAGGCATTTATCACTACTCGGTTTTCACTTCATTTGTAGCAAGCAATTCAATGATTAGGATGACGCTGCGAATGATATGATAAGGATCCTTTACAGGCAACGCGACGACTTGATTAATCGGTTTGCCGCTTCGCGAACGGATTTGAATCCACTCTCCAACGCTGCGATCCGGGTTGGGAAAAGTCTTGAACGTATAATCGTGAAGCCTATTGTACTGAGCTAACAACTTCGGATCTCCCGTCAACTTACAGATGAGCATTGTTGTATACAGCGCTTCGGAATGAGGCCACCATAATTTGGAATCCCAATTCTGTTCTATTTGTTTTACCATGGAGGTATGTTCAATGCCTTCCTTGTTCCCTCTCGGAGGACCTCCCTCCCTGTCGACAAACAGGAAGATCCCTCCGAATTCCTGGTCCCATCCCAGCTCGAGCATTTTGGCGGTCGTTCTTGCTGCCTTGCTGATATAAGAATTCCGTTTCAGCTTTAATGCCGCATGAACCACAAACCACATATCCTCTACCGTATGCCCTGGGTTGCAATAGCGGCCGAGCAGCGAGTCCACCCGCTTATTGTCGGTACCAATCATCTCATTAAGCACGAAATCTTCATCCATGAAATGGTTACAAATCTCATCCATGTACGAGATCATGTTGTTTTTTAACTCTTCTGTTTGCACACCCAGCACTTCTTCTTCCGCCTCATACAACTCTTGAGTAACATTCAAAAGAATCATAGGAATGCTATGTGATTTATAACCATGTGGAATGGGGTAAGGTTCCGTGAAATAACTGCCTCCTTGAATTCTGCCAATCACCGAACGGTACAACTGCTGGGCAAAATGAAGGCTGTTCCTATCCCCGGATACGGCTGCGTATTTGGCAAGACCAGCGATGACAAAGCAATCGGCGAAAATGCTGGAATCATACCGGTCGCTTGAAGCGGTTAGCTTCGGATTTCCCTTATTATCCATCAAAAAGGTGCAGCATTCATTATCAAGCAGGCTATGCTTCATGAGAAAATTGGCTCCATGCTCAGCAAGCTTCAAGAAATGGCGGCGTTCCTTTTGATCAAAAATATCCGTGTCCATCGAAGCTAATTTGGCATAAATCCATACAAATCTGCCTTGTGACCATGTGAATTTGTCCGTACTGACCAGGTGGGTTCCTCTATTGTCATAAGCGTTAAAGTATCCGCCATCCTCCCAATCCACTGAGCGCAACCAGAAGGGAAGCAGCGTATTCTTCAAATGATCGGTATAAAAGTGAAAAAGTTCGTGATCATCAAGCGGGACACTCATCGTAATTCTCCTTTAGTTAGAGCCAAGAATAGCTGAGACTGCTTTAGCATCTGCGACCAAGATTTGGACAATAGAATCGTCAATCCTGTCATTCTGATCACGGGAGGTTACGTGCTTGATAAAATCATCCAAATGTTTTGAAGCTTGTTTCGAGTCTCCTTTGTCCATAGAATGGCGCACTTGCCTAAGCGTATTAAGCAGCACTTGGCTTTTACCATTTCCGATGGCTCCAGATTGGATGTAATTGTTAACTTCGTTCTCCAACGAGTCAATTGTAGCGGTTACCGTTACGGTAACGCGATTGGTTACCAGCGTTGACCCTCCGACATTCACCTGAGCCCATACCTCTGCGGTACCGGGATGATTGGCGATGAACTTCCCATTCTCTATCGCGATAACACTTGGATTACTACTGGCATAAACCGGGTTGCGTTTTTCCAAGAGGGTAATGGATCGCCCTTGCGGTAGCAGCGCTTTTATCATCGGTTCGGCACTCTGGTTTCGGATTAAACTGTTGGAAGTCAGAGTCAATTGGGCACCTGTTGGCTGTAGGATAAGATTCGGTATGGTGAGCTTGAGCAATTCTGCTCCTTCCGCTAAGTAGAAGT
This sequence comes from Paenibacillus sp. JT22N1, assembly GCF_059692155.1. NCBI lineage: Bacteria > Bacillati > Bacillota > Bacilli > Caryophanales > Paenibacillaceae > Paenibacillus > Paenibacillus sp. JT22N1. The sequence goes on from NZ_JCAUAW010000012.1 coordinate 99,432, forward strand.
TTCCGAACGCATCCTGCGAAATCCAATTCCGAATACCAACATTTCGAATCACTTTTTTCACTTTGGTCTGAGCGTTAATAACGAAAAATTGATTAGCCTGCACCCCGTATACATTACCGTCCGTACCGACTTCGAACTGTGCATCTCTCCAGACTGCGCTGCTATAGTTACGTGACATCAGCTCCTGGGTATGAATGATTTGCCGGGTAGTTGGATTGAAAATAAACAGGTAACCTTCCGCAGAACCCCAGATCATCCCATCCGGGCCAACAATCAGTTCCGTAATTCCTTTTTTACCTGGGACCGGTACGATCTCAAATACTTTTTGCTTCGCCTTCACATCCCAAATGAATAATTTCGCCTCTGTTTCCGTTGGATCTGCGCCAAGACCTCCATAGATGTTGGAGCCTCCGTAAATCAAGCCGTCTTTATACGTGACAGCCGTTACGCTTTGCTGATTCACGATATTCCAGTATACTTCTCGCTGGTCCGTTTTTATATCATAAATAGCAAGTGCACCGCCTAAATATCCGTATTTCGGAACCGTGCCGATCGCTAATTTTCCATCATCAATCATGATACCCGCAAGTCCGCGGTCTTGATGCCCCACATCGGAGGCTGTAAACAACTCTCTTGGATTCGGGGAAACCGGGTCCAGACGATTCCATGGTTTTGCGGGATCAAATTCATATACGACCATATTCGTATAATTCACATAGTAGATTTTATCGTTATAATGATAAATTCGGTCCGTCTGCGAGCCTGGCAGCTTCTGTCCGTCACCCATCGTTTCGTTCGTAAATTCCTGAGTCAACCCTGTAAATGGATTGTAGATCGAATTGCCTCCCGACAAATACCCGCTCGTATGAACCATCCCGTCAGCCGACACTTCCACGGTCTGCAGCTCTGTGGGCTCGCCTGCGATCTCGAATAAAATGCTTTTGCTTTTGCCAGTTGCCGGATTGTACTTGAACAGCTTGCCATATCTGGATACTCCAATAAGCGTATCACCGGGATATTCCGGGTCGTCTAGCTGAGCGAATCCAAAGCCGTTCATATCGCCTTGCGCATCCACGCCAAGCATGACATATTGTTTAGAAACCGTATCGTAATACCCCAGCTGGGAATCGGATGTAAAATAGATTTTATTGTCGGAAGGCGCTTTAGGAGAAACATGCCTGGAAGTTACATTGCCTTCTATCTCATCAAATTGCATGGTATTCAGATCCATGGCAATCGTTAAACCTGGAGAGAACCTCATAAACAGCTTATCTCCCGATACCGTCATATCGTAGATGAATTGACTGGATTGGTAACGCTCGGGAAGCGGAATTTCCGTTTTCAACTTCGTATCACGGTCATATTTGATCAAATGAGCATGGGCTCCGATTCCATAGTAAGTATCATTACGCTTCTCATCATAGGCGACGGAATAAGAATAGGATTCACCCGACATGATAGGGCCCAGATTTGTGTTCACTTTGGTGTTGGTATTGAATTCAAAGCCTTCGCTCTTATTGTAAGTCCCGCCAATCAGGGTGCCCTCTGGACCATTTTCCATGTCAAACACCTGCGAGCCCGAAACCTTGCTTACAAATTCAACTTTATTTGTACCTGGCACATACTTAAAAAGATTACTTGGTGTTCCTGCCATGTATACAGTACCGTCAGGCTGAACACTTAAACCGCGAACGTAGGTACAAGAATAATTGGTTCCGTTTACAGTGTCTTCAATTGGAATCGCAGCGATGAGCTTTTCAGATTTCACATCAATGACGAGAAGCTTGGCCGGGATTCCCACCATCGTGGAATAAGCAACCGGGTTTCCTGCGGCATCCTTACCGAGAGCAGCCCGATGGGTGTTAACGGTATGCACTTGTGGTCCGAGATTGGTTATATTGAATGGAATATTGTCCGAGGGAACTTCTTGCTTAACGGAAAAATACAAATCGTCCACTATCGCTGCTCCTTTGGTCGCTGAGGCTGTATATACCAATATCCTTGCATAGGCCGCATCAGCAGGTGCAGGCGCTTCGAGATTCACGTTCTTCCATATCAGTGTGGGAGATAATGCTGCAAGGGCGGGCTTTGCAATGAATCCAGAAATCGGATTGTCCGTGGCTTTCTTGTAGAATCTTACTGCCGTATAGATGGTACCGCTTACTTGATTTGCTTTCATGTCCAGCTTATACGCCTGATTCGGCGTCACCTCGATTAAATCGCTGTAAACAACGATTGCTGCAGTCGTGTTGTCGTCTTTTACCGTGAGGCTGTAGGCGCCCGATGAACTTGTTTCGTCGGTTGTCTCTGCCGTAATACCGGGTTTTACAGAGTTATCCGCTCCTCGGAACAAAGTCCATCCCGGAATCATATCGCCTTCTTCCGCCAATTGCTCGAAACCCGGATTGACAAGCAGGTTCGGCGGAGCTTGCTCGGCTAGAACGCGGCCAGCAAACGGGACCAATCCAGAGATGGCCAGACAGACGGCCATAATCGTGCAAAACACAAGCTTCCAAATACTTGTTTTCCTCTTTATCATCGTACTCATGTCCTTACCTCCAACGTTTATTAGTTAATCCGGTTGGTTACCGGTATCACCCTTTAATGGAGCCGAGCAGCATACCCTTGACAAAGTGCTTTTGCAGGAACGGATAAATGATAAGTATCGGCAGTGTAGCTACTACGACGGTAGCCATCTTGATCGTCTCAGGCGGCAACACTTGCAGATCTTGAACATTGAGGCCCAGCTCCTGGCTGACGCTTGGTGTCACGATCATGTTGCGAAGAACAACCTGTATCGGCATTAACGATGGATCCGTTACATACATGATCCCTCCGAAGTAAGCATTCCAGTGATTGACGCCATAAAATAATCCTAATGTAGCGACTATCGGCATCGATAATGGAAGAACGATCCTCCCTAATACCTGGAGGTCCGAGCAGCCGTCGACTTTAGCCGCTTCCTCCACTTCGGCTGGCAAGTTCTCGAAGTAAGACTTCATGATCAGCATGTTAAAAGAAGAAACAAGCCCGGGGATGATCAACGCCCAAATGGAGTTTAACAATCCAGTTGCACTAACGACGAGATACAGCGGAATTAACCCACCCGAGAAAAGCATCGTGAACACGATACTAACCAGAACCGCATTGCGGCCGGGTAAATATTTTTTGGACAAGGGGTAAGCAAGCAATGAGGTGATCAGCAGATTACAGAACGTTCCTAACGTGGTTACCATGATCGTAATTTTCAGGGCATCGGGAATCCGGTTGCTTTTGAAAATATAGTAGTAAGCATCGAATGTGACATGCTGTGGCCATAAGACGAATCCGCCGTTACGAAGCACTTCTGCAATAGGGGTGACGGACATTACGGCTACATAGTACAGCGGGAACAAAGTCGCGAATCCAAAAATAACCAGGCTCGTATACAGGACTGTGTCTATGATCCGGTCCGTTTTATTTTTCTTCAGAATAAAGGACATCCGTTATCCTCCTTTTTTTCAGCTACCAAATTCCGGATCCGCCGAATTTCTTAGCGAGTTTATTAGCAACAATCACCAGAATGAATCCGACGAAGGATTTAAATAATCCAACCGTAGACGCAGTACTGAAATCCAGATTCTCAATCCCTCTCCGGAATACCCAGGTATCGATAATATCACCGACTTCATAAACGCGAGCGTTCAAGAAAATGTAGGTTTGCTCGAAGCCGGCATCCAAAATATGACCGATTCTTAGGATAATAAGCATGAGGAACACGTCTCTAATTCCAGGCAGGGTAATATGCCACAGCTGATTCCAGCGCCCCGCACCGTCCACGACGGCCGCTTCGTATAACTCTTGATTGATGGTGGCTAGAACAGCCAAATAGATGATGGCTCCGAAGCCTGTGTTCTTCCATATGTCCGTCAATAACAGAATCGGTCTGAACCATTCTTTTTCGGTTAGCAGGTTAATGGATAACCCCCAATGTTCGTTTACCCAAGAGGAGATAAGTCCAGAATCAGGTGCCAGAAATGAGAATGTCAAACCGTAAACGATGATCCAGGAAAGAAAATAGGGCCCGTATGTCACCGTTTGGATGATCCGCTTAAACCATCTAACCCGGATTTCATTTAGGATCAGTGCAAGAAGGAGATCCGGAAGCATATTGAACAAAATTCGGTATACACTCAGCACGAGCGTGTTTTTCAGTAATAACGGAAAGTCTGGGGAACTGAAGACTTCTCGGAAATTCTGCAGTCCGATCCAAGGGCTTTTCCATATACCTTGCATCATGTTGTAATCTTTAAAGGAGATGATAAGTCCGAGCATAGGAATGTAATGATAAATCAAGTAATAGATTAGGCCGGGGATCATCATCAAGTACAGCCAGTGATATCGCATGCATGCATGTTTGATACTAAGTACAAATGACTTGCGTTTTTTAGTGACCGTTATTGCGTCATCTGCAAGATGTACATTCCTCATCGGAAGCCCCTCCGTTCCCATTAATACTTAATCACTGCTCCAAGTAAGCTTCCAGGGTCATGTTTGTACTGCTCGTATACTTGCCAAGCATCGGGTAAAGCAACCTGATTAGTAATCAGCCCACTGATATCGATTCTCTGCTCGGCCAAAAGCCGAATGTATTCCCGTAAATTTCGTTCTTCCGTCCAGCGGACATAGCCTATCGGATAATCGCAGCCGTCATGTTCATAGGCCTCATCGTACCTACCGGGACCTCCGGCGCGGGATATGAGCACCTGAGCTTCTTTGAGGAACATTTTGCTTCGTGTGAATTCCATGTACATGTCACCAACGATGACAATCTTTCCTCGATCGCGTATCCAATCAAAACTTTCATCGAGGAGGTCCATTTGTTTGCCGCCGGCGCAATGAATAACTGTGTCTGCCCCACCGCTTCCTGAAATCTCCTGAATCTTGCTGTTGATCTCTTCCATGCTGCTGCAGATAGTGATGTTTCCTATGCCGGATAACGCTTCTCTTCGCTTTTCCAAAATATCGAACGCGATCACCCTGGCACATGCTGCATGGGCAATTCGTGCTATAATTTGCCCCAGAATGCCTAACCCCACGATGACGACGGACTCGCCAAACTTTATATTCGCTTGCCTAAGCGCATGAATGGCGATCGCACCAAGCCCTACCGTAGATGCATCCATCAAAGGAACATGAGCGGGGACGGGGACGACTAAATGCTTTGGAACAAGCAAATATTCCGCATGCTTCACATAGGGACCCCCGTAGCAAGCAACAGGCTGATTAGGCTCAATGCCCACAACGCCCTCTCCAGTACTAATGGCGATTCCAGCAGCGCTGTAACCCAATGGTGAAGGATTTTCCGGCATCCGTTTTAATGCAGTAAGCTCTGTACCCGGACTAATCGTTGAATAAAGTGATTTAACTAGAACGAAATTACTTTTCACTTGCGGCAGAGGCTCATCGGCCACTTTGACATTTCCTCTATGATTGATAATTGCCTTCACAGTAACCAACTCTCCCCGCTCACGTTTTTCAAATGCACATCTAATTTATATCTAAATTATAAGTATCCAGCATTTTACTTGTCAACAACTTTTATTCGAAAAATTAGTTTATATCTAATATACAAATAGTGAATTTATGTAATGAAAAAAGGTCCTTTTTTTGAAAGGACCGGGCGCGTATACATTCACTTTTCGGGTTATTCACTCTGCTTGATCAGTGTTCAGCCCAGTAACAATATTTGTGGAGGTCACTTTAACATCCTGAAGCTTGGACCAATACAGCTTAGCTTGCCGCAGCACGTGAGACAGCTGGACGGAATCCAGCTTCAATTCGCTCAGTCGTTTAAAGGTAGGCACGATCTCCCGATAGATGTTATACCGGGAAGGTCTTGTGATGCTCTCCTCGCCCTTCCACTCTGCTGCATTCTTATCCACCGGGATACTTAAGGTGTGTTTCCGCATGATCAGTTGGGCACGAGGCGATTGTAGAAACTCAACGACTTTGCGCGCGGCTTCTTTTACCTTCGATTTTCTGCTTATCGCCAGCCCAATGATGACCAGCATGGTTTTAGACTCTTTCAGGTATGGCAAGGGGGCAATATCGTAAGAAAATGATGCCCCCTTTATTTTGTTGAGACCAAAATAGCTGGTCATAATCATAGATACCTTCCCGTTCAAGAACAGCTCTTCCGCGTCTGCTTCGCTGGCTGAAAGCATGGTCGGAAACACATTGGGCATGTATATAATGTCACGGCACGTCTCCAGACTTTCCATCAGCTTTGCTTCGTCGATTTCATAGTGTCCATGCTGGTTTCGTTCGAAAGCGATGCCGCTCTGAAACAGGAAGATCGGCCATCGGTTTTGGGAAAGCAAGTGGAAATAGAATCCGAATCTTTCATTCTCGATAGCCAATTCCTTGGCATGAGCAAGAAGATCGGTCCATGTCCAACCACTGTAAGGTTCCGATAAATTGATTTCGGCAAAATGATCCCGATTGTAACACAAAATGACCGGCGAGTATGAAAAGGGCTGGACCAGAAGCTCCCCTTGGTGCATAAACGGCTCAGATAGAAACGGATACAGCGAAGGATTGAGCTCGTATGGTTCCAACAGGTTATAAGTCTCATTGTCTACAAACTCCATGAAGCTCCGGTCATTCATGCTGAAAACATCCAAAAGATCGGCATCCAAATATTCCTTTATGGAGTTATGGAAATTTTGTGAGGGAATTTCGACGGGCTGCACCTGTATGTGTGGATAAAGCCCGTGAAATTCGGAAATCATTTCCGCCAAAGCCGTCTCATAATTGGTGCTCGGGTGATAACCAAAGCGAACCAACGTTTTATTCTCGTCAGCAATGGCGGTAACACGATTGCCGACCTTTGGTATTTTCTCGATTAACCCTTCCTCAACCAACATATCCAGAGCTTTGCGCACCGATTTATTGCTAAGGTGAAATTGTCTCGTTAAATCTAATTCCGAGGGCAAAAATTCACCTACCGCTCGCTTGCCTGAAATAATTTCCTCCCGCAAAATACTGGCCATTTCCTCCAATCTGATTCGGAATGTTTTTCTGCTTACTTTTTCATCCATCATGACAACCATTCACCTCAAAAAACTGCTTAGTTTTACATCCGTATACAAAAATATGATTTCCTACTACGGATTGGCCGAAACGTACGTATACGGTTTGCCTAGTGCATCCGATACTTGCTTGGCGTAATTCTCAAATATTTCTTTTCCATGATACTTGTTTATTAATTCCTCACGATATTTCGGCCAATTGGAGGCATCCTTCTCCTCAAACAAGATCTTGGCGTGGTAAGCGTTCATTTTGGCCCGGAATGCTGCTAAATCAAATCCTTGCGGTGGTGTTAAACTCGTTCCCGGGGAGGGGATATATTTATAAGTTCTTACTTTGTCCACGATTTTTCGATCACGGTCGGTTTCGTTCGGATTGATGACGTCCAGTTTCATAACGAAGGGTTCATCAGGTGTAAAGGCACCATAAATTTTCAGGAAATTCCCATTATCAATGATGTCTTTCTTGTAGGCGTCAGAAATCAGGGTAATTTTGCTTCCTTCTTTCTTATAGTGTACACCTTCCTGCCCATACTTCGATAGTAGGAAACCTTCCTCTCCGAAGAGCCAATCCATGATTTGTGCTGACCTTTGAATATTCTCCTCCGGTGCTTTGGCGCTGAACAGGAAAGGGATGCCTGGTACCGCTTCTGAACTTACCCCGGCGTTAGCCCATGGATGAAACGGCTGCCAATCGGCTGTCTTCACTCCCGTAACATCGATGGTTTTCTTTTGAACACTGTTGGGGCTGTTATCGAAGGCGATATCCCGATTGGCAGACCAGATGATCCCAACCTTACCCTGGGCCGCCTTTTCAATGTTTTGTCCGGTTTTGTTCAAATACCAGTCCGGATCCACCACTTTCATCGCCAGCAATTTCTTCGTATCCTCAAGAATGTTCTGGACTTTAATATCGCTTGCTGAATCAATGAATTTATCACCCTCAAGAACAAATCCGGCAGGTCGGCCATATTCATACCAGGCTGGGAAATCTCGCACGAAGTTGGCGCCATTCCCGGCAGCCGACAGACCATATGTATCGTTCTTACCGTTACCGTCCGGATCATTAGACGTAAAAGCCTTCATCACTTCAATCATTTGATTATAGTTTTCAGGTACCTTCAAATTTAACTTATCCAGCCAGTCTTTACGAATATAATAGGAAGCGTATTGCGTCCTGGCAAATGGAACCGGTGCCCTAGCGAATGCGCCATGAACTTGGTACTGCTTCAATTCCGTTGGATTCGTCCAATATTTGAAATAGTTGGGCATCACTTGCGGATTCACATATTTGCTCATATCCGCTGCAACTTTATCTAGCACGTATTGATTAGACTCTCTTCCGCCCATAAAAAACATATCCGGTGACTGATTGGAAGTAATCAACAGGTTGACCTTGCTCTGATAATCCGTAGTGAAATTCATATGTTGGAGCTTTAGCTCTACATTAAATTTCTGCTCGATCGTTTTTTTCACGAAGTCTTTATCTACCGAAGGCAACTGCGCGTTGCTATCAGCAACGATAAACCAATTCAATGTGAGTTTCTTGCTAGACGGTGCAGCCGTCCCGGTCTCCACCGGTTTTGTTGATGATTTGTCGTCAGAACATCCGCTAAGAAGGAGTGTAACTGCAAGAGAGCCCAATAAAGCTTTCTTAATACTGATCAAATCTGATCATCCCCTCGTTATAATGTATATCTAACTTATAACTATATGTTATACGCCCCTATGTATCGGTGTCAATACAAATAATTAGTTCCATCTAGTGTATTTATAGAAATATAAAAAAGGAGCTGCCAAATAGCAGCTCCTTCATTCGCTTTACTTTACTTTACTTTACTTTACTTCATAGAAGACACCCAATCAACATTCGACACAAATATACAAGCATAAGTTTCAGGCAAGGCATAATTTATGCCGAATCATAGCAGCAAGCTTGGCAATTTGTTCATCCGGTAGGGCGCCCGATGCTATCGAACGTGCTGCAACAGGAACGTACCATGACCGTAATTCTTCCTCTGTAACCCCAGATAGCTTACAGTATTCGTCAATGAAAATGTGGTAGACATTTTCCAAGCATCGTTTCCTGGTCGCCCCCCCGTTACTCACATTTAGTTGTTGATATAGCGTTCGAAGATGTAACCGAAATCCTTGACCTTTAACTCAGAGTGCTTATTCTTCAACCAATTGTAGGTTGATTCGTTGATTGCATCAAATTGGGCTACAGGGGAAGTAGTTTGAGTTGTGATACGGCCTGTCGCTTCCTTAGCAATAACTACGCTTTGCTTCGCATAACCAAACAAGTCCTCGTTATGTGCTACTGTCTCGGAAATCTTAATTAAGGCTTTATACAAGTCTTTTATCTGCTCAATTTGCTTCTTGTCCACATCAATTGAGAAGTTGACGTCACCGATAACGAACTTGATCTCGACGTCAAGATCGATAGTTCCTGCAGTTTCTAAATACACTTTGGAAATTGCATTTGTGTGGTAGCTGTACCGTTTCAGCATACGCTTGCTGCTAATAGCACTATCTCCATCAAGGTGGATTAGGGCAAGGTTGGTGAAGCAGTATTCGTCTTTCTTCGACTTAATGATGAAGAAAATCTTCTCGCCATCCTCATGCATGACATAATCATCTGAATCTACCTTGTCGAAATCACTCGGACTAATTACCTTACCGATATCACTTAAACCTAATGCATCTGCCGCAAACTTCTTGAACAATAGAATCATCCTCTCATTTTGGAAATAAGGATAAGTCGTTATCCAACTCGGGATTTAGAAAAACCGATCCTTAGTGTTACCCTATTATACATTAATGGTAGAATTCACATAAGTAGTTGGATTGCTGTGATGAGTGTTGGTTCATCTGCCCTAAATATAATCGTATTTACATATTTATTTCTACCATAAGCTCCTTATGCTCATGATTGCGATAATAAAAAGTAACATGTTAGACAGTTGATCGTATCCTGCCCTTTACCGAAATGAAGAGGCTGACTCAAAAGGTTAATAACCTAGCGAGCAGCCTCTATTTTGTTTCGATACGGAGCGAAATCTAACAGGAATTCCTCCCGTTAATTTGGCGTTAATTGTTCTAAACGGTCATCTAACTGGAAAACCTCCCTCTAATTTTTGGGGGAATCGCTATTCCGCGAGAAAACATCAGAAATAACGGGAGATTTTCCATGTAAACTAGCTTTTTGTGAAAAACCATCTAAATTAACGGTAGGTTTTCCATGTAGTGCAACAGTGAAAACAGAGGCAGCCTAAAGATGAACGCCTTATGGGACAGTCCCTCCCATTAGATCAATTCAGAACTATCAAGGTTCTTATTCTATTCTCAAAATGGATCGGTGAATTGTGTTCCCCTTACGATCTGAATAATAATGGTAATTACCGGTGAGTTAGTCTGCAACGACGCAAGCTCCTTCACCTTAGGTTTAAAGTATTAAACTAAGTTTTCGTAAGCGACCTGTGGCATTTGCGTTGCTAACTTGCCTCCGCTCACATCGATCATCGTTCCGGTGATGTACCCGGCAAGGTCGGAAGCGAGGAAACAAATCAAATTTGCAACGTCTTCCTTTTCCCCCCACTGACGCAGTGTAAGCGTGTCGAGGAGCCGCTGCTGCTGCTGCTCCGGAAGCTCAGAGAAATGATTCAAATCCGTTGGAATCATGCCTGGCGAGTAGCAGTTGACCGTGACATTCCATGGTCCAAGCTCTCCTGCCAATACCCGGGTAAACTGTTCTACACCGGCTTTGGACGAGGCATATGCCGCGCTTCCGTAACTCGGCACGATCGCCGCGAAGGAGGCTGCGTTAATGATACGGCCCTTTCGCTGCTTTTTCATTATAGGCGCGACCGCTTTGCACATGAGGAAAGTGCCTTTTAAATTGGTATCGAGGTTAAGATCCCATATATGTTCCTGCAGCGTTTCAACCGTTCCGCCGTTAGCAACTCCGGCGTTATTGACCAGGATATCGATCCGTCCGTATTTTCCCTCTACGTCACTAATCACCTGCGTTATTTGAGCATACTCCCGTACGTCACAGATGTATTGGCTTCCATGAAGCTCTTGTTCCTCAAATTGCTGCCGGATGTCCGCGATGTTAGTGGGATCGATGTCGAGGATGACTGTCGTTACGCCTTCGCGAGCCAAAGTGAAAGCGATCTCTCTTCCTATCCCCCGACCGGCCCCTGTCACGATCGCGACTTTTCCTTTTAAATCGATCAGCATCGATCATCGGCTCCTTCGGATACGGTTAACAAGATTTTAGCGATTTTGCCGGGCCCGGAGATCAGGGTTTCGAAACATCGCGCCCCTTCTTCAAGAGGAGCATGCACCGTCCAGGCATCCAAATGGACACGCCCTTCGCTGATCCATTGCAAAGCGGTTTCGAAATCGTCGGAATGATAGGCGAAAGCACCTGTCACTTGAATTTCGCTGCGGATGAGCAAGTTCACCGGGAGTTTACTGGATTCTTCATGCAAGCCGGTAAAGATAACCCTTCCCCCGGGCCTTACAGCTTCCAAGCAAGTGCGGCGCGTCACTTCCAATCCGACCGCATCTATGGCAACGTCGTATTTGAAGCCATCGCCAATTGCTTCAAGGCTTGTTGCGGTTATCGCACCTAACTCCCTGGCGATTTCAAGGCGCTCCTCATTGACATCGATCAGTACGATATGCCTTAGTCCATACACCTGTGCGGCCTGAAGCGTCAGAAGCCCGATCGGACCAGCCCCGACAATCAATAGCTTGTCGGATGGAAGCGGCTTCGCCAGCTTGCAAATATGGACCGCACAAGCGAATGGCTCGGTGAAAGCTCCTTTATCGAAGGAAACGTGATCTTCCAGCACGTACACGTTTTTTTCAGCTATCGCCACGTATTCTGCGAAGGCACCTGGACGGTGTGCACCCGCAAGCTTCCGCTGTGCACATAGCTGAGCAGCGCCGTTCGTACAAGGTCGACAACCTCCGCAAGATATGAGCGGATTCGCCGTGACACGGTCACCGATTTTAAATCGAGTTACGCTGACGCCCAGCTCAGCAATTGTCCCGGCAAACTCGTGTCCCATAATAAGAGGAGGCTTGCGCAGCGAATTGTGCCCCAAATACCCGCTTAACTCCGATCCGCAAATCCCTACTCGTTCTACACGAATAAGCACTTCATCCGGTAGGGGAACAGGAATCTCAACCTCCCTTATGTGCATCTCCCGAGGTTCTTCATAAATAAGAGCTTTCATCGTCGAAACCTCCTTTATTGATGCTTTTCGCGTTTTTCCCAGCCTTGTTTAAAAAGCGGAAGCCAGTGACCTGGATGGTAAGGATGCTTCACGATTTCCTGCAAATTCAGATCGACGCCAAGTCCGGGACCTTCCGGCGGCTCCAAATAACCGTTAACAACCTTCAAAGGCGGAACCAACACTTGCTCTTCCCACGAGTCATTGAATTCGTCAAAAATTTCATGAATGAAAAAGTTCGGGGTCGCCATATTCAAATGCGCGCAAACGACGGAGCAGATCGGTCCTTGTGCGCTGTGCGGCGCAACGACTCCGTTATGAGCATGAACCATGCCGTTAATCTGCTTCGACGCGGCAATTCCAAGGTACTGCGGCTCCAATTGGATAATATGTACGGCGTCGTGCTTCAGCAGCTCGGCAAACTGTTCCCGGCAATAATAATCTTCACCGCAAGCAATCGGTACGGGGCTGCGCTTTGCCACCTCTACCATGGAAGAAATACGCTGCGGCGGCACCGGCGCTTCGAACCACGTCGGCTTATACGGAAGCATCGCGTCCGCAAACTGAAGAGCCGTATGCACGCTAAAGCGATTATGGCCCTCAATAAGGATATCGACCGTCGGCCCCACTGCCTCCCGAACGGCTGCAATGATTTCGATTGCGGTTTGAAAATCATTTCTCTCCACGGTTCGCCAGGCGCTGCCGAACGGATCGAATTTCAATGCGGTGTAGCCTCTAGCAACAACTTCCTTCGCCTTATCATGAAACATTTGCGGATCGCGAGGACCACGGTACCAGCCATTGGCATAGCAGCGCAGCCGCTCGTGACATCTCCCGCCGAGCAGCTTATAGAGCGGCTGCCCAGCGACCTTGCCGATAATATCCCAGCAGGCGGTTTCAATCGCCGCAAGCGCTGAGCCTTGAATTTGCCCGCCGTCGGAATAGACGTCGCGTGTCATCTTCAAGGCGATCGTCTCCACGTCATGAGGATCCATGCCGATATATAGATGCTTCAGCTCGTGGATAGCCGCCTCCACCGTTTTGGCGAAACCGTTTAACGTCCCTTCACCGATTCCGTACACGCCTTCATTTGTTTGCAATCTCACGAAAAGCCAATTTTTCCATGGATTTCCGACAATATACGTTTCCAAATCAGTTATGATCATGGCTGGGTCTCCTTTAGTATTTCCAAATACGTATGACCAGCGTTCAGCACTTCAATGATGCGATCGACATCATAGACACTTCCTCTCCATGTTCCACCGCTTGCAGCCTGCAACGCTGCCCATAGACGAGTATCATCCGGCAGCTTAGGGTCAGGCATGAGCTCAGGATGGGAAGGACGCGAGGCAAGTATGACGGCTCCCTCCCCAGGACTAAACTGCTCTTCTCCTTGCCCGATAAAATTGACGTTTCCTTCCAGTCGGGTAATATCGATTGTCACTTCCAGTAAATCCCCGTTACGCAGCTTTCCAATCGGTCCGCCAGCGAGTGCTTCAGGACCAACATGCCCGATACACGCCCCCGTTGATACGCCGGAAAACCGGGCATCCGTGAGCAAAGTCACATATTTGCCGAAGGGCAGATGCTTTAATGCGGAGGTAAGCTGGTACGTCTCTTCCATGCCCGTACCGGATGGACCTCTGCCCATTAGCACCATGATGTCGCCTTCGACGATGTGGCCGTCTTTAATCGCTTTAACGGCCGATTTCTCAGTCGTAAATACTTTTGCACGTCCGGTATGGCGATAAACGCCGTCTTCCCCAACAACTTCAGGGTCAATAGCGGTCGATTTAATGACGGAGCCCTCCGGTGCAATATTTCCTATTGGAAATGTCACTGTGGACGTGAGTCCCCGGCTCTTGGCTTTGGCAGGACTCATAATGATATCATCGGCATCAACGCCGTCCGTTTCCTTCAAATGCTGGCGAATCTGATGACGGCGCTCCGAAGATTCCCACCAATCCAAGAGGACACCGAGGTTTTCGCCTGCCACCGTTTTGACCGATTCGTCAAGCAGCCCCAGCTTCCGCAAGTGGAGCATCACTTCCGGCACGCCGCCGGCCATAAATACGCGAACCGTCGGATGATATTCCGGACCGTTCGGCAGCACGCTTACGAGGCGCGGTACGCTTTTGTTGATCCGGTTCCAGTCGGCCACGTCCGGGATGCGGCGTTTCGCCGCGTGGGCAACGGCCGGAATATGGAGCAGCAAATTGGTCGATCCGCCGAACGCAGCGTGAACGACCATCGCATTTTGAATGGCGGCATCGGTCAAAATATGGCTCATGTGGATGCCTTTCGATTGCATCCAATAGACGGCTCTCGCTGACTGTCTGGCGATATTGCGCCACAGCGGCTGTCCGGACGGAGCGAGCGCGGAATGTGGCAAAGACATACCCAGCGCTTCCGCAACGACCTGCGCGGTCGCCGCCGTTCCAAGAAACTGACAGCCGCCGCCGGGGGTCGCACATGTGCGGCAGCCCATATCCGCCGCTTCCTGCAGCGAAATTTGCCCTTGCGAGTAGCGGGCGCCAATCGTTTGGATCTTGGCGGAATCTTCTCCGTTCGTTGGGGGCAATGTCACGCCGCCGGGGACGATAATCCCAGGCAAATCATGAATACCGGCTAGAGCGACCATCATAGCAGGAAGTCCCTTGTCGCAAGTCGCGATGCCGATTACACCACTGCGTGTCGGTAAGGATCGCACGAGCCGTCGATACACGATAGCGGCATCGTTGCGATACGGCAGCGAATCAAACATCCCCGTCGTGCCTTGCGAACGACCGTCGCAAGGATCGCTCACATAGCCTGCGAACGGAACCCCGCCCAGCTCGCTGATCTCCAGTGCCGCCTCTTTCGTAAGGATACCGACTTCCCAGTGACCGGTATGATACCCGAGGGCGATGGGCGTTCCGTCCTCTGCACGCAGGCCGCCTTGTGTGCTGAGAATGAGTACTTGCTTCCCGTTTAAACGATCCGGCTTCCACCCCATGCCCACATTCTGGCTCAAGCCGAACAAATCGCCGCTCGGCCAGTTGAGCAGCATGTCGCCCGTCAGCGGCAGCGAGCCCTGAGGACCCGCCGCATGGGTTTGCAATCGGTAGCTTTCTTGATCTTCCTGACCCATAATATATGTCAACGCATCGCTCATCGCTTACTTCCCCTCGCTCGTCATGTTATTTCCAACAAACAATCGTCTCGCCCGTTAACGCATCGGATTGCGGTCCACACAAGAACATGACAATACCCGACATATCTTCAGGCTGCGCAACTTTCTGCAAGCGCGAACGGTCATCTTGTTCTGTTACTGTACGCGTCGCCAGGAAACGAGCCGTGTAGGTCGGCGCTGGGGAAATACAGTTGACGTTCACGTCAAACGGACGCAGCTGCTCAGCTAAACTTCGTGTATAGTGCGAGATGCCCATTTTTGCCGCTGCATAAATAATTCCTTCGTTAACGGGAATATGCCCGGCAATCGATCCAACGTTCACAATTTTGCCGGAACGGCGCTCACGCATATGGAGGCCAGCAAATTTACAAGCGTACATGGTTGATAGCAAGTTACGATCTACAACAGCACGGATATCCTCCACAGAAATATCCAATGCATCGTTTGGATCCGGACGCGGCGTATGTAAACCGATGTCACCACCGGCATTATTCACTAAAATATCGATCGAACCGAGCGTTTCAATAGATTGCTCGATGAGCGCTTTGACTTGCTCCGCATCGGACAACTCCGCCGCAATGAAATGAGCTTTCACGCCATACTTAGAAGCGATTTCTTGCGCGACTGCACTGCCGGATGACGCCTCGTTAAAACGGGCCGCAGCTTCTTCATTCACATCGTGAATAATGACATTAGCGCCCGCACGTGCCAAATCAACGGCATATTGTTTCCCAAGACCTCTGCTGGAACCGGTTACAAGAGCATTCTTACCTGTCAGATCGAACGTCGTCATCCTGATCACCTCATGGAATTAATGGGTTATGCATAGCGCTTGATTATGCTCGATAAGTAAGCCATACCGGTATTCAGTTCATCCAACTCGTAAGCGACGATGGCATCAGGTGACATGCCCTTTTCGAATGGGGTTTGCCAATCCCCCTTGTTTCTCGCATGATCCTCGACAAATCGCAGCAGACGAGTGAGCTGGCGTGCCGAACGTTCTGGGTATTCGGTCCAAAAATCTTCCTGCAGCACACGTACATGCCTCGCTTCCAAAGCACCGTGTTCGATCGACATCGTAATCTGCGGATTGACTTCGTTAAAGATTCTCAGCAATTCGGGAAAGTTTATAACCCCTTGTCCAAGTGGCTTCCGTACTAATCGGTATCCTTCCTCGGATGAATAAATGGCGTATTCTTTGAGATGGACATTTTTCACATATGGGGCTACCTGGCGAAAGAAGTCGACCGGCTCTTCGGCCGTGGCCAGCGGATTGCCGGTATCGAGCGTGATGCCAAATTTCTCGGAGCCGATGCTTTCGCATAACCAGAGCAATTCTTCAGAAGCCAAATCCTGATGGTTCTCGACAGCTAAATTAGCGCCGGCTGGGTTGGCCGAATTCATCACTTCTTGGAAAGAACGAAGGATGGATTGCAAGAAAGGCTGCCATGAGCCGGCCATATGCCTGCGGTCTCCGCCGAACTTCGCCCCGCCCACAACCGTTCTCACTGTAAGGGCACCTACCCGGTCAGCCATCTGCAGCGCTTCCTTCAGTTGTTCGGGGTCAAACCCTCCGGCCGCAACGTTAATGAACAGCCCTTTGTCTCGCGCGTAGTCAGCCGCTTCGTCGGCATCACTGCTTTTTAGAATATCGAACGGAATCTCGCTTCCCTGAAGCCCATAAGACTCGGCCATCTGCAGAAGTTCCTTCGCCGTAATGCGTTTCCGGTTTGCCGCTGGGTGAATGCCCATCGCATAGACAGTTCCGTAAGCCGTAAGTCCGAATCTCATTGCACATGCCTCCTATTTGTTCCTTATTCAGATGTCCAACCACCATCAATCACGATCGCCGATCCCGTCATGAAGCTGGACAGATCGGAAGCAAGATACACCATTAACCCAGTAAGCTCCTCAGGTTTCCCCCAACGCTTGATCGGCAGGTGATTCAGGAAAAATTGATTCGCTTCCGGATTGTTGATGACGGCTTGGTTGATGTCTGTAGCGAAAGGACCCGGGCAAACTGCGTTAGCCGTTATGTTATGCTCAGCCCACTCTAGTGCCATAACCTTCGTCAGTTGGATCAATCCGCCTTTACTGGAGCAATAAGCGGACCGCTCAGGGAGCGCCACCGTACCCAGCATGGAGGCAATATTAATAATTCTTCCGAATTTTTGTTTGATCATTTGTGGAACGACTGCTTTGGCGCATAAAAAAGGCGCTTTCAGATTCGTCGTCTGAACAAGATCCCAGCTTTCTTCATCATATTCGAGAATCGGCTTGCGCACATTGACTCCGGCATTATTAATCAAAATATCCAAACGCCCGAATGTGTCCACAGCTTTATCAACCACAGCTTGAATCTGACTAAAATCCGTCACATCGGCAGCGAGCCCTAATGTATCCCTGCCTGTTTCCTTGCGGATCGCTTCCGCTGCCATGTGCGCTTTGCGCTCATCCCGGCTTGTCACAACGACACTTGCTCCCGCATTCGCTAACGTACGTGAAAACTCTAGCCCAAGTCCCTGGCAACCGCCAGTAATGAGTGCAACCTTCCCATCCAGCTTGAAATCACTCATAGGTATTGTACATCCCCTCACATACGTATTTCTTATCGTTTTTAATTATAATCACACGGTGGTTGGGACTGAATGGAATATTTTTGGGCACATCCGTAAATATTTTGTGAATCCTTATGAAAAAAAACCTTACCTTCTTCCTGGAAGTGTAAGGGCTTCTTCAGTCATGCTTGGATGACTTTGCTTGGAACGATATGAAACTTTTTTTTGAAGCACTTGCTAAAATAGTACGGATCCGAATAGCCGACGCTTTGCGAGACGTCAATAATTTTAAGTGAGACTAACCCTTCAGGCGGTACTTCTCTCAGCATCTCCATGGCTCGATCCAACCTCAAATCGGATAAATATTCCGTAAACGATTTCCCCGTTTCTTTCTTGAATATATGGCTTAGATAGCTTGGGTTGGCACAGATACTGCGTGCTGTATGCTGTAAGGTCAGGGACTCCTCGGCAAAGTGCTCTTCAATATACGCAATTGCTTTACTTACGATATCGGAACCTTTGAACCGTGCCAAATAGTTATCCAGTTCTGTAAAGACAATTTGATTAAAAAAGAGTTGAAGCCAGTGCTGCACGCCGGAAATGGTTTCCAGGCTATGCATCTGCCTAAACAACGGATGACGGTCCGTCATCCATCCGCTTGGCAGCGTTCCCCCGCGTTCCAGAATGACGGCGCTGCCGAATGAAACACACTCCATCAAGACGAATAAAGCAATTTCTTTGCTCGCCTGAATGCTGACGAGTCTTTGACAGAGCTCGTTGATTTTCTCGGCAAGCGCTTCCCGATTCTTATTGCGAATTGCCGTTATCCATTCCATTCGATCGATAGGTAGAGAAAAGACAGCATCTTCTGGACCTTCTTGATCATGTGTGTAAGAGATAACCCGGTTACCGCCTTTTGCAAATTTAACCTTTAAAACATACTCCGCCTCCGAATACGAGAGGTGTACTTGGCTTAAACTTTCATACGTTTGCCCTAAAGCGATCGTAACCCCAATATGCATTCTTTGGTCGATAAAGCTGCGGGCTTGCTCGCAAAGTTCAATTAATGCTTTGTCTTGATCATCCTTCTGCCCGACTAGGATTGCAATCTTATTGTCCTCGCCGTCGATCACCGCACAATAAGCGCCCGAAGACTCGAATGTATCCTGTAAAATGTTTTTGACCGCAAACCGCCAAAGCTGGCGCTCTTGTTCTTTGCTATAACGGACGCCCAATTCGTCGATTTCGACAACAAAGGCGACATAACCGTCCGCATGAAGAGGAATGTCATAATACTGGGCTTGCCGATACAGCATTTCCGGACTGTCTGACGGCTCATAAAGCAGCAGTTGACGTACAAAATGGTCTCTTAACAAAGGCTTCGTTCGTTCAACTTGTTCCTTTAGATCCTTAACATCATGAGAAGATTGCATTTCCTGTAAAAGCTCTTCGCGAATTTCTGTTAAAGCATGGCTAAGCTCATCCTCATCGACGGGCTTTAGCAAATAGTAAGACGCCCCCAACGTTATGGCAGCCTGAGCAAATTCAAATATATCGTAGCTTGTAATAAAAATAACTTTCGTATCAATATACGAAGATCTTAATGCTTCTACAAAATCTAATCCCGTCATTCCCGGCATATTAATATCGGCAACGATCAAATCATACTGTTCTTGTCGCGCAAGTTCTAGGGCCTGAGAGCCATTCTCTGCTTCTTGCTCGATGATGTAGCCAAGAGCCTCCCAGTCAATCAAATTAATCAGAAGTTTTCGGAAATAATATTCATCATCAACGAGTAGTACACGTAATTTGGGGTTCATAGACAGCTACATCCTCTCCTCAAGCTCAGTTTTTTCGAAGACAAGAGGGATCCTCAGCTGCACTTCTACGCCATCTCCAGGTTTCGAGAAAATCGTGATACCGAATGGCTGTCCGTAGCGAAGTCTAATTCGTTCCTGTATGTTGCTAATGCCAAAGCTGGATAAACCGTGATGAGACTGTTCATGCTGCCAAATTCGTTGGAGCTTCTCCTCGCTCATCCCGTTACCGTTATCCTTCACCGTGAAACAGAGGACCTCCACGCCATTCATCTCTTCAATTCCGCCGGTGATCTCACAGAGTGCACCTTCCTGCTTTTCTCTAAGTCCGTGGTAGACCGCATTTTCCACAAGCGGCTGCAGCAGCATATTCGGGATCCAACATCCCTCGATCCGGCTATCGAATTCAATCCGATAATGCATACGGTGGTACCGGATTGTTTGGATATAGAGATAGCTCTCGAGATGCTTCCTCTCCTGAGACACTGGAATGAGCTCTTGACCGCGATTCAGCGACATCCGGTAAAAATCGCCGAGCGATTTGACGACCTTGCCGATATCATGAGCTTGTTTCATCAAGGCCATAGAACGAATCATCTCTAAGGTGTTATATAGAAAATGGGGTTTAATTTGCGAATAAGAAAGTCGAAGTTCCAACTTTCGCTTTTGCTTCTCCTCATGGTTAATGGTATGCATCAGGTCTTGAATCCGGCTTACCATTTCATTGAATTTATAAGCCAATCGACCGACTTCATCGTTAGAAGTAACGATCGTCCGCGTATGCAGTTTGCCGTCTCCAACGGCTGTCATAGCCCTGCTTAGCTGCATAATCGGATTGGTGATCCATTTGGAAAAAATAATCGAAAGTATGAGCGCCAAAAGTAACCCTGTCAGACCAAAGCCTAAAATAAATAAAGTGATTTTCCACTGATCTTTCATTAATTCCTTGGTAGGTACCGCATAGACGGCTCTCCACCCGTTCTTATCCATAACTTTAGACGAAACGAGTATGTTCATCTTTCCATTATTGAAAATCGTAGAGCCATTTCCATCAACAATCATCCGGCCAAACAAGTCATGAGTCGATTGATAAACGATATCAGAATCATTAGCCGAAAGAATCCTGCCTTCGGCATTGACGATCATGATATTGCTTCGTAAGTCGTCATTGCTATAAATGTTGGACAACTTTCTCTCATCAATGTTGATATAGATGTAACCCATTAGCAGCCCATTGTTAATATTAATAATTCGCCTTCCTATGGATAGTAAATTTTTATGCTGATCGTTGACAAGAAACGAGCTCTCGAATGTTTCAATCCATACCGCCGTACCTTTAGCCGCTATCAGTTGTTCTTTCGGATAGACGTTTACCGATGAGCGGGTCACATTCGACATGTTGTCCGAATAGTAAATTTTGCTGCCATCCGTCGATTGAATGACAACAGAGTCAATATAAGGGTTGGATTCGACCAGCGTATTCAAATTGGCATACATCGATTGGATATCATCCAACTTCTGCAACTCGCTGTTCTCCTCATTCGTATCCATCAATACGGACTGGTACGTTTTATTGATCATCGAGAGCTTCGAGAAATTTTCGATATCATTAAACAAGGTGTTGATTGTATTGGTAATGTGTCCAATCTTTTGTTCAGAGCTGCGAAGAGCCCGCTCTTCTGCTTGATTTAACGTCATTTGATACAGCGTTATGGTCAAAAATACGATACTGGGTAAAATAATGATCACGTTGATGAACTGAATTTTTTTGCGAATCGGCATGTCTTGAAACACTTGTAACGCCTTAATACATATCCCCTCCAGCAAGCAACGTTGTGAATTAGCCGTTTACGGCTTCCTCATAATTTGCTCCATACTTTCCGTATACTGTGAGGAAGATAGTGTTCCCGTATACAATTTCTGGTTCAAATCCCGATACTCTTCTCCCTTAGACGTTGTGATTGTACTATACCAATAGGTTTGGATGAACTTGAAGCTTTTGAAATCCTTTACATACTCCGCATAAGCATCGTTTGTTTTTCCTTCTGTTTTCATTTCCGAGTCAGCATAAGAAGCTTGACCAAGCTTAACAAGTTCATTATTGATCTTTAGCGAATATCGGATTGCGAACTCCTTAGCCTTCTGCAGCTGCTGGGATTGCACGTTGACGAACAGTCCGTAAGGCGTGCTGCTACGCTCCCCGGTGTTTGTAGAGAATGGGTCCGCTGCTGCTCCCGTCTGGGGAAACTTGCTATAGCCCAAATCGTCGCCTAGGCTTGAAATGGCTTTCGTGAAAATCCAAGAGCCGTTGATGAGCATGAGCGCCTTGCCCGTGTAAAACAGTTCACGTGCTTCGAGATCGCTATGATTTAAAAAACCTTGTTGAAACGCATTTGACTGTACCAACTTAATGACTTTGTCGGCAGCATCCACAAATGGCTTATCGGTGAATTTGATTTCATTGTTAAGTGCTCGGTTAAAAGCATTCGGATCCTCGCGCAGCACCATCGTATTATAGATGATATCTCCCGGCCAGCGGTCTTTGCCGCCTAAGGCAATCGGAATAACACCTTTTCGATTGGCCGTCTTAATCACAGCAAGAAGTTCATCCCATGTTTTGGGTGGCTGAACGCCCAAATTGGCCATAAGCTTCTTATTATAGACGACGACTTGCGACTGCTCGGGACGGTAAGGTACGGAGTAAATACTGCCATCCGCTTCTTGAATCAAACTCCCTTTGTCAAATTTGGATGCAAGCCCTGTAGAGGTCAACACGTCATTTAACGGTGCAGACACGTTAGCATTCAATATTAATTCCCGCTCGGATTTGCCTAAGTATTGCGCGAATACATCGGGCAGCTCATTTGCAGAAACGGCCACTTTGATTTTGGTCTTATATCGTTCCGGATTTATAAATTCATAATTCAGCTTGATATTCATCTCTTTGGCGACCTCTTCGGCAGCCGGCTTCAAATAAATATCCGTATTAAACATCCATAAGGTCAATGCCCCACTGTTATTCGTTTCGTTTGCAGCTGCTAGGGCCTGTTTATCGGAAGCGCCATTACCACAACCAGATATAAGTACAAGACCAATCGTCAACAAAGGTAATAGACTTTGCTTCTTATGATTCATGTAAACTTCCCCCAGAGATGCTGTTTTGTGGTACTGATTCGTTTAAGCACTATTATAGCTTAAATTTCATAGAATCATAGTTAAAAAGGTCAGCCAGATTGCTCCGGATGACCTGACGCGTATGAACCATTTGGCTTAATATTTTGCGCCTCCGTCGGCAAGTCCGCCGATCACAAAGGTTTGGGCGCCGAGATACAAGATCAATGCAGGGATCGAAGCGATAACCGAAGAGCTCATTAGAAGTCCCCAAATGAAGGAATCAGAGAATTTAAAGCCTGCAATTCCAACCATTGCGGTCAGCTGGCTCGGACTCGTCGTGACGACAAGTGCATACAGAAACTCGTTCCATGACATGGTGAAGGCGAAGGTCGCCACCACCGCAATGCCCGGAGCAGCAATGGGGAAAATAATTTTCCATAGTGTTTGCAGTCGCGTGCACCCGTCAATCAGCGCAGCTTCTTCCAAAGAACCTGGAATCGCCTTGAAGTAGCTGAGCAGCATGTAGCAGCAATAAGGCACAATAAAAGTCGGATATATAATAAGTAATCCATACTTGTTATCGGCAAAACCAAGCTTGCTGACAAGCACATACATCGGGATAAACAGCACGGCTGCCGGCATCAAATAGCAGATTATGATGCTTTTCGTAATGAATTTTCTGCCACGAAACTTAAGTCGGGTCAGGCTGTAAGAAGCGAAAATACTTATGAATAAGGAGATCAGGGTAGCAAGTAGGGAAACGATTAAACTGTTTTTAAGGTTGGTCATAAACTCCGTTTGGCTAAACAAGTCCTTATAATGCTTCGTGGTTACCTCGGTCGGGATCAATGAAGGTTTGGCATCGTACATAAGTGCGTCGGGAGTGAACGATGTTTTGACCATCCAATAGACCGGAAATAATGTCCAGATTAAGCCGAAAACGACGATTGCATAAATCAACACTTTTTTGCGAACAGCACGTACGGTGGATGCTCTCATCCTAGCTGCCACCTCCTCTCAATCTTCCTTGGCAAGCTTGCTGGTCATGAAGAACATCAGCACCAGCAAGATCGGAATGATGGATCCGGCCACACTGAGCGATTTGCCCATATTATTTTGGAGAAAAGCAGTCTCGTACGTATAAACGGAAATTACCGCCGAATTATACAGAGGTCCTCCTCCGGTAATTAAATAAATATTTTCAAAATCATTGAACGTCCAGATCGAGGATAGCATTGTCGTAATAACAAGGACCGAACTGATGGAAGGAATCGTGACCGAAAAAAATTGTCGTATCGTCCCCGCCCCGTCAATTTTCGCAGCCTCATACATCTGCCTGTCAATCGTCTGTAAACCTCCAAGGATGCTGAATAAGAAGAAGGGGATCCCCCGCCAGATATTGACGATGATGACAGAGACTAATGCGATCTTAGGCCCGCTCAACCAAGCGACCGGATTTTCAATCATACCCGTATCAAGCAGCAATTGGTTAATGATGCCGTAAGAATCGTTATACATCCACTTCCACGTAAGCGCCGACACCAGTCCGGAAATCGCCCACGGTACAAGGAACAATACCCGTACAATGGATCTGCCAAAAAATGCCTGATTAAGCGTCAAGGCAAAAATCATCCCGATCACCAGTTTAAAGAACACATCCGTCATAAAATAAATGAAAGTATTTTTGAGAACCTTCCAATACACGGGGTCTGTAAAAATTTCGCGATAGTTCGCAAAGCCAATAAAATGCGCTTGGGCCCCTACGGTTTTATCGGTTAAGCTCAGGTATAGCGCGTTGATAAAAGGAATGCCGATCACCACGAAAATGACGATGATAACCGGCATGACCGACGTATACCCCAAAACCATTTCACTTCTTCGATTGGATGATTGCAGCATGGTTACACCTGCCTCGGGAAAGTACGTCAGTTAGGATTTATGTTCGTTTTATTTTTTCTCGTAAACTTTCTTGTAGCCTTTATCAATCTCATCAAGCGCTTTTTTCGGATCTGTGTTATTTACGACAATACTTTGAACAGCTTTGGGTAAAATGTATTCGCTGATGACTTGAGAAGCGCGCGCATCCGGAGGTCCTGGATCACCAAGCGGAACAATATTTTTCGTAGCGTTGAACCAGCCTTTATTTTCCGGCTTTTGCCAAAACTCCGTATTTTCAAATCCGTTCAATACCGGCACAGCCAATCCATTTAACTTCTCGATCAGCTTTCCATAAAAATCTTTGTTGAAGAAATAATCAATGTATTTTTTGGCGTTATCAATATTTTTGCCCTTGTTGAACATGACGAACACGGTACCGCCGCCTGAACCAAATTGTCTTTTTGGACCGGCTGGCCAAGGCATGATCTGCGTGTTGTTAAGCAATTCCGGTTTCTCTTTTCTCATAGCCGCATATACGCTGCTGGAGTTAAAAATGATCCCTACTTGACCATTCAAATATGCCGTATTGTTCCATGAGTCATCGCCTGTTACGGCGCCAGGAGGCGTCAATTTTTCCGTGAAGAAACTGGCGTCATATTTGAGTGCTTCCAAAGCATCCGCCGTATTGACCGTAACTTTACCGTCCTTATCCACCAAGTCCGTGCCGAACGTTCTAATTAAGTTTTCGATCCGGCCATTCGAGTCTCCGCCGCCTCCAAGCTGAAATCCAAGCCCATAAAAATTATTTTTCGGGTCGTTGATCGCTTTTGCCACTTTCTTTACATCATCCCACGTTTTCGGAAGCTCCAGATTCTTTTCTGCCACCTTATCTTTTCGCACATACATAACGTTAGGATTATGATAAACCGGAACCTCAAACCAACCTTCTAACGCATAGGCATATTTCTTGGAATCTTCCCGGAAATCATATTTCTTTAAGATATCCGAAATTTCCACCAATTGATTATTGCCCACGAATTGTTTCGCGACAAAATCGTCAGCTAGCAGCAAATCAGGCGGGTTCCCCGCTTCCACTGCCGCAAGCAGCTTGGTTTTTAAATCTGCCGGCGGGATCGCGACATACTCCACATCGACATTGAACTCCTTAGCGAATTGCGCCACTCTTTCTTTTTGCGAATCATTATATTCCTTCACGTATTCCGACTTGTCCCAAAAGATCAATTTCGTCTTTTTGGCATTGCTTTGCTCCCCCGATTTCGATGCATCTGCGTTTTGTGTGGTTGGAGCCGTAGTACTGCCGCTCACTGGAGTCGCATTCGAACTGGCATTGTTACTTGGACTGCTGCAGCCCGCAGCTGCAAATACGAGTGAGAAAACAACTGGCAATGACATCGCTTTTTTTAGTTTGGACATGTCGCTCCTCCTTCATTGAATCCGTTTACATTTTGATTATAGCCCGACGGGGGATTCAGGATGAATGGATTATTTTTGGGCGCACCCGTAAATATTTTGTTCGCTCCAAATTTTGCTCAGAACGTAAAAAGATTACCAATTATCTCGCCTGGAAGGTCGGATAAGAGGCAATCTTTATTTCTCCATTTGCCTTGCAAAAACTCATGATACATCCTCATACATTCGCCCATCTCGAAAACGAATAATACGTGTAGTTATCCTCGTTTTCGATAGGCTCCGTCTTTCTGAACCAAAACCAAGTATGTGAATTCGTTCTGTGTGCCGTCCTTCGCCATCACGTTAATCGTAAGGAGCCCCACGGAAGGATCGCCCTCGTTTAATTCGGCGAAACTTGTAGCAGTTACGGCCGCACCGTTGCTTACTTCCACTTCCAGCTTCTTTAGATCCATAGCCTTATCGTCGATCGCAAGAGTACTTATTCCAAACTTGTTCGTTACTTCAAATTTGTTTTTATTTTTGTACGAGATAAATTCGATAGCCGCAGCATTCGAGCTCTTGGTGGTTTCTACCCAGATAGGGTTGGAGAACGCAAAGCCAGTGCCAGTGAGAGGGCCTATGCCCGAGCTGCTCTCATTGGCTTTCTCGCTAAAAACCTCCATTCGGTAAAACTCCTGAGCTGTCACAGGCAGTGCTACCGTCTTCATAAATGTATTCGTGAACAAGCCCGACAGGTCTTCCTCAAGGACGACCTCTCTTCTGGAGTAGTCGTCTATGCTGCCCGTGACTGGATATTTGATCACGCGCACACGGCTCAGATTGGAGTTAGGATCGAATGCCTGAATATGAAGCTGTGCGACGCCGTCGCCTTCGATGTGCAGCGTCCCGCCCATATCGACACCGTCGATACTGAACCTTAACTCCGGGCCATTGGAGCCAAAGTATGCTCCGGTTTTCAGCAACTCGAGTACATTGTCCCCGGTGAGGCCCTGCATCAGACCCTTGCTGTACGTATCGCCTACCTTATCCTTCGTATGGCCGTCCGTATTGGCGAATCCGTAATATTTCGCATCGCCACGGATATTGATTTCGTCCCAGAACTTGAATGCCCGCTCATTGACGCCGTTGTCCAGCGCATGGAAGGTGCCGTTCCATACCTCAATGCCGGTGAAGTCTCTCCAGCGGTACGGATCCTCTAACGTATACTTGTTATCGAACGGATGAGCGAAATAGAACAATCCGCCTTGACCTGTCACTTCATTGATGCTGTCCTGCCAGCTGTATCCGGTCCCCGAATTGTTAATGTCATATCGAGGGGCGGCGTCCAGCCCGTAAACCAGCGCATGACCTACACTCGTCGTAAGCTCAGAGCCAGCAAGGCTTAGGAAACGGCCACCATAGCTCTGGGTGACGTTATCCGCATCTTGCTTAAAGAATAGATTATGTTCTACGTTCCATACCCAGGAAAGCAGCCTTTTGTTATACACGCTGTTCGCGTTCTCGGCAGTCGTATGAACACCGTCGCTATTTTTCGTGTGTGTATGGTTGTCACCCCCATAATATCCCGCACCCTTAACGTCGAAGCTGCCTATTCTAGTTATGTTGAACAGGCTTGCCGAGACGTTGGCCCGCATGGCTGCTCTTCCGCCTTCCAGCGCAACCGCCTTGACCTTAATCTCAACCTGCGACTGTGCTTCCACAACAGGGATTATCACTGCGTTTTCATCAAGCAGATGAACAAAATACGGCGGTATAACCTCAACCTGTAATTGCTGTAGCGCATCTTTGGTCACATTTTTTACTGTAACGGTAATATCAAACGGTGCTGTAACCGTAAGCTCCGAAGGCATGCTGATGCTGATGTCCGCGTACTTCTTCATCACGAAATCCGCCTGAATCCTCCGCGTATCTGCAAGCTGTATGCTCTTTCCCTCCACGGAGAACTCACCGCTTACTGGAGTGATGCCATAGATGCCCTTCCGAGCGAACAGCTGGTACTTGCCTTGACCGTTCGTAACTGTTCTACCGTATATGCTCCCTTGGCTGTCCGTTAACATGACCTCCGTAAAGGTCACCGGTTCTCCTGTTTCGGTGGTTACAGTTCCTGTAACGCTTCCGTAATTCTCTGCTTCGCCGTGCTCACGGATGAACCTTGCCCAGAATTCGGCTGCGGCATACGGCTTATCGGCCGGGCCAGCGATATGCGGCATATGGTAGAGCCTATAGGTCTTGCTCTGTCCGTTCGGTATGGACGCATCGAACCAGGCTCCTATCCAGATCCCCTCGTGTATGACGCTGTTTGGCTGCTGGTCCTCAGGCCATATGATGGCATGCGCGGTTTTTCCTGTAAATGAATTGTTGATTCCGCTGAACACGTAGTTCTCCGTCCAGCCGCTCTTAACCGTACTTTTCTCCTGGCTGTACACCCAGCTTGCACCAGGTAAGTAACTGTGCTGCTCCCCCGGCTGATCTGGGTCGATGATGTACCCTAAGTTCCCATTGAAATCGGCACCCGTCTGGTTATTCAGCGTGATTTCCATTTGGATCAAGGGGGTTCCTTCAACGATAGAATACTGGACAGACGATTTCATCTTATCGTTCTTGTCCCAGTCTCCGGCTGCGACGATGCTGTTATCCGTCCTGCTTATCTGCGGAAATTCCAGCTTGTTCAACGGGTGGAACCATGACCATTCCATATACTTACCGCTCGCCTCATCCTCCGGCATCACACCAAGATCGTCGCTCAAGACGAATTCCGTAAAGTCCATGTTCTCTTGTTTGTTCTGCATAGGAACCGCGTCCATGATATGGCCGGGTGTCAGCGTCCCCCACTTGCTGTTGCCCGACGCGTTATCAGTCCAGTCTTTCGGGTCCTTGCCGGCAGTCCTTACCGTACCTACGGTAAACTTGATATCGGGGCTTTCCATGTAATAATAATCGTTGCTTACCCACCAGTCCCTAGAGGTCCCATCATAAGTGAAGCCTGGATCTCCTTTAGTTACGCCGGTAACGATTTCTTGGACAGGAGCCTCCATGGTAAAATCGATCTTTGCCTTAGGCTCTGTGAGCACGTCGGTCAGATCCAGCTCAAAGCGATCGATTCCGTTCGTTGCGCTAAGGCTGTAAACATTACCAGTAACCGTATACACACTGTACATTCCTCTGCTATCGGTAGTGGCGGCAGCATAGGTGCTACCGGTTACGGTTTGGAATTTGATCTCAACACCAGGAGAAGGCTTGCCCCGGGCATCTGTTACGGTTCCTGATATCGTACCGATCACCGCAGGGTCGATGCCGTTTCGAATTACATCCGCCCATAATTCCGCGGTCTTATAGGACTCATATGCCGGAGACGGGTTATGCGGAAGATGGTAGATGATAAGCTCCTTCGTCTCCTTCGGGGCCAAGTTCACCTTAAACCATGCTCCGGTGATGTAACCTTCCGGAATAAGTGCCGAAGGCTGCTGGTTATTCGGCCACAGGATGGCTTGAGCCGTATTTCCAGTGTACTTATCCTGTATCCCATTGAAAATATAGTTCTTGTTCCAGCCCGAAGTGATATATGCGCTGGCTTGACCACCTCTCCACCCCCAGCCAGGTACATAGCTTTGCTGCTCCAACGTCTCTTCTGGATCGATGATATAAGCCAAGTGACCGGCGAAGGCGGCAGTCCCCTCATTAGTTAGCTTCACCTTCATTTGAATTAAAGGGGAATTCTCTACGATAGAATAGGTGACCTGTGCTTTAATGCTGGAATCGCTGTCCCACGCGCCTTTGGATACAATCGAGTTGTCCGACACTTGAATGTCGGGCATGCTTAGCTTCTCTAGCGGATACCACCATGTGCGGGCTAAGTTTTTACTAAGCACAAACTCCGTATAATCCAGGTTATCTCGGCGGTTGAACTTAGGGGCCGCATCCATAATATGTCCTGGCGTTAAGGTTCCCCACTTGTTGTTTCCCGACTTATTGTCGCTGAAGTCCACCGTATCCCTAGTAGCCAGATGGTTCGTGCCGATTGTCAGCTTGATCTCATTATTCTCTATGTAGTAATAATCTCTACCCTCGATCCAGTCCCTTGAGACAGGGCCATAGGTAAATCCCGGATCTTCGTTCGTGACTCCTGCCGTTGTCTGATTTACCGCTGCATTGGCTTGTTCCGTTGTGATCAGACATGCTAGAACTATAAACAGGGTGAGTAACGTTGCAGCCGAGCCTTGCGTTAACATTCGTTTGAGCATGAAGGTCCCTCCCTTTGTTATGACTTGCTGCAGGCGGATCGTGTTGTTACAAGTAGGTATGCGAAAAAACACCCTTAATATCTCTTACTAGAGCGATCAAGGGAATTCGAGTCTATATCGTCATGTTTTAAGCCTTGAATTAACTGCTCAATCGTTCTATTCGGTTCGGGATCAACTAGAACACCACGCTCCGTCTTAATCCCCACTTGAAATCGGTCATGTTTACGGATGGTGACAATTTTCACAGTTTATGCCCGAAAGGAGAATCCGGGAATCCCCCTTGTTTTAGTTTTGATTTGGAATAGAGAACCTGCTAAAGGATACTCCGCCCTATCAGACTCGTATACTTCGACGCTGGCCGTCGTGATGTAAAGGGTATCCAGGTTTGCACCGCCAAATGCGCAGGAAGTGACCTGAGGCGACGGCACATGGATGGTATCCAACCGATCGCCGGTATGCGGATTCCACCGTGAAACGATACCGCCGTCCCAATGGGCAACCCAAATCATCCCCTCTTCGTCGATGGTCATTCCATCAGGAACGCCCTCCTCCTTGGAAATGGTGACCGCCGTACGCTGTCCACTGATGTTTCCTGTAACCTCGTCGTAATCAAAGCTCCATACTTCACGTGTTGGCGAATCGATGTAATACATGTTCTTCTTGTCGGGGCTCCATGTTAGGCCATTGGAGCAGGTGATGCCTGTGAGAACCTTAGTCACAGACATGTCAGTATCTAGCCTGTATAACGCGCCCCCAGGGCTGGAATCATTCGTCATCGTTCCAGCCCAGAATCTGCCGGCCGGATCGCACTTACCATCGTTAAAACGGTTCGCTCCTTGATGACTTTCCGGGTTAATAATAGAAGTAAGCAGCTCCAATTTCTTATCAAATGCATAGAAACCGTCTTTCATGGCCAGTAAAAGGCCGCCAGATGCTCTCGGCACGACAGCCCCAACCGGCTGGCCTACATCAATCTCCCGATTCATGTCGGTAACCGGATTGTAAATAAACACCTTCTGTCCAAGGATGTCAACCCAGTAAAGCAAGCTCGCCGCCGCATCCCAGACAGCCCCCTCCCCTAGGAGAGTAGGACGTTTCACGGCCACCTGCAGACCGTCGGTCAGTTTCTCCATCCAGCAATTCTCCTCCCGCTTAGCATCATTGGCGCATTCATCTAGCAGTCGAGCCTCATTAAAGCGCGGCTAACGCGCTTTCCACCGCACGGACGGTTTCTTGTATCTCCCGTTCACCGTGAACTGCCGATACGTACCAAAGACCATTAGGCCGAATAAGCACGCCGCGCTCTAGCATTTTTTCAGCGAAACGGCTGTACATTGCTCCATCTCGCTTGTTAAAGGTATCAAAGTGTTCCACTTGTGTCTCCGTCGTGAACATCATATGGAACACAGGACCCACATGATTGATCACACTGGGAATACCATGCTTGGCGAGAGTGGATCGGATTCCGGCGACCAGCTGATCGGCCGTTTGCTCCATATGGCTGTATGCAGCTCCGCCGTCTTTGGCGAGCTCCTCTACAGTAGCCAGTGCCGCTGCTACTGCCACTCCATTGCCGTTCAGCGTGCCAAGATGACTCACAGTTCCATCTTCGATCAGCTTCATAATCTCTCTGCGTCCGCCAACCGCACTTATGGCAATGCCGCCACCCATCGCTTTCCCTACCGTAACGAGATCCGGGTTTAGATTAAACTTTCCATGCGCGCCTCCGAGTCCAAGACGAAAGCCCGTAATTACTTCATCTAGAATCATCACGATGCCAAGCTTCGAGGTCAGCTCCCGCATAAGCTCCAGATAACCGGGTTTAGGTTTGATACAACCGGAGTTGCACATGATCGGTTCGGAGATGACGGCAGCAATCTCATCCTTGTGTTCTCGTAAGGTTTGCTCTAACGCTTCGGGTTCATTCCAAGGCAGCAGGATCACGTCCTGCAAACTGTTGTCGCTTTGCCCGCCCGTGCCAGGAAGAATTCGTTCAGCCTGCACACCGGCAGCCCCGCCAGATTGGCGCATGTCGGCGCTAGGAAACGAAGTAAAAATGGAGTCCGACCAGCCATGATAGTGTCCGTGAAAACGAACAATCTTCGGCCGCCCTGTGTGGGCCCGCGCAAGCCTTAGCGCTAGCATGACCGCCTCCGTGCCGGAGCCACTCAATGCAACTTGTTCGGCGCACGGGAGCACCTCTGTCAGGAGGCGAGCCAATTGGATTTCTCCCTCATGTTGAAGGCCGAAGCATGGGCTCTTCTTCAATGCTGCAAGCACCCCGTCCGTAAGGGTTGGATGGGCATGACCAAGGATTAAAGGCCCGTATGCCAGCAAGTAATCAATATATTCGTTGCCGTCGATATCCAAAATACGCGGTCCTTCGCCGGACTCGGCGAACAACGGCGTCGGCTTCATCGCTGAACGCAGCGAACTAGCGACGCCACCGGAAAGTACTTGCTGCGATTCAGCATATTTCCGTTTTGATTTCTCAAATTTCGATTGCTCAAAGCCTGCCATCATCATCTCTCCTTCTATGGAAGCTCGCGGATTACCTAAAGCACTTACTATTAGGCTCTCTTGTCGTGTTAGTTAATGCATCATCCAACCGCCGTCGACATTAAGCGTTTGGCCTGATATGAAATCGCTGTCCTTGGAAGCGAGGAAGAGGAAGGCTCCTTCGACATCTGCGGCCGTCTCCCGACGGGAGAAGCATTGTGCTTTGGCCAGAAACTCCCCGCTCTCTCGGATCGTTTCCTCACTGACCTTCTCGTATTCCGTCTCGGTCAAAACGGCGCCTGGGGTGATGCAGTTAACGGTGATGTTATGCTCCCCCACTTCACGCGCCAAGGCGCGGGTAAACCCGATAATCGCCCCCTTCGAGGTGACGTAGTGCAGAAATTGCTTTTGACCTGTGAAAAAGGTAACTGACGACACATTGATGACCTTACCGTACTGCTGCTGCCGCATATATGGAAACACAGCCTTCGCACACAGAAACTGCGAGCGGACGTTTACTCCCATAATAGAGTCCCACTCCTCGGCAGTAATTTCGTACCACGTTTTGCGCGGATCCATCGCAGCATTATTCACGAGAATATCCACGGTCCCATAGCGCTTGACCGTTTCCTTCACCATGGCCTCGACATCATCCTCCTTCGAGACATCCGCCCCGAAGGCGAAGGCTTCTCCGCCGAAAGCACAGATTTCTTCCACCACACGTTCCGCGAGCTCGGGATGAGAACGGTAATTTACAACGACATTGGCCCCTTCTCTCGCATAGCACTTTGCAACCGCTGCACCGATGGAACGAGATGAGCCGGTAATAATGGCTGTTTTTCCCTGCAATTTCATCTGTCTGCTCCCCCTGTAGAGCACGACCCGCCCTGTAAGGCCGGCCGGGCTAGCTTTGTGTACTGCCCCAAAATCCCTTTGTGACGAATCACCGGCGGTGACCACTTCGCAAATCGATCTGTAAGCTCCCGTTTTACTTCTTCCGCTGTGCACTCTTCGCCTCGGATCCCCACGACGTCAATCGTTCGATTCGGAATATCGATGCGGACCAGATCTCCGTCTTCAACTACCGCTATCGGTCCGCCGTCAAGCGCCTCCGGACCGAGATAGCCTACGCATGGCCCGCGTGTAGCCCCGGAAAAACGGCCGTCCGTAACGAGGGACGTCGTATGGGAAAGCACCGGGTCGGAAGCGATCAGCTCCGACATGAAGAACATTTCAGGCATCCCAACTGCTTTAGGGCCCTGATAACGGATGATCACCACATCGCCTGGTTGAATGTGCTTTTGAGTCAAGGCGTCAACTGCTTCACGCTCGCTGTCGAAGACCCTCGCCGGGCCTTGATGCACCTGCATCGAATCGGCTACGGCGAACTTTTTCACGGTTGCGCCTTCAGGAGCCAGGCTGCCTTGCAGCACCGCAAGGGAGCCCTCCGCCTTCAGCGGCTTGCGGATGGAATAAATTAAATCCCGTCGGTTCAGCTTATAGTTAGCAAGAAACATCTCCGCGAAGGACCTCATCTCATTGCTCCGATACTGCTCGAGATTTTCCCCGAGCGTCTTCCCCGTAACGGTCATGACATCCAAGTGAAGATAATCGCGCAGCTCCTCCATGACCGCCGGTACTCCGCCGGCATACCAGAACAACTCCGTCGGATAATGTCCGGCAGTCTTCGTATCGACCAGAACCGGAATGCTGCGATGAATTTCATCAAACCGGGCGGCGTTCAGCTCAATCCCCGCTTCCTGAGCGATCGCTATCAGGTGCATCACAGCGTTCAAAGAGCCGCCGATCGCCGAATGCACCATGATCGCATTCTCAAACGCCTTAGGCGTCAAGATATCGGACGGTCTGAGGTTCAGCTTCATCAGCCGCATTATCTGCTGCCCAGCTGCCCGCGAAGCTCTCCGGATCTCAGCATTGACGGCAGGAATGAGCGCCGTCCACGGGAGAGCGAGCCCCAGTGCCTCGGCCATAACCTGCATTGTCGCTGCAGTGCCCATATATTGACAGGCACCGCAGGTCGGACAGCAGGCACGCTGGAAAGCAAGGAACTCCTCTTTCGTCATCTTGTTCTTTTCTACTTCCACACTCATATGCCACAGTTCTTCGTTGCTCCGCAAGCATGGACCTGCACTCATCGCACCACCAGGCACATGAATGGCCGGAATGTTGAGCCGTGCGATGGCCATGAGGTGCGCTGGAACGGCTTTATCACCAGCCGAGGTCAATACCATGGCATCGAACGGGGTCGCAAGCGCATGAATCTCCACCATCGAAGCGATCATATCTCGCGACGGCAGCGAATAGTGCATCCCATTGTGCGCCTGAGCCACGCCGTCGCAAATGTCCGTCGTGGTATAGATCGCCGGCTTACCGCCGCTCTGGAATACGCCTTTCTCGATCTCTGTTACAAGTTCTCCGAGGTGGTAGGAGCTTGGGTGGCTCGCTCCATTCGTGCTTTCCACGAGTACCTGCACCTTATCCAGGTCCTCTACTGTCCAATCCATCGACATGCGCAGCGCGTCGCCCTCAAAGCTGATTTTGCGGGTCTTTTGGCTATTAAGCTCAACATCCATATTCGACTCATGCTCCTTCTTCTGCGCAGGCTCGCTTGCTGCACCGCATTCTACTCGATCATGACCGTTCATTGTCTTCGTCCTCTCTCTTCTGGCAAGTCATCCCGTATAACGGATGCTCCGTCCAATCTGCTACGTCATCAAACGGATAGAAGGGCCGTGCAATTTTTCGAAACGATAGGGACTTGATGTTAGCCGTGCTGTACCCGGGGGTATCGAGAATATAAATATGACGGGTCATCTTTCCGTAATCGGCCCGGAATTGGTTCGCAGATTTGACCAGCACCAGATCTGCCTCAACCGGTTCCAGCCCCATGCTTCGATACATGCTCGGATCTCCGGAGAAGGTGGCGCGTTCCGTAATTAGCACTGATATACGCCCGATGTCGAATACGACGCAGCGTCCCATGAACGCTTCCGTATTCTTGGCATAGCCGCCCTTCAGGAAAAATCGCCCATCGCCGATTCTTCGGACGAGGCCTTTCACCTCGATTGGCCTGATGTTCCGATTCGAATCCATACTGGATACAGAGCCGCCAAGCGAAAGTGTAACCTCCTGCCCTACGCCGGAGGCAATGGCCTTCAGAACGGCAGGCGCGTCTACCATCGTGAGCAGGCAGCTATACGATTCGTGTATTCCACTAGCGAGAAGTCCTTGCAGCACGGCATTGCTGTCCCCTAGCGAACCAGCACTAGGGCTGTCCGCCGAATCTGAGACGACCATCTGGCCCTCCCCAGGATGCAGCTGCTGCAGCTTTTCCACGACCTCCTGCACGCTATATAACCGAATATCGAATTCCTTCCTCTTCTCCCAGAAGAGCGATGCCAGACGCTCCGCCTCCCGGGCGGCGGCTTCTTTGCGGCGGGCATCGCCGACGATCACCACGGCGCTGCCCATTTCTTCGATATCAAGCCAGGGCTGGACTGGAAATAACGAGGTTACAAAGGAGTCCCCCCGGACCTCGCCTGCCTCTGCTTCCGCCCACATCTCGGCAAACGGTCCGGAGGTCGATTGGCTGTTTTCCGCAGGAACGATCAGGGGCAGCTTCCGCATAATAACGATCGGTTCGATCTCGCCGCGAATAGTGGCAAACAGCAGCTTAGCCGCCCGGCGCCCCGTCTCAGCGAAGTCTGTGTGCGGATAGGTACGGAACCCGATAAGTCCATCCACATGACGCACCATGCTTCGTGTGACATTCGCATGCAAATCCAAGGAGATGACCAAGGGGATGTCCGGTCCGATACACTGCCGGATCAGCGCGATCAGTTCGCCCTCCGTATCATCGCAATCCTCAGAAACCATAGCCCCGTGCAAGGCGAAATACACTCCGTCGCAGCTTCCGGCATCCCGAAACGCAGTCTGAAGCAGCTCGCGAAGCGATGTTTTCAGCTCTGTAAACGCCTGAGCCCTCAGCATTCCGGAGGATACTGCATTTGCGGCTAGAACAGGAATGACCTCGATGCCCTCCTCGACTGCCTCCCGCATAAATCCCCACAGTTCATTTTCCGTCCGGATATCCCGGATCGTTTCGCCTATTACCCAGTGGTGCCGATAAAATTCCTCCATACTGCTTCGCGCAGGAGTAAATGTGTTGCTTTCCTGAATCAGACTCCCGATCAATACCTTCTTGCCCTTGCCACGACCCAAGCGCTACACCTCCAGAGGCGACCATTCGAGCAAGGTCACGCTATAGGAAGGAAGAAACCATACGAGCTGGCCATCCGACACGATGCGCTCTTCCCGCAGATCGAGCCGATGATCGTCGTCTACCGTATAGATGCGAACCGTGCTTGGCCCCTGCATCCCCTCAAATCCAATCGTATGCAGCCTTGCATTGCCACCGTAGCTAGTAATCAATGCAGCGCCGCCCCCCGCTCCGTTCAGCCCGGCCAAGCAAGACACATTAGTCGCTTTGTCATCGACGAGCGTCTGCACACGTTCAGCATACTTTGTCATCCGTTGGAACGCCTTAAAGCTATAGTAGGGCTTCTGCGGTACCCCGTGGTAATCAAACAGGCCGCAGAATAAGGCTGTCGGTTGACCGTCGTAGTAATTGGCGGCGTCCACAGGACAATCCTGAAGCAGCGTCAACACGGTAGAGGTAAAGGCTGCGCCGTGCGCATTCTTTTGCCTGTCAAAGTTACTCTTGCGTACATATTCATTTCCGCGATGCCAGATTTTCGTAAAATCCGTCTCCAGGTAATTCCACTCATTCAAGTGGCTTTCGGTCTCCGAGTAGCCATGCCGGTCGAGCTCGGCGCGTACATGATGGGCGTGCTCCACGATTTTATGGGGATTGCCGGTATACGTATGCCAAGTGAAGAAATCGAGCGGCAAACTACGCTCCTGGCAGTAGGCCAGGAAATCTGTCAAGAACGGCAGTGTAGGCCGGGCCGCCGCATAGCCTCCTACCTTCAGGGTGGGGTCATACGCTTTAATGGTCTTTACGGTCACCTCATACAGCTCAAACAGCTGAAGCGGAGTGCCGGACCACATCCGTTCGTCCAAATCCGGCTCGTTCCAAACCTCCCAATACCGGATATCGTAGTGATAACCGTCAGCCCAGCCTTCGTTATAATGGCGGATGATATTGACGCAAACCTGGGTCCATTTCTGATAATCGGCCGGCGGATGAACGTAATACTTCTGCTTGGTGTGCTCGATGCTTTCGCCAAGCCGGTAAACAATTTTCGCCCCTGTCTCCAGAATCGTACGCAAATATTCATCCGTGCGCGAGAAATCGTAATATTGCGGGTCCTGCGGGTCTTTGCTGAAATCAGGGAAAATGGTATGAATATCCACCTCCCAGGCATGAGGCCAGTTGGGATCATGGATGCGGACCAGCGGAATTCCCGCCTCTATGTAATAATGGGATACATCAATGAGCGAGCCGTAGCAGACCGGTCCGTTGTTGACCCCATGGATAGCCTTGATTTCTCCAGCTGAATGACTCAATGAAATGTTGATATCGGACATAGCTGAGACCTCCTACTTTATTAAAGACTTGAATCCATAACGTAACTTCTGTCAGATATTACGACGTAGAGCAAATCCTGCTCTACAATAACGTTTTGATAAAATCACAGCTGCCTTACGGCATGATGATCCCGGTATTCCTGCGGGGTCATGCCAAACTCCTTCTTAAATACCTTGATAAAATACGGCGTATTCAAATAGCCGACAGCGGCTGTAATTTCATAGATTTTCGCATCGCTTTTCTTAAGGAGGTGGACGGCTTTCTCCATTCTCACCCGGTGCAAATATTCCTTGAGCCCTTCACCGGTCTCTAGCTTGAACACCTTCGACAGGTAAACGGGATGCAGGTTTACCCGGTCAGCAAGGATATGCAGAGACACGTCCTCCGATAAATGCTCATGAATGAAATCCTTTACCTGACTGATCACCAATGCACGCGAGCTGCGAATGTCCTCTGTATTGTCGCTGGCTAACTTCCTGCACAGGCTCACCGCCCATTCCCTCATCCGCTGGACAGACAGCAATGCACGCATGTCCGGAATGCCTTCCATCTCCCCGATGCGTTCAAGCAGCTGGGCGAGCGTTTCTCCATTCATGTGGGCAAAACGATAGATCGCCGAAACGAGGGTATGATACCATTCGGCCAGCAACTCCGGCGAATCGTCCCAGGCTTGATCCAATTCGTCCGACACTGCGTCCAGCTTGCGGGCTGCTTCCTCCCACATTCCCGCCTCGAATAAGTGATTGAGGGAGGGCGCCTCATGAAGCGTTTTCAATACAGAAACCTTCCGATTCTCTTCTGGGTCATTGACCGTCATTAGCAGACCGACGTCCTTGCCGATTCGGCGCCGCATCGTTTTCAGAACGGATTGATAGCCAGTTGCCATATCATTCGGGAAGCATACCGAATTGCCGATAACAATGGAAATGTCCCCCTGCAAATAGCGCTTGACATTATGCTGCAGCTGGCTGCACAAGCGCGGAAGCAGGTGCATTACTTCCTCTGTATCCGGAGCCTCCTTGGCCTTAAGCGCGAGCACCAAATAGTCATGGCTGTCTCGGCAAGACCAGATCTCGAAATACGGTCCCAGCGATTCCTCGGCCATATTGCAGATCGAGAATTCCATCAGCAAACGATCTCTCCGGTTATACCGGGTGAACCGCCCTTCCTGCCGGATTAACACTAGCGGTACCTCATCCCCTTGGAAAAATGGGATGCCCATCATGGCCAGACTGTCCTCCGCCTCAAATCTACTCTCTTCCAGCATATTAGCCAGCACTTCTGACTTTAAAGCTGGCTGGTGCTCCTTCAAGAATTGCGCAGCCCGCTGATAGGAAGCCGCCTCTTCCCCTTCAACCGTCAGCTTACGGGTTATGCTTCGGATCGACTCCGCCAATTTGTCGTCACTGACTGGCTTAAGCAAATAGTCCACCGCACCGAGCTGAAGTGCCCGTTTGGCATATTTGAACTCGGCGTAGCCCGTTAACAGGATAATTTGAGTGTCCTTCGAAAATTTGATAATTTGCTCCATGAGCTGAATGCCGTCCATACCGGGCATGCGAATATCGGTAACGACGATATCCACGACTTGCTTCTTGATGAGCTCGAGCGCCTCGCGTCCCGAATAAGCACACAGGACATCCTCGATGCCGAGCTCTGCCCACGGAAGCGTATGGGCGATCGTATCGACAACCGACGGCTCATCATCTACGATCAGCAGCTGATACATGCGAATCCCCCTCTCCTGTACGAAGCACGATCATCACCCTCACGCCGCCTTCCGGTCCGTGTGCAAAGAATAAACCTGATCCATCCCTATACATAAGCTTTACCCGCTGATTTACGTTCCATAGTCCAAAGCCGATGCCGTTCTCGTCCTCATTTTCGCTCCGGTTTACGGCCCGCTTCATATAGATGAGCTCTTCCTGATCCATCCCGATACCGTCGTCGGTCACGATCAAACGGTATTCCCCAACGCCCGACTCTCCGGTAATGCTCACCTTCCCCTTGCCGTCCTTAGGCTCGATACCGTGAAGGATGGCGTTCTCGACCAACGGCTGCAGCAAAAGGCGCGGAACTACAAGACTTTTCATTTCCTCGGGAACATCTACTTCGTAAGCGATTCTTCGCATGCGCAGGTTTTGGATTTCCAGATAATTCACGATCAGAGACAGTTCTTCCTCCAAAGTGGATGACTGGTTACCAAGCCTAGTCGTGTACCGGAAGTATTCTCCTAAGTTTAAAGCCATCGCAACGACTGACTCCTCGTCCCCCATCCGTGCCATGTTTTTAATATAAAACAGGCAATTATAAAGGAAGTGTGGATTGATTTGTGACTGCAGCTGCTTGAGCACAGCTTCCCGGGATCGCAATTGCTCGGCGACCACTTTCTCCAGCAGATCTTGGATTTGTTCCGCCATCTCGTTAAATCGTACGATCAGAAAGCTGAACTCTGTCCCGCCGTTAAGCTTGACCCGAGAGGAGTAATCCCCGTGTTTAATTCGCTGTACATGTAAAACCAGTGCACGAATAGGAACCTGCACATTGCGGTACAGCATGTACGAGGCGAACAAGCTGAGCAAGAGCAGGAGAAACGTTGAACCGTAGAATAAATTGCGCATTTTGACCACCGGCGTCAAAATATCCTCAAGCGGCACGGTGTCCACCAAATACCAGCCCAAGTTATTAAGCTTCATGTAACTGGCGAGAGACTTTCTGCCGTTCATCTCCACCGTGAAATGAATGTTCGAGTTCACCATCGTCTGGCTATCGAGATACTTTATTAAATCGGCCGAGTTGGCCGGGTTCAGCGTTCGGTTAGCAATAACTCCATGCTCAGGATGATATAAGAACGGATCGCCCTGCCCGTCCGCTTTATATTGATCCAGCAGATCCTGCAGATATGAAGGCGAAAACGATGTTTTGACAATCAGTTTTGCTTCTGAAGGCTTCTCAAACGCTGTAATCGGATGCACCGCATACCAAACAAACTCGGGCTTCACGGCTTTCCCGTTATCCATCGTTGCATAATTCCAGCCCTTCGCAATCTGACTGAGCAGAAGATTCTCTTTCAAATCAACGGATGTGCTGGAGGTCGAGATGATATCCTTCGTGAGCCGTGAGTAGACGGTAATGTCCGTCATCCACCCGCTGATCCCAGACTGGAGTGTAATATTATCCAGAAGCATCTGGAGAAGCCTCTCCCGTTCGTAATAAGAGCCGGATTGATGCTGATATTCCAATTCACGTATAGCTGCGTCATTCGACATCGCAATGGAATTCATGGAGATTTGATCGATTTTCGCCTCCATTTGTTGATAAAGAAACCGAAGCTTATTCAAATTGTTCGTTTTCATTTCATCTTCCAAGACACGAACCGCCGTCTGGTTGGACAATGCAAATAAGAGCATTACGGGCACCAACAAGCCTATAATCATCACAACGATCTTCGTGAATATCGTAACCTTCTTATCCAATGCTGCTCACCTTTCCCCTCTGTAGAGACACTGATGGTTATTGCCTTCTCTATGAGGGACTCAAATCCTTCCTGAGCAAAAAGGGAACTTCTCAGTAGTAATGAAAAATTCCCTTTTTGAAGCGGATTATTTTTTGGTGGCACTCTTATACCATTCATTGACTTCCTTGGTGATTGCATCGCCGCCTTGTGATTTCCAGGTCTGGATGAACTTATCGTAAGCTTCGATCGGTTCGTCGCCGAATACAATTTTACTAAACGTTTCCATTTCGAGCTTGCTCAAGTAGTCGCCTTTGTCGGTCATGGTTGCTGTTGCCCCACCCGTATACGCGTTCATCAGACGATTGGCCCGCTGATTCCAGACATTGCTCGAGGACTGAATCTCGATCGGAGGAGCAAGCTGTGACCAGTAGCGCTCGTACGGCGTTTGCGGCTGTCCGTTCTTCGCCAGGTTGACCAGTGCCGTAATGTTCTGAGACGGAATACGAGGACCCTGAGTCATCAGTAGGCTGTAGAAGAAGACACGTACACCGCCGCCGGGAATCTTTTGCAGATCCGTTGTCACCTTGCCGTCAACCATATCCCAGTCATAGCCCTTCGCCCAACCATTCTCAAACTCACTTCCGGCCTTCGGATCGGCGATGTTATCGAACAGGAAGTTTCCATAAGTGAAGAAGGCTTCCGGTTTCTTCATCTCTTTATTGATAAAAATTGCACCTACATACGGCTGTGTGGCAAAATGAAGCCCTTTACCGTTTGCGCCCACCGGCAGCTGGAACGTATTAAGCTTCGCTTGCGGATTGTTTTTGGTCAAGTCGCCCATCGGCCATGCTTCGGACCAATACGGACCGGCGAAGCTGCCTGCCCGGCCTGCGGATACGAAGGAGCCCGCCTTCGCTTCATCCCATACAGGCGCTTCTTTCGGAATGTAGCCTTTGGCTACCCAGCTCTTGAGCTTCGCGAGCCCTTCCTTGACGCCCGGCTGTACAGAGCCGTAAGCCAGCGTACCATCCGCTTGCTTCATCCAGATCCCTGGGATGGCGCCGTACGCACCGAACAGCCAGCTGACTCCGAAATGGTTGGCATACGCCTT
This sequence comes from Paenibacillus sp. JT22N1, assembly GCF_059692155.1. Lineage (NCBI taxonomy): Bacteria > Bacillati > Bacillota > Bacilli > Caryophanales > Paenibacillaceae > Paenibacillus > Paenibacillus sp. JT22N1. Next base: position 142,598 of record NZ_JCAUAW010000012.1, read on the forward strand.
CTTGAAGCCCACTGATAGGCCAAATGTGTTCTTCTGACCGTCACCGTCCGGGTCCTGATTCGTGAAAGCATCCAGTACCTTCTCATAATCGTCGACGGTTTTCGGCTCAGGCAGGTTCAGCTTTTTCATCCAGTCATCGCGAACCCAAAGCACAGGGTCGTTATTGTAATCGTAATCGAGCCCAGGAATACCGTACCGCTTGCCGTCTTTGGTGAATTCATACCAGGCTGATGGATTCTCAGCCATCGCTTTCTTCCAGGTCTCGCCAGCATACTTATCAAATAAGGCTCCAGCGTCTTGGAAACGACCAGATTCGATCAGGAGCCGAGCCATTTCCCCGCTGGCATGCACGATATCGGGCATCGGCTCGTTGGCGGAAAGCGCCAGCTTCAACTTCGTATCATAGGCATTGTTCGTGTTCACGACGGACCACAAGCTTTTGATCTCAATGCCCAGCTTCTCCTTCGCCCAGCGGGTATGCACGTTATCGTCGATCGTCTCCCCGTTCTTAAATGTAGCTGGGCCGGGAACCCCTCTTACCGTTGTAATCGTTACAGGCGGATCAAATTTACCGTTGACCTGCTGAAGCGGAGCTTTGTCCGGCGCTGCCGGTGTCCCTGTCGTTGTGCCGCCACTGCTCGACGTACAGCCGATCGAGGATCCGGCTAGGGCAATAGTGAGCACGGCTAGTGCCATTCTTCGTTTGGTTAGATGCAACGTACGTTCCCCCTTAACCTATTGTATTGGGCTTACATTCAAATCATAAAGGAATATATCGGCGGGTGAAATAACACTTTGTTAACACAGCATGTTTTTTTATTAACATCCGGCCTCCTCATACCTATCGCCTTTACAAAACATTATCAGGTGTTAAGAAAATGGTATATAGCTGTCTGTGAGCCTATGCTACACTGTTAACAAATCACAATAAGTCCTTAAAGAGGTGAATGAATGAACACGTCTACACACCCCGAGGGTTCGTTCCAAACGGGCACCCAAACGTCACCACTCCGCCGATTTCGCAAAACCTGGCCCTTTCATCTGATGTTGCTCCCTGCTGTAATCCTTGCCTTGTTGTTTCATTATTTGCCTATGTTCGGTGTAGTGATCGCCTTTCAGGAATATAAGCCATACCTTGGGATTACCGGATCCGAATGGGTAGGGTTCAAGCATTTTAAAGCGTTATTCGAACGAACAGACAGTCTGCAGGTGATCTGGAACACGCTGCTCATCGCTTCGCTGAAGATTGGATTCATGATTATCGTCCCTGTTGCGTTTGCTCTCCTACTCAACGAGATTCGCAAGATGGCATTCAAGCGAATCGTACAGACACTAGTGTATCTTCCCCATTTCTTATCATGGGTGATCTTGGGTGCGATCCTGGTCGATCTGTTATCTCCTGAAGGAGGGCTTGTCAATAGAGTGCTGCAGGATTGGTTTGGTCTCCCTCCCGTTTTCTTCCTGGGGGATGGAGAATGGTTCAGATTTACAGTCGTGACGAGCGAGGTGTGGAAGGAATTTGGCTTCAGCACAATTATTTATCTTGCTTCCTTATCGGGGATCAACCCAGAACTCTATGAGGCAGCGGAGGTTGATGGCGCTTCCCGCTGGGAGCAAACCGTTCATGTCACGCTTCCGGGGCTCGTCCCGATCATGACCGTCTGCGCAACCTTATCCTTAAGCAGCATCCTCAGTGCCGGCTTTGATCAAATTTATAACTTATATAATCCGCTCGTGTACGAGAAAGGGGATATCATCGATACGTATGTGTATCGGGTCGGTATACTTAGCCAGAAGTTAAGCTTTGCTACGGCGATCGGACTATTCAAATCCATTGTGAGCTGTATTCTGATTCTATCGGTCTATCGGCTTGCACTTAAGATGGCTAATTACCGAATCTTCTAAAGGGGGGCTTCGACTTGTACCATAAAACTCTGCCATACCGGATTTTCAACATTTGCAACTATGTGTTCTTGGCTGTCATCGCCTTCTTATGCATTCTTCCGCTCATTCATACGCTCGCGGTTTCCTTCAGTGGCCGTGGGCCGGCGAATGCCAACCTGGTAGGATTGATCCCGATCGACTTTACGCTGGATGCATATAAGAAGACACTAACCAACGAAAACTTTCTTCATTCGCTTTGGGTATCCGTGCAACGGACGGTGATCGGCACGCTCATTACGATGATCGTTACTTTTTTGACCGCCTACCCGCTCTCGAAGGACTCGACTGTGATGCGGAGTCGCACTTGGTATTCGTGGTTTTTTGTAGTGACCCTGCTCTTTGGCGGGGGGTTGGTTCCTACCTATATCGTCATCCAAAAGCTCGGGCTGATGAACTCCCTTTGGGCGCTTATACTTCCGGGAGCCATCGATGTTTGGCTGATCGTGCTGCTGCTCAACTTCTTCCGAAGCATCCCGAAAGCGCTTGAAGAAGCGGCGTTAATTGATGGTGCGGGGCAGTTTAAAATTTTGATGCTTGTCTACATTCCGCTATCCCTACCGTCTATCGCCACACTCTCGCTGTTCAAAATGGTCGGTCACTGGAATTCTTGGTTCGACGGGCTAATCTATTTGAATAACATTCAAGATTATCCGCTGGCCACCTTCCTTCAGACGATCTTGATTCAACTCGATTCGACGCAGCTGTCTTCACTTGGACGGGAAATGGAGAACATATCAAATAACACAGTGAAGGCTGCACAAATCTTCATCGGTGCTCTGCCGATTCTCATCGTGTATCCGTTCCTGCAGAAATATTTCGTTAAAGGCATGGTTGTGGGGTCTATCAAGGAGTAAATGGCAGGAGAGATAAGGATTATGTCACCTCTTATGATTCGTCGTTACCAATTGAACTATTGTTTCCCGTTAACGCAATGAGAGTCAGTTTTATGTTAAAATGGTCTCATTTAAAAAAGACTGCCAAACTTGGGAATGGTGAAAATATGACAAGAAACGAATTGAGCAAAATAATTGAACGGCGTGAAGAAGGGCGAGCCAAACAAGATCAAGCGATCTTAAGTGAGGTTCGCGAGCAGTTATTAGAATTGCTATCCGATTACCCGGATGATGCAGAAATCAACTACCAAACCGGGATAGTGCATGACAACTCCGGCCTTGGACGTGAGGCTATTCCACATTATGAGCGGGCTCTTAAGTTAGGCCTATCTGGTTCTGACCTAGAAAGATGCCTAATGGGTCTGGGGAGTACATACCGCTACTGGGGGTACTACCAAAAAGCAGTTGAGACGTTGCGCAGAGGCGTGAGAGAATTTCCAGAGAATCGGGCAATTCAAGTGTTTCTCGCCATGGCTCTGTACAATAGCCAAAACTACAAAGAAAGTGTTGAACTGTTGATCACCAATTTAATGGAAACTACCTCAGACGAAAAACTTCATTATTTTAAACGCGGGATATTGGCTTACAACGAAGACCTTGATGAAACTGCTGGAAAAACATAACATTATTGTATAGAGTGATAGACCACTTACTAATGCAATACTAAAAAGCAGCTTCTTCACAGAGGCTGCTTTTTAGTATTGTTTTTTGAAGGACTTCCATAACATACATTCAAAAAGTTGGTTATGACGGGCTTAATGTAGAAGGTAGAAGTAGCAACCAACCGAAAAATATATAGAAACCTTCAACGAAGCTCATATAATACTACTTCTGATGTACTCTCTGAGACAAGGATACGGACCACCAAAAATATGAGCCATAGTTACGATAAATTTGTGATGTTCCTCCCAAATTTTTGGGGAAATGCCGACGCGATTGGCTAGTAATTGTTGAACCGCTAATTCACTTTCCGAACTTAGTTGGTTTAGCAAGTCATTGTTTTGTCCGACCGTTTTGCTTATTTCCAATAAAGCCTGTGTTTCGACACCTGATGGCCGATACGCCAAATTCGAAAATTGAATGTCAAACTCCTCCAGCCGTCGCTTTAAGTGAAGAATCTCATCTTGACGCTGTACAGAAGTGTTTGATCTTTTCAATTGAAAAAGCTTCTTCACCTCTTTGGTAACTCTCTTAATAAACATGTCTAATTCCTCCTTTTTTCTCTTGAACGAAAAAAGGAAGCGAGGGAATATAGTCCTAAAATATAAAGGACCCTTTTAATATTTCTATCATTTTCTTTCTACGCTGACGAAGTTAGCTGACGGATTCGGGTTGAAAGTTAACCCTAACACTTAAAAAGTGTACTCACCCCAGAAAACTTGGTTCCCCCGCTTCTTTAATCTAAAGAATTAAGCGTAGTATGATTCATTCTTATTTTATCAATTTACCCCAATACATAATTAGAAACAATAGTAATATTTACTTATATTTTTTATGTCATCAGTCTTGTACCTAGTAACGGAGCATGGATGTCATGTTATTTTATTTCATACCAAATGAACACTTGATTAACACAACAAAGTAAGCTTACATGACATGTAAATTTTAATTGCTCAATTGCCAAGGATAAGGTAAAACTATACTATTAGACATTTTTAACATAACTGATTGTGAAGGTGGATGAGATTGTGATTGTTCAAGTGGACAATGAGGTAGTTGCAAGGGAATATGTACACGTCGTATACGAAACCGTAGTCAAACGTAATCCTTATGAGTATGAGTTCCATCAAGCTGTGAAGGAGATTTTAGAGTCGCTGATCCCGGTTCTCTCAAAGCATCCGAAGTATATGAAATCAGGTATTCTTGAGCGGATCGTGGAACCAGAGCGCTTAATCACTTTCCGCGTGCCATGGGTAGATGACCAAGGGATTACGCAAGTTAATCGTGGTTTTCGTGTTCAATTTAACAGTGCGATTGGGCCGTACAAGGGTGGATTGCGTTTTCATCCCTCCGTTAATGCGAGCATTATTAAATTTCTTGGATTTGAACAAACGTTCAAAAACTCCCTTACAGGCCAGCCCATCGGCGGCGGTAAAGGCGGCTCCGATTTCGATCCTAAAGGAAAGTCCGATAATGAAATCATGCGCTTTACCCAAAGTTTCATGACAGAGCTCTATAAATATATGGGTCAAGATACCGACGTTCCGGCAGGAGACATTGGCGTAGGTGCACGCGAAATTGGTTACATGTTCGGTCAGTACAAGAGAATTCGCGGTGCTTACGAGGCTGGTGTACTGACAGGAAAAGGGATCATCTATGGAGGCAGCTTGGGACGTACCGAAGCGACTGGGTATGGATGTGTTTACTTTGTGAATGAAATGCTGCAATCCAAGGGCCTTAGCTTCGAGGGCAGCACCGTAGTAGTTTCCGGCTCCGGCAACGTGGCCATATATTCCATGCAAAAGGCGATACAATTAGGCGCCAAGGTCGTTGCTTGCAGCGACTCCAATGGCTATATCTATGATAAAAAAGGGATCTGCCTAGACACGATTCGACGGTTGAAGGAAGTTGAGAGAAAGAGAATCAGCGAGTATGTAAAGGAGCATCCGACAGCAACCTATCATGAGGGTTGTCACGACATATGGTCCGTTCCATGCGAAATTGCGCTTCCTAGCGCAACACAGAACGAGATTAATGAGGATGCGGCGAAGATCCTTGTAAGCAACGGAGTAATAGCGGTGGGGGAAGGCGCGAATATGCCATCTACCTTGGAAGCGATTGATGTATTCCTGCAGGCAGGTGTGCTATTTGGACCGGCCAAGGCAGCGAATGCAGGCGGCGTTGCAGTATCAGCGCTAGAAATGTCTCAAAACAGCATGAGGTACTCATGGCAATTCCATGAGGTAGACGATAAGCTCCATGCGATTATGAAAAATATTTACAAAAGCGCTGTCCAAGCGGCAGAGGAATACGGGCATCCGGGCAACCTTGTTGTAGGCGCCAATATTGCAGGCTTTACAAAAGTGGCCGACGCCATGATTGCTCAAGGTATTGTTTAAGGAAAACAGCAATTATCTAGAAAATTCGATTATGACAAGCGTCTATGCTCCGGTTCATTTCATCGGAATAAAGACGTTTGTTTTTTTTCATTACGATAAGACGACATTCTTTATTTCTTTCAAAGTGCAGCCTCTGTTCGTGGAGTGGAAAGTGGTCGGACATTGGGGGAGAGGATCCTTTATGCTGGTGCAAAACCTAGGTACAGTCATTATTATTTGTGCATCCTGCCTGTTACTTGAATGAACAAAAAAAGGAGATGCCATGAGGCAAGCTCCTTTCGCGACATAAAAGTGTAACTAAGCATCAGCAGCACAACGGAAACCTATATTTCCCGCAGAACTGTCAGGTGTATTCTTACTCCGTGCCGCCACACGATATCGATTGCAATAGGAGGCATGGCACAAGTACGAACCTCCCCTTAGAACCCTGTTGTCTCCAGATGGAGGGCCAATGGGGTTATCCTTTGCGCCATTGATATGATAGGTAGGGCTAAACCAATCCGAGCACCATTCCCACACATTACCAGCTACATTGTAAAGGCCATATCCGTTTGGTTCAAAAGATCTGGCAGGCGCCGTGCCCGCATATCCATCGCTAGCATGATTTTTCTCTGGGAACTTTCCTTGCCAAATATTGCACATATGCCGTCCGTCTGGCTTCAATATATCACCCCAAGGGTATCTCTTCTGCACCAGTCCGCCTCGGGCAGCAAACTCCCATTCAGCCTCTGTTAATAGTCTTTTCCCAGCCCATCGGCAATACGCAACTGCATCATTCCAGGATACATGGATGACCGGATGGTCCATCCGATCTTGGATCCCTGAATCAGGGCCTTCGGGGTGAAGCCAGTCAGTACCATGTACCACCCACCACCATGGTGTTTGTTGGGCCGAATTTTTCACTTGCAACGTAGTTGCTTCAGAAACAAAAAGATGAAAAACATAGGACCACCCAAAGGTTTCAGCTTCTGTTTGAAAGCCTGTATCCTCAACAAATCTCTTGAATTCTTCATTCGTTACCGTCGTAGCATCGATGTAAAATGGGTTAACAGAAATTTCTCTGACAGGCCCCTCGCCATCAGATGGGAATCCTTCTTGATCGTCGGTCCCCATTAAAAACTTCCCACCTGGTATATAAATCATACCTTCTGTTTGGCAATTTGACTTTGTTTGAGCCTGTGTATAATCTAGCAAACGTTCTGGACTTACGTCAGTTTGATGAATAGCGCTCCGACTTGCCGAGCAGCATGATGGTTTATTGGTATCTATTGGAGATCGCCCCTTTACTTTTATTTAAACGTAATTAACTGAACAAAGCAATATACTCGTAATTGGCATAGCCTTTTACCAAGATATTGCCAATAAATAATCCAACGAGGATTACGTACAAGGGATGAATCGGAAAAGACAATAAAATGATTAAAGTACTAAGCGAGGTAATCAAGGTTGTTTTATCAAAAATAGCTGATTTCCCCATATTATAAGCGGCTACATCAATGAGCCCAATAATTGCAGCATGAATGCCTACCAATGCAGCCTCTAACACCAATGTCACCAGGTGCGGAGCCTATGATTGAGATAAGATTGGCTATATCTTTCTCAGGAATCCATGCCCGTTTGACTGTAACCTCCCTCTCAATGATCGGAAGCATAGCATAACCACCTCCGAAAGTAACTGGCCCAATCTTCAAAAACGTCCAAACAATATCCCTAAGCTCAAGCTAGACAATGCCCAGCTTAATTTCGACAAAAACAAATATGAGAAGCCTTATTTAACAGGCTTCCCTTCATTTCATTATAATGTTTCCAATTTCTCAATCCCCACCGATGACGAACTATCAACTGAGTGAAATGTTCCTCCGTATGGTCAATTAGTCTATCGGCATTCGCTCATGATACAACTTCCTGCAGCAAACACTTCCTCATTCAACAACAAAAGTAGCCTCCGCCACCTCACTATCCTTATAGCCGATGCGCACCGCAATCGCTCGAATACGCGCATGACCTGCGGTTATGATAATCGGGCCTGTGTACAGCTTCCATCGAGGATTCACATCTTCATCGGTCGTATAGGCAATGGAAGCACCCTGTGTCGCTGAATGAAGCATGACCGCTGTCGGTTCTTTGAAGGTTCCCTCATTTACTGCATTCTTACCCGGCAACTTGCTGTTGATCGGGATGAAGAGCGGCTTAGCCGTTTGTGGTTGAATGCCATTTGGCCACATGGTCGCAACCATTTGCGCCTCTGGAACATCACCCCAAACGTCGAATTTCCCACACCAATTGTCAAGCTCCTTGCGCAAACGAATCTTTTCATCCCGATACGATGGATCGTCCGCCAAATTTTTCAATTCATGCGGATCGTTTAAACAGTCATACAATTCCTCCGGAAGACGCTTATTCTGCATGAGCACTTGCTTATCGCCTTCTAATTCGCCCGCCAATTGTAATTTCCATAGCTCCTGGAATATCGGATGGAAATGACTAAACGGGATCCACTGAAGGTAAGGCTGATCGGGATAATCATTACGAATGTATTTGAATTGCGTATCTCTTACAGCACGAACCTTATCATAAGACTCGTCATAACGGTCACGTGTGGCAAATACATAATCTCTCGATTCGGCAAGCTCTCCCATGAACGGCTGACCTTGGATATGCCGGGGAACGGGTATCCCTGCCAAAGAAAGCACCGTAGGTCCCAAGTCGATCATACTAACTAGTTGTTCGCTGACTTGGCCATTTCCCACCATATCGGGCCACTTAACGATAAGCGGCACGCGGATCCCCGCATCATACGTCCACCGCTTGGCACGCGGCAGTCCTTCTCCGTGGTCGCTCCATAACATGACGATCGTATTGTCCGTCAAACCATCTTCCTCAAGTTGTTGAAGAATAAGACCTACATACTCGTCCGCATTGGCTAGATTATCATAATGTCTAGCAAGCGCTGCTCGCGATTTTGGAGTATTCGGCAAGTAGGGTGGAAGAACAACCTGATCCGGGTCAGTCGTGAGCGGTCTCTCTTCGTAGTTAGGCGCAAATTGCCTCATTGACTCAGCCGGCCACATGCCGCTTTCATGCGTAGCGTCATAATTAAATACGGCGAAGAAGGGCTGATTGCCTTCCCGTTTGCGGAAGTGGGCTTCCTTGCTGTTTTCATCCCATGCCGTTAGAGGCGCCTGAAACTGATAATCTGTTTTCGCATTGTTTGTGCAATAATATCCGTTCGCCCGCATAATTTCGGAAATGGTTTTGACATGAGCGGGTGGGACTGCAAAATAAGGTGTCGGCAGCTCCGGTGTGTGCACATTGGTATGTGCTGTTCGCATATGTTGCGTACCTATCGCGGTTTGATACATGCCCGTAATGACCGCGGATCGGCTGGGAGCGCATACTCCCGCCGTGGCAAATGCGTTCCGATACAAAGTTCCCTCTTGGGCTAAGCAATCTATATGGGGTGTACGAGCCAAAGGATCTCCGTAGCAGCCCATTCTTGGGCTCGTATCCTCCAATGTAATCCACAAAAAGTTAGGTTTTCGTCCTGCATCCTTCATCCGGCAAACTCCTTTATATGTTTTATCCGCTCCGCTATCCCTTACACCAAGAGCATTTTCAGAAAACCGACAAGCCGCGGCGCGTGATTGCCAAACAAGCTCGTCGCAAGCAGGACAACGTCATCTTCACTGACTTCCATCGATGGTTTGCTTTGCACCATCGTAGCCAGCTTCGCTTTCAGCATCGATCGCATCGGATTCGGCGTCAGGCAGCTCAGGGTGAAAAAGGCTTCTTTCGATTTCCCGATCCATCGCTCTTTTAGCCCCAAATCAACTTCGTTTTGCTTCCGCTTCGTTTCTTTTTCCCGTTCGAGCTCCTCTGCCGTCACTATACCGTCCTTCGGAATGCCGATACGCTCATACTGCTCGGCCGGTGCATCATGCTCTCGCATCAGCCTGGCGATATGGTCGATCATGGTCGCCTCCACTTCCGGATCTGCTATGACGGTCTCCTGTGAAGGATCGGTTTCAAGATCAAATAACAAATCACCATAAAGGTACGGGTTCAAAAAGTTTGCGGCCAGGAGCCTCATCACAGAACAGCCTTTCGTGAACGAAAAAGGAGGGGCGAGTTCCATTCCGGCAAACTCTTTTGGATTGAACATTGTATGCATGTGCGTCGGCATCAGCGTATATTCGTACAGCGGCCCGTTGTTTATGTCCTTTGGTCCCCGCATGTATACGTATCTTCCATCTGTGCAATTAATGTGACCGCCATGTATGCCAAATAAAGCCGCTTCACGAATGGTCTGATTCGATTCGATGATCGGGCGGATGGAACTGCCCTGCATATCGGCAGGAATATCCACCCCGAAAAAATCGAGCAGCGTTGGAGGAAGATCGATCGTTTGAACTAGCGCGTCCGTTCTCCTGCTTTTCACAGCGTATCTGGGATCCCAAATAAATAGGGGGAGGTTCGTGATCTCCCTATAGAGCGGTTGGATGTTTTTCCCCCACCAGCGATGTTCACCCAGCAAAAATCCATGATCCGTATTCACGATTAACAGGGTATCTTCCCAAAGGTCGTACCGATCGAATGCGTCCAGCACTTTGCCCAAATATTCGTCGCACATGCTGACGAGCGCCGCATATTCGTATTTCATATGCTGCACTTCTTGCGGCTGCTGCGTGACTTTCGAATAATCCGGCCAGTCGTAATGTTTGCCTTGATAATCATGCGGATATAAATCCTTATATTTTTGCTGGGTAAAAAAAGGCTCATGTGGATCGAAAGCTTCGATTTGCAAAAACCAGCGGTCTTGATCGTGGTTTCTTTCGATGAATTCAATGCCCCGATTGACGGTTACCGCTAGTGGCATCTTCTCTTCGCTATCCAAATATGGTCGGTTCACCCAATCCTGTCTCCATAAATCGCCCTGCTTAGGACCACTTAAGCTTTCCGGAATATGCGGATCCCCCACATTTCCTTTCCACGGATCTCCCTCTTGACCGCGGGCGAATTCCCACGAATTGTACCTCGTGTGATATGTAGCTCCTCCAGCCTCGAAGTAATGATTATGATCGGTCGTTAGATGCGTATACACACCGCTTTTCCGAAGCAAATCGATCATCGAATCGTCATATGGCTCAAGCGGCCCCCAGCTTCGATGCAAAAAGTTGTAACGTCCTGTATGAATCTCGCGCCGTGCCGGCATACAGGGCAAGCTACCCGCGTAGCATTTGTCGAACGTCATTGTCCGCTCAGACAGACGTTGAAAGTTAGGAGCGTGAATCCAGTCGCAGCCGTAACTCGGCAGCATATGCTTATTTAAAGAATCGAACATGATCATGACTGCTCTCATAGCCGTATCCTCCCGATATTTCCCACTATTTCACAGAACCAATTGTAATCCCTTTGATGAAGTACTTTTGGAAGAACGGATACGCCACCAGAATCGGAAGTACGCCGACGACAGCAATCGCCATTTTTACCGATGTGCTCGGAAGCTCTGCGACCTTCGCCCCAGCGCCCGAAGCCATGTCCGAGTTGCTGCTCAAGAATTGGACATCTTGAATGAGCCGATTCAAAATATTTTGAATGCTAAACAGCTTCGGGTTGGTCACATAAGTCAATCCGTTAAACCAATCGTTCCAATACAAGATGGCCTCGAAAAGACCGATGGTCGCCATGATCGGAAGCGAAAGCGGGAGAACGATTTTGTAGAACGTTTTAATTTCACCCGCCCCATCGATTTTAGCCGCTTCGATAAGCGCTGGCGGAATGGAAGTCATGAAGAAGGTTCGGACGAGCAGGACGTTAAATCCGTTCATGAGCAGTCCAGGAATAAGCAGCGCCCAAATCGTATTTTTCACATGTAAAACCTGCGTATAAATCAAGTATGTTGGGACAAGGCCCCCATTAAATAAAAGTGTAAAGAAAACAAAGAATGCCCAAAATTTCTTCCATGGCAGATCTTGACGGGAAATCGGATACGCCAGCATCGACGTGATGGCTAAGCTTGCAGTGGTGCCCACTACCGTAATGAACACGGTAATCCCATACGCGCGGCCCAACTCTTGCCAGTGATCCAGTAAATACACGTACGCTTTGGAACTAAATTCTTGTGGAAACAGAGAGTATCCATGTTGAATAATGCTTGTCTCACTTGAAATGGAGGACATGATGAGCAGTAAAAAAGGCAGAAGGCTTGCAGCGGATAATGCGATCAGAACAATATGAGTAGTCCACTGCAGCGCTTTACTATCTTGTGCCATGAATCTTTCCCCCTCTAAAATAATGCATTGTCTTTGCTGAATTTGCGCACCGCATAGTTAGATACGATAACCAACACGAATCCGACAAGCGATTGGTACAGACCGGCTGCCGATGACATCCCGATATCTCCGAGGTTCATCAGACCTCTATACACGTAGGTGTCAATTACACTGGTCGTTTTGGATAACGCGCCCGAATCCATTGGCACTTGATAAAACAAGCCGAAATCCGAATAAAAAATGCGGCCGATAGCAAGCAAGGTCATCATGATAATAACAGGCATGATCAAAGGAATGGTAATCGAGCGAATCTGATACCATCTTGAAGCGCCATCCAGTGTCGCTGCCTCGTAATACTCCGTGTCGATGCTGATGATGGATGCTAAATAAACTACGCATAAGAATCCGACACCTTTCCAGATATGCACCAGTGTCAGAATGTACGGCCAGTACTTCGCTTCTGAGTACCAAGAAATGCTGTCAATTCCGAACAGCGGAAGAATGGCCTTGTTCATCAAGCCTGATTCGACACTTAACATGGAATAGACGAGATAGCTGACAATGACCATTGAAATCAGATAAGGGAGTAATATTACGCTTTGATAAAAACGGGATAAAAATTTCTTCTTCACTTCATTCAGCAAAATCGCCACAAAAATGGCTATTACCGTGTGTACAACGATAAAAAGCGAATTGTACAGTATCGTATTGCGTGTAATGATTAAGGCATCTTTCGTCTTGAACAAGTATTCAAAATTTTTAAAGCCAATCCAATCGCTGCCGAGAATGCCTGCTTGATAATTGATGTCTTTAAACGCGATAATTACACCGAACATCGGTACATAATTGTTAATGAGCAAGTAAAGCACGCCGGGGATCATCAGAAAGTACAGAGGAAAATAATTCTTCCATTTGGCAAGCCTTCTACTTGTTGAGGATTTAATCGTTGTTGATGGTGTCATAATGCTCATTTCCTCCACTTCATCGCATCTATTGCTTGTTTACACTTTTATTATAGGAACTAGGCGGGACAGTCACTACTCCGTTTTCGACTTTCGGTTTGTACCATTCCGACCTCGCCGTTCTAAAGCGTTTCCACTTCGGCGATCTCGATGTATGTCATGCTTTTCAGCTCATCGTACACTTCAGAAGCATACTTTCGGTCGATGAACACGATGAAATTAAGCTCCTGCTGTTCGCCGTTCAACTCTTTAATATGAACGCTATTCATTTTGTACCCTTTGGCAATGATCGCTTTAATAATAGCGGTTAAATTAGCATCATGGGACACGATGAGCTTTACACGCAGATCTTTCATAATCAATGGCTTCGGGCCGACTTTCTTAATAAAATAAGGCAGCACAATGACACAAAACATAATAAGTGCAAGTCCAAAAATAGCCTCACCGAAAAATCCAGCACCAATGGCTATCCCTAGCCCTGCCGTTCCCCAAATCATCGCAGCAGTCGTTAGACCGATAATGACATCGTTATGCTTCCTTAGAATAACCCCTGCCCCGATAAAACCAATTCCACTGACGATTTGTGCTGCTAGCCGCATGGGGTCCATAACATGCAAGCCTGGGACTGCATATTTACTCGCAGATTCGATGGAAACAATGGTTAACAAGCAACTGCTTAAGCAGATGACCAGGGAAGTTTTCAGCCCTAGCGGCTTATTGCGAACTTCGCGTTCCAGACCGATAATTAACCCGAGTACAGCCGAAAGACCTAATTTGATCAAAATATAAACGTCTATGCTTAGCATCATGAAAGATCTCTCCTTATGTAAAATTTAGACGTGCAATATAAAAAGAGAAGGAGCCACCTTGTCAGCTCCTTCTCCTTTTGTTTACTTAACCCCAAATTACACCTGTCAGCTCTTCCAAACGATGAAGCCGATAGTCTGCTGTCGAGCTCTTTATCACAGTACCAATGGCAGCCGTCTTCATACCGGCACGCTTAGCGGCGATAAGGCCAGCCTCCGCATCTTCTACGACGATGCAATATTTTGGATCTATGGCAAGCTTTTTTGCTGCGAGTAGAAATACTTCAGGATCCGGCTTACTGTTAACGATCTCATTACCATCTGCCACAGCTTCAAACAAGTGCGTAAAGCCAAGCCTTTCCAAAATGACCGGCGTATTCCGGCTGGATGATCCGATCGCGACTTTAGTCCCCTGCTGCTTGCAGGCAGCAATGACCTCGCGAGAACCCGGCGCCGCGTCTGCTGGAGTCAAACGGTCAAGCAGTTCGCGGTAGTAACCGTTCTTTCTCTCAGCCAAAGCTTCTTTTTCCGCGCTTGTATACGTTCTGCCGCTCTTCTCAAGGATGACTTCCAAGCTCTCCATCCGGCTAACGCCACGCAGTCTGTCGTTAACGGACTCATCGAATACAATGCCTTCTTCGTCCGCCATTCGCTTCCACGCTTGGTAGTGATACTGATCTGTATGCACAAGCACACCATCCAAATCAAAAATGACTGCAAGTATTGACATGGTAGAAATTCCCTTTCATAGTCCGGCTTGCATGTATCGCTTACAGACGTGTATCCCAATAGCCGCAAAATGGATCTACTGGGTTAATCCCCTTGAAGGAGGAGCGTCCCAGCAACTTCTCGATAATCGCGTCCACGACCTGCTCGCTGGCTGAATACGCATTAATAAACGTTGGCATGCGCGGCACATCCAGCAGATGGTACGGGTTAGCCACGGAAATAAACATCGTTGGCAGCTCCTGAATGAACCACGGCATATCTAGACCAAAAGGAGGCGCCCAGTTAATGCGGACAACGGTCTGGTTACTATGGGTCTCCATATTGGAGAAGTAGATAGCAGCGTCATGCTGATCACTCATCGCCTTCACCCCAGCAAACATCGTTCTGAAATCGAAATTTTTCGTATCAAATATCTTGATCTCGAAGCCCTCCGCTTCCAGTTTGGAAATGAAGTATGGCATGATGTTCGTACTTTTGAACAAGCCATCCTCGCCGCCGAGCGATAAGAGCAGAATACGCTTGTGACGCTCTGGGCTAACGGGCAGCAATTGCTGCGTGTCCTTCACGAGTGTAACGGATTGATCCGCACATTCCACAGTCCATCTCATATGCTCGTCGCATTTCAGAACGGATAGCGCCTCTACGCCCGGCACAAGGGTCCCTTCCCGCTTCTTCGTATGCAGACCAAGCGAAGCTTTAACACCGAGAATGCGTGTCACCGCTTCATCCAGCCGCTCCACGGTCAAGATGCCCGTCTCGATCCCTTTCATCATGAAGAAAAAGTCTTCCTCGATACTCTTATTAAACAAGAACATATCACAGCCTGCAGCAATCGAAGCCGGAACGGCTGTCTCCCGCTTCATCGCCATCATAAAACCGGCCATAGGCGTAGCATCCGTCGTAATAAGCCCATTGAATCCAAGCTTCCCTCGCAGCAGATCGTTCAGCAGCTCGGGCGCCAAAGTCGCAGGCATAATGTCCGTATCTTTGATCTCCGGACGAAGGTGCCTGCTGTAAGCAGGATGAGCAATATGTCCGACCATAACGGTCATGGCTCCAGCGTCAATGCAGTCTTGATACACACTACCAAAGGTAGTGTCCCACTCCTCAACCGATAACGAGTTGATCGAAGTTAACAAATGCTGATCGCGCTCATCCACGCCGTCGCCTGGGAAATGCTTAATCGATACAGCCATGCCATGTTCCTGAACCGCAGTCGTATAAGCTTTGCTCATACGAGCAACACGCTCTGGGTCGGAACCAAACGTTCTCACATTCGTGATTGGATTGCGGAAGTTAACGTCGATATCCACAACTGGCGCGAACGCCCAGTTTACGCCAACTGCGCTGCCTTCCCGAGCAGCAATAACGCCGAGCCTGCGAGCCATCTCTGTATTGTCCGTAGCTGCGACTTGTAATTGCTTGCCGAAAAAAGTGCCATCCACAGCGGAGCCGTTGCCCCCAGCTTCCAGATTGGCGGCAATAAGCAGCGGAATTTCCGAAGTATCCTGCAAATAGCGATGCGTTTCCTGGACTTTCTCCCCGGGACCAGGTCGGTACAGGATGCCGCCGATTCTCATCTTTTGCGTCAGCTTCGCTAGCTGCTCCTTGTCATCCGTGAATCCGATTGGACAAAACAGCTGTCCAACCTTGGCGGCAAGATCCATGGAGGCCAAAGTGTCCTTAACCCACTCAATCCCATCATCGTCTAGATGAAAAGGTTTTGCATGCAAATCAACCATGTAGCGTCCCTCTTCTCTTATGACTGTTTGGAGTTCTAACTTTTACTCTAAATAAATGCTTTTCAGTTTTTCGCGCGCTTCGGATGTCAATCCGAGCACTTCTTCCATATAAGTTTCCATGGTCCCATAATTCTCTATGATTGCACGCAGTGCCGTAGTCAAGTATTCCTGTTTTACTGCCATCATTTCTCTAACCTTTGCAAGCTTGTTGTCATCTCCTAGCTTCTCTTGAATCGAGCTAAGCAGGTGCTCAATCGCTTCTTTCCGGTTATTGTTGCTTCTTAAGAAATCCTCCATAACGGTTTCCATCGGCACTTCTAGTGCAAGAAGCAAGATGGCTCCAGCAAATCCCGTTCGGTCTTTACCTGCTGCACAGTGCCAGAGCAGCGGACTGCCTTCTGCCTGCAGCACCAAATCAAAAAATCGACGATAAGCAGCTTGAGCAATTGGATCTGAGACAAACTGCACATAAACGTTTTCCAGCCAATCTCCCTTGAACTCAGCGATGTCCATTTTCTTAATCACCGCAATCATTTCCTGTGGATTAACAACTCCACCCAGTACGGAAATATGAATGTTTTCCGCGCCAGCAACGACTGGATTCGGCGTTGCTTTTTGTTCACCTTCCGAACGGAAATCGCAAATATAACGCAAACCGTTTTCTTGCAGGTAAGCAATATCTGCTTCGTTCATTTCCGCTAGCTCTGCGGAGCGGAACAATAGATTAGGCTTGATTGTCCTTCCATCTGCAGTGCGATATCCACCTAAATTACGCAAGTTGGTTCTGCGCTCTATTTCCTCTACTCTTTGCTTGTAGGCAGTTTCCATCATATCCTCCTGAATTTCACTGATATTTCGCTTACTTCACGTTATTTTCTTTAGCCCAAACATCCAACTGTTTTTGCTTTTCGGCAATGATTTTGTCGATTCCGGCAGCTTTCAACTCAGAAATGAACTTAGGCAGTTCTTTATCCGGATCGAAGGCTCCATCCTCCAGCCCTAATCGGTACTGATTCACGACGTTGCTTACAGCGGCAACTTCTGTCTTCACCGAAGTGTTGTCATACGTAAACCCAAGCGCCTTCGATCGGGTTGCACTCTCGTTGAACTTCTTCGTTTCCTGCCATACATTCTTGTCATTACCTTCCCATATATCGGCAAGGAACGAATTACCGAACATAAACCCTTGGTTCAAAGCGAAACCCGTATTATTCTCATCTACTCCTGCAGGGTAGCCAATAAAACCATCCTGCTTTTTGACATAATGCTTGCCTTCGATACCCCAAGAGAATAAGTTAACAATATCTTTGTCAGCGTACATAAGATTAAGGAACTGCATAGCTTTCTCGGGATTTTTCGAACCTTGAGAAATGCCCCACATCACGCTATTTACCGTACTTGTATTCGCAGCTGCTGGAGCAAGTTTGACCGCGATCATTTCAGTTCCGACTATTTTCGACTGCTGTTCAGCAAAGCCCGGTTTCATGTGCGTGATATTCCCTGCTGCTTTACCTGCTTTTATAATCGTGTTTTCACTTTCTTTGTTTGTCACGACATCTTTAATCGCGTATCCCGCTTGGTTCCATTTTCTCATGAGCTTCACCATGTCGGCATATTCAGGAGTCTCGTACCAGTTCACGACTTTCAGCTCGCCTTGACCATTATTCAGAAGCACCCCTAAATCGTCGCCCAAAGAATCTCTAGTGCTAAACGTTCCGTATAGGGAGCTATTCACCTTATTCGTCATAGGAGCCATGCTCGGCTCGTTTTCTTTGAGTTTCTTTAGTACACTTTCAAGATCTTCCAATTTTTTCACATTACTCAAATCGATGTTGTATTTGGTTACCAAGTCTTTTCTCATGATAAATCCGTAATCTTGCGCTAAATCACGAATGGTCGGCACGCCGTAAATTTTACCCTTCACTTTCGGAGCATTTAGAAATACAGGTCCCAACGATTCTGAAATATTCTTGCCATGCTTGGTAAGCAAATCATCAAGGGCCAGCACTTGTCCTTTTGCGACATAGCTGGAGTAGAATGCTCCCCACACCACCATTAAATCGAGCTTTTCTCCGCTAGTCATCATCAAATTCATTTGATTCACATATGCACTGTAACTGATAGGCAACAGCTTAACAGTGGCGTTAATTTTCTCTTTGGCAATTTTGTTAATCTCGTCATTCACCAGCTGCATGTCTTTCGGAATTGCGCCTTTAACAGGAATCGCCACCGTGAGCTCATATGGCGCTTCGGTCTTCTTGTCGTCCTGCTTCTTGGGACTTGCTGCACCATTCTCGGAACCGCAACCTGAAACAATAACCGTCAATGCCACAATCGAACTTAAGAAACTCAATCTTTTCTTCATGGTTATCTCCTTTTATTTGTTGTTATCCGAACAATTTCATTATAAGTACCCATTGAAACTGTCACTACTCCGTTTTCGACTTTCCGTTTGTACCATTCCGACCATGCTGTTGTCGATAATCATTCGGGTTCATACCGGTCACACTTTTGAATCGTTTGGAGAAATGCGCAAGATTCGAGTACCCGACATGCGAGGCAATGCTGCTGATCGACATGCCGCTTTTGGACAATAGCTCCTTGGCCATTCCCATACGCTCCTGAACCAAATATTCAGTAACCGATATCCCGGTTTCTTTCTTGAAGATGCGATCCAAATAATCTGGATTCAAATAGACATGATTAGCAATTTCCTCGCGTGACAGCTCTTGTTCATTCAAGTGAAGCGCAATATGATTTCTAACACGCTCCGCGACGGATTGCGTTTGTTCAACCGTATTCACGTATTGAAGAGATCTCTCCATAATGTGCTTGATCCATGCAATCGTATCCGTTACAGAACGCGTAGCACGCGGTGCAAGTTCCATCGATACGGCATCACTTAACAGCTCGCGTGCCTGAATGCCTTTCAGCATGATGACGTGATACAGCATTTGCAGGAAATCGTGGTGAAATTGATGCAACACCCTCGCATCTAGTTCTCCTGTATGCATCATGCTCTCCAAATATCGCTCAACCTCCGACAACACCTTCGTCATTGATCCTTCTTTCAACATGACCGACCACACAGGCAAATCCGGCATTGCGACGGCCTTGGCGGATTGTTTTTTTCCAGATAGCATGAAAACTGTATTGTTATAGGCAACATTGTTTTTCTCGAGATGAGACAGCTCGTGAACCATCGATGGCAGTTCGTGTACGAACGCTCGATTCCCGATGTAGCAGGAGATATCGCAATAGAAAAATTGTCTGCATGACGAGATGAAGGCTTCGCACTTTTGTTTCAATCGCTTCATCTCCGGTTCAGCTTCTTGATCCCAGGACACGATCGCAAGCAGATTTTGTCTGCCCAACAGCAGCACTTGTCCCTTTTCTTTGTGCTCAACGATCATTTCTTCGGCGCTATTTTGAATGGCATATTCCATAATCTTCTCATCGCGCAAACTCAACTCTTTATAAAAGCGTTGAACGCTGATTAGAACAGGCAAAAACCTCATTTCCTCTGAAAAAGGGATATTGCGATCCGCGGCAGACTCTCGAATAGCTTCCAAATTTGAGGGAATGGTTTCATGCAAAATATCGAGCCAAAATCGCTCAATCAGGAGCGGCTGGTGCTGGACCCAGAATTGGCCATAACGGCTATATTGCTGAAGTTCACTCTCTTTATTGATCTTAGCCCTTGCTTTCACAATTACCTCTTCCAGCTGAGTAAGAGCAACTGGTTTTAATAAATAATCAAAGCAGCCAAGCTGAATGGCTTGCTGCGCAAATTTGAAATCGGCATGACAAGTTAAGAAAATCGATTCCGTTTTCGGATAATGCTCCCGTACCCATGTCAAGAGCTCTAGGCCGCTGCCTTGTGGCATTTCAATGTCACAAAGCATGATATCGATGGGATGAGCCTCATAAATCTCCTTCGCTTGCCTAATATTATAAGCCGTGTGGACGGTTGAAACCCCAAACGTCTCCCAGTGCAAATCTGATTTGAGCCCTTCCACGAACAGAATTTCATCATCCACAATGAGCATTTGCATCATAATCGCTCTCCTTTTCCCATATCCGGCTGTAATGGCATCGTAATGACAATGACAGCACCTCCAGAAGCATCATTAGCAAATGAGATTTCAGCACGGCTCTGGTACAACAGCAGCAGCCTTTGTTGAACATTCCAAATTCCGATATGCTCGCCTTGCGTACTCGTCATCTGGGCTCCACTGCAAATGCCTTCCAGCACATCCTCGGGAAAACCCGGCCCCGTATCTTGTATGGTTATTTTGAGAGTGGGGGCCGCAGCCGCATCATCAAGTTCCATATCGATCGTCAATAGAACCGGTTCGTCCATCGTTACCGCATGCTTGATCGCATTTTCCACAAACGTTTGAACGACAAGCGGCGGGATCGGGGTACGCAGCAAATAGTCAGGAACATGAATCGTACATTGTAAATGATTCGGGAATCGCAGCTCCTGAATGCGCAAATAATTTCGAACGTGCTGTACTTCTTCTTGCACAGAGACAAAAGTCAAATTACTTCGGAACATATAACGGAAATAGCCAACCAAACATTGCGCCATCTCTTCAATCAGCGCATAATTTTTGGCGCGCGCGAGCGTGTGCATAATATTAAGCGAATTCAAATAAAAGTGCGGATTGATTTGCAGCTGCAAATGCTGGAGCTCCGCCTTTTGCTTGTTCATCTGCTCTTCATAGACATGGATCCGTAATTCTTGAATTTGTGACATCATGTTATTAAAGGTTTCATACACAAGCTGAAACTCATCAGATGTCTTAAACGATTGAATCCGCATGTCCAAATTGCCATCCTTAATTCGTTTCATCGCTAAAATCAGTCGATTGATCGGAATGAGCAGTGTTTTTCGGAGAAGCAGCAAACAGACTGGCAACAGAATGAAAACTCCGATGAGAATGAAATTGACAATGTTTCGGAGGATAGGAAGATTTTTTAATATTTGTTCATCCGGTATGAGCGCAATCAGATTGAAATTCCCCACAGCCGACTTTTCGCCGACGACCAGATAACGATAATCGTCCCCGGTTAAATAATAGTGTTGAAGATTTTTATTTACATCGAGCCGATTATTCTTGACAATTTCCGCATTCACCAAAGGCACGCCGTTACTCGTCGTAAATAAGGCTGCCCCTTTTTCACCTAGACCGATGAGATTTAGCGGCATCATTAAATTGTCGAATAAAATCCATGTACCGACATACGTATCGCTCACCTTGATCGTACGCAGCAAGTAATATTTTTCTCCGATTTCCTGCACGTACCAACGATTGATCGGTAAATTGGGCGTTGCCTTTCCGGTTTCATCCTCAATAAAGTTTCTGACCGATTCTCGTTCAGCATAATTGGTAACTTCCCGAAATGCATTCATGTAAGATTGCGTGGGAGCCGAATAAATAAAAAAGCCGTCCACCGATTTGAAATTCAACATATTTTCGGTAATCCGGTTAGACAGTCTTCTTAAAGCGAAGTAGCGATCACTTTCCGAAACTTTGTTCTCAATGCCGGTAAAGTCGGCCTCGGCGATAGTTAAGCCCATTAAATACGATTCCGCGAACCGTAATTGTTCATCGATTTGTCCCATATACAAAGAGATCATTTTTTTGTTGGAATCGGCCACTTGGCTCCGAACAACACCGATCGCATAGTAGTTGGTATAAATGAGCAGCAAACTTAACGGCACTGTGATCAGCACCACGCCGACGATCAGCTTGAAACGAATGGAATTGAAAGGAATTCGAAAAAATCGGCCTGTCATGATTGCTCCCCCTTTTCATATTCTTCTCTAATCATTATTGACTGAATGCACGAATTAAAAAAGCCAGCAATCTGCTGGCTTCTTATATTTACTAGAATAATATCTTTATTATAGTGACTGCGCTGGTCACTCACTACTCCGTTTTTGACTTCTTGCTTGTACGATTTCGACCAGTGCAATGCAAAAGGCTGCCAATGAGCGAACGAACTCACAATACCACGTGTGATTACTTTGGACAAAAACCCAGCATATCCATCAGCCATACAATTCATGAAAAAAGAGAATTGTAGCCGTTATCAATATCTATTTCTCGATCAAATATTTATTCAAAAAGTCGTTACGAAACTTTCCGTGTGGATCACAATGAAGGAGTAGTTGTCGGAAGTCTGGCAGCTTCTCATAGAGCGGCTTCAACTGAGTGGGCTGCATGGTAAACAGCTTCCCCCAATGTGGACGAGCCCGGAAAGGCGCAAGTTGCTTTTCAATCATCGGCAGCACTTGTTTGACTGCCTCCCAATTCGGTTTCCACGTAAAATGAATAGCAACTGAATCCTGATTGTAACTTGGGCTCATCCACAAATTATCTTTTGCAATGGTACGAACTTCAGAAACATAAAGGTGTGGCGAGATATGCTCCCGTATGCCATTAAGCGCATTCAATGCCTGATAGGCATCTTGTCGTGGCACGAAATACTCGCTTTGCAGCTCCTCTCCAGCACTCGGAGTGAAATCCATGCGAAAGTGCGGCAATCTCTCGTGCCATGGTCCCGCGATGCACATCTGCTCGCTGCAATTCTCTGCTGTATGTCCTGGCACTGGATGCCGAGGTGAAGTTGCTAATTGCGCGTCGAAAAACTCAGGTGCCACCTGATCAGAGACTTGATCAGTCAGTTTCCGCTTTAGCCAGACTTGATTGAAATTCGCATTCTTCCAATCGGTGAATAGACTAACACTATAAGCACTGGAAAAAATATCGTCAAAGTTCTCATTTAGTTGCACTAGAGACAGATTATCGTAAACATGCTGACTCATTTGAAATGTTGGGATCACATCCAGTGTAATTTTAGTGACTACACCCAATCCTCCAAGCCCAACAATTGAACCTGCAATGTCTTGTTGCTCGCGGGAGAATACAGCCATGTCCCCATTCGCCTGAACGATTTCCATAGAATCAACCACTGTAGCAAGATTGCCATTCCGATCACCAGAACCATGCGTAGCCGTAGCGCATGCACCAGCAACGGTTATGTGCGGCAGCGACGCCAAATTGTGAAGCGCATAGCCATGGTTATGAAGGTGTTCACCAAGCTCTCCATACCGAATTCCGGCTTCAACAGTTACCTTATTTTGTACAGTATCTAATGCTATCACTTGGTTAAGCTTCTGAAGCGAAAGAAAGCTTTCAGTACAATCGGCGATGCTATTAAACGAGTGCCGTGTGCCAAGCACCTTTATTTGCTTACTGCGAGCCACTAATTCCTGTACTTGTTCCACGCTTGTGGGCATATGGAGTTCAGAGGCACTATACCTGTAGTTGCCAGCCCAGTTCCAAATATTTTTCATATCTTCACACTCCTTCGAAAGTATTTATGATTTATTAAAAATTCGATATTGGTCTAATAAACTCCTTGTAATACTTTCAGGGACCTTTTAATAACATTCGGTTGTCGTTTAACTGTTTCTTAGTGGTAAAATACTTCCATATTTTGTAAAAGCTATGTGAATCCAAGAATAGCGTAAGAAATAGCCATGGGATCTCCTGTTAAGGAGATCCCATGGCTATTTCTGCAATGACACATCGTACTTCCACAAAACGAAAAGACACGGATCTTGTGGTTTGGATATTGACACCCCGATACCTGACGGAACTGATACCGTACAACCGTGTTTGTCATGCGACTCTCGAAACCTTTACATACATTTATAAGTTCCCGTGTACCTCATAATACAATACTTTGGCACAATGAGGTTCTAAGCTGTTAAGTTTCATCGCGTTCGTGAAGTAACCAACTTCCTCTTCCGTCCAGAAATCATAAACCCGATAGCTTCCATCCAAGCTTATCTCGATATCTTTAGGCTGATCGTCAAAATTGAAGACGCAAATGAGATAACGATCCTCCAATTTTATTCGTCCAATCGTATACGTATCATCGTCAAAACGGGCGGCTTTACCGGTTGGAGGCAAGAGCTTCTGCAATACCCGAATATTTTCCTCGGACAGAGATGGAATTAAGTCTCCGCTTAGGATCATCCCTCCGGATGCTAGGATAACGGCTTTATGAAATTCGAACTCTTGATCTGAAATATCCGATTTCTTCTCAATGACTTCACCGCTAATCGTCTGGTTACGAAACGTTACTCTTTCGAGAACTATGACATCCGGGTCGTTATACCACAAGGTGTCGTTTTGCCAGTTCCGAGGAAATAGCTCCTTCGCATTGCCGCTGACATGTTTCCAGTCCCTTGCAATATCATTGGTCACCCGGTTCCCGTGAACTAAGCCAAGCAGCGGCCAGAATGGAGCATTGCACCCCAGAATAAAGCTGTCGTGCCCGACTTCATCGATAATCGCCTTCATTCCACTGCGAAATGCTTCGATTCTTGTTGCTTGTTTGTCGTAACGGCATCCTGGCAAAGCACCGTATTGCAGAAAATCCAGCTTAAAATACCGCCAACCCCATTCATCATGCATAACCCTGACAGCTGACCTCAAATAGTTTTGGGCTTCAGGATGCGTTCCGTCCAACATATACCATTGCTTTTCCGGCAGCTTCTTTTTCTGACCGATTCCATTGAAAGGTTTGCCTTCCTGATCTTGAACCAGCCAATCCGGATGCTCAAGCATCAGCTTCGACCCTGGTTCTACAATAAAGGGAGATAGGTAGCCTGCAGCTTCAATCCCGGTTGCTCGGATACCTTCACTAATTGTTTTGACGTCTGCTCCAAGCGTGACACTCGGAATTAAGAAGTCGCCATCAGCTTCTGCATAGCCCCCATCAATTTGAATTCGCTTCAGTTCAGGTATTCGCTGGACCATGCTGCGCGCATTATCGTAAAGTCCCTCTGCAGTTATTGGACGAAGGCAATAATAGGAACACCACCCCGTAGGAATTTCAGGATAAAGCATGCGCGGGTGGTTCCGATTGAGACATTCAGCCAATTCTTGAAAGAGCAGATCGCGGTTCGATCCGGAAGCAAACATGAATTGTTCCAACTCCCACGACTGGCCAGGCCCCAACTCTAAATCTTCTGTATCCAGAATCACTTCTATATAGGAATTTCTAAATCGAAACTCGCCGGAAAAGCGATTGCATGAAGTAAAGGCCATCAGCAGGTGCTCCTCATTATAGGGAGACAATGCCAATAGATTGTAAACCGTCCATAAGTTCTCATGAAACGGAGTTTCGGGGATTCGGAAGAAGTCCCGATCTTTTCCGTAAGCCCCAATCACATAGGGCAAAGAAAGCGTACCTCCGTATTGAGTAAGCATTTGAAAGCCTTCACCATAAAATGGCGTATCCGGGGCGAGAGGCATATCCCCAGAAAAAAGCACGACCTCTCTAATCCGCAGTGAATGATCGGACCGATTGACAACTCTAGCGCTTAAAAGATTATTCACCCATGATTTCTCTACGGTAACCTCACGGTCGGTAGCTGTTGTGCAATCGGAAAGTCTAACACTAGATTTGATTTTTTTTACATCGTCCAAATTCAGCATTTTAAGACAGCCTCTCTAAGTGCTTCTTCCACGGAAAGCATTTTGCCTGTTCTCGACGATACAGCAGCAGCATGTACCAAGCTTTGCGACTTTAAATAATCTCTTCCGTTTGGTCTTGGCTCCCGCTTTTCCTTCAACGCAGTTAGAAATTCATCGATCGACAACACGTTTCCTACCCCGTCGAAGGTGTACACTTCATCGGCTTTTCCTTCCTTCATAAGCTGCACTCGGTTGCTCGTTATCACAATCGCGCCATCCGCACCTTCGAAACGCCAATCACCATACCATTCAGTCAGTTTTCCCTTGGCCATCATGCTGCCGTGATAATCCACGACCGTTCCTCCGTCAAGCTCCATCCAAGCACTAAGGTGGACCGTCGTCGTCTCCGTCCAGCTTCCGGGCGGATTGCTGTTCATAGCGAACAATTTCACCGCTTCCTGACCGGTAAAATAACGGATCATATCGAAATGATGAATCGTGACATCTTCCAGCAATCCGTTTGCCAGCCGACCGAAATAAGGAACGGGTACGACATGATAGCGGTCGAATTCGATGTGTACGGATGACAAATGTCCGATAACGCCGCTGTCTAAAAGCTCCTTCGCCTTTAGCACTGGGGCGAAGAAACGGTAATTCTCGGAAATCATGAACGGGATGTTTTTCAGTTCGGCCTGGCCGACAATATATTGCGCATCCGTAATATCGTTCGAAATCGGCTTCTCGCAGAGCACAGGCAGGCCATGCGCGAACGCAATCTCATTAATCGAAGTGTGAATGTGTGGAGGTGTAACATTAATGACGAAATCGGGGCGCTCGCTGATGATCGCATCTTCCAAAGACGAGTAAAACGGAGTTTCCGGATCAATCGTTTCGCGCAGCTGAACGTTCGCTTCAACAACGCATACCGCATCCACGCCAGCATGACGTCTCAGTCTCTTATACCACCCTGAACCGAAGTTTCCTAAACCTACCAGAACCGCCTTCATATTGCTCATCCTCTCTTATCTACTTTACATTTGATTTTTGTTTCGGGACGGTCCAGCATGACACCAGACTACGACAATAGGATCTTCTACGCTTGAAATGAGATGATGGTCCTCTCCCGGCTCAATAATGACGACATCTCCCGTCTTTACGGGGTACATGTGCTCTTTGTTGATTTCAACCTCGCCTTTGCCCTGCAGGATAAGGAAAGCTTCGCAATCTTCATGTACATGATAATCGATGCCGCCTGGACCGTCGTTCGTATGAGCGCGCGCGCCTGGCTTCTCGAAGGCAAGCCCGCCGTAAGAGAGGTAATCCCCCGGCATAATGTCTTTCAAAATATGTCCTTCCGTAACATCTGCCAACTGCTGTAAACGATAAGTTCTCATTTAAAATCACTCCTTCTTTCCATTTTTATTTTTTGAATAATTCGTCGTATTTTTGTTGGGCTTCCTTCATCACTTGATCACCGCCCATTTTTTTCCATTCCGCAACAAATGCATCAAACTCGTTGATCGGCCGTTTCCCGGTAATAAAGTCGATGAAGGCTTTGACGGCAAATTGATCGAGACGATCTTTATTCTCGTTGAACAAGGGTCTAGATACGGGCTCCAGAATATCATATTTCCCTCTGCCGATATGCTCGACTTTTTTCCTCAAATCCCGATATTTCGCGTCGGTCATGAATGGAGTCTGGAAATCATAATCGTTAAAGCTGCCCATAAACGGATATTGCGGTCCGATTCCAAACTTGATTCGTTCGCTTTCTTGGTCATATGGAGGTATAAATTGATAGTCGCCCTCCGGTGTAACGTTATACGTTTTTCCCTTTTCCCCGTAGGTGACCGAGGCGCGAACATCCGTGTTAAAGCTGTAGGCATCCATAATCTCAAGATACTTTTTCAGTTTCCCTTGATCTTTTTCCATTTTCTTAGAAAACTGTTGACCGGAATTGCCTACCGGGTTTTTCTGGAGTGCGCCGTAATCTCCATTCGGGCCTTTGGGTCCGGCAAAAAGCGCCCAATCTACGCCGGGTATTTTCTCAAAATATTTGCCTCCGGAGAACGCTCTTGCGGGAAGAAAGTTCCACCAGTTGCTTTCGATGACGCCATATTTCCCGGAAATGATTTTATCATCTATGTTCGCTTTTTTGTTCACGGCAAACTCGAGATCTATGAGGTCCTGTTTATACCATTTATTTAGTATGGTTAATGCATCCTTGGCGCCGGGCTGAATTTCTCCTTTGACAATTTTCCCGTTTTCTTCTGTGAATGCACCAGGATACACGCCGAATGCCGCGAAGATTGAAGTGAATATATCCGAGAACGGTACCACCCCGGGCTGCAGCTCGGCTTTTGCGGTCATGCCGAACGTATCTTTCTTACCGTTCTTATCGGGGTCGTCGTTTCTGAATTTAATTAACGCTTCTTCCAGCTCACCGAGAGTTTCCGGCACTTTGGTAATCCCTACATTTTTCAACCAGTCGTTCCGGATGCCGACTACAGTGGCATCGCTGCCGAGTGTCCATATAATCGGCAAGGAGTAGATTTTGCCGTCCCGGCGTTGATACTTGAACGGGTCTTGGCCCAAATTTTTGACCAGCCAATTATAATAATTGGGAGCGTTCATCTTGATGAAATCCTCTGAAAGCTCGGCCGGAATGCCCTGTGCGACAAATTTATCGTAGTCAGGCATTTTCAAATCCACCCAATAATCGGGCACCTTTCCCGAAGCGATATCCAAAAGCAGCTGCTGCTGATACGTTTCCGCCTTTTCCGGGTCAATGGTAATGTCTACGTTAAACTTGTCCTGTATCACTTTGACTGCATAAGGCTGATCCGTCATTTTGTCACTGGCCCAGCTTAAGAAAGTCAGCTTGTATCGTTCTTCCTTACCTGGGACACCTGCCGTCGCCACCGCATCTCCTTTGGAGCTCTGATTGCCCTGACCGGTGCATGCGGTCATAACCACAAGCGTAATTGCCATAATACTGCCTGCTAACACTTTCTTCTTCAATTGAATCACGCCCTTTTTATATAGTGTATGTATCGATAAAGGCTCCCCTGTCCTACAACGGATTAACCTTTAACAGCCCCCAGCATGATACCTTGAACGAAAAATTTTTGCACAAACGGATAAATGATCAGCATAGGCAATATGGACAAGATCACGATAGTCGCATACAATTCTCTGCCCAAATGCTTCGTCGTATCCGTCCTGTTGACCAAAGCTTGCATGGAATCGAGGTTGTTTTCGAGCACGATTTTACGAAGCACGATTTGCAGTACCTGCTTGCCAGGATCCTTAATATAAATCATGGCGTCGAACCATGCATTCCAATGATAAACCGCTACCCATAGCGCAACCGTTGCCAGAACAGGCTTCGACAATGGGAGCGTGATCCTGCAGAAAATCATAAAATAACCCGCCCCGTCCACCTTCGCTGACTCTTCCAGACTTTCCGGCAACGACCGAAAAAAATTTCTCATAATGAGAACGTTGTACGTACCGACCAAGGACGGCAGCACTAATGCCCATATCGTGTTGAGCAAACCTAAATTTTTGATTAGCAGAAATGAAGGAATTAAGCCGCCGCTAAAGATCATGGTAAACAAGATGAACATCGTGATCGTTCTGTTAAGCGGCAGATCCAACTTGGAAAGAGGATAAGCCAACATCGAAGTAAATAGGAGGCTTAAGGTTACTCCGAGCACCGTCCGCAGCAGCGTGTTTCCATAACCGATCCACAAGCCTGTGAATTCCAGAGCAAGCTTATAAGCGGCTAAAGAAAAATTCTGAGGCACCAACATCAGCCCGGATGAATAAGCTCCCTTGCCTGAAGATAAGGAGATGACAATCTGATTCCAGAACGGCAGCAAGGTAACCATTAGGATCCCTGATACGAGCGCATACAGCAGGATATCAAACCATTTTTCACTTTTCGTTTTCTTCATAAGCCCCTCCGCCAGATGCCGGTTTTACCATAATGCATGCTCTTTTCCGCCCACCGTCTTGATCACCTGATTAACAGTTACGATCATGATCAAGGCAACGACCGATTTGAATAAACCAACCGCTGTTGCATAGCTGTACTTCATCTCGACCATGCCTTTTCTGTACACATACGTATCGATAATGTCCGATACCCGGTATACGTTAACACTATACATATTGAAAATTTGATCGAACCCGGCATCCAGAATTCCCGCCATCGACAAAATTAACAGGATGGCCATGACTGGAGCGAGCATGGGGATCGTAATGTAAATAACCCTTTTGAATCTGCCTGCGCCGTCGATAATGGCCGCTTCATATAATTCACCGTT
This sequence comes from Paenibacillus sp. JT22N1, assembly GCF_059692155.1. NCBI lineage: Bacteria > Bacillati > Bacillota > Bacilli > Caryophanales > Paenibacillaceae > Paenibacillus > Paenibacillus sp. JT22N1. Next base: position 172,839 of record NZ_JCAUAW010000012.1, read on the forward strand.
AATACCCGAAATGGCGGCGAAATAAACGATCGCTCCCCAGCCGAAGCTTTTATAAATTTCCGTCAACACGAGAATGAGCCGGAAATACTGTTCATTTCCCATAAACAAGACAGGATCCATCCCGAGCAGCTTGATAACGGAATTGACGAGACCGTCTATCGATAAGATACTCATGAAGATCCCCGCCATCACCACCCACGAGATAAAATGCGGCAAATACGATATCGTTTGAGCTAATTTTTTAAACTTTGCACTGGCTACTTCATTCAACAGCAGGGCAAACACGACCGGAACAGGGAAGCCGAATATTAATTTGTAAAAGCTGATGATGATCGTATTTTTCAGCACTTGCAAAAAAACCGGATCTGAAAACGCATACATAAAATGGTGCATGCCAATCCAAGGACTATACCAAATCCCCTTCATAAGCTGAAAATCCTTAAAGGCCAGCACAGCACCGTACATTGGAACATAATGGAAAAGGATGTAATAAGCTATCGCGGGCAGCATCATCACATACAACACCTTATACTTCTTGAAGCTCCTCATTCTGCTCTCCAGAACGTCCACCTCCTTGTATTTATTGTAGGAGTTTCCGTTCTCGCCGACAATTTCAGATTCTTTAGATATGCTTCAATAAATTTTGAAGTTGTGTTCGATTCATATGCACATCAATAGCTCCTCTCCTTTCGGAAAGCGAACGGTCATTACTGTTCCTTTCCCCAAACTGCTTTCAATCGAGATCCCGTACTCTTCGCCGAAAAACAGCTTTAACCGGTCGTTTACATTTTTCAACCCGTAGCCTCTGGATTCCCAAGACAACACTTCTTGAGCTTTCTCCTCCGTCATACCGACTCCGTTATCCTCTACCGTGATCTCGATATACCCATCACGGCTTCGTCCTGTTACCGTGATCTTTCCCCGCCCGTCCGTTTTGCCCGCAATCCCATGCTCGATACAATTTTCTACAATAGGCTGCAAAATCAAATTAATGGTCACACAACGAAATATGTCTTCATCAAAATCGTAATGAACGTCGAAGCTGCTTTCCCTCATAATCAACATGATCTCCACATAGGATTTCATATTGACGACCTCTTCACGTACGGGAATGATATTGTCCCCTTTGTTCAACGCCGTTCGATAAAATTTGGAAAGCGCGGTGACGATTTTGCTGATCTCCTCCTGTCCAGCCTGAACGGACTTCCACTTAATAGCAGACAGCGTATTATAAAGGAAATGAGGGTTAATTTGGGATTGGAGAGCCTTAAATTCCGCTTTCTGTTGATCGATCTTGTTCTGATAACCGACTAGAATCAACTCGTTTATTTTTTGCAGCATTTGTCCGAATCTATTGGTCAGGATGCCGAATTCGTCTATTGAATTGGAAGAGACGACGATATCCAAATTTCCGTTTTCGATCAGTTTCATTTTATGGATCAACCGTTTGATCGGTATGGTAAACATGTTGGAAAACATCCAAATCATCAGCAGTAGGATTGAAAAACATACAAGTACGATAATAACAGTCGCTTTAATGATGCTCGTTGCATTGATAGATACCTCATGAAGCGGAATATAATACGATAACGTCCAGTTCGGATGCTGAATTTGCTCTTCGATAATGAAGTATTCTTGATTTCCAATCTTAGAGGATCTGCCCATAGCCTCAAAAAGGGGGCGTTGTTTTTGGTAGGCGGAATTGCTGTAAACGACATTAGAATTCTTATCTCTTACGACAATGCCGAAATTGTTCATTTCTTTGCCCTGCAAACCTTCAAACATTTTGCTATAGGTAAGATACATAGAGACGGTGCTCGGATTTCGGAGTTGGAAAATATCCGGTATTTTCCTGGCTACGATCAAGTTTCCATCTTCCCAATACCATTCCGTATTGACGTTGGCTGAAGCGCTCCGGTGCCAATTCGTTTCCGATACACGGCTGCTGTTTTGAATAAAATCGCCGTATTCCGGTAGTTTATTTTGCGTGTAAACGGTAAGCTGAATAATCTCCTTGTTTAATCCCTTAATCATGTTGAACGTAGGATCTAGGTAGCTTCTTAAATCATAAGATAAATTAGATACGTCCGTATAATCGTTATTGAATATTTTGAGGATGCCGGTATTGTACACAATGGAGTCCATAATCCGGTTATATTGATCCGCCTTATAGTCCATATTGTCCGAAATCGTTTGAATCGTCTCTCGTATTCCCTGTAGGGCCTGCTTCTGGAGCAATAACTTGGACTGATAATAAGAATACCAGCCCAGTACCACAATTGGGATCACGATTAGTAATATATAAGAGAGGAACAGCTTTTGCTTAATAGAAGCGAATTGAAATGCATGAATCCGTAGGGCCCGCTTCATTAGGCTTTCTCCCTATACTTTGCAGGGGTAAAACCGTAATAGTTCTTGAATAAGGTGCAGAAGTAAGGCAAATTGGAGAATCCCACTTCTTTGCTGATGTCAACGATCTTCATATTCGTATTCCTCAAGTAATGGCTTGCTTCCTTAAGTCTTATGCTTGTAATATATTTGACCATATTTTCACCTGTTTCTTTCTTAAACAGATGACTTAAATAGCTTGGGGACAAATGAACGCCGGAAGCGATCGTGTCCAAGCAAATATCCTGATTGTACTGTTTGGCGATAAGGTCAACAACTTCCTGGATCACTTTACGATTCTGGTCGATATTGTCGTTAGTCGTATCGGAATCCTCATTTTCGAGTAATGTGTAAATTATCTTCTTGATATCTGCGGGCGTCCGAATTAAATAAACGTCTCGAATCACACTTTGAAATTTATGAGCGTGAATGGGGTAATTTGCGCAAATTTCTTTTATAATCTCCACGCACAAATGCTTGATGTAAATACTGGAGAAGTGATTGCTTTCCTGAAGCTCGTCAAAGAACATGGAGATGCGACGCTTCCCTTCTTTGAGGTTTCGAAATCGAATCAAGCCCTTTATATCCTCCAAATCCCGGTTCATGATCGAGGAAGGCTGCTCTTCCTTCACATAGAACTGATCCACGAACAATAAACTGCCTTCACCATGACCGAAGAGATGGTAATCAAGCATCGTCTCCATATCCATATATGCATCATGAAGATCCTCGATTTTGTTCACCGATCTGCCGAATACGATCCATGCGGCGGTAAGGTCATTATTAGTAAAAAACTGCTGCATCCGGTTGCCAATCTCCAACAATTCGGAATGTGCGAGCATATGGTTTGATTTTAACAAGATCACGCTTTGATATTCGTTCAGATTGACATGGTCATATGGCGTTTGAATCATGTTGCCCAAATCATTCTCCAGCCGATATGTCATTGAATCAAATATTTTAAAGTTCACTTGGATCAAGATCAATTGGAAACAGTTATATTGGTAATCGAAATCGGATTGCCGCATTCTTGTCTTCATCGGCACATCGACACTTGCCCCATTGATAAGATCCAACATTATTTTTTCCTTCTCGTATTTGATACTTCGATGATATCCCGCGAGCAGCTTTTCGCTCCTTACTTTCTCCATTCTTCCAGCTTCGCACGAGCTGAACACTTTTCGAATGACGTCAATAAATTCTTCGATGTCGACAGGTTTTAATATATAATGCTCTACGCCAAGCTCGATAGCTTTTTTCGCATATTCGAATTCGCTGTATGCGCTGGAAATGACGATTTTCAACGATTCGTTATGCTTTCTAAGCGATTTCACCAAGCTTATTCCATCCATGATCGGCATTCTAATATCCGTTATCAGAACATCCACTTCATGATCAAGAAGATAATCAAGTGCCTCTTTGCCATTTTGTGCTTCGGTAACACTTACATTAAAGTTGTATTTGGATAGCAAATATTTGATTCCGTCACGTTCAAATTTTTCGTCGTCCACGATCAACACGTTAAACATTGGAATCCTCCCGGCAATAGTTATATGTTATATGGACTTGTCCTCTTACATTTTTCGGTCATTGATATAGAAAAAGTGGCTGCCTCAATGGCAGCCGCTCCAAGTCACAGAGAGTAAAAGCATCCGCCAATCCAGGTCGGATGCTTGAGTGCATGTGTTGTACGATGCTGTATTATTTACTTCGCGGACCATCCTATGATCAAAGCATTGGCGTCCGTTCGTATTGCCTGCCTGGTCGGTGATGACGACCCTCAGGGTATGAAGGCCATGCTTGCCGGCAAACGCTTTCAACTATCATTATAATGAATTGATGAAATTTCCAGTATAGATTAATTTATGATCCCCATGTCATTTTTTACGGTTCCCCGATAGATCAAAGGCAACTCCACATTCTCATAGGCACTTAATTTCACTACCATACTACCATACAAGTATGGTAGTATGGGTAATAATGATACTAAGGAGTTGCTCAATGAACTATACAATCAAACCACCGATTCATTCCGCACGTGAAGCTGTTTACCACACACTTAAGGGGCAAATTTTAAGTAACGAGCTACTTCCTGGCACAAGTATTTCAGAAAAAGAAATGTCGATTCAGTTTGGTGTTAGCCGAACGCCAGTAAGAGAAAGTTTTGTTCGACTATCTCAGGAAGGATTGTTGGATATCTACCCGCAACGCGGAACGGTTGTCTCGCTCATCGACTTAGAGCTTGTGGAAGAAGCACGATTCATGCGCGAACAGCTAGAATGCGCTGTCATTCGATTGGCTTGCCTCAGCTTTCCTTCTGAAGAATTAGATGCTCTTCAAACCAACCTTATTTTGCAGAGAAAATGTGTCACCGATCAGGATTATAAAAAAATGTTTGAATATGATGAAGCCTTCCATAGAACTCTCTTTAAAGGCTGTAGAAAACTCAATACATGGGCGGTTATTCAACAAATCAATGTACACCTAAACAGGACCCGAATGCTAAGGCTTGCGGCTGACCATCATTGGGATGATCTTTTTACTCAGCATCAACAAATGGTGGAAGCCATTCAAGAAAGCAACGTAGTTAAGGCAGAAAAAATAATGAGTGAGCATATGCATTTGACCATTTTAGATCAAGCGTTGCTCAAGCAAAAGTTCCCCACATACTTCAAATAACGGGAGGAGACAACGGGTATGAAAATGGTATTCCGATGGTTTGGCGAAGGCAATGACACGGTCAGTCTTGACCAAATTAAGCAAATTCCTGGCGTAGAGGGCATCGTCTGGGCACTGCATGACATCCCGGTGGGCGAAGAATGGCCGATGGATAAAATCATGGTGTTAAAAGAAAAAGCCGATCATGTAGGTCTCCATTTGAAAGTCGTGGAGAGTGTAAACATTCATGAGGATATTAAACTAGGACTTCCTACTCGAGATACATATATCGAAAATTATAAGAAAACAATCGTTAAACTTGCAGCTGTTGGCGTCAAAGTGATTTGCTATAACTTCATGCCTATATTTGATTGGGTACGAACAGATTTACATAAAGTCCTTGAAGACGGGTCTACAGCCTTATTTTATGAACAAAGTAAAATAGCCAATCTAAATTTAGACGAGCAAGTTCAACGAATAAATGCAAACCCGAATTTTACAATGCCTGGTTGGGAGCCAGAACGCCTGGGTCGCTTAACCGAGTTGTTTGATGCCTATCGCGATGTGACCGAAGAAGATTTGTTCAATAACGCCAAATATTTTCTGGACGCTATTATTCCAGTTGCTGCCGAACACGATATTCAAATGGCCATTCATCCGGATGACCCGCCATGGCCGATATTCGGACTCCCGCGAATAATGACGAACCAGACAAACATTCGACGTTTCTTAAACCTACACGCTAGTCCGTATAACGGCCTCACACTTTGCAGCGGATCTCTTGGAGCTAACCTTTCCAATAATATAGTTGCGATGGTCCATGAATTTGCTGATCGCATTCCATTTGCACATTTGCGTAATGTCCGTGTTTACGATAATGGGGATTTCATCGAAACCTCACACCGCACGCAAGACGGAACGGTTGATATGTCTGGAATCGTTCAAGCACTGCATCAAAATAATTTTGATGGTTTTTGCAGACCAGATCACGGCAGACATATATGGAACGAACAATGTCGTCCAGGCTATGGCCTATACGATCGCGCTCTTGGCATTATGTATCTCTGGGGACTTTGGGATGCGTATTCCAAAAATTCACTAACCCAAAAGGCGGTAGAAAACGAATGAGTACATTAACTAATCATCCATCACTGAAAGATAAAGTAATTGTCATTACTGGCGGGGCAGGTGTGTTATGTCGTTCCATGGCATTAGAACTTGCTCGTCAAGGCTCTCGAGTAGCCATTTTGAATCGTACCCTTGAAAAGGGTCAAGAGGTTGTGGCCGAAATCCATTCAATTGGCGGTAATGCCATTGCTATTGCTTGTGATGTCACAGACGTAGACAGCACGCAGCAGGCAGCTGGAGTCGTTCTTCAACAACTCGGATCCTGCGATATCTTAATCAACGGAGCCGGCGGTAACCATCCAAGTGCAAATACAACAAATGAGATTTTTAATGCGGAAGATCTAAGCAATCCGAACTTAACAACATTTTTCGATTTAAGCGTTACTGGCTTTCGTAATGTGCTTGATCTGAACTTCATTGGTAGCTTGATTCCAACTCAAATATTTGTAAAGCAGATGCTTGGCAAGCAAGGCACAAGCGTTATCAATATTTCATCCATGAGCGCACCTTCACCTATGACCAAGGTGCCTGCTTACAGTGCTGCCAAAGCAGCCATTAACAACTTCACTCAATGGCTGGCTGTACATTTAGCTGAGAGCGGAATACGTGTCAACGCAATTGCTCCAGGATTTTTCCTGACACAGCAAAATGAGAAGCTTTTACTTAAAGAAGATGGGTCTCTTACAGATCGATCGCATAAAATTATTACTCACACGCCCATGCGGCGTTTCGGCAAACCGGAAGATCTCCTTGGTACTCTACTTTGGCTAACCGATGAAAATATGTCTGGCTTCGTAACAGGCACAACAATTCCCGTTGATGGCGGATTTATGGCATATTCAGGCGTTTAATGAAAAAAGGATGTGAGCCTGATGTCTTATATTCAACCTATTGGTTTGAACGAAATAATGCTGTATTTTGCATATCAACGAAAAAGTACAGGGAAAGAACAATTTCAAGGAACTTTCCATGCCCATCAAGGCATTGAAATTCTAATCGTCCATGAAGGGAATGGAACCCTTATAGTTGATCAGAAAAGTTACGAAGTTAAGCCCGGTATGTTGTGTGTTTTCCAGCCTTACCAACTGCACCATATCCAGATGGAACTAAGTCCAGAAGTCCCCTTCGTTCGTTCTATCATTCAGTTCGAGCCTTCTCTTTACGAAGTCTATTTCGAAAAATGGCCAAGTCTATTGGCTTTTTTTAGACATATTCATTCAAACAAGCTACCCTACCCTTGCTTATATAACCTTTGTGAGAAAGAACAATTTCACCTTCTTCTCCAAATGTTGGATCATAAACAATCCACTTTAAGTAAGAAAGATGCCTTCGAAGAATACTCTTTGTTTTTGATTGCTTTTTTCCACGAATTTAAGCACATCTGGGAACAAAGTTCAGGCCAAATTCGTACAAGTACAGCAAGAAAGCCCCACCAAGCAGAGCGAATTCTCGCATGGCTGGAGGGGCATTACACCGAATCTTTACGTTTGGAGAAAATTGCGAATGAGCTTCACCTTTCTCCACACCATTTATCCCATTTATTTAAAGAGTGCACCGGCTCCAGCATTTCTGATTACGTGATTGCAAGACGCATGCAGGAGGGTGTTAAGTTGTTAATCTCGACAGAGCAATCTGTAGCTCATATCGGTGAAACCATTGGTATGCCCAATTGCTCACACTTTTGCAAGACTTTTAAAACATTAATTGGGGTTACGCCGCACCAATACCGCAAACAATGGCAGCGTCAGTTTGACATCACTGTTTCTCCGAAGCAGTGATCGTCGTCAAACGGCTCCTTATCTACTATTTATAGTTGCTGCCAGTCGTAATCGTCTGTGAAACGAAATTTTCGATGGATGTCTTCTTTTCATAGAACTGGGTCGCATTCGCTTGCACGCCTTCTCTTGTATAAAATGCATCTTCATTCGTCAGTGGGAGTTTCACGAGTTCCCCAGTACTTGCTGATTTATATATAGCAGTAATAAGCTCTAGCGTTTGACGTCCGCTGATGCCGTCAATAAGTACAGGAACGCCTGTTTCAATAGCGGTTAATACATCATCGATTTGCCCAGTATGTCCTTCATGCACAACTTCCTGAAGTTCATCATAGAAAGCTTGCAACTGAGCCTCTAGCTCATGATTCGGCTCAGGGAAGCCATTGGCTGTTGAATTTGATGCCGTCACCTTCCATGGAGTGGAAACTCGTGCTCTCGCTCCCTGAAATATCAATTGCTGCTCCTCTCCATGATGAACTACTGAACTAGTTACTTGCCCCAAAGAACCGTTCGCAAAGCGCAACATGCCGATGGACAGATCTTCGACCTCCGCATTATCATGGGAAACGTTGCTCATGAAAGCTTGGACTTCCGTTGGACTACCCATCATCCAAAGCAGCGCATCGATGTGATGAACAGCGTGATTCAGTGTTGGACCGCCGCCTTCTTTCTCCCATGTACCGCGCCACCAGAGATCATAATAGCAATGCCCACGCCACCAGAAGGAGTCAACTTGTACGTGACCAATTTTCCCCATTAGTCCGCTTTCCAGAACGGATTTCATTTTCATCATCGGCGTTTTGAAACGATTCTGCGCCACTACCGATAAAATCTTGCCTGTCCGCTTGGCAACGTCGTTCATCAGGTCGCACTCTTCGAGTGAAGAGGCCATCGGTTTCTCAACCATAACATGAGAGCCCGCCTCAAGAAACTCAGTTGCAAGGGTTGCATGCGTATATGGGGGTGTGCAGATGGAAACGAGATCTATATCCTCCTGCAGCAGTTCTTTATAATCCTTAACCGCCCTGGCAGCTAATTGAAATTGGTCAATGCGCTTCTGCGCTTTCTCCACATAAATATCACTAATCGCAACAATCTGGCATCGTTCCGGAAACTGTAAATACCCTTCAATGTGCGCTCTTGAAATCGCGCCTGCTCCAATAATCGCTACCTTCAACATTCTCTTCACTCTCCAACTTTTAGTTGTTTTAAATATACCAAGAACACGCTTTCATATGTGCCGTTACTTTGTTCAAAAATACCACTACTTTGTGGGTGTGTAAAAACGACATCACTATTCTAGGAGAATCCATCTACTGCTCAATGTCAAACGACTTCTCCACTATAATAAGTGGAGAAGTCGCTTCATTCTTCCTAATTGAACTACAAAATAAGAAATAAAGGTTTTTCCCTTATAAAATGAACGGGAAGGCCGGGGAACTGTTCCGACAGTCGTTCCGCCAATTCTTTCATGCCCGGCTCTTCGCTTTCCGCATGACCCAATGCGATGTATGCCTTGTTCTTGCCTTGATGAACAGCGTCGCGAATATATTCCGGCGTTTCCCATTCCGGCCCTTCTCCGGCGATAACTAGGTCGAGATTGTAATCTTTCAGCAATGGGAGTGCCAAGGCTGCCCCACCTCTGTAGCCTGCCAATAGTCCAATGCGGGTGCAAGACATCTCTATTTTCCCCACAACGCGCACGAATGGTATTTGAAGCTTTTCCTTCAAGTATTGCACCGTTCGTTCAAGGGTCATACAAGGAATTTGCACAACCGTTGCAGCGGGCAAATGCTCTTCAACATAGGGCGCCCAGCTAAGTGCGTTTATTAACCCCATCATAATACCGTCCGTTTTGTAACGGTGAATATGATCGTGATAACGATAAATGGCGATTCCGGTACGATCAAGCAATTCGCGCTTTTCGTTGAAAACCGGATCATCCAGTACCCCCTTCATATCCTCCTGGTGGCGGTAAAACGTCCCTTCGTGTGAAATGATCAAGTTGGCTCCTAAAGCCGCAGCCTGCTCGATCACAGCCTGCGTGGCCAAAAAAACAACGACAATTCCCGTTACTTCCGTTTGGGCCGATCCGACTCTCAATGAATCCACAGTGGGCTCGGTTACTGGAGCCTGCTCTAACAATCGATCAATAACCTGTCCAATTGTAATCGTCATCCAAACCATCCCTTATATGAAGTGATCAGCAAAATAAAGACGGGATTGTAGACAGACACCGGTGACCACGTCATCTCGTTTGTCCCATCTTCATAATTTTAATTAATGATGCGGCCGTACTCGTCAGGAATGCCCGATTTGCGGAAGAAGTATGTATTGATTTGGTCGCGCCACTCCTTCGAATGGTCCGCTTGCGCTCGCAGTCGGCTCCTCACATCTTCGAAGCGCTCCGCATCTATTTTCCCCTCTATAGAACTCCAGTTCTGGACCAATTCCTCCGCCTGAAGAGCGCCGTCGAAGTGGGTATCGTAGATGTGCTGGATGACCGTCTTACCCGTCTTCAGTTTGTGCGTATATGGCACATGATGGAAAAAGAGAAGCAGTTCATCCGGACATGACTCCCTCGACTCGTACCATTCCGAACGCGGCGCAAAGTATTGGGATGTGTACCCTGTTCCCGATTGGACGGTTCGATCTACGCCGATGCCGTGGCAGTCGGCAAAATGGTACGTCCCCCATCTTGAGTATTCATAACCGTCTACATTCGGGCCATAATGGTGACCCGGATTGACCATCCATCCTACACCAAGAGGAGCTGTGTAATTTTCATAGATTCTCCACGAATCGAGAAGCATCTTCGACACACTGCGTGCTACATCGGGGTCAGAACCGAATGTCATGTAGATCCATTCTAGCGTGATTTGCTCAGCTGATAGCTGCGGATTCCAAGCAAGTCTTCCAAAGCCATATAAATTGGCTTGTGCAAGCGTATGTCCGGTCCAATTCCGGTTGTCTCCAATATTCGATACCGCAGCAATGCCCCCAAGCCTTCTCCCGAATAACTGGCCGCTGGCTGCTTTCGCAACCGTACTTCCGCTCGCATGGGCAAACGTATCGAAATCAAGAACCTCTTTCCATTGCGGGATCAGGTAGCACAGATGTCTCTGCTGACCCGTGTACTCTTGCGTAATTTGCAGCTCCAGCAACTGATTCGTTGCGGACATCGCTCCGAGAAGCGGAGAAACCGGCTCGCGGACCTGGAAATCCATGGGTCCGTTCTTAATCTGCAGAATGACGTTATCACGAAATTTACCATCAAGTGGTGTAAAATGATCGAACGCTGCTCTCGCCCGGTCGGTCTTGCTATCGCGCCAATCCTGTTCACAATTGTATACGAAGCAGCGCCAAATGACGATCCCGCCGAAGGGCTGAAGCACTTCCGCCAGCATATTCGCACCATCGGCATGGTCACGCCCATAGGTGAACGGCCCGGGTCGCCCCTCGGAGTCTGCCTTTACCAGGAAGCCGCCAAAGTCCGGGATATCCCGATAAATCTCCTCTGCTTTCTCCTTCCACCACTGCCTGACGTTTTCGTCAAGTGGGTCTGCGCTGGTCAGGCCTCCAAGCTGCATCGGACTGGCGTAGTTGACGCTTAGGAAAGTTGAGATTCCATAGCGCCGGAATACGCCGGCGACCCGGGCGACATCCGGTAGTAGCTTATCCGTAATCAGCAAGGATTCTACGGAGTGTACATTCACGTTATTGATCGAAACGGCATTGATCCCCACCGATGCCAGCAAGCGGGCATAATCACGGATTCGGGACATGTCTCGAACAATCTCATTATTTTGGTAGAATATGGATTTCCCCGCATAGCCTCGTTCAATCGAACCGTCCATATTATCCCATTGGTTTAGCATCCGCAATCCGTTCGCAGGCGTTTCCGTTATCTCAAGATCTGCCAAACTCTCGCCGCATTGCATCAGCCGCAGTAGATGGAAAACCGCGTACAAGGCTCCTTTGGCCGAATGGCCAGCAACCACAAGTCTTGATTGTCCATCTATCGATACGTTTCTGATCACGTAACTGTCCTCGGATCCATCCTGCCAACTTAGCTCCGCATCAAAACCCTGTAACTGCCCGCGGACGCCGATCAAGATGCAGGCGCTCCCTTTGGAAGCCGTTGAACGGAGGGGCCTCACTCCAAGCATGGCATCGAGACCATCCTTCAACTCGGCGACCGCAGTCTGAAGCACCTCTGATACAGGACCGGGAACGACGATCTCCCGTGCCCACTCCCGATATTCCTCTACCCTCTTATCATCGTTTATCGGCGCATTGCGCAACCAGCAGGCATATGCGTTCGTGATGTGACTCATCGTGATACCTCCGCTAGTTTATGTTCATTCACAATTTTCGTCCGATCAGGTAAACGACCTCTCAAATCGAAACCAACCGAAATCGAAATGGCTTCCCGGCAAAAATAGAAAGATTACTTTTTGGATGCCTGTTATTTGTTCCAATTCAAATACCCGCTCTTCGTAACCATCGGACTGTGTAAACTCGATGAGTTGATTTCCCTCACCTTCCGGATTAGCGAAACGAATATGAATGGTATTTTTATCAAGTAACGATCGGCCATAGACGACAAGCTGCGTTGCCCCTAGGCTTGTAAAATCCATTTGGTCGAATTCCAAAGAAACATTATTTCCTATCCCTTCAACGCTGGTTTCCGAGATAGTAAACGTATCGCCATAAATGCGGTCGCATTCCGTAGCGTAATTTTTCTCGAAAGCTCTGTTCTGCTTTTGAAACGAAAAACCCTTGATGTGCACCTTCTTCTGTAGGACGAAGCAAATGGAAGTGATCCCGCAAAGACGCTTGGATAACCGATAGGTTTCTTCTTGATACACATTCCACTTGGACGGTTTCTGATAGATGACATCCGCTAGGAGTACACTGCCCTCTTCATCCGGCATGCCTTCCCAAATTTGCAGGGAATACTCTTCACTGGACAAGGCGAAAATCGGAATCGTAAGCATATCGGACCCGTGCGTTCCGAAATCAATATCACGAAACCCAACTTCAGTTTCACCGTCCCGGCTTGTAGCTACGCCTCTCTCGTTCCCGTTTCCAACCTCCCCTTTACTGTAATCAAAAAGGCCGGCAGAGATAAATCCATAAGGATCCTTGTAAGCTGTGCCGAGTCCCGCTGCTTTAAATTCCAGTTGGGAGATGAGCTTCGTCTTGTTCGTACCGTTCTTACTCATACAGCGAAGCCGGAAATCTCCATCGCCCCACGCGGTGATTCTCGCTTCATGACCGAATGCTTCCACTTTCGCAAGGTTGGAGGCAATTCCCGCATCATTCACTACACTCCACTCGACTTCTTGATAGGAAGTATCAGCAGGATACAGGTAGGCTTGCACCGTCATCTCTTTTCTCGATCCGTCGAACATTTGACCGGACGGGCTTACGATTTCAAGCTTGCGCAAAGGGATTTCGTCTACGTTTCCCATGACCGGCGGCAGCTCTTGATTCTTGGTGTGGGCGGAAACCCCTGCTAAGGATGTTTCACCCCTTACTGGAAGAGCATCAAATTCCACCGTCTGACTCTCCAAACCGACTGAAGAAACCTCAACCCGAACCTTACCGGGCTCAAGTGTAGCCCCGATAATAGCCATAAGTTTGCCGCTGAATAGTCTTCTGCTAGTCCCTTTATACGGATCATAGTCCGTACTGTCGCCATTATCCAAACCAAGCAAACGGCCAGCCCCCGTCACCTCGACACGAACCCGATTGCTTGCATTCTCCACCGGATTGCCATCTGAATCTTCCATGTAGATTTCCAGGAAGATCAAGTCCGTACCATCTGCCCTCAGGCTCTCTTTATCCGGCAGCAGACAAATCTTCTTCGTATCCCCAAAGGATCTTCTAATATCTGTCGCAATTACACGGCCCATTTCATCATAGGCTATTGCTTTCAATTCCCCTGCTTCATAAGGAAGCTTCCACCAGCCGACCAGCTGGGTTCCATGCTTATGATTGATATCAAAAGTTCCCACGATAGCGCCACCCAATTGCAATTCAATTTTCGGCGCATTCGAGCACACTCGAACATCAATCAATTGGCCCGGATTAAAGTCCCAATAGGGGAAAATATGGACCATCGGATTCGTCCTATAGTCGGTCCATGCGGATTGGTAGATGTAATACGAATCTTTCTTGAATGTAGCCGTATCAATCTGTCCGAGATAAGAGTTCTTGGTATGATATGGCGTCGGTTCCCCAATATAGTCGAAGCCGGTCCATATGAATTGCCCTAGAGAGAAAGGCGCTTCTCTTTCGGCGATAATACAGGCCTCAACTGACTTGGCTCCCCAGCTCGTCGCACTATTTCCCAGAGCTGAGCACTGCTCGTCGTCATCAGCAAGAATGGACTTCTCGAACGGGAATCGATAAATGCCTCTGCTTGAAACGAGAGAGGCCGTCTCGCTGCCGTAAATGATCCAATCGGAATGCTCCTCATGGTGCTTATGGTAATACTTTTCCGCGTAGTTGTAGCCGGCCACCTTCACGATATCCGCACATTTTTGCGCGTTCTCCCAAGGCATATAATTGGAACCGATGGTCACTCGGCCGTTCTGCTTCGGATCGTATTTCAGCACTTCATCCCTAAGCATTCGAGTGATTTCTTGCCCTCTTGCATCTGCATGAGTGTCGTAAATCTCATTTCCTATGCTCCACATCATCAGGCTCGGATGATTCCGATCCCGCTTGACCCAGCTTTTCACATCGGCCTTAGCCCAATCCTTAAAAAATCTCGCATAATCGTAAGGGGTTTTGGTTCTTTCCCACATATCGAACGCTTCCGAGACGACCAAGAACCCCATCTCATCTGCTAGATCCATAAGTTCCACCGCCGGCATATTGTGAGCCGTTCGAATAGCGTTAACGCCCATTTCTTTTAATATCCGAAGCCTTCTTCTCAATGCTTCTTTATAGAAGGCGGCTCCAAGCGCGCCTAAGTCGTGGTGCTCGCAAACCCCGTTTAATTTCATTCTTGTGCCGTTCAAATAAAAGCCCAGCTGAGGGTCCAGCTTGATCTCACGAAGCCCGATATTTTGAGAGATGCTCTCTACGACTATGACTTCCTGGCCCTCTGCAGCACGCTGCAATTGGGTGACAAGTTGATACAGGTTCGGCTCTGCCGTGCTCCATAAATGAGGGCGATCTATCGATAGCGTCTGTCGATGAAGAAAGCCGCCTGCAACAATCTTGTCTGTCGCTGTCGCAGCAAGTTCGCCCTTGTACAGGATCGTATGCGAGATTCGGACATCCTCGTCCTCATGGAGGCTCAATTCCGTCTCGACTTCTACCTCCCAGCTATCGTTGACCCTTTTCGCAGCAGCATAAATTCCATCCGTTACAATGTGATCTCGAGCTCTCGTCTTTAGCCACACATTTCGGTAGATGCCGGCCCCCGAATACCACCGGCTATTCGGACTTTGGTGGACAACCTTCACCACGATTTCATTATCCCCGTCAACGAGCACATCTGTGATCTCGTGTTCGAAGGATGAATATCCGTACTTCCACTCTCCAATAAACTGCTGATTCACATATACGGATGAGTCCATATAGACCCCATCGAAGCATAATAAAATTTGCCGTTCCGCTTCTTGAGTCCATGTAAATCTTTTCCGGTACCAGCCGATACTATTTTCATAGAGATTTAATGTATTGTTGATCAGCCAATCATGAGGGATATCTACCAGCTCAAATGTCAAACCGGCGCCATCCGTCACATCCAGGCTGCTCTTGGCAAATTCCCATCCACTATTAAACAGTGTCTTCTCATTCATAGTTTTCTCCCGCGCTCCAAGATATTTCATATATAGATGACTCGGGCTAACGCCACGAGTAATTGTCATATTTTAAAATTCAGGATCTGTGACAATGTCCATTGTCGCAGATCCTATAAGGGCACTATTTGTTATGATTAGTATCCAAGCTTGCTCTTCGTCTTGTTAAAAATATCATTTGCCATTTTGATATAGCGGGATGCGCCGAGTGTTTCGACCTGAGCCACATAGGCATTCCAATCGTTTGCAATGTTAGCTTGGCCGGTTACGAACTTCAGGGTCATCGTATCCACATAATCCATCAGCGGCTTCGAGATCAGGTTCATTTGTTCGCTTTCGTCCGGGGTACCCATGATTGGCGGAGCTATCGTTCTCGGTTTACGATGAGTCTGAATGCGGCTGAGGTAGTCTTTCTCGCCTTCGGTCATTTTGGACATCCGCAGTTTAGTGGAACCGCCATACGCGAAGTTGCCGCCGCCGAAGCCGAAATCGACGTTTAATTTCTTCGTTGCTGTTGGGTTCATGCCGTTAAAGGAGATGTCCGGTTTGATCGTGATGTTGCCGCTCGCATCCTTCGTATAAGTCTCGCCTTCAACTCCCCACAAACTGAGCGTTTGGCCTTCGTCCGAATACCACAGCCAGTCAACAAAGCGAAGCATTTTGATAAAATTGTCCTTGCCGAGCTTCTTGAGCGCATTCTGGCTGATCATAACTCCGTTCTCGAGACGGGACGTTTCGATTTGAAGCATCCCTTTCGGACCGCCTGGTTGAACGATCATATACAGATCGGCGTTCGGCACCTGCATCTTGGTCTTGGAATCGGCCAGTATCTGGTAGTTGGCGTTCATGACATAAGTATCGCCTTTATAGAACTTGGCTTGCGCGGTTTTATCGTCTTGAGTGAAGGACTCCGGATCGAGCAGCCCCTCTTTGACCAGCTTATTTAAGAACGTCACATAATCCTTGAACTCATTGGTCGAATTGGCGAATTCGAACTGTTTCGTCTGTTCGTTGAAGCGCGTGCCGTTGGCAACTCCCCAACCGCCGGTTACGCCGTATTGAGCTGCCGTAATATTCAGCGTCGATTTTCCGGTGAATTCATCGGACATTACATACTTCCCGCCGGTAAATTCTTTCACTTTCTTGAGGGCTTGGTAAAAGTCTTCATAAGTCCATTTGCCTTCCTGACCTTTTACGTCGACTCCCGCTTTTTCGAAAATGTCTTTCCGAATCATGTAGGAGTATCCTGCACCCGGCGATTCCCACAGCCCTGGCAGGACGTAATATTTCCCGTCCGATTTCAGCTTCTGCTGCAGGTCTCTTTCCATTCCCCAAGCTTTTACAGCCTTCTGATAATTCGGCATGTACTGCACCCAATCGCTGATCGGAACGATTTGGCCTCCAGCTACGTAAGCGGATTCGTCATATGTTTTGGGAATAATGAAGGGAGCGTCGCCGCTGTTGACTAAGAGCGACTTCTTGTTCTCGTATTCGGTAGCCGCTACTACGTTTACGTCAAACGATACGTTCGTTTTCTCCTTGATCGCGCTCCAGAGCCGCCATTCCTTCTTATACGGATAGGTCGGTTGATCGCTGAACATGATCGAGTAGTTCACAGGCTCATTCGAACGGAACGTTTGGCCTTCACCAAAGGTGTAATTCTGTGGTGCTGCAGAGCTCGTGCCTGGGGATGCGCTGCTGGACGATTCTTTCGTGTCGCTATTCGTACATGCTGTCATGCCGACGGCCATCATGACCGCCAATGCGACCCCTACTGCTTTTGCAGATCTTTTCATTCAGTGCCACCCTTTCAAATGTGTTTATTTTATATAACAGAAACGCTGCCATGTAGAAGCCCATTAATAACATCTAGCGATTGCAGCCTTTCCAAAACATAACGCGATTACCCTTTTACGGAACCAATCATCATGCCTTGCACAAAATACTTTTGAACGAAAGGATAGAGACAAATAATCGGCAAAGAGGTCAACACCATCGCAGTGGATTTAATGGTTGCCGCGATCTGAGCGGTCGCATCGCTGCTGAGTCCGGCTTCGGTCGGATTAATCGCGCTGTCGATGATCTGCCGCAAATAGAGGGCGATCGGCCATTTATCCTTCGACTCCAGATAGAGAGACGGGCCGAACCAGTTGTTCCAGATGGAGACCATGCTGAACAACACCATCGTGGCCAGGATCGGTTTGGAGAGCGGAAGCGTAATCCTTAGGAAGATGCGGTAGACGCCTAGGCCGTCGACCTTAGCCGATTCTTCCAATTCGTTCGGCAAGCTTGCAAAGAAGGTCTTCACTAGGATGACATTGAAAGCGCTGATGGCACCGGGTATGATAATGGCCCAGATGGTATCCCTCATGTGCAGCGTTTTGGCGACCAAGATATAGTTCGGGATCAGCCCGCCGCCAAAATACATCGTGAACAAGACGAAAGGGATAAAAAATTTGTTAAGGCGCAACTTATCCTTCGACAACGGGTAAGACATAACGGCCGTCGCAGCAACTGATATCACCGTTCCTACAATGGCATACAGGATCGTATTGCCATAATATTTGAAGAATTCCGGCCTGCTTAGCACCGCTCGGTACGTTTGGTCCGTAAAGTCAACGGGGAATATGGTGACCTTCCCTGCATATACGGCAGCCTCCGAGCTGAACGACTGAGCGACTAGATATAGGAACGGATACAAAGTCATGACAACGACAAAGGCCATGATGAATCCGTTCATGACTTGAAACACACGGTAGGACGCGGACACCTTCACCTGAACTGCTCCTTTCTACCACAAGCCCGAATTCGTTGTTTTCTTAGAAATGTAGTTCGCCGACGTGACCAGAATAAGACCGATGATGCCTTCGAACAGACCAACAGCAGTGGCATAACTGAAGTTCCCGCCGGTGATCCCCATCCGGTAGACGTAAGTGGAGATAACATCTGCCGACTCATAGGTTAATGGATTGTACAAGAGCAGGATTTTCTCGAAATTCGCTCCCAATATGCTGCCAATATCGAGAATGAGCAGCGTCATGATCGTCGGCAAAATACCTGGAATCGTAATGTGCCATGCTAGCCGTAACCGATTAGCCCCGTCCACTTTGGCCGCTTCGTACAAATCGGTATTGATGCCGGTCATCGCCGCCAAGTAGAGAATGGTGCCCCAACCGAGCCCTTGCCAAATGCCGGACGTCACATAAATCGTCGGGAACCATTGCGGTAAGGAAATGAATGCAATTTTCTCGAACCCCAGATTGACGAGCAGTGTGTTAATCGGCCCGGACATGGACAGCAATTCCTTGGTCATGCCTGCGACGATGACCATGGAGATAAAGTGAGGCAGATATGATACGGTCTGGACGAATTTCTTGACGCGAATCCGCAGCAGTTCATTCAGCAACAGCGCAAAAATCAAAGTGAGCGGGAAACGAATGACTAAATACAAGACACTTAAATACAAATCGTTGCGGAAGGCTCTCCAAAAGGAGGGATCCTTCATGAACATGGTAAAGTAAGATAATCCTACCCATTCCGTCCCGAACAAGTTGGTTCCGCCTCTATACTTGCGGAAAGCGATTACATTACCAAGCATAGGAACGTACTTGAAAATGATAAAGTAAATAACGGGAATAATTAGAAAGGAATATAACTTCCACTCCTTCCTGACGTGTCTCAGAAGAGGGGTCTGTAAAACCGCCTTATTCGCAACTGACATACAATCACCCACCACTTTCTATTGGAAAATTGTCCACTAATCACACACCAATAAATCTTCGAAATCGTGCTTCATCACTATCCCCCTTGATTCGTATGCGTTTTCAGAAACCGCATACAAAATGCTTTTAAAAAAAACGGTTACGTTGCCTAAAGTTGTCCTCAATTGCCGTTCCCCGCGTTATTCGAATCATAAAAACCTGTAATTATTAAATATTCTCATCGCAAACTGGCGCGGTTTCAATTGTAGCATAAGCACCATTTATTTAATATTATTTTACAAAATGGCCCTTTTTTTTACCATAGAAGAATACAAGAAAACTTGTAATTATTAAATATCTTTTTAAGCGCCGTATGGGCATGTTATGATGGACATAGTGCCTCCTTTTCCCGAGAAAGGAAGCGATCCTGAATAATCCCGGAGCTGATCTTTGCCATGGACTTCGAGCAGTTCGAATCAATTGTCCCCGAGGTTTTCTTATTCGTCGACCGACGCTGTTTCCCCGAATGGGAAATCATCCGACAGGAAATCGATTTTCACGACCTGACGTTTATCGTCGGGGGAAAATCGAATTATTTTGTTAACGGCGAGAAAATCACGGTGGAAGCGGGGGATATGCTTTACATTCCCCATGGAAGCATCCGCGAGGCGCATACCTTCAAAGATGATCCCATGCATTCCTATGCTTTCAACTTTACTCTGTTGCAGCCCTCTGGTAAAATCCGATTTCCATTCGAAACCGTAACCAAAAATCGAATCTCTAGTGAAATCTTAAACTACATCCTTGAATTTAATCGCGTTTGGAGTGGCATGCAGCCCGGATATCGGATGTTTGCGAGGGGTATCTTTCATTTGATTCTCCACCGGTTGCTGGCGATTTCCTTTCACCATTCCCCGACATCTCATTCCGATATCCGGATCGACAAGGTCAAGGAGTTCATCATCGACCACTACTCGAATGAGCTGGATTTGGCGACCGTCGCCAAGGTAGTCAATCTGCACCCTGTGTATCTCGGCAAGCTCTTCAAAACAAACACGAGCTTCAGCGTCAAGCATTTCATCAATATCATTCGGGTCAACAACGCGGAAATGATGCTGTCCGGCGGCGGGTTTTCCGTCTCAGAAGTGGCGGAACGCTGCGGGTACAAAGACATCAGCTATTTCAGCAATGTATTCAGATCCATTAAAGGCTATCCTCCGTCAAAGGCAAGCATGCAAAAAAGAATCTCAGATGGATAGCAAATACACTGAAATTGGGGTTACAACTAAAAAAAGAGTGGCTCCAATTGACCGCTAATTGCGGAATAGAGTCACTCTTTTTGAAAATAATGCGGCAGTGCCACTAACAACCATAGATTTTAATACACATCACGTTGGTAACGCCCTTGCTCTTGCATATCGTTTAGATACGCTTCGGCTGCTTCACGGGTCATCATGCCTTCTTTTTCAATTACATCAATAAGTGCGTTGTGGACATCCTTCGCCATGTTTTGCTTATCTCCACAAACGTAGAAGTATGCTCCATCATCTAGCCATTCGAACAATTCTTTGCTGTTGTCAAGCATTTTATGTTGCACATAAGCTTTTTGAACCGTATCACGAGAGAACGCAACCTCTACTTTTGTCAAGACCCCATCTTTTTGATATTTCTCCAACTCGTCCTGATAAAGGAAATCCGTCGCTGAATGCTGGTCTCCAAAAAATAGCCATGATCTGCCTGTTGCTTTATTCACTGCACGTTCTTCGATAAAGGAACGGAATGGTGCAATGCCTGTCCCTGGACCAACCATAATAATGTCTTTATCTTGTGACTCTGGCAGATGGAAGTGTTTATTGGGTTGAATAAATACTGGAAGCGTATCTCCTTCTTGAAGGCGATCTGCAACTAAAACAGAACAAACTCCATTCCGTTCGCGTCCGTGAGCCATATAGCGTACAGCACCGATGGTTAGATGCACTTCCTCAGGATGAGCGGCAATGCTGCTTGCAATTGAATAGAGACGTGGTGTCATTTTTCTTAATAGAGACACCATTACTTGGGCTGAAGCTTTCCATGGACCGAAATCGCGTAACATATCAAGCAAATCACGCCCATTGGTATATTCTTTCAGTTGGTTTGCATGTTCAGCTAATAAAAGCTTTTGTAGCTCTTCGTTTTCTGTGAATTCCACGACCTGTTGTAAAATCTTTTTCGACAGTAGCGTAATTTCAAAGTAAGTGATTAACGCTTCCTTCAATGGAAGTGTGTCACCTTCCTTATTAATTGTAACGATCGTTTTTTCATCCCACTTCATTTCCTCAAGAAGCGAAGCCACTAGTTTCGGATCATTTTGCGGGAAAATACCAAGAGCATAGCCTGGGAGATACGAAAGGCCCGATCCTTTTAACGATAACTCGAGATGTCGAGTTTCTTTTCTCGAACCGGCTCCATTTAAATTTACATTCTTGAGAACCTTCGCTTGAAACGGATTTGTCCTTGAAAATGTTGCAGGGACCTTTTTGACATCAGTTAATTGCATTATCTTCACCTCAAAAATTATATTTATCTAGAATAACACATGAAGAAAAAAATAATAAACATTTTTTACGTTGTTGGATATTTCACCAAGAACTTGTATGCCCTCTTCAGGGAATATATGGATACAAAAGACCCCAAGACTCCATAGAGCCTTGGGGTCGTTGAGACGACCTTGATGTTAGCGGATCTGTTCCTCTTCGTCGAAAGTCCGGGATAACGTGTGTTGAATCAAATGAAATTAGATTACGGGAACAGAAGAAAACGCATATATTGTCCAAATGTGTATCCACAGTCTTGCCTGATGACAGCAATCCGAGATTGAAATGATAAGATTACCAAGGTAACTCCCCCGTCCCAGGCTCTACAAAATGACCTGAATTATGAAAACCGGCCGTATTGCACCAATCAAAAACTTTTTTTGCTGCTTCATTTGGCTCCAAATTGGCATCATAGGATGCGCAATTTGTATTGATTTTTCCAGGATGAACCGAGCTCACATGAATGCCCTTGCTCCTTAGCTCTTGATCCAAACAGAGAGTCAACATATTTTGTGCGGCTTTGGCCATTCTATAGGAATAGCTAAACCTGCCTTCATTGAACTCTCCCGATGCTGTCTTTGTCAAAGAGGCTAGTCTAGACGAAACATTAATAATTCTTGGTTTAGCTGATCTTTCGAGAAAGCTGAGTGCAGCCTGTACCGTACGAATGACGCCTAAGCTATGTACATTAAATAACGCACCCGTTTCATGCGTCGTGACCGTTGTAATTTGGTAAGCAATTCCAGGTATCCCTGCATTGTTGATCAAAATATCCAGAACATCCGTATGGGCGCTTAAAGCTGATTTCAAAATGTCGGTACATGTATCCTTAGCAACATCAGCGATAATTGGATGGCAATTTGGCATTTCGTTGAGAAGATTTTCAGCCGCAGTGTTCGATCTTACCAATGGAAACACACGATAATGATGCGCGTAAAATAGTTTAGTCAGCTCATAGCCAAGACCTCTACTTGCGCCCGTAATACATACTGTTTCTTTCACACGCCTACCTCCTTTTCGAAGCAAATACACAATTAAAGAAAAAAAAGAGGAGCCGCCCTTTCGGAGCAGCTTCTCATCATACACTTATTCAAACATGACAACAGAACGGCCTACATTTACACAATTGCAATCATGGAAAGAGTCTAGCGCATTATTGATTTCATCAAGACTAATTTTCTCCAATATGAGTTCATCAAGCAGGAGCTTACCGTCTAAATAAAGCTGCGCCAAAATCGCTATATCTCTCAGTGGGTTAATATTCCCGTAAAGACTGCCCTTGAGTGTTTTGGCTTGACGATGAAACGCTTTTGCAGGAATATTCAATTCTTTATTCGGGTTGAACCATCCGACAGCAACTGTAGTTCCCCCCCTACGCGTCCCAAGCCAAGCGTTAACGGTGGCGTTCGTGTTACCCGTCGCATCAATCGCGAAATCGACCCCATAGCCGCCTGTTAATTCTTTTAACGCTTCAACGACATCCTCTTTACCGACATTAATTGTATGCGTTGCACCGTACTTTCTGGCAATCTCTAGGTTCTGATCTTTGAGGTCACAGGCTATAATCTTCGACGCTCCGACGATTCGAGCCCCTTGAATCGCATTGACACCAACACCGCCGATACCGAAGACGGCTGCGGAAGACCCCGCTGTTACCCCCGCTGCATATACGGCTGCACCATATCCGGTTGCGACACCGCATCCAAGCAAAGCTGCTTGTGCAAATGGCATTTGGTCTGGAATTTTCACACAGGACATTTCTGATACAACGGCATATTCAGCAAAAGTAGACAAGACCGAATCGTGATAAACCGTCTCGCCGTCTTTACTTAACCGTGATGTACCGTCAAGCAAGGTGCCGTCGAATATAGGCCCGAACGCTGTTTCGCATAAATGGACCTGGCCGTTCTTACAAAACAAACATACGCCGCAATACGGAATCCAGCTTAATGCGACTTTATCTCCCACTTTCACACTTTTTACATTGGCACCAATTTCAACGACGATGCCCGATCCTTCGTGCCCAAGAATGTTCGGTAAGCGAAGTGTTGGATCGTTCAAACTGTTCAAATCACTATGACACACACCGGAGGCGCCGATTTTGACCAACACTTCATTCGCTTTAGGAGGAGCCAAATCAACATAATCAATGACAAGTGGTTTACCGAGTTCTGTGCGTATCGCTGCCTTAACTTTCATGTTACACTCTCCATCATTCATTTAGTTTAAGTTGACCCAGATCGATTTTACTTTCGTATACGAATCAAGCGATTGAATGCCGCATTCTTTACCCCAACCGCTTTCTTTAAATCCGCCGAACGGACTAGCCAAATCGTAACAGCCGTATTTGTTGATAAAGACTGCACCTGCATCTAGCCGTGCTGCGATCCGATGAGCGCGAGTGATGTCTTTCGTCCACAGCCCTGCGGCCAAACCGTAAATGGTATCGTTAGCCATCTCAATGACTTCCTCATCATTGTCGAATGGGATCACAACAAGCACAGGACCAAAAATTTCTTCTTGTGCAACTCTCATGTTGTTTGTCACATCTGCTAAAATCGTAGGTCTAACGAAATAGCCGTTTGCGTTCGAACCAGTCATATCCCGCCCACCTCCGGCTGCGACACGTGCGCCTTCGGCTTTTCCGATTTCGATATACTCCAAAATTTTCTCCATGTGCGATTTCGTACATTGTGCTCCTTGATCACTCCTCGGATCAAACGGATCTCCAAGTACATAACGATCCGCAAACTCAGCAAGGCGCGTAACTGTATAATCGTATAAGGTCCTATGAACGAAAAGGCGAGTCGGTGAGGAGCATTTTTCACCCTTGTGGGTAAATAGTCCAGTAAACGAACGTTCAATCGCATACTCCACATCTGGTGGATCATTGAAAATGATGTTTGGCGATTTGCCGCCAAGTTCAAGCGTTACTGTCTTCAAGTTCGAGTCTGCTGAATCGTGAACAAGCTGTTTGCCGACGGCTGTACTGCCTGTAAAGGATACTTTGTTGACCCCTAAATGACTGGAAATATAGGAGCCTGTTTTTCCGCTTCCCAAAATCAAGTTAATTACGCCGGGTGGCAGCACTTGTTCATCGTGTAATATTTCGAATAATCGAACGACGGAAAACGGCGTTGCACTTGATGGTTTAAGTACAACGGTATTACCCGTGGCAAGTGCCGGGGCCAGCTTCCAAGTAGACATCAGCATCGGATAATTCCATGGAACAATCTGACCGCACACGCCAAATGGCACACGCAGCGTGTAGTTTAAAAAGTCTCCTTCAACCGGCATCGTTTCACCGTGTATTTTATCTGTCCAACCTGCGTAGTATTCAAAAATATCAGCCGATTCTCCCAAATCGTCGTAATAAGCTTCCTTGTATAATTTTCCATTATCAAGAGCTTCAAGTGTCGCTAGTTCTGCACGATGCATACGAATAACTTCAGCAATTCGGCGCATGACATTGGCTCGTTCCTTGCGTCCCATAGACGGCCATGGACCTCTTTTAAAAGCGTTCTGAGCGGCTGCTACAGCTTGATCAACGTCATCTCTCGTCGCTTCTTGAATATTACCGAGCATCTGACCCGTTGCAGGGTTTATCGATTCGATTAGACGATTGCTCGAGCTATCTTCCCATTTACCGTTGATATAGAGCTGCTTCGTAGTTTTTAGCCATTCTTTGGCCCATTCCAGTTTTGGATTTTCCACCCTTACTCTCCTCCTTGTTGGACTAGCTCCTTGATACTGATACCTTTTTTTCCCGCTTCCTTAAGCATGTTTGAAACGGTCGAATATCCTTCTTTTACTTTTAGCTCAAGAACAAACGGGATTGTACTTTCCGCATATTGCCTACAGCGCTCTTCATTCACAGTGATTCCGTTGACACAGTCCGAAGCGAAATGGTCGACCGCTTCCGAACACATGCGCATCGATTCGTAAATGTTCCAAGCGGCAAGCCCCTCCCATACGTTCAAGTTTAATTCGCCATGCTCGTATGCCGCTTGTACGGTTCGGTCGAAGCCGATCATCTGAAAACAACAATGAATCATCGTCTCTGGGACAACCGGATTGATTTTCCCTGGGAAGAATGATGACCCCGGCTGCACAGCGGGCAATTGCAGCTCTGCAAACCCAGCTTCCGGTCCTGAGGAGAGCATGCGGAAATCATGTGCGATTTTGCTTAGCGTCGATGCCATTAACGCGAGCCGAGAAGACACTTCCGCCAGATCATCTAAGTTTTGAGCGGCATCAAACAAATTATCGCGCAAGCGCAAATCGGAGGAACCCGTAACTTCTCGCAGCTTATCGACGACAACCTTCCGGTATGCTTCAGGTGCGCTAATGCCAGTACCGACAACAGTTGCACCCAAGTTAATCATGTTTAACCTGTCGGCCGCTCGGTCGATTTCTTTCCTTCGCCGTTCAATGACAGCTGAATAGCCACTGAACTGGTTACCCATTGAAATCGTTGTTGCATCTTGAAAACAGGTGCGGGCGATCGTCCGGATCGGCATAAACTCGACAGCCTTTTGATCCAAGGAACAAACTAGCTTGTTTAACGATCCGTTCAATTTCTTCCATAGCTCTAAAATCGTCATGCGCATGGCCGTATGACACACATCGGTTGAAGATTGTGAGGCGCTGACGTGGTCAACCGGATGAACGAGGTCGTAAACACCCCGCTTCCCGCCGAGCTGCTCATTGCTGACATTTGCAATCACTTCGTTCATATTCATGTTAATTCCGGTGCCACCGCCACCGCACAAAATATCAACAGGAAACTGATCCTCATACTCTCCTGAAATGATTTGGTGGCACGCCGCTTCAATGGCTTCACATATTCGCTCGTCAACTACTCTGGCTTCATAATTTGCTTTTGCAGCTGCCTTTTTCACGAATGCGAGTGAACGAATATAGGCCGGATAGGCACCCAATACCCGCCCCGAAAAAGATAAATTACGAACTGTTCTTACGGTATAAATACCATATAAGGCTTCTGCCGGAACTGACACTTTTCCTAAAAAATCCTCTTCTGTCCGCATCTTCTCCATAGTTGTCTACCACATGTGAACTTGATTGATCTCATATTTGGCTAACATTTCTGTATCCAATTCGAATCCTAATCCCGGCTTATCTGGTGCAGAGATGTAACCATCCTTATCGACCCTCATCTTGTCAGCTTGAATGAAATCCCGGCGCTCTGGTGTCCAAGTCGGTGGATCATAAGGTACCTCGAAATAAGGACATGTACTGATCGCGCAAGTAAGTTGCAGGTTGGCAAGCATGCCCACACCGTTGCTCCAGCTGTGAGGCGTAAACCAGTGCCCGTTGGCCTGCGCCATCTCGGCTACTTTCTTAATTTGTGTGAATCCGCCTGTCAAAGCTACATCGGGTTGGTAGACATCCAATGAACCATGCCGTATCATTTCCCTAAAATCGTACCAATTCCGGTTCATTTCGCCTCCGGCAATGCGAATACCAACCATTTGACGAAGTTGTGCCATTCCTATAAAATCATGACACGGCAAAGGCTCCTCCAACCAAAGGACACCGAGGTTTTCGAGTTCCTTGGCTACTTGGTAGGCTTGCTTTAAATCCCACGTTCTTTCGACATCCCAAGGCATCTTCCAGCCTTGATTGGCGTCAACCATAATTTCCAGCTTGTTGCCAACAGCCTTGCGAACGGCTTCCACGATCTTAATATCATCTCTAGGGTTTGCATTATGAAAGCGAATTTTCATCGCTTTAAATCCTTCTTCCACCAAGCCGATTGCTCGTTCAGCACGGACTTCAGGAGCAAGCATTTCACCCGTAGACGCATAAGCGAGCATCTTATCTTGACGGCCCCCCAACAGTTTATAGATGGGCTGGCCGGTCGCTTTGCCCATAAGGTCCCATAAAGCGAGGTCAAGCGGCCAGTTTCGGCCGTAATGCAAATCGATATTATCAATGATTTGTGAATGCCTTTCGATTTGGAATGGATCTTGCCCGATAAACAAATTTTCATGCCCGGCGAAACCGACCATTAAATCCCCAGACGCAACACCCGTGATACCTTCATCCGTATGAACGGAAACAACCGTGGAGCCGAACTGAGTACGCGGTTTAGGATCCCAAGATGCTCTAAATGGAGGATCAAGCGGAATTCGGTAATGTTTAATGTCAATCGATGTTATTTTCATTTTTTATTTCCTCCTAATTGTCCGGCAAAAAAACCGCCACGATATTGTTTGATGTCATGAGTGACCACAAAGGCATGCGGATCGACTTTCTCAATCTCCTGAAGCAGTTGACTCTGGTTTCGCCTTTGCATCGTAATCGACAGCAAAACACGTTCGCCGTCCATTCCCTCTCCCATCCACTGCGTAATGCCATAGCCTTTCCCACGCAGAATCGAAGATAACGAAATCTCACGGCTGCTCGGAATTACTTGCACATTAATGTAGCCGAGCGCCAGTTTCTCTTCAAGCTTCATGCCAACGAGAATGCCGATTCCATAGCTCACACAATAAACGACTAGACTGATAGGTTTGCTTAAATTATCAAGTACAATTTTCAAACCGATTGTATAAACCATAATATCGACCATACTTAATAAAGCCGCAAAATAACGGTAGCCCCTTATAGTTAAAATCATTCTGGTGGTCAAACTGGAGACATAAATGACTTGTATGAAAAATATGGCAACTAACGTCCACAAGGCAACTCATCTCCTTATTAGCACGGCAATTGGACAGCTATTTTTTTGGAATCAAACCGTTTTCAGTCAAAAATTCCTTTGCAACATCAGCAGGTGTTCTTTTTTCTACGTCAGCTTTCGCATTCAGCTTAGACATCGTCTGATCATTTACTTTTCCAGCTAACTTGTTGATCACTTGAACGGCATCAGGATATTTTTTTGCGAAATCCAAGGTGACAATAGGTGCAGCATAATAGGGCGGGAAGTAATTTTTATCGTCTTTTAACGCTGCCAATTTCAATGCTGGTATACGCCCGTCTGTGGAATAAGCTACAAGAACATCGATTTTTTTCTCAGCAAGTGCCGGAAAGGCTAGCGGAATTTCCATTTGCTTAACATCTTTAAATTTATATCCGTATTTCTCCGATAAGCCCTTGAGTCCATCCTGCCGATCATAGAATGTATTGTCGATACCGAGCACCAAATTAGGCGCATGTTTGACAAGGTCAGAGAAAGTCGAAATATTTAATTCTTTCATTTTTTCTTCTCTTAACAGAATGGTGTACGTGTTCGTAAATCCAAGGGGCTCAAGCCATGTGAAGCCGAATTCCTTCTCATAACCTTCTTTGACTTTCTTATATACGGTTTCCTTCGTATCATCGGGCGCAAGTTTACTTTTCAAAACATTAAGAAAACCGGTTCCTGTATAATCGACGAATACATCGACCTTACCATCTTTCATAGCCTGATTAATAAAGGAGGATGCGGCAAAACCTGATTCATTGATAGAGACATCATAATCAGTATTTTTCTGCATCAATTGGCCGACTAGTTGAGCTAGCAAGTATTGTTCTGAAAACCCTTTTCCGCCTACAACCATCTTGATTTTCTTTTTGTCTAGAGCCGCCTTGTCCGGAGCCGAAGATGGTTGAGCAGTACCTGCTGCCGGCACCGCTTTGCTTCCGCATGCAGAGAGTAATAAGACGACCAAGGACATTGCTACGGCTAACCATTTCATTTTTTTCATTTGTCGTATCCTCCTCATATTTTTATACTCTAGCGATTCTTTCCACTTTCTTTTTCAAACGCTTTGATTTTTGGGGGTTAGATTGTTTGTTAGGCGTTACCTTGATCTCCAAACGCTTCAACAAAAATTCTGTTATAACAGCCAGCAGCGCCGCAGGCAGACCACCTGCAATAATCAGCTCTGTTCGCATAAGTGCCACACCTCTAAAAACGATTTCGCCGAGGCCTCCAGCGCCAATAAATGCTGCAATTGTCGTTACCCCAATCGTCAAAACAGCCGCTGTGCGTACTCCAGCCATTAAAACAGGTAAAGCGAGTGGCAATTCAATATTCCAAAGAATTTGCCAATTCGTCATACCCATCCCTCGCCCCGCATCTACAACAGACTGATTCACCTCAAGAATACCGGTATAAACATTGCGTACAATTGGTAAAAGAGAATAAAGAACTAATGCTATAAGGGTCGGCTTAACGCCAATACCGACGAAAGGAAGCATGAAACCGAATAAAGCAATACTTGGAATTGTTTGAAATACACCGGTAATTCCAATAGCAACCCCCGCGATATTTTTCCTTCTCGTTAAAAAAATACCAAGCGGAATGGAAATGATAAGTGAAATCATCAATGCTGTTAGCGAAATGTAAATGTGCTGCCATAATGCAGTAAGAATGATGCTTTTGTTCGTAATAAAGGTGTTTAAGAATAAGTCCAAAGCATTTGTCGATTTGTCCATCAGAAACCAAACCTCCTTTCTTAACTAATCCTCATATCTACTCCCGATAGGCCGCAGAGAATACTTTCCTTAGTTACGTATCCAACGACTTCCCCACTTATAGCAATAGGAAGTGCGTTAACTTTATACTCGAGCATCCGGGCTGCTGCCTTTTCCCAGCATTCATCAGACTCAAGCATAGGAGCATGTGTAACAGTAAGCGAATCCACTCTATCGTCTGCCCTATTCAATGGATGTTGAAGCGCTTCCAACGTCACCATGCCGTAAAGCCTTCCGTCACGATCCGATACAATAAACGCTTCTTCATTGACTTTACGCGAAACTTCAATAGCATCTCTGATTGTATGCTCACGTCGCAATTTCGCTTTCGATCGAATCATGAACTGAGCAATCGTCGCTTTTGAGTCAACACGAGGTACATTCAGTCGCTTCTCGCCGATAAACTCGCTAACGAAGCGATTCGCTGGTCGGCCCAATATATTTTTTGGCGTGTCCAGCTGTACAATACTCCCTTTATTCATAATTGCGATACGATCGGAGATTTTTAAGGCCTCGTCCATATCGTGTGTGACAAATAAAATTGTTTTATTAATTTCCTTCTGCAGTTTGCTAAGCTCATCTTGTAGTTGTTCTCGACTGATAGGATCGAGTGCGCTAAACGGCTCATCCATTAGCACAATAGGCGGTTCTGCGGCCAACGCTCGAATGACTCCAATTCGTTGCTGTTGTCCTCCGCTTAACTCAGACGGATAACGATTTCGGAATACTTTCGGATCAAGTCCAACCATATCAAGCAAATCATCGATTCGTTGTGAATAGTCCTTCTCTTTCCACCCTTTCAACTTTGGTACTAGTCCAATATTTTTGCCAATCGTCATATGCGGCAGCAGACCGACTTGCTGAATGACATAACCAATATTGCGCCTGAGTTCCACCGCGTTTAATTTCGAAATGTCTTCATCCTGGACAAAAATTTTTCCAGATGATGGATCGATCAGTCGGTTGACCATACGCAACGTCGTTGTCTTGCCACATCCGCTCGGTCCGATTAAGGAAACGATTTCGCCATTCTGAACTTCAAAGCTAATATCGACCAACGTCTGCACTTCTGCATAATCTTTGCTAACGCTTTCAAACCGGATCATTGGATCCCCCCCTTGAAGTTTTTTTATTTATTACTCATTATATATACAGCAAAAACCGTGCCAATTGTTTGCATACAAAAATACGGCTCTTTTCAAGAGCCGTATTTTAATGTGTGTAAAAACTCTACAATTATATTGTAGAGTTTTTACACACTGTATGTTTTTTTTACTTTTTCTTAATTAATCCTGAATCGATTAAGTATTGTCTAGCTAGTTCGGTTACATCCTCATGCAGAACATCTGCCTTGTAAAGAAACGACATAAACTTGTCATGATCTATTTTTTGTGAGAGACCTGTTAATAACGACTCCACCTGCGAATGCTGATTTAAAGTTCGAGCAGTAACAACCGGTGCCGGATTATACGGAGGAAAGAAATGGCGATCATCCTCTAGCTCGACCAAGTCATAAGCTTTGATCCGGCCATCCGAGGCGAAGCCGACTGCAGCTTGGACGCGGGATTCTTTTACAGCCTGCGCGAATAGCTTCGTATCCGAAACGATAATATTCTCACGTGGAATATCCAAACTATATACCTTTTGAAATTGTTCCATGCCGTCACCACGAATTAGAAATTCACTGTTGGTAGCAATATTGAGTGGCTTTTGTTCCTTAGCATATTTGCTTAAGTCGCTAATTGTCTTGATGCCATACTGCTCCTTCAGATCTTTCTTGATCAGCAACGTCCAGGTATTGTTAATTTCGGTGGTCATGGGCAGCCAATGCAATCCGATCTTCTTATCGTCCTCAGCGATCGTCCGAAACGCCTCGTTGGCATCGATAATGACAGATTTATGATGATAAAAAGGTATCGCCGTATTTGGATAATCCCAATATTGGTCAATTACTCCGGCTTCAATGGCGGAACGGATACTGGTACTTCCTTTAAAAATAATTTCCTTTACGGCAAACCCGTTTTCTCTTAGTAAAATACCGGTCATTTTCGTTAGCAGGTATTGCTCTGTGAAGGATTTGGAACCAATGGTAATGACTGGCTTCATGCTTGAGGACAGATTTTCAGCGATGCTAGCTTTATCTTTCTTCCTCACGCTAAACGTATACGCAATCAATAGAGCAGCAGACAGAGATAGAACAATCAACAGAGTTATGATAGTTGCTGACTTCATTTTCATCCTATCTCTCCCTCTCATTTATGGGAAATTTACACCTCATCGTAGTTCCCTCATTCACACAACTTTGAATTTGAAGCTCCCCGCCGTGTTCCATAACGATATCTCTAGCAATAGTGAGCCCCAATCCAGAACCCTCCTGTTTTGTTGTGAAGAAGGGGTTAAACAGCCATTCCATCGATTGGTCGGAAATACCAGCACCGGTATCTTTCACTTCGACAACGAAGAGCCTGTTTTCATTCTCTGTGCTCTCCAATGTCCGAATGCTTAATGTTCCTCCATTAGGCATCGCTTCAATACTATTGATGATCAAATTTAAAAATACTTGCATTAATTTGTTATATTTTCCAATCATCGTAGTCTGCTGAGGCGGATAATCTTTCATTGTGTTGATTTTGGCATCCCGCAGCTTAATTCTCAATAATTGCAGCGCCTCATCCAGCAGCTTGTCCATCCGGATTGTCTCGTCTTTTTCATTATTCATCTTGGAAAAAGATAGAAATTGAGTGACAATACCATTCATACGTCTAACCACACGATAAATGTCGTTCACCAATTCATTTATACTTTCTCCCCTAGGTTCGGAATCGACCTCTTCTTTTAGCAGCTCAGATGCACCGGAAAGAATGGCCAGCGGATTTTTGATTTCATGAGCTATACCTGTACTGATTTGTCCGATTAAGGCAAGTTTCTCGCTTTGCTTAGCATGTTCTTCAAGGAGTTTCAATTGGGTAATATCCTGTAATACAGCTATGCTGCCAATATTCCCTTCTTGAATATTATATAGTTTTGAAGTCGCTATCTTTACAACATGCTTTTGTCCATTGGCGTTCATAATGTAGCTTTCCGCTTCCTCTCCAATGCGGTCAGAATTTAATGTATTCAATAAAACAAAGTCGGCATCCTTGTTCTTTATCGGAATTTCAGATAAAAGTTTTCCCATGATGTCATTTCTAGAATACCCTGTGATTTGTTCAAACTGCCTGTTTATATGCGTAATTATGCCTTCATTATCTACAGTCAATATGGCATAAGGAATGCCTTCAATCACATCGCGCAAATATCGTTCATTATCCTCGACCATTTTCTGCTTCTCACGTAAGCTTAACGCCGTTGCAATCATAGTTTTCCACAAAATACCAATTTCATCCTTGGATTGGCTCGATACTTTGGGTTTAATTGCGAGTGGGTCGTTGCGTTCGATACTTCTGGCAAATTGGGTCAACTTCACGATAGGTTGCAAAATTTTTTGTACACCGATTCCGATAAATAGAAATGTTAACAATAGAATACAAATAAAAGTTCCTGTTATTGCCCTTGTCAGATCAGTCAAAGGTTTAAAGGCATATTGATCCGGCACACCGAGGACAAGCCCCCAACCATCCCACATCGTTTTGTAAGCCATAATACTCGGCTCGTTATGATAGTTGCCTTTCATCGAGCCTGAGGTATAACGAGACAACTCCATTGTAGCCGGGTGGGTAGACGTATTTATGCCCATTTCAGAAACAATTGTAGCTGCAATAACCTCACCATTACTGTCCACCAGAAAACTAAATCCATTGTTGGGTATACTGCTTACACTTAATATTTCCGAAAGATGGTCACGGCTTAGCTCTGCAACCATAACGCCTATAAACTGTTCATTTATGCCCATAACCGGGATCGATATACTTACGACCCGCTCTCCGCGAGGGTTCTGGTGTACATCGGAAACCGCATAATTTCTGCTCCAACGAACAATATCGAAGTTAGGGAAATTATAGGTCGTCATTAGCGTATGCAAGGCAAAAGGCGCCTCAAATAGCATTTGCTTTTGAGCATCAACCATTGTGATTGACTGAATCATCGAGCTGCTTGCTATGGTTTGCTTGGCGCGTTCATACATTCTTTGAGTATTGAGCTTGTTGCCTTCATCCACCTCTGCGATCAATTGCACTTGTAGAACCGCATCTGAGATTTCAGTATTGAACCGCTTCACCAAAGCATCCGCACTTAGCATATTTTTTCTAACAATATCCTCTTCAACAACCCTATGGGTATAGTCAAGAATAATCGTGTAGATAAGGAGAACTGGAACAATAATAATGACAGAATAGATCATCAGATATTTCATCTTAATACTGCTGGTGATGGATGCGATCGGATGATTATAAAACTTCGATGCCATAGTATCTGCCCATCCTTATTTTATTTTTTTCATTTTGTAGATAAGTGTGTGCCTTGAAATACCTAACAGATCTGCTGCTCTGGTCTGATTTCCTCCAACTTCCTCAAGTGCCCGAGTGATAAGGTCTTCCTCTACTTCTTCCAGCACCTTTTGCAAACTCAGCTGTCCGGCACTTTTTTTACTCGTTCCTTTAGATTCTTGTTCTTGTTCTTGTTGCTGAGATCTAAATATTTCCTCTGATAGGTCCTGAATATGAATGACACCCTTTGAATGTACGATGTGCAATCTTTCCAGCATGTTCAGCAACTCCCTGATATTACCGGGCCAATCGTGAGAGGTGAGCTTCGCAACCGTTTCATCGGATAAAATGATTTGCTTGTTATATTTATAATTTAGTTTACGAATGTAGTTGGCGATCATTTGAGGAATATCTTCTTTCCGCTCTCTTAGAGGAGGAATTTCAATCTCAACCAAGTTCAAACGATAATACAAATCATGACGGAATTTCCCTTCTTTCACCAGTCTTTTAATGTCTTTATTCGTCGCAGTAATAATTCTTACATCTACACTGCGGTAAGAATTGCTCCCAAGCTTCATGAACTTCTTTTCCTCAATGATATGGAGCAGCTTAGCTTGCATAGCAAGCGGCATCTCGCCAATTTCATCGAGAAAAATGGTTCCGCTGTCGGCCGCTTCGAATTTTCCTGCTCTTGTCTCTGTTGCTCCAGTAAAAGCACCCTTCTGATAACCGAATAACTCACTTTCCAATAGAGAATCTGGAATAGCTGCACAATTGATGGATACAAATGGATTGTCTCTGCGATTGCTGTGCTTATGAACCCACTTAGAGAGAGCGGTTTTTCCTACTCCGCTTTCCCCTAATATTAAGATGGAAGCATCGGTCTCCTTGACTTTATGGAAAAGCTCGCGGATTTCTATCATTTTTGTGCTTTGAAACACTAGTTCCTCATGATCGCTCGTTGATGCTAGTTGTTCCTTTAACACCTGATTTTCAAGTTGAAGCCGCTTACTTTCACAAGCCTTCACAACTACTTCTTTAATTAATTCAAGCTCACTCGGCTTATTCAAATAATCAAATGCACCCATTCTCATGGCTTTGACTGCGTTTTCCACATTTCCGTATGCAGTAAGCATGATCACTTCGATGTGTGGGAAATCAGTCTTTATCTTTTGCAGCAACTCAAGTCCAGTCAGGTCGGGAAGCATGTAGTCCAGAATAATAACATCAATATCCTTCTCCGTAATCGTATGCAATGCGGCTTCTCCTGTTAATGCATGAAACGTTCGAAAACCTGACTTTTTCAACTTATGGGAAATAATACGGCACAGATTTTCTTCGTCATCTACGGTTAGTATTCCAAATGAATAAGACATCTTTATTTTCCTCCAAACTACTTATGTTAGCTCATCCTCGCAACCGCGAAGATAAAATATTCATTTCTTCCCTATACTTCATTACCGTTCTGCGGGAAATTTGAAGGTTTTCCTTGTTCATAATTTCAGTAAGCTGCTGGTCGGATAATGGTTTGCTTTTATTCTCACCATCGATTAGTTCTTGAATCCGACATTTAATCTGTTCAGCGGAAGCTGCTTCTCCCTCCGTCGTTGAAGGACCTTTTGCAAAGAAAAATTTTAATTCATATATACCTTGCGGCGTCTGCACTACTTTATTCTGAATGGCCCGACTTACGGTAGATTCGTGGAGTTGCAGCCTCTCTGCTATCGTTTTCAAATTCAATGGCTTCAAAAAGAACAACCCTCTATCCAAAAACATCATCTGCTCTTCAGTAATCGCTTCCATTACTCTAAAAAGTGTATGCTGCCTATCCTCCAAGCTTTGGATTAAACCCATTGCTGTTTGAACATGCTTCTTCATATAATCTTCAGCTTCTTTGGAACCGCTTTCAGAAATGAGCTGCTGGACTTGTTTATTTAAAGAGACATTCGGCATTCCGGCATGATTTAAAATGACAATATAACGATTCAATTTTTTTAATCACAGCGTCCGGTTTTATATCCAATTGCTGATGGTGCTTGAAGGCAAGGCCTGGTTTGGGATTCAAAGTGCGGATATAAGCGAGAGATTGCTTTACCTTATCTAAAGGAATATTCAATTCACGATCCAAATACTTCCATTTTCCGGCGCCTAATTCATATAAATAGCAGCTTACTAACTTTTCGGCATAGGGATCTGCGTTTTCATCCCGCCGAATTTGAATTTCCAAACATTCTTGAAATGTTCTTGCTGCAACCCCTGCCGGTTCCAGTGCTTGAACTTTGTCCAAGGCTTCTATTACTTCTTCCTCCGAAACATACAGGCATTGCGCTGCTTCCTTAAGTGTAATTGTTAAATAACCATTTTCATTTAAGCTTCCAGCTAAAAATTTCGCGATTTTGTATTGACGATCAGAATGATTGCCCAGGCGAAGCTGGCTTAAAAGCATCATTTCCAGAGAATCCTCTAGGTGCGCTGTAAGCTCTAACAAAGAAACTACAGTGTTCGAGGATACCCTATTTAACTTGTTTTTTGTTCTCCGGCTACTCATGTTCTCGGTCCATATAACTTCTAGCAAAGGGTTTTCAGACGATTGCTCCTGCAAATAACTTACTAAATCGACTGAAGATAACTGCAAAACATGAATCGATTGTAAGATTTTCGGGCTTATTGTAATGCTTTGGCTTTGCTGCAGCAATACTTTAGGGCTTAAGTTCAACATTCTCACCTGCCATTCGATTGTATAAATATTATACAGTAGCAGCTACCAAATAAGAAGAACAAGATTCTTGTTTCAAATGAATTGTAGATAAAATCAACAGTGTGAAAATAAAATTATAAAACCGGCACCCCTTATATTCCAAGGAGTCCGGTCTTCTACATGCCAAATATTTGATTGATAATTATAGGCTTAGTGTCTCGTTGCAATGACGTTCGTCCACTCACTGCTGCAAGTTACAAAACTCACGACACATCTTCATGAATTCGCCCATCCCGAAACCGCACAATCCGCTTCGCAGTTCTTCTTCGGTGGTACCCATTGATGAACGTACAATTTCATGGTTTCCGTCGCTCTCTTCAGATTGCTGAAAGCGATAATATCCCATTTTTCACCTAGGGTATATCAGAGATACCAGTGAATTGCCAAGATCATTCCAATGTGTGTGTCACCCCATACATTCTTTCGTTGATCCTTTACTTGCTTCGCGATCATACTTACTACATCGTGCCCTCGTGATCTGGCAAACAAAAAGTCTTTATCCTACCCACTTTATTAGACGGATCTCTGGTAATATTTTGTTGCGTTAAACTGCCCGTTCGTATAGAGGTCAGCCAGTTTTTTCTGGTTGACCACTTTCTCTTTCATCCCAATTTCCAAAGTTGAAATTACGAAGTGGTGAATCTTTCCATTAAATCGCTTATTGCATAAAGCATCATACCTATTGGCCTATTAATCCCTGCAGGTTGAAAAAAACGCTACTCCAAAATGCCTCTTTTGACGATGTTTATGGTGATTTTGGGTTCAATGGATATTTCGGGATAGACCTTATCCCATTGGATCGTTTTCCAATAGCTGTTATGATGAGCTTTTATTTGCAACCCTATGCCGAAGGCGTCGCAATTGGCTTTCTGCATCTCCTTAATGACTTTCTTCGCCTGTTCGTTCAACTTTTGCTCCAATTTCAAGCCGATCTCCTTCAGCATTTCTTCATCGACGTGAATATTTAAGGGCACTTCTACCAAATTACAATCAAAGTCGGCGCTTATGACGGCCTTGACGGAGCCCTTGTCAGTCGTGACGTCTATGTTACGGTCGCCTCGGTTCATGAACAGCGAAACATCCGTGTTTAGGGGGGTGACATGCTCGGTGATGGTAAAGTACTCAGGTTTGAATTTTGAAAGCATGATCAAGTGCATGGATGCTTTACTGTCCAGCTCGCCGGTCATCCGCTTGTCGTGGAATAGCGCGAGTCCCGTTATTTTAACCCGATCGGTGCCCATTGGATTGACGATCGGAATCGTAGCGTCGATACCGTGATCCGAAAACATCGAATAAAATAAATAAGGAGAGACTTTCGGAATCAGACCGTTCTCTTCGCCACTTTGTAGCAAATCGTAAAGATAATCGCTGAGCATCAAGCGATCCGCTACTTTCAACCGTAGCACCTCGCTTGCGGAATCATCCACGATGGCCATCTTGACATTGATCGGACTATGGGCTTCTCGGTAATACGATTCCAGCGCAGGATACAAGCCTTTGGCTGCGAATCGCTTGTTGATGAGAATGAGGCGTGTTTTCCCGAAGTCCAGCTCCTGGGAAACGGCCTTCTTAATTTCCAAGTAGGCTTCGTTGATCGTCCTTCCTTCAGCGCCGATGGCCGGCACAATAATGCTGGATTGGGATATGCTTGGTGACTTAATGGTCGGAATGGTTATGGTGAACCGAATTCGGCCGTTTTCAAGCAGGTCGAAGCCTTCTGCCATCTCAATGCGTACTTCCTTCAATTCACGTTGGTCCCAGCACCCAGTCAACCATGGAATAAAGAGAACCAGAATTAAGCTACTTATGACCGGCTTCATATTCGAAGTCCTTTCCCCCTAATAGCCATCTTTTAAGGTAGATCATTATCAGCATCGTTGCCGGGATCCCGATAGCTGCAGCCGGCGCATAAAGGGAGATAAAATTTTGGAGGCGGGTTATTTGTGAGATATCCAGCTTCCATTGGCCAAGCCCGATCAAGACAAGCGCGCTCACGAGCAGTGTCGGAATTTGGATTCCCTTCTTAGGAGTTGCGATAGCAGTTACCGAGGACACAAACAATAA
This sequence comes from Paenibacillus sp. JT22N1, assembly GCF_059692155.1. Lineage (NCBI taxonomy): Bacteria > Bacillati > Bacillota > Bacilli > Caryophanales > Paenibacillaceae > Paenibacillus > Paenibacillus sp. JT22N1. Next base: position 212,618 of record NZ_JCAUAW010000012.1, read on the forward strand.
CAGATAGGTAGATAATGTAGTGATCATAAACAGGATCCAACATGACAGCACGATCAGATCCATTCGCTCGATGATCTTGAAAGATATAGATTTGAACATAAACAGCAGCGGCTCGCGGATGAAACTGATCATTTCGGAGCTCAAGATGGCCGTCGCAGAGAATACGCAGAGCATATAAATGGCGGTGATTGTGAAATTACAGAAAATCGCAATGCGCAAGACGGATTTAGAGGGTATCTGAAAACAAGGCGATAGAACCATTAGAATTTCGAGGCCCACAAACGACATCATACTTTGCCAAGTACTGTAGCCGATATTTACAGGGCCGAAAGAAAATAGAGGCATCACGTTGTGTAAGTTGGCATCCTTGAGCGTATAACAGATAAGCCCTATGAACAAGGGGACGAATGCTGTGGCGAACACGGCTATGCGGGCCAAAACACGGGGCGGATTGGAAACGAGATAGGTGCATCCGCCAACGAGTAGCAAAGCCAGAATCCATGCAGGAGTTCCCTCGTAAGCCCAAACATGGGATATAAAGACCCAATTCGCGAGATTTTCATAGCATATGGTAAACGAATAGACGGCAAAAACCACGATGAGAAAGCCTCCCAAGTACGGGCCGAGCCGTCGCCGTACCATCTGCAACACGGTTTTGCTCCTGTCCTGCTCGCTAAGCTTCCAAACCACGAGCAGTAGAATAAGATTCAATAGGCCACCTAATAAGCAGGCAATCCAGCCATCCGATCCGGCATCGGCGTCAACCAAATGCGGGAGGGATAAGAAACTAAGGCCGAACTGCGCTTGGAACAGCAGACAGAACAACTGAATGGGGCCGATAGGTAGTTTTACGTTTTTCATCGTTTGAAGCTCCTAACCGGTAAGCAGTACGGAACGCCGAATGGCTCTAAGGCAAAAAAGTGGATGAGGAATCCGACAAGTGCGAGCACAATACCGTAAAAACCCAGGATTGTCGCCCCGAAAATAAGCATTAACTGCATAATGGTAATGGAAGAGCGTAACTCCATGGAAGGAATCACAAACTTCCCGATGGTCGTAATCGCGATGACAACGATCAGGATATTGGACACGAATCCGATTTTAACGAGTGACTCACTGATAACGATGCCTCCGACAATGCCCGTCATCTGGGCAAGCGTCGAGGGCAGACGTAGAGTGGCTTCAGCAAGGAGCTGGAAAATGAATATCATGAGTAACGTTTCGAATACCGGGGAATAGGGTACGTTTTCAAGGGAGCTCTTGATGCTAAAAACCATTTTGAACGGAAGGACTTCATAATTGAAGCCGACAATCGCGATATAAAGACTCGGCAGAATTAGCCCAAATAGCAATCCAATTATTCTAACCATCCTCATCATTAACGACGGGTATGTACCTTGTATCAGGTCGTCCACTGTCATCATAAACGTATAGAAGGAAGCTGGTAGAATAAGGCTTGAACTGCTTTGGTCGCAAAGCACGCTGACTCTTCCCCGGGCCAGTAGGGCCGCCGCGAAATCAACGCGTTCCGTATTAAAGGTTTGCGGAAAAATGGAATACTTATTCTCTCGCAGTTGTTTCCGAATAAGACCGGGATGCAAGTCGTGCGATGATGACAGTGAGGATAATCGGTCAGCAACTTCTTTTACGATGCGCTCCTCGGCTGTTCCTTCCAACCATACCAAAGCGATTAGACGCATGGATTTTTTGCCTAGCTTGAAATAGCGTACTCTGAGTTCACTACAGGACAAGTGGTTGCGAATTAAATTCAAGTTCGTCTGCAAATGCTCAACGAAACCGTCTCTATTGCCTGCTAAGGACCGTTCATTCTCGGGTTCCTGGGGAGAGCGCTTGGTTTGCTGGCTGACATCAAAGCTGCAACAGAGATCTGCTGCTTCATCATAAATAATAGCTCTGCCTTGAAGCAGAGCGTCGACAGCATCTTGTATTGAGAGACAAGGGTTTACTTTAGTAGCGGTGAGCAGTTCTTCCAGACGCATCGCGTGCCCATCTTTGGATTCACTCTGTAACTGCTTAAGTAGGCTAGCTTCAATTTTGATTGGGTCGCACATCGTTTCTAAATAGAGAAGGGTGGCTTTGCCTTCGCCCACATTAAGTTCGCGCATGATTAAATCTTCGGTATAAAATAAGGCTTCTTGAATCGAAGCGATTTTAATGGTCTGCAATGCGAGTCCCCCCCCTTATCTGTTTTTATGATGACCAGAATTTAGGAAAGTAATGCATTCGCAAATGTTTTCTTAACTTTAGACAATAGTTACTGAGAGAGCTCTATTGGACCATTAGCAATGTTGTGTTGATTGGTAAGGGCAAATACGAGTTATGACAAAAGGGTCAAGTTCTTGTCGCTCGCACGTCCATAAAAGGGACAAGTTCTTGTCGTCCGACAATTGCGTGGTTATTACCCCCATAAGAAAAAAGAATGGAGCCCCGAAAGTCTCCCCTTTTAGAAACTCTTTCAACACTAGCTGTTTGCGAATATACTACAGTGACCGCTCGTACTAGAAGTCAAGTAGAAAAATAGGAATTCAAACTCAATTCGTTGTTTACAAGCCTCGGGACAGATCAGAGCACTAGAACTAAATTTCGTTAGTTAGTACTATGATGTATTGGAGTGTTTGAAGCAGAGGGTGCTGCGGGATGAAAAACTAGGCTTTAACTCTTTTTGAGATGAATAAAAATTAGTTTTTCTACAAGATGAAATAGTATTCCAGAGGATATTCCTACTACCAATCCTGTAATGATGTATGTTCCTAAAAATTTTTGACTAGACCCTGGTACGCCTCCGATCAAAAGTCGGAAAAAGAATCCAGTAAGTTTATATTCGCTTGAATTACCTTTAATGGGAGACAAGTTGTTGCTGCAGTGTTTGTGGATTTTGATTAACTAGAGTATGTGAAAACGACTGGTGAATCAATTCAGTTTTACAAAAAAAAAAGCACGAGGGTCTTATACCTCATGCTTTTTAATTAAAATATCTTGAAATATTTCCTTCCTGCGTGATGACCTTTAGATGAGAACATTTAATTTAACGGCAATATTTCTCCCTTAATGCCAGCGTGTATTGAATCGATTGCTCTACGCCTTTATTTTGATCTTCAATCATTTTTGCCAAAAGTTCTTCTGGCGGGTAATAATAGTCCTCGGGTCTAATGATATTTAAATCATAAGGGGGCTTTTCAACTTTAAATGCTCCCTCACCAACTTCAAATACACCTCCGGTTCCCGGTTCTCTTTTGAAAGACACGGAATACGGGAAACACATTTCCACATTGATACGGGTAAGTGTCGATTGTTCTACCAATATTTTGAAACATTCCTCTGTATCAATATTGCCCATTCCTATAGGAACTCCGCATACCTGGAAGTCCTCGCCGTCATGAATAATGATGTGGTCTTTAAAATGGGTCGTAAATGCATACGGCGCCAATTTCCTGACAGCGGCGACCGGATCCTCCCATGCCATCATGCTATTGCCGATATCGCAGTGTGCACCCACCCAAGGGCTACCCACTTCCTTGATGATTTGAATGACTTCATCCGCAATCTCTTCTTCATGATTTTCCACGGCCAGTCGAATTCTGTATTTCTTCAGTAACGGGACAAGCTGCGCGATGTCTTGCGGAGCTCTACTCAATTTACCCGGATCATATCCGTCAGTGCAAACGTAAGTCCGAATGACGTCGGCCCCTATCTGATGAGCAGCTTCAATCACTTGCGTTAAATGCCCCGGATCCGTTCCGCGCGTATCGATCTCAGCAAAAAATCCGTATTTCCGGATTTCGTTTCTTACTTTAGCCAAATATTCGGGATCAAATGATTCAAGAACCCCCCACCCCGGCAGCCCCGGCCAAGGGTTAATATTCAGCATGACACCGTCTAATCCCAATTCGGCTGTCTTGCGGATAAATTGAAATACATCCATTTTGCCAGAAATGAACAGCAAGTGATAACTTTCAGTTTCCAACCCGATTTTCATAATCTCTCCTCCGTATCCTATGACATCCTTATTACGCCGACAGCTTTAATCCAATGGCAGCGATAACGACCATGCTAATAAACAATAACCGCCGCCAATCTTTCGATTCGCCATATATAAACATGCCGATCAGCGTACTTCCTACAGTTCCTATTCCTGTCCAAACCGCATATGCCGTACCCATAGAAATGGTTTTCATCGTTTGGGACAGCAAAAAGAAACTTAATGAGAAGCTGACGGCTAGCAGGATAACTGTCTTCCAACTTTTGTTTTTGCTCAGTTTGTTCAGACTCACAGCCCCAGCGATCTCAAAAGCGCCTGCGAGAATTAAGCAAATCCAGCCCACTACGCCCCGGCCCCTTCCTTCTCGGATTGTTTCGTTATCATTTTGAGTCCGATAACACCGGTCAGCAATAATAGAATGAGTGCTATTTTAGCCCAGCTAAACGGCTCTCCAAACACGAGCATCTCGACGATGACGGTCTCAAAAGTGCCGAGTCCGGTGAAAACCGCATAGACCGTTCCGACGGGCAGTTTTTTTGAAGAACGAATCAGCATGTCAAAAGTAATATAAATCGCTGTTAAAGTTCCTAGCCATTCCCACCAGCTATCCGCATGCTTCAATCCAGTTACCCAGCCAACCTCGAAAATACTCGCAATCAGCACATAAGACCAATCCCGCTTCATCAGATTTGCATCTTCTTCCAAATCAAGTCGCCGTTCTCCGTAACGATATCCCCGACTGTATTTATGATGAGATCAGCGAATCCGCTTAACTCGGCTGTTCCACTAACACCGGAGAGAACACCGATCGCGAGTCCTGCCGAACCGTTCTTCGCAAATTGAAGATCGACAACCGTATCGCCGGCGACAGCCACTTCTTCCGCGCTGATATTCGCAATCTCGCAAAATACTTGAATCATGCTTGGATTCGGCTTTTTCTCGAAATAATCCGATGTGCCGATAAAATCAAAATAACCTTGAATGCCGATTTTATGCAAAAAGAACATCGTAGAATCCCGGTCATCCGCTGTTGCGACACCCATTTTAATACCATGCCGGCGAAGCCGATCCAGTAAATTCGGCAAATCCGCTGTCGGCTTTAGATTGTCCCGATTGGCTTTGGTCAAGCTGTAAAGCTCATCTGTCATCCAAACATCCAGCCCGACCAGTTTCTCCTGACTTACATCCGCTTTCGTCAGCTCCTGAACAAACGCCCCGTATATATCCTGTGTAGTGCCGCTGGCCAGAAACCCCTTCGGATCTACTTTATTGTCATGAAGCCCGATAGAAATGAGCAAATCGTCCTTCAACTCCGGGCAATTGGCGATTTCTAGCTTTTCAAGCAAACGATCCGCTAGCTGCGTAGCCACCAAGACCCAACTGGAATAAAAATCCATTAATGTTCCGTCTTTATCAAATAAAATCCCTTTAATCTGTTTCACTTGACAATCTCCTCATCCGCTGTAACCCATTCGATATTCTCCAAAGAAGAGTTCCACGATTGCGGCGCTTGTTGGTCGCAAACGATCACGTTGATCTGGTCAAGCTGCGCGAATTTGCACAATGCTTCAGCACCGATCTTGCCATGATCCGCAAGGATAATTTTTTCTTTCGCCACCTGAATCATCTTGGCCGAAATCGACGATTCTTCCAGCGTATATTCCATAACACCCGAAAGGGAGATGCCTCCCGGCGAAATAAAAGCTTTATTTACACAAAACAGATCCAGCATTTTTTCACAAACAGATCCACTCGTTGAATACTGCTCTTCATTCAATTCCCCGCCTAACAGAATCACTTTTCCGTGAAATAAACCCTGATTTAAAGAATCCAATAGCGTATGCGACGTAGGTACCGAATTGGTCAGAATGGTGACCTTATTGACGCCGCGGAGAGCGTGCGCCATTTCAAGGATCGTGGTTCCTCCTCCCATGACGATCGTATCTCCGTCTCTTACCAGCTGCGCGGCTTTCTGAGCCACTTTCTTTTTGTTTTCCAGACTAACATCTTTGCGTTGATAGAACGACGGTTCACCCAGTTGAAAATTAATTTTGACAGCTCCGCCATGCACACGTTTGAGAAGTCCTTCCTTCTCCAGCATATCAAGGTCGCGCCGGACGGTTTCCATTGAAACGTCCATCAGTTTAGCTAATTCAGCCGCGTTCACTTTACCGTAAGCTTGTAATCGATCAAGAATAAAGTTTTTTCTCTCTAACGACAAAACCGACACGACGATCATCCTCCTCTATTCTAACAAGTTGCACGCTGACGCCGGAATCCACACCTTAATGAACAATTCCTCATCAACAGCGTTTTTATGGGGAACATTCAGCTCATCCACCGACAGGTTTATATCTTGTGCTTGAATCTCATAGCGGCGCACATTGCCTCGAACCGTCATACTCTTCACGATCCCTTCAAGCCATAGGCCAGGCTCCTGCTGATCGGACAACACATCGTGCGGGTGCAGCTCCATAACCTCCGGACGAATGGCATAGCTTCCGGGCTTGAAGGATTGTCCAGTTAATCGGGAAAGTTCACGATCCGTCAATACGTTATAGCTGCCGATAAAGCGGGCCACAAACTCGTTTTTCGGGGAAGCGTAAATATGCTCCGGCTTGCCCTGATGAACAATTTTTCCGCCATTCATAATGAAAATACGGTCAGAAATCGTCATCGCCTCTTCCTGGTCATGCGTAACGAATATCATCGTCATCTTCAATTCCCGCTGAATGTTTCGCAGTTCGGTTTGCAGGTTTTTCCTGATTTTGGCATCAAGAGCACTTAAAGGTTCATCCAACAGCAGAATATCCGGTTCAGTGACGATCCCTCTGGCAAGCGCTACACGCTGCTGCTGCCCGCCGGATAATTGATGCGGATAAGAGGATGCTTTATCGGACATATGGATTAACTCGATCACTTGGTTGACCTTAACGGCTATCTCGTTTCGAGGCCATTTTCTCATTTTCAAACCGAATGCAATGTTATCGAAAACAGTCATGTTCGGAAACAGGGCATAGGATTGAAAAACCATGCCGACATTTCTGCGCTGCGGCGGAAGCTGGGAGATATCGTTTCCATTAACGCTGATCGTCCCGCCGTCCAGCTTTTCCAACCCGGCGATGGAACGCAGCAGCGTGCTTTTCCCGCAGCCGCTTGGTCCCAGTAAGGTAACCAGCTCCCCTTTTTCTATCTGGAGAGATACTTGCTTCAGTACAGTAGAATCCGCGTATTGCTTCAACGCTTGATCGATTTGGACGTAGCTCATGATACCTTCTCCTTGATTTCATCTAACTTACGGTAGCGTCTGCCTAATCTCAACATCAACCACGAAATGGCCGCTACCATTAGAAAGTACGTAATTACAATGCTGCTGGCCAAGTGGCCGTTTTCATTCAAGCGTCTCATTAAATAAATTTGGATCGTTTCATAATATCCGCCGATGAGAAAATTGGCCAGGACGAATTCGCCGATCAGGATCGAGAATGATAATAAGGCGGACACCAGCATGCCGGTTACCATGTTAGGCATAATAACGAATGCGAAACCCTTGATTTTACTTGCTCCCAACACTTCAGCGGCTTCCATCAACCTTTTGGCGTCAATCGTTCGCAAATTGTTTCGGATACCTTGATACATATAGGGAAGAACGAGTACGTAATACGCTCCGATTAATATCCATATCGTCCCGGACAATACGATCGGCCCGCTTGAATACACCTTGATTAATCCAACGGCCGCGACCACCCCCGGAACAGCGAAGGGGATCATGACAAGCGTCTGCAGCACACGCTCCATTTTAGGCAAATACAAGAACACGACAAAGATGGCAATCGACATGGTAACTACACTTAGAACAAGTGTAATTGCAGATACGAGAAGCGTACGCCCGACTGCTTGTAAAAATCGGGGATCCGTATACAAATTCTCATACGCGCTGAACGTATAGGATACCGGGAGAATCGTGTGATGCCATTCTTTGGCGATCGAATACAAGAACGTTGCCGCAAGCGGCAGGAAGAGATATAGAAAAGTCACCGAAATGATCATCGTGTGCAGCCATTTTTTCTTCATCGCAAATCTCTCCTGAACCGTCGCATCATACGTTCATTACACCACATCGCCATGACCATCATCAATCCTAAAATGACGGCCAAAGCGCTGCCGAGTTGCGGTCTTGTGGCAACATCTCCGGCTACAAGCGCGCCGATACGGATAGGCAGCAAATTATAGCTGCCCCCCACTAAAGCATAGGCTGTTGCATAAGCGCCCATGGCGTTGGCGAGAAGAATGCTGAACGTACCGACCACACTGGGAATAATAACAGGGAATCCGATTCGCAGCCAAAATTGGAAGGCCGATGCGCCAAGCAACGCGGCGGATTCCCGCCACTGTCTTTGAATACCTGAATAGGCCGGATAAAGCATCAGAATGGCTAACGGCACCTGGAAATATACATACACAGCCACTAAACCGCTCCAACTGTATAGATTGAATGATCCTGTAATGTTCCAACCCCATTCTTTGAATAGGAGCGTAAAAACTCCACTGTTGCCGAGCAAAATGATGAAAGCAAAGGCCAACGGCACGCCGGAAAAATTTGACGTTAAATTCGAGAATGTCACTAGAGCGGCTTGGATCTTCGCAGGCATTCTTGTCATGGAATACGACGTAGCGATGGCGATCGCGATACCGATTGAGCTGGCATATACAGAAATGAGCAGGCTGTTCAGCATACCTTTTGTATAATAAGGATTGGTTAAAGCCGTTATATACTGCTTAAACGTATACGTGATCCCGTCATCCGCAAGAAAGCTGTCGCGGATCATGGCAATCAGAGGCAGCAGCTCGAACCCGACAATCAGCAGGGCAAACGGAAGCAGAGCAATGACGGCGAGCAGCGTGACTTTGTGATTCATTCAGACAAACCTCACTTCTTTTTAATCCGTCACTTGATGTTAACTAAAACTTGTTCTTGCCACAGCTGCGGAATTTTTTTGGATGTTTCATCCCATAATTTAAAATCCGTGATCGGTTTCGCATTTCGATACTGCTCGTTAGGAATTAGCTTCTTGGCGACATCTTCCGGCAATTTGACGTTACTGCGAATCGGACGGGCATAGCCTTTGGCCAGATTGATCTGTCCCTCGTCACTCAAAATATATTCGCGGACAAGCTTCGCGGCATTCGGATGAGGCGCATACTTGTTAAGGATGGTTGTATATCCTCCGATGATGCTGCCTTCTTGCATGATGTTAACGTCAAAACGATTCGGATCGAATTGGTCTTTAAAGCCGAGCGACACAAAATCCCACAGAATCGCAACTTGCACTTCACCTTTCTCCAAATCTGCTTTGGTTACATCTTTCGTAACCAATCTGTTCTGCTTGGCCAATTTCGCAAAGAAGTCCAATCCGGGCTGAATGTTGCCCTCATTGCCTCCATGCGCGACCGCCGCTGCCAGTACGCCCATTTGCGCTTGCGATGACTTGGTGACATCCGGAATCTGAACTTTATAATCGCCTTTTTCAATATCTCCCCATGTTTTCGGCGGATTTTTTACCTGCGCGTTATCGACAAGCACGGAGATTGTACCTTGATAATCAACCAGCCAGTGGCCGTCTTTGTCCTTCGCCCAGTCCGGAATATCGTTCCAGTAAGACGTTTTATACGGCATGGTCACGCCTTTTTGCATGGCGATCGGTCCGAAAGCCATCCCTACATCTCCGATATCCGCCGTTGGATTGTTCTTTTCAGCGTCAAATTTGGCGATTTCCTCTGAGCTTGTTAAATCCGTATCCGAATGAGTTAATCCGTATTTGGAGGTGATATTGCCCCAGGTTTCTTTCCAGTTGGCCCAGTCATCGGGCATCCCGACACTGACAACCTTGCCTTCCTGCCTCGCCAGGTTTTGAATCTCTTCCAAAGTCTGTTCTTTGGCCGGAACCGGAGTACTTGTCGCAGGAGCGGATTGCTGAGGCGCGCCACAGGCAGTCATACTCAGAGCCATCAAACTAATGATCAGGGCTGATTTCAATGATAGATGTTTTTTCATAATGAATCCCTCCGTATTTTGTGTATTTGTGCGTTTTTGTTGTTTTCATCAACAAATCAATTGTATAATCGCAACGTTAACCACAAATCAAATAGGTGTAAATGTTTTGTAAAGAAAAAAGACTACTTTTCGCCGATCTCATCATGGGAAAAGTAACCTTTAAAGTTTGTGAAGCTGTCGTTTAATTCATGTATTCGCTATTGTACGTTTCCAATTCATAACTTTGTCGGAATAATGCTCATTTTATTGGTTAAATTAATCAAAATTGGAATGTACTTGGATGGAGTCGAATGAGGAATCTCATAAGGAAATTGTTGTCGAACAATCACGAAGTAGTAAAAAGGGGACATATGAAAATGAGTGTATATCCCCATTTGCAAAAAAATAAGGAATACATTCAAGACCAATTGTTTCATTCGGGTGATCTGAAATACCGGAGTATTAAGTTTAATCAATTAGATGGTCTTATCGTCTTTTTAGAATCCCTGTCTGATCAACAGAGAATTCAAAAAGAAATTATTCAGCCTATAGAAGAAAAAAAAGCAGGAACCGTGGATGAACTCATTACTTCTATGGAGATTACGAAAATATCGGATCTGGGCGAGGTGCCACACGCCTTAGTTCAAGGGAAATGCTTATTGTTATTTGAAGGTCAAGTAGAGGCCTATATTATCGATGTAACAGCAAACTATAAACGGAGTATATCAGAGCCAGTAAATGAAGGAGTCGTTCGCGGCGCCCATGATGGCTTTATCGAGCACCTAATTACAAATCTGTATCTAGTTCGAAAACGTATTGAAAATCCGAACTTGGTCGTTCGGTATTACCAGGTTGGAAAGACAACCAAAACAAAGTTGGCTCTTCTCTATATGCAGGATCTGGTGAATCCGGATTTGGTCAAAGAAGTGGATCATAGACTCGGTTCCATTGCTATGGATACCACGCTCTCCCCTGGATTCATTGCCGAGTTGATTGCAGACAACCCGTTTTCTCTATTTCCACAAATTTTATTTACGGAAAGACCGGATCGGGCGACAGCTCATCTCATGGAAGGCCGTGTAGTTATTTTATCTGATGGAGACCCGACTGCGCTGATTTTGCCAGTGACTTTCTTTGCCTTTTATCAAAGCCCGGATGATTATCATAGCGGGTGGATAGTCGGATCGTTCATACGTTTGATTCGTTTGGTAAGCTTTATCATCGCATCTCTCGTACCTGCTTTATATATTGCGATTATTGGCTATCATCCAGAAATTCTCCCATCAAATTTGATTTATACCGTAAAAAGCAGCATAGACAGAGTTCCCTTTCCACCTATTGTGGAGGCATTACTTATGCAGATTACCTTAGAGGTGCTACGTGAAGCGGGAGTTCGTTTGCCGAGCCGAGTAGGTCAAACCGTCAGCGTTGTAGGCGGCCTGGTTATCGGTGAATCGGTAGTTCGAGCTGGATTGGTTTCATATCCCATGGTGATCGTAGTCGCTTTAACCGCTATTTCGTCCTTTGTGGCCCCTTCTAGTGAAATAAGTACAGCCACTCGCATCCTGAGTTTCCCTCTCATGATTCTGGCCTCGATGTTCGGCTTGATCGGTATCATGTTCGGCTTGTTATTTATCTTAATTCACTTATGTAAATTAGAGTGCTTCGGTTCAGCCTATTTTGCGCCGGTAATGCCGCTTCGAATCAAAGATTTGAAAGATGCATTAGTACGTTTTCCAATCTGGAGCTTAAATCAGCGTCCTCATGACCCGCATCCAAGAAAATTAACTCAAGAAAAGAATTCAAGGAGGTGGGAACATGATGATCCCGGAAAAGAGTAGAATTACACAGGGACAATTTATGTTTTTTGTCATTCAGTCTCAAGTGGGGGTTGGAATCTTATCGCTTCCTCATAAAATGCAGGCTATAGCCAAGGGAGGAGGATGGATATCAACATTAATCGCCGGATTGGCCGTACAAGTGATTATTTTGATTCTATGGGCGCTATGCAGGCGTTATCCATCCGATACGATCTACGGTTTTTTACCCAAAATCGCCGGCAATATTTTTGGGAATCTGCTTGGCCTTGTTTATATCGGCTACTTTCTATTATCGGGGGGTATGGTCTTAGCCGTATTTGCCGATGTCGTGGGAAAGTGGGTGCTCCAAAGCACCCCTAGATGGGCGTTATTAATTCTTACTCTTCTCACCTGTATGTATTTGGTTAAAGAAAACCTTAGAGTGATTGCCAGACTGTTTGTCATCTCTTCGTTAACTGTCATTGTCATGGTGTTACTATCCATGTTCGGTTATTCCAATGTAAATTTCAGCTATATATTTCCTATTACTGAAGCTGGATGGGGAAAAATCATCGCAGCTGCGAATGAAGCATTGTTTCCTATGGTTGGATATGAAGTGATATTGGTGATTTATCCATTCGTTGAAGGGAAGAGCGGCGGGAAATTAAAAGCAGCTTCTTTAGGGAATATGGTAATTACACTTTTTTACACATTTGAGGTGTTTACAAGTTTAATTATATTCAGTCCTGCGGTTATGCCCTCCGTTCAAGAACCTTTACTGTATATGCTGAAAGGTTTTTCTTTCCAGATCATTCAGCGGATCGATTTAATTTTTTTATCTTTATGGGTTTTTGTTGTCAGCACTGCCATTGTCTCCTGGTTATTCATGGCAACAATAGGTTTGGGCAACCTATTTCACCGGGGAGAACATAAAAAGGCAGTCCCCTATGCCGGAATCATTCTATTTATCCTGGCTATGATTGCTCAAAATCCTTCGATCACCGACTTTTACGATCGCATGAATAAGATTTCTCACTATACGCTTGTAGTTGGGCTTCCTTTGATTCTGCTTATCTTCTCTTACCTTACTAGAAGAAGGATGGTGTAAACCGGATGAAACGGGTGAAAATGATCTGCTCTTCAAGCGGAGTTATTTGTGTTCTTTTATTGATGATTGGATGTTGGGATCAAGATCTTTTACAGAATGCCCGTTTGCTTTATGCAGAAGGGTTCGATCTCGCGCCGAATGGAGAGCTTCAAGCCACCTTTGTTATACGGGACGTTCCCGCTAGCGAACAACAGAGCCCTAAAAACGATATTATTTTCACGGTCGGAAATACGGCAAGGGAAGTCCAAAATAAAGCGGATGATATGATGTCCCGGCATCTTCGTAATTACAGAAATCGCGTAATTCTCATTGGAGAAGAACAGGCCAAACAAGATATTTATCCGATACTCGATTTTTTTTACCGCGACCCTAAGAGCGCTTTAAATGCGAGGTTCGGGGTGGTGCAAGGAAAAGCGGCTGACGTACTTTCTCTTAAAAAGGTAGGGAATGTCTTAATAGAAGAAGAAATTGATGAACTAATCAAGAGTAAAGAAGAAACGACATCCGTTCCTAAGGTGACCATTGAGACGATTTACTCTGTCATGATGGACCCCGGAGAGGATTTTGTTCTTCCATTTCTCACGGAAAAAGGGAAACGAGTCGACGTTTCGCGAATTGCCATGTTTCATAATCAGCAATTTACAGGGACACTAAGCCCTGAGGAATCTAGGATGTATTTATTTATGAAGGGCAATAAGGGGAAGATAGCGAGATTCACCAGAGAACTAAGTACTCATAAGGGGCATCAAAGCGGTCATGACTTTATAACCTTTAATGTAGAAAAATCAAAGCGAAAAATGAAGGTACTGACTCAATCGGGCGATAAAATCATGGTTACGATGGAATTAAAATGGAAAGTAAGTATCGATGAATATCCGAAAGATCGCTTAAATGATAAAAAAATGGTCTCACAACTAGACCAGTTTCTTTCTAAAGAGATGACCCATCTGGCAGAAGAAACGCTTGAGAAAATGCAAAAAGCCCGCTGCGACGGATTAGGTATCGGCCGACAACTATTGGCGTTCCATCCCGATATTTGGAAGAAGCAAAAGGAAGACTGGGGGAGCAACTACCAAAAAGTGAATTTTGTTACTGAGGTTCAGGTAGAAATCACAAAGAAAGGGATTATTAGTTAACCTAGACATCCGCAGCGTTCCGCCTGCTATGTTCCGCAAGTCTCAGTTCTCCGACAATCTGATTCCGGGAAGGCATTGTTAGTTTGAAATCAGGCGTCAAAGAGGGCAGATCCTTGTATTCGACCTGCCCTCCCCTTATCCTATAACCTATCGGGCTTTGCCGAAGATTTGGTATGGCGCCGAGACTCACGGTTTCCTGCTTTGCAAGCGATGAGGCCGCGAGTCATCCTTTGCAAATACGCATTGTCCATACAGATGCAGTAACAGCTTGTTTCGCCTTAAGAATAATTCTGTACAAATATTCGCCCCAGGCGGCCTGCAGCCTCTCATCTGTTAGTTTGATTACCTCGCTTGAAGCTAGAAGATTGCTTGCGTCATATTGAATATTTACCTTCTCGCCGCCAGGGTTTTGCAATAAAATGCTTCCATTGTTGTTAATCTGTGGCATACAAGGAGTCATCAAGTGGACGATAATATCATCGGTTGCCTGAATAAGTTCAAAATCGTCAACGATCTCGATATACGATGCTTGGCCGCGATAAAGGCTATAAGTTCGTTTCCACGAAACGATACCTGCTGTTTCCGGATAGGCACTAGTGAGATTCATCGATATTTGCGCCGCTTCATGATGGACCTGATAATGCACTTCACTTGCTTTATACGCAATGTCGGCCTTCTGCTGAATTCCATTTACCAAAGGTACATTGTGGTACGCTGACTGCATCGTCCAGATGTCGTACCGCTCCGGGCTAAACGTTTTGGCGGTATACGTTCCGACACCGGCATCAATAAGAAATGGTTTCCCGTCCGAATATACAAGGAAATGACCGATATCATTATGATTATGGCTCTCATCGTTATGGCCCCCTTTAACGGCCAAATACAAACCATGGCTGGAGCCTTCTTGCTCCCTGGCAGTCATAACTTCGATACTGTTCATCCAAACATCATGGACATATGGAGGTGTTTTTTTATTTTCCGTAATTTGCTCATCAAGAAAAAGGGAAGGAATCACGCGATGAAGCGTCAGCCATCTTGAGAGTGGCGGTTTGTTCGTTTGATAGGCGGATGACGCTAATCTCATCAGATTCCGATCCCCGATACGAGAGCCATATCGGTATGCAGTTGTGGCCTCGATATCAAATTTTGCGCTGCTATCGGCAAAATTGGCAAAATAATTATCGGCAATGTGAACTCGGTATAAATATCGTCCGATTTCTTGAATCAATGGCTCATCATACAAGTTAATTTTGCCTAGGGAAGCTTGGTAAAGCTGTTCCAGACAGTCAAACAACGCCCCTCCGGCACGATCCCAGTAAACCGGACCTTCATCGCATCCTCCGTCCGTACTGCAATCGCCTATATACCGGTCCAAAGTACGCATAACCTTTTCTATTGCCAGGTATCGCCGCTCATCATTTTTCTCCATTAATAGAAAAGCAGAAATACAATTAGAGTTGATCCACGGGTTCCAGTTGTTCATTTTACGGTTCGTTTCCAGTCCCATCCACCACAAATCGCTGCGTTCCAGATACGGATCGAAAATCCGGCGCTTCATTTCCAGTCGAATTCGACCGCAAATGTTTGGACTAACTGCATCCAGAGGCTTTTGCAAAAGGTAATGTGTGGTTGCCATCAGACTTGCCGTCTCCCCGGCAAACAGATCGATGTATTGATCCGAAATATTAGGTATGCAGTCAGATGAGCATGCTTTGGAAATAACCATATGAGGTGGAGTTACCCACGAGGTTTCTTCACAAATGGTCCAGATCCCATTCATGATCTGATCGATAAAGCGGCCTGCCCCCTCTATACATTCTGCAAGGACCAAGGAGGCCAATGCAATTCTGCGTTCCTCGTATTTGCTCTGGAATCGCATTACATTTCCATTTCTTGAATATTCCATGTAATCAACTGCCGTAAGGGCAGGCCACGAAAAGCTAAGGTAAGCTTCTCCTCTGGAAATCCAGAAGTTTCGAATCGTATCAGGAATCGATTCCCAAATTGCCCTATCATGGGCTTTTGGATATGGATTATAGTTTTCATACGTGGTTATTACCCTGGAAATATCATTCGCATAGCGCTCCGTTAGCATATTCATCGCCTCTCCTTTGATCAAAAAAAATACGGCAGGTACGGACATCGCCGTACCCGCCGTATTGCCCGACTTACAAGCACGTCAGTTTGAAAACCATTGCTTAATTACCGCCAGACTTAGCTTTGTAAACGTCGTTCACTTCTTTTTCCAACTTCTGGAACGAGGCATCGTCAAGCATAGATTTGACGAACTTATCCCAATCGGCCAAGCTGCTTTTGCCTACAATCGTATTGATTTCGTTGTCGCTAATTTTCTTAAGGAAATCGGCGCCCTTTTCTGCGTTCGTTGGCGTATTGATGCCAGCAGATGGATCTAGGATGGAACTCTTGCTGATCGCATCTACGAGCTCGTGGTTGGACTTGATGACCTCTGGCGACATATCTCCATGTTCAGCTCTTGAATATTTGTTAAAATAACCAGGAATCCATTGACCGGGATTCGTGTACTGATTCGCCTTGCCGGCATCTGTTTGTACGACGATAGTCGGAATACTAGTATCCGTATAGTCTTTATCCTTAATGCCGCTGCCAATCAGTTTTGAACCTTCGAGCGTATTTCCAAAATCCAATACTTCCAGAATCTTCTTCATTTTATCTTCCGGAACTTTCTTGCTGATCATCAACTGGCCGAAAGACCCTGTACTTTTTTCATAGTAACGTTTGCCATCCGGAGCTGCAGGAAGCTCATAGGCGACTGCGTCCGCTTTCGGATTCACCTTTTGAAGTTCTTTGATCACGTTTGGCGAATTGTAAATATCGACAATATTACCGATATACATCCCGATTTTACCTTGAATGAACATATCTTTCAGCTGCTGGGCTTTCATGACCGGATAATCGGGAACGATCAAGCCATCTTTAAACGCTTTGCTCCAGAAAGTGAGCGCATCCTTCATCTGCTGGGAAGTAAACGCCGGAGTTAATTGACCTGAGCTGTTTTTCTGCCAGCCTTGCATAAGAGCGCCGTTTTGTGAAGAAGATGAGCCGAACATCGAGAATAAGTAGGTCTGAGGCGATGTCGTAGCATAGGAGGCAAAGCCGTACGTATCAGGCTTGCCATTGCCATCCGGATCGTTTTTCGTAAACGCCTCCATGACTTTGTAGAACTCATCAGTCGTCTTCGGCGGCTGTAAGCCTAATTTATCCAGCCAGTCCTTGCGAATAATCAGCGATTCATGGCCATCCTGAGGTCTAACACGCGGCACTCCCATCGTTTTACCGTTAAACGAAAGCGCGCTGTAGATGTTAGAATCAATTTTGGACAAGTTCGGATAGTTCTTGATATATGGCGTTAAATCCCAGAACGCGCCTTGACTAAGCGCTTGCGTCCAGTTTTGTTTCGTGATGTCCCACACTACTGTCAAATCCGGCAAGTCGTTAGAAGCTAGCATGACATTCACTTTATCATCGAAATTGTTGGAAGGCACATAGGTAGCATTGATTTTCACATTAAACTTCTGGTTGACCTGTTGAAGGGCTTCCAAGTCATTCTTAGGTGCATCATTGTAAGTTGGTGAAATAATCGTAATTTCCGAAGGCGCTTTGTTCTCCGCTGCCTTTGTAGACGCCGACGGTTGAGTATCGCCTGATTTAGCGGTATTGCCGCTTCCGCACGCAGTCGCAATAAACATAAGAGCCACTGTTGCCGTAAGGCCTGTCATTTTCAAATACTTTTTCATTGGTTGTTGCCTCCTCTATTTTTCTTTTGGATGTTGCTGCCCGCCTTTGAGAATATGATACCTTTATGACCATTTCTAAAGCACGGCATCCCCCCTCTCAAGAATTTTTTTCTTAACCCTTCACAGAACCAAGCGTTAAGCCTTTGACAAAATATTTTTGAAGGAACGGATACACCATTACGATCGGAACTGCTGCAATCACAACTGCCGCCATTTTCACTGTTTCCGCCGGAATAACAGACGCAGAGGCCTCGGAAAGATCGGCAGGAGATGAGCTTGCGGCCAGCATTTGCTGCAATACCACTTGCAGCGGGCGCAGCATGTCATTATTGATGTAAAGCACTCCGTTGAAATACGTGTTCCAATACCCAACACCGTAAAATAAACTGAACGCAGCGATTACTGGAAGCGAAATCGGGAGAATAATCCGGAAAAAGATGCCGATATCCGAGCAGCCATCTATGGTTGCAGATTCTTCCAGCTCTTCAGGAACATTCTGGAAGAAGCTTTTCATGAGCAGCACGTAAAAAGCAGTCGCTAACCCAGGCAGTACCAGCGCCCAGAAACTGTTCAATAGGCCTAGACTTCGAATTAACATATAGTTTGGCATGATGCCAGGATTAAACAACATGGTGAACAATATCGCCGTCAGCATGAAATTTCGACCTTTCAACCTCTTGCGTGATAATCCGTATGCCAAACCTGACGTCACGAAGAGCGCACAGACCGTACCGACGATCGTCAGCATCGTTGTGATGAAGAAGGAATTGACAAATTGGCCCGACGACATGATGTAACGGTACGACGCTAAACTCCATGTCTTCGGGAACAGCATCACAGGGGTCGAAATAAACTCATGCGGATCTGTGAAGGACACGATCGTGATGTAGATGAACGGCAATACGGTAGAGATTGAAAACAAAAATAGTACTGTATAGATGAAGACATCTAACCATTTGGAGGAACGATCCATTCTAATACACTCCTTCCTCGCCCATTTTCTTTGCTATGCGGTTGGCCGCAATGACTAATATGAAGCCGACAATCGATTTGAACATGCCTGCAGCGACTGCAAAGCTGAATCTCCCTTGCTGAACACCGACGCGGTAGGCATACGTATCGAACACGTCGCCAATACTTTCTACAGGAGCGCTGCTCATCAGATAGACCTGCTCGAAACCAACATCCATAACCGAGCCTAATCGCAGAATGAGCAGTATGACGATGGTGGATTTAATCCCCGGCAACGTGATGTGTAACAGCTGTTTCCATCTGCTTGCCCCATCGATCTGTGCCGCTTCGTATTGCTCAGGATTGATGCTGGTCAGCGCCGCCAGGAAAATGATCGTCCCATATCCAGCATCCTTCCAAATACTTTGCGACGTCAATAAGATCCAGAACAACTTCGCATTCGTCAGAAAGTCAATCTTCGTCCCTCCCGCGTCAGAAATCAGCCCGTTAACGACCCCTGAGGACTTACTTAGCAAAATGAAGGAAATACCAGCAATGACGACCCATGACACAAAGTGAGGCAAATAGATCGCCGTTTGTACAAATTTCTTAAACCTTATTCGGCGCACTTCGTTAAGCATCAATGCCAAGATGATCGGTGCGGGGAAAAAGAATAGGATGTTCAGGAAACTAATCGCAAGCGTATTCCGCAGCAGCTTAAAGAAATCAGGATTCGTCAAGAAATCGCTGAAATATTTGAAGCCGACCCATTCGCTCTTCCAGAACCCAAGGAAGGGAGAGTAGTTTTGGAACGCTAATGACAACCCCCACATCGGTCCGTATTTAAAGATGAGAAAAAAGAGTAAGCCTGGCGTCATTAATAAATATAAATACTTGTCTCGTTTCAGGGCAGTGCCCCAGCCCCTTAACCATAATGTCATCATTCGTCACCTCTCGTAACTGCAAGCGCAGATTTCATACTTGCAATATACGCTTCATGCTTTGTAGCCTACAAGACGCAATTGTTGCACAGAGTCGCAAACCCGTCAGACCAAGGCTTTTCCTGGTCGTGTCGCATTCCTTGCGGCAGCGGGATCGCCTGAAACAAAAGATACGACTTTCGACAGGATTCGATTTGAAACAACAAAAATAATGCTTGCAGGACTTAATCCCGCAAGCATACTTATGTTTTGACTGACTCCCTATACTGTCCAGGAGTCGTCCCGACCTGTTTTTTGAAAACGCGCATAAAATTTTGACGCTGATACCCGACAAGATGAGAGACTTCGCTGACCGGCAAATCGGTTTCCGCTAATATTTGCTTTGCTTTCTCAATACGGTATTCCGTCAAATAATCAATAAAGGCAGTCTGCATCATTTTCTTAAACCATTTACTAATCTGGAATGTGCTAACACCGCAGTAATCTGCGCATTCTTCAAGCGAGACATCCCGATGATAATTGTCGTGAATATAGCTTACGGCACTCATCACCATTCGTTCATACTCACCGTGTCGATTTCCTTGAACGGCAGAAATAATGGGTGAAATCAGCGCTGTCACAAACCATATGTTAATATCCTCGATGCTTCTCAACTTGCGTAAATACGTATAAGGATCGTATTGTTCGAACAGTTGCTTCGGCTCCACTTTCAAGCTATATGCCGTTCTCATTGTAGCGGCAAGCAGTTGATTGTAGTATAGAAGTACGCCTTCTGGAGATCCCGCCTGCCTTCTAACTGTCTCCATGAAGTCGTTCAACATGCGCTCCGCTTCCTCTTGATTGCCAAGCTTCAGCGAATTCTCGTAGTGCTGCTCCAGCTCTACAGGGTAGCTGTTCTCGTTGACGAGGCTGCCTACCTCCTGCAGCACTTTATTTCTACCCGTAATGATGCGCGATTCCAGTGCGAACATCGCTTGTCGGTACAAGCGCGGTACTTCCTTCGTCTCATAACCGATACCGCTTAGCCCGACCGTCACCGGGAGATGCAAATAAATGGATAGCGTATTTCGCATGTTTTCAGCGAAAGCGAAGAAATCGGGTTCCTCCTTGTCCGCTTCCGGCGTTTCCGGCACATGCCATAACCAAGAGACTAGACTGTCGTTAAATACATTGACTGTAACGCCTAACCAGCCACTCTGAGGAATAAATTCATCAATAATATTTTTCATGGAGAAGAGCATAAGCTCTTTGTCACTGTCACGGAATTTCCCCTCATGGGCTGCATCCATATCGAACGCCACCGAGAGTACAGCGAACTCCGCTTGATCCGGAAGCTGATAACGCTTCAATTGTTCGCCTAACTGCTTGTTGGTATAATGTGCAAATTGACCTTGCAGCAGCTGCAGGACGAAAGTCTCGCGAATGATCGGCAACTGATGCGAGAGCTCTTTTCTTAGTTGAGATGCCGTATCTTTGAGTTCCAACCAATTTCGATGGACGAAACCCATCTCATCGGAATCAATCTCCTTACCGGAGTCACCTCTGATGCTAGCAAGCAATCGTTCCACAGGCTGGTAAATTTTTCGACTGCCAAAGAATGAACCGCTGACGCTAACAAGGATGAAAAAGAAGACGATGCCCATCGTCATGAACGCAATGCCTCTAGACTTGGCGTTCAATTCTTTCACTGGAATCACATCGATATATCTCCAATGATTGTAGTTTGAAGAGATGCTTGTAACCAGATAGGCGGTTCCATTCCAATTAAAATTATACTTGGACTTCCCTTCACCTGCCTGCAAAATGCTCTCATAGAAATTGCTTGGCTGAAGGTCGTCCGTTGTTGTTGTAACTAACTTCCCCGAATCGCTGACAACGAACATGAATTGCCCTTTATAAACAGTCGAATCGCCGATGATTTCAAGGAATTGACGCGGATCTACTGACGCGATGACTAGTCCAATCGGATCATTGCTACCGAGCGGAAACTTGTTCACCAGTGTAACGCCTCTGTCTGTATCGGTATTGCGGGTCACTGGAAATGTCTCATTCAACCAACGAATCCGGTAATTATCATTCAACTCATGATCGAATTTGTCCCGAACTGACGTACTTAAACCATCAGGTCTGATCGTCCCGTTCGTCGGGGAGATATACGCGATATCCCGGATATAGAGCGCGAGTTCGCGCAAATCCTTGTTCGTATTTTGAAAAGCCCCCAGTATCTTATAAACTTTACCAAAGAAGTCAATCTGATCAACTTTCAAATCCGCGTTGTAATCCGTGAGAAAATAAGGCGAGTTCAATATTTGCAACAGGTTGATCTGAATCGTCTGCAGTTTTTTATCCACATTATCGGAAGCGGTCTTCAAAATCTGGTAGTTAGCTTTGTTAACTTCGGTTTCTAAGACGGACGAAGCATATAGGTAGCTTCCCAGTCCAGTGATGACCGTCGGCACAATCGAAATAAAGAGCGAGACGATGATCATTTTCCTCAGCATCGATTTCTTTCTTTTGGAAAACAATCCGAAAATTTTCATTTAAACGACTCACCTCTCTATGATGTAACGATGCCCAAGTATTCGTAGTGTAACCGATACCTTTTGTCGCAAGCAAGGCACAATTTTTGCAGATGCATATTATGGCTGCTTTCAAGGAAATGATATAGAAGAAATAGGAAATAAGAACGCGATCAAGAGCAATGGCTCCTGATCGCGTTCTTATTGGTATTATTTGGACCAAGCAGCAATTATGGCATTGGCATCTGTTGTTAAAACTTGCTTCGCATAGGCTGAAATTTCACCCTGCTCCGCTTTCTCGATTTGCTTTAACACATCCTGAATATGCTTAATTGCCTGATCATTATGCCCCTTGCTTAATTGGTCTAGAGACTGAGTAAATTTGTTTGTGATTTGCGTCCCGAGCGGTCCATTTATTTCACCGGATGCTATAAATTTAGCGATAAGCTGCTGCATAGCACTTGCGCTAGTCGTGACATTCACGGTAATCTTGGTTATCTTCACATTCCCAGCCCGATCCGTCACAATAACTTGAATATCATGGTTCCCTAATTGACCTTCCCAATTCACAATATTCTGTGTCGCTGAGCTCACTGCTCCATCGATAGTAACCGATTGTGAGGCCACACCGGACAATTGATCTTCCGATTGGATATTTAGAGTTAGCAATTGGTTGTCTTGGAATGTTGCCCCATTCACTAATGGGCTGCCATTTGCAGTAAGCACTGTTGTTGGTGCTGTTCGATCGATATTCACGGTTATCGTTTGGGGAACTTCTACATTCCCAGCGTGATCCGTTGATCGATACTGCAGCTGATAAATTCCTTCACTGAGTAAGAACGGAGCAGTATAAGGTACGAATCCATTGGTCGATTGCTGGCCGTAAACGCTCTGCACTACGGTCAATGAATATTCGCTAGACACCAGACCGGAATTATCGTCTTGAGATTTAAGCGTTACAGTAACATCAGAAGTAAACCAATTATCGGAGCCTTTCACTCCTTCCAAAGTAGCTTCGGTTGTTGGAGGTATACCATCTGGTGACTCGCGGATCACGGTCAGCATATACGTTTTCGTCGTCATATCCTGTGCCGTCACGACAATGTTGATCGTATTGCTGCCTACATTCAGGCTGATCGGTCCACTTGCTTGCCCGCTCTCTACCTGCTGACCAGCCACTGTCAATGTCGCATTGGTATCGTAAACCGACGCTGTTACTGTAATGCTGCTCATATCAGTGGCCACATTCACAGTGTAAGAAGTCGTCCCCGCTGCAAAGGTAGGATTCAACTGACCGCTCGACAGACTCAGCCCTTTCAGATCTGCGTTGTTAGACGGTAGGCTGATCGTGGGCGAAAGTGTCATATCAAGGATTGTTACATCTCCCATCGGCACAATAACATTTGAGCGTGATGCGTCCATGAATCCCTCTTTACTTACCGTTAAGGTATAGCCAGAGCCAGACGGTATATCAGTTATGGAATAGGTTCCGTCCATTGCCGTATAGACTGAACTATATACTGAACTGGTAACAGATGCGGTCACAGCTGCGCCGGCAACTGGCATATTATTACTGTCTACTACCTTGCCTTTAAGGCTTCCAGGTGCGGTATATTCGATCACTGGCCAGTATTGAGACAAGCTATTCTCTTTCGTCGCAAACTGACTGTCTGAAGATCCGCCTTTCAGGAGAGCATTCGATAGTTTGATGGAGATGTTTTTATCTTGGCTGGCAATTGCACTTTTCGCAAGATTCGTCACATCAATGACAAGCGCAGTGTTAAGCACAGGAATAATCGGACTTGCATTCAATTTCGTCCCTATTACGGCAGGCTTGTTGTTCCAAGTAATCGTAGACTCGCTCCAATTATTCTGAACTTGCTCAACATTAATCCCTGGCGATACTGAGCCGGCCGTCGTCGGATACAGTTTAATCTTTGCACTGGTTACATTAGCCGGTATGCTATTCAAGGTAAATTTATAGAATGCTTCGCGGTTATAACCTAGTGCATCCCACTTTACCGATGTGGTTTGCTCTGTACCAAAGTTCGTATTCGCCGACCCGCCGTCACGTACATAGGAATCCGCTTTTGCAACGATTGAAATCGCATTCAGTGAAGTTGCGCTCACAGGTGCGCTCCAATCCGTTGTCTCTGTAGCGTTCTTGGTTCTAACCCTGTAAGTATGAGTAGAATTTAGCGCCAGCCCGGAGTGCATGTATGGGTATATAGCTTGTGGAACTACTTGGCCATCTACCTCCAAATCATATCCGGTTGCTAAATCCGTCTCATTCCAGCTAACGCTAATCTGGGACGGGCTTAAAGGAGTTGCTTTCAATCCTGTTGGTACGGCCAGAGGAGGCTTTGTGGTTACAACGTCAATCGCAAAGTCATCGATGACAAAATCGATCATCCCTCCCCCGTTCTTAATAAACGAGATGTAGGTATCGTCGTTATTTCCAGTCACAAAAGTCTTGGTATATGTTGAATATACGGTATCGCTGGTCGATGAAGGAAGCGCTACGTTAGACAAAGCAGTTGAACCGTTATTCCCCATAATAGCAACAGAATATGCACCATTGTATTGCGAACCAAGCAAATAGTTGAAGCTAAGTTTGTACATCGTGTTAGGCTGCAGCTTGACGTTGTACGGCGCAGTCCTCATGTATTCGCCTGTTTCAGTTGAAGTGGTCTGACGCATCTTCAATGAATAATTGCCATGGATCGTATCAGTCGTAAAACCACTATGAAACTCTGATCTGTGGATACGTCCGACCATCTTGGTCTGAACAAAAGGTCCAATGCCTTCGTCATTGCTCTCAAAGTCTTCGAAGAAATAGTGACTTCCAAATGGCGTCGTATTCATTTCTACAATACGTACGTCATCAAGGTACATATAAGATTGAGGCGTCCCTGCATTTGCAGTGAAGTAAATGTTTGCACTCGTTTGATTAGCAGGCACTGTAAATTCAAGCTTGATTCGCTGCATTTTATTCCGATTGAACCTTAACGTATTATAGATCTGGTTTGTAAATTCCGATTTTTCCATCGTGTTCGTTATTTCAGGTCCACCATAGTTTTTGACACCGATCGTTCCAGTCCTTCCATTAACCTCCATCCACGCAGAAAGCTGATAGGTCTTGCCCGGAGTCAGCCCTGTTATGGTCTGGCTCAATGTCCCATCCGCGCCGTTGTTTCCGCCCACTTTCAAATAAGTCTCGCCAACGCTGCTGTTTTCAATAATCATATGGCTTGTGCTACCGCTAGTAGACGCTGTAGTCCATGCTGAGGTTGCCGGTGATAAGTCATGGCTGTCGAAACCTGGATCCTTCACAAATCCGCCTTCTCCCCAAATCAATACTGGGTTCGTTTGTTCACCTTTGTAGATGACATAAGGGGTATTCGCTGTCGCGTCGATCGTTACCTGACCGTTCGTTACACCCAGGTCCTTCACAAAAGTTTTACCGGTATCGGATAACTGGTACAGCTTCACAGTACTCATCCCGGCCCAACTGTTTGGAAGATCCCAAGTAGTGGTTCCTCCGAACGTGTTATAGTGATAGATCTTCGTCTCATTCTGAGGATCCCAAGGAACAAACACTTTGGCGCTTACGTTTTCGATGTTATAGTTTGAAGTATCATAATTATTCTGATATACGGCGAGCTTTTTGTTGTCCTTGTATAACTCAACTACTGGATTAGGATCAGATGTCGTTTGTTTTACATAAACATTGTTATTGAAATCGATTCTGTTGTTCGTCCATTTCATAATGTCAAAGTTTTGCATGTACTTCATCAACAGATTGTTGGTATAAAATATTTTCATTTGGCCCGTCAAGGTCGTATTGTTCCCCTGATCGTCGTTGCCGTCATCCCCGTAGCCCATGGAGCCCGCATGTCTTGATTTCAAAAGCATGTGGTTGAAGCCGTAGGAATCTGCAACGCCGTTCTTAAGGAATCTTACCACCTGACTCTTCATCTGCGGCACATGGTTCCATACTGCATAATCTTCCAGCGAGCCTTGGAACTCCGTACCTACAATCCAACCATTCTTGTTTAATTCTGTTCCGAGCTTCCACTCTGGGTAACCTTGGAAATAATAAACATCCACATAAACCCACTTCAAGCCAGGAACATTTTGTTTAAGTTCAGCAAGCCTGTCAGCCAAGCCGTGAGGCCCAAAATTGGTAGCATCCTTGTACTGGTCAATCATGTACGACTGGTCGAGCGAATTCCAACCTGGCTCATGCGGTTGTCTGAGTAGACCTTCACTGTAGTAGGTTGCTTCCGGATAAGCCTCGGTAGCATTGATATGCACGCCTACGTTCGTGTTATATTTAGCTGCTTCATTCACAAAATAGTTAAAGTCGTTAAGTCCCCCTGCCCTCTTATTGATGTTGATTCCGTAGTCAGGGTGGTTAGAATCGTGACCTTCGGCCTGATGTCCCTTATATTCCAAGAACTGCCCGAAGCCGTCGGTATTCAGGTATATCTTCTTAACCATATCCAGCGTTCTAAGGAACGGCCACTGCGCAAGGCTAGCACGGGTATATGCGATATGGGCGAAGCTTTTCTTAATTGTGTCAGCACCGTATGGAATTTTCATGATCTGTCTGTAGGCAATTCCGCCATCCTGCCAGTCTACAGTTCCGTCATTGTTGGCATCAGGTGTAATGGCGATCTTGGCATATGGCAGTTCCATAATCTCCGTTGCCACTTCCCTGTACGTCCAAGCATTGTTCCACGCGCCCATTCTCTTATAGCCGGTCTTATTCACCGTCTGGTAATAGTATCTAGCTTCATTCTTAACGCCCAAAATCTTGTTTCCAGTAGTCGGCGTCAGATTAATGCTGTTATTATACATCGTTGCTGCAAGCTTATCGGTACTCAAGAAGAGATACGATTTGGCCACCGGGTTTGCGTCAACTGCCTTCGTACCCAATACGTTGTGTTCTTCCACGGAATTGTCATCGTAATTGACAGAGCCTTTTACATCAACCCCTGTTTCTTTGGCACCTGGTTGATTATCCCGAATGGAGATCAAATTTTGATTCGAAATTTCAAAGGTCATCACTTTCGTCGCGCCGCTTTCGGTAATATCGCTTACCTTGAATTCGACTACGTTATCGGTAACCTTGAAGTACACAGTCATTGTTACCCCAATACTAGAAATATTTAGTGTATAGGTTATCGTATCCCCTGTTGTAACACTAGTTACAGCTGGTGTGTAAGTCGTACCGTTGATTTTAACCTGACTCAGCGTGTCTTCATTTCCGTAAAATACGGCATTTTGAGACGCTCCCTCTCCCAACCATTGGTATTGAATAATTCTAGGGAAAGAATCATCCACTGTCACGCTCAGTTTAGTAGATTGAATGGTGTTCGGACCTGCCGCCAGAGCGTTGGCCTCGCCAAAAAACGATTGATTGCCAAATGAGAAAAACGGTGCCAAGAAAAACAAAAGCGCCAGCGTGATTTTTAATTTCCTGCTTATACTCTTTTGAATAAATTTGCTCATGTTTGACACAATAAAATACCTCCTTCAACTCCTCCGTATCTTTAAAGCGCTTTCAAACCTTCTACAACTTCGTTAAAATCCTCATCTCTCACCACCTCTTGTTGCTTGTTCAAAGCTTCTAACTTACTCAATTTACGATTAATAAACGGTCGCCTACAAGGCGCAATTGTTGCACGGCTTCTTTCTTGTGTTGAATTGAACTATTGCGAGCTATTGTCGCAATTTTTGCATACAGCCGGAGAAATCAATCAGAAATGCGACTGGTACATTTGTGCATTACCGATGACACTAGTGTACCAACATAAAAAAAAGCTTGATTTCTCAAGCTTTTGCACCACATTGCTTTAATTTCGCTCATACCAATAACCCGGCACAGATCGTTCCAGACGCATCAGCGCCTCCAAATAATAGTAATCTCCCCAGATCATAAAATCATCCAATCCACTATTGCCTCTAACATGATAAGAGCCATGCTTCAGCAAACCTTCGGCTTCCTCTCCGATTGTAGCGTAATGCTTTACTAACGATTGCATCGTGCGCTCCAAGCTGTCTGAGATCCACGCGCGATCCGGGTCGGCTTCAGGAAGCAGTTCCAACAGCTCAAGCATGCCGCAAGCGGTAATGGCCGAAGCCGAGCTATCCCGACTTGTACTCTCTTCAATCGGTACGTTGAAATCCCAATACGCCACATGATCTTCCGGCAAATGATCGATGAAATAACGAAGCAGCCGCTTCGACGTCCTCAGAAACGCCTCATTTTTCGTATATCGGTACGAAAGGGCAAAGCCGTAAATGCCCCAAGCCTGACCACGCGTCCAAGTGGAACCGTCCTGATAACCTTGATGTGTGCCTCCGCCGAGCGGATTGCCATTCGCCTGCTCAAAGTAAAATGTATGATAAGAGGAGTCGTCGCCACGAACTAAGTAGCGTCTGGATAGTTCTGCCTGTTTGAACGCTACTTCCCCGTAGCTCGGATCACCGGATACCTCGGATGCCCAGTACAGCAGCGGTAAATTCATCAAGCAATCAATGATGATGCGCCCGCCATTTTGCTCGTCGTTCTCAGGACCCCATGCTTGCAAATAGCCGCCTTGCGCACGCCATCTGTCCCTTAAAAGATCGGCAGCTTTCAGGGTTAGCTCGCGAGCATCGCTATCCCGCTCTACGATCCATCCCGCTAAGGCAGATAGACCATACAAAAAACCAATATCGTGATGCTCCAAACATATTCGCTGCTGCAATCTGCGTTTGAAATCTGCAATCTGCAGCTGTGCCTGCTCTTTGAAGTAAGGATCTTTACTGTACTCGTAACTCAGCCATACAAGGCCGGTGTGAAAGCCTTCGATCCAATCTTCATTCGCCGACCATTCATAACGCTTCTCATTGGTAATATGCGGGAATGTAAGCCCATGCTGTTCTAAATTACGGCGGACTTTCCCGACCGCATCATCAATCGCCTCGTGCCACACGAATGAATTTCCTCCCTTTGCTTTAAACAAATTATATTTTTATTAAAGATTGAAATAACTGAATTTTTTAACGTAAAGTGGTTAACTCAGAACTCGTCTTGCGCCATAATCCACTGCTCTTCTATAATCCGCTTCAATAGTAGTGCTTGCTGCCAGCGATCAGAGACTTCATGTTCTTGCCCTTGCTCATCTCGGCGAGTGATCCCGTAATAGTTGGGCGGACCAAGCTCTGAGCAGAATGGGAACAAGTCCCCAGGCTGCGCTTGCTTGAGCCAATGCACCATACCTTTACGCCACCATCGCTTAAAATGCTCCATCATAGGATGATCGCCATCCACACCTACATCTACCTGGACCTGTTCTCCACTCGAGACACGGCCATGCATACCTGCTGAACGTTCTAGAATCTTATCAAAATAGGCCTCGACTTTATCACTTGTTCCTAGGATTTCACCAGCAACTACATAATGGGATAAATCGATCATCAGTCGGAGCTCTGGCAGTGACTCTACATATCTTGCGGTGCGAATCAAATCTTGCGTGACAGTTCCTCTATGTGTTTCGATAAAATGTGGAATTTTGGATTCCTCAG
Source organism: Paenibacillus sp. JT22N1 (assembly GCF_059692155.1). Classification (NCBI taxonomy): domain Bacteria; kingdom Bacillati; phylum Bacillota; class Bacilli; order Caryophanales; family Paenibacillaceae; genus Paenibacillus; species Paenibacillus sp. JT22N1. Next base: position 242,460 of record NZ_JCAUAW010000012.1, read on the forward strand.
ACACTTTTAACAAGCCATCAAGTAAATGAACTGCTTCTTTATCAATGACGAAGGAATCCAGCACCTGCGAGTTGATATATTGAACTCTGCCAAATTCGTTGGCATGCTTGATGATCTCAATCATATCTTGTGGTTTAGAAGGGTAAGCAATGGCACTGAAACTCAACTTGTAGCGGTCAAGTAAACGGTGCCAGGTATCCATATTTTCAGGAGAAGGCAGCAAATAGCTAACACCTTTAAATCCCGCTTCAGCGATTTTCTCGAACTTTTGCTCCAGCGACCATTCCTTGCCGTTCTCTCCTAATCCTTCCATGCCCCATATAGCTTGTTGGACATCCAGTCTAGGTGGATTTAAGGTTCCATCATTAATTCGATTCCAATGGCTCATGCTTATCTCCTTACAATGATTATTAAGAATTCAAAAGCGCCTTTAATTTCACATCCGGATTTTCTAAGTCTTTAGGATCGAGTACCGCTTGTTTTTGAATGAGCATTTCCGCAAGACGAATATCCTTGGCAATTTTCGAGTTTAAACCTCCTGCGCTTGCCGCAACCAATTGATCTTCACCGGACAAATGGAAGAAAAACTTGTCGGACTCACTCAAATTTCTAACCACTGTCTTCACACCAAAATCCGGCAATCCAGTGACTTGTAAGGTTTGTTCATATTGATCAGACCAAAACCATGGGATATCTAGATAAGGTTTAAAAGCGCCTAGCATGTTATGCGCTGCGAGCGTTCCTTGATCTTGTGCATTGCGCCAAGCTTCAAGACGAATACGCTTGCCTCCGTAGAGACTATGCGGGAAGGAACAGCAGTCACCTGCAGCAAAAATATCCGAGTCACTCGTTGCGAGTCTCTCATCCGCCCATATACCGTTATCTATCGAAAGCCCACTTTGAGCAGCTAACGATGTTTCAGGAATAGCGCCGATACCGACGACAACCGCGTCGCAATGGATGACAGTTCCATCGACCAGTGTAATCGAATGTCCATCCCGCGTTTTTTCGATGCGTCCAATCCCTACCCCAAGTTTAAACTCGACACCTGCTTTGCGATGACGAGCCTCTACAATGTTCGCAATTTCCTCAGGAACTCCTCGCATCAGAATACGCGGTCCAACCTCAATAACGGTAACCGAGCATCCTTTTTCTCGCGCGCTTGCCGCTAATTCAAGACCAATAAAGCCTGCCCCTATTACAGCAATGTGCTTTCCTGATTGAAATCTTCTGCGGAGTACAAGCGAGTCAGCGAACGTCCGTAGATATAATAAATCCGTGGTATCGGAGCCTTCCATGTTCAATCGACGTGGATAGGCTCCTGTGGCAAGCAAGAGCCTCTCATACCTTATCTGCTGCCCATTGCTAAGTTCTGTTACATGTTGATCCCGATCAATCTTAACAACGGAACTATCCGTTATTAAGCGAATGTTATACTGCGATTGTTTAGCCTCATCAAGGATAGTCATTGGTGAAGGCTCGTCTTCATCGACCAATGAGCTTTTGGAAAGCGGCGGTCGTTCATAAGGTGCCAACTTTTCTTTTCCTATTAGCGTGATCGGCCCACTCCAACCCTCCGTTCGGAGCTCCACAGCCGCTCGCGCACCGGCTTCACCTGCACCTACAATAACCATTCCTAAATCAGCCATTTCCTTTTCTCTCCTCAGTCTATCTTGATGAAGATCTTATCATCTTCAATCTTTACAGGATAAGTCTTAAGATCAACGCATACCGGTGTACGCTTCGCTTCACCCGTCGTATAGTCAAATCGACCGTTATGCTTGGGACACTCGATAGTATTGCCCATAACTAGCCCTTCGGATAAATGAAACTTCTCATGGGTGCAATACCCATCGGTCGCATAATACTTACTTTTAGCTGTGCGATAAATAGCAAACGTACGATCTCCATGATCGAATCGAATGACATCTTCCTCATCAATTTCATCGACTTCACAAGCTTCAACCCAACCCTCTAAATGCTGCATACGTACCTCCAAGTAATTAAGTGTAGGTTTATTTAACAAGACCATGTGGACGATTTCAAATTTTCTATTTAGTCATTGCTTGTGGTTCAGCACTTACTCGCGAAGGCACTACCTTTTCAGCGTGTGCGCCATAATAATAAGGGTTTGCTGTACTAGGCAGAGGGCGATCAACCACATAATTCGGGTCTTTCTTCTGTTTAATTAGTGCTGTAATAACCTCTTTCAGTGCCGCCCAAAGACTAGGACTTGGTGCCGGATAATCAAACTTCAATTCTTTGTGAAGGGCAGGTAATGCGTGATAAGGAACCATCGGAAACATGTGATGCTCAATGTGATAGTTCATGTTCCAGTAGAGGAATCTAAAGAAAGGATTCAAGTAAATCGTACGCGTATTTAAACGATGATCCAGAACGTCTTCATGCAGACCTAAATGCTGAGTTAGACCGACTAATAAAAGGAGAATCGGACCATAGAAGGTCGGAAGACCCACAAACATAAGCGGTAAAATACTCCCAATCTGAATGGACCAGATAATGAAGCCTAGTAAGATCAGCACCCATATGCGTGAAATCCAAACAGCTTTTCTGAATTCAGTCTCTGGAACATAGTCTTTTTCCGAGTCAGTCAACTTCCCGAAGCAGTGCATTAATATGCTTTTGAGATCTCTTGAACCGCCATAGATATGCACGATTTCTCCAAAAATGATATGCCAAACGGGTGGTCTAGTCATAGCAATTTCCGGATCACGACCGACGATATAGGTGTCAGTGTGGTGACGAGCATGACTCCAACGCCAAGGGGTTGGTGGTCTTAAATCCATGAAAGAGGCAATTTGATAAAGGGCATCATTCATCCATGCTGTCTTGAACGCTGTGCCATGACCGCATTCATGCCATCTTGAATCGGCAGTCGAAGCATAACTAATTCCATATAAGGCAAATGCGGGTATAGCCCACCATGTACCCCACGAATAATAGGCAAGAATTCCCGTAACTATGAGCCATGCAAACATGATGATCGTATCCCGAATTGCAGGCCCATCCTTACGCTTCATTAGCTCTTTAAGACGCTGACGTGGAATCGGGCTCACGTACCATTCAGCCGCTACTAATCCTTTTTCCTGTGCTCGCTTGTTTTCTGGTCCTGTGAGTGAGTAATCTCTTTTATAGTTTTTATCGGACACTGGTTTGCCTCCTAGTTCACCATGTGTTAGCGTTTTCTTAAATGATAAACTTTCAAAGACTCACTGTCTTTGAAATAAGAGGACATTCGTTTGCACTATATGGACATTCACAACTAGTTAAAGGGTATTTCTGACAATTGAGATTTGCGAAACTGTCCTGGGGGAACGCCTATTTTTCGGGTAAAAACTCTTGTAAAATAGTGAACTGAATCAAACCCAGCCTCCTGGGCGATACGGCTTATGGTCCAATCCGTCTCGAGAAGAAGCTCCATAGACTTCCTAACTCTTCTCTCTTGCACATAATGAGAAAAAGTTTGCCCGACCTTCATAGCAAATAATCGCGATAAGTGACGCTCTGTTATATGGAGATAGTTTGACAACTGGTGAAGACTTAAGGAAGAAGTTAGATTGTCCTCGATAAAAAGCTTCGCTCGCTGCAAATAATAGGAAGAAATTGGTTGATGCTCCGGAAACTCGTCACTTTCGATAACCTCCGCAAATTCACTACAAAAAGAAACAAGCAATGCGTAGGAAAAACTGCGAATCATTTCTTTTGTCATGGTACGATCCTGCTTACACAGCGTAAATAACATGCGCCAAGTCTGTGCGGTTACCGTTTCGTCTGCCATGGGCACAACAATTTTATTCAAATTCATCATTTGTAAATAACGGTTTAATGTCTCTTCCGAAGACCTAGGACTGTCTGTTTCAAAGGCAACATAGTAGAGTTCGATCCCTGCCTCGCTTTTAATTTGATGCCATTTGCCAGGTCTTGAACAAAACAATGTTCCTTGCTGGAGCGGATATTCTTCACCTGACTCCAAGTAGCTCCCCTCACCTGCCAGAACATAACAAACCTCAAAAAAGGAATGTCGATGTAGAGGATTATCAAAGTGTTCCGGCATAGCCCCCCAATAATGCACCTTAAAACTTATATCTTCACCGTGCAAATCGACTGCGTTTTCATTTAAAATGTGGCTCATCTTCTTGTAATCTGATTTAGCTGCCATGGAGTTCTCTCCCGATGCATAAATTTTGCACTTTTCTCTATTATACGTAAATAAAGAGCCCTCAAGAAGAGGACTCCTGAAAAGCATGTGAGTGAAAAATCAGATGTCTCTTAATATGTTCACGCCAATAGTCCCAAGAATGAGCGCCCGGATGCTCAGCATAGGTATGGGGAGCTCCAATCCCTTCCAACCGTTCATGCAATTGACGATTCATATGGATATAGGAATCTTCTACACCACAATCAAAGTAAATTTTGGGCAAGTCGTTGGAGGTAGGGATCGCCATCGTTAAAGGCGATACCTCCTCCATTCGTTTCTCGTTCGTCTGAAAAATTGGAGCATAGTCCTCTGAACCAATCAGTTGTGCCAACTCCTGAACATTGAAGAATCCGCTTAAGCTGGAGACAGATACAAATCGTTCCGATTGGGTGAAAGCCAACCGAATGGATGCATATCCCCCCATGGATAAACCACTGATCGCACGTGTTTCCTTTTTACCGCCTACATTCCATTTCTGTTCAACATGTGGGATCAGATCTTCTAATAAATAATCTTCATACAGATGCGGCCTGCCAGCATCCCAGTTCAGATAACCGGTACCAATGGCGGTCAATCCATCCGATGGCATGAGGATCGCCATAGGACCTATCCGCTCTTCCTCTAACAAATCTTGCATGGTTTGAAGTACATGACCTTGTTCCGTCCAATCGATCTCGGAACCATGGACACCATGCAACAAAACCAATAAGGGCAGTCTATCAACTGGACGCGGTTCCGGCAGCAAAAGACGGTAGACTCGACGTGCGTTTAAAGCTGCTGATTGAAAGCTTTCGGAATATAATTGCACCCTCATTTAGTTAATTCCTGTAAGTTAAAATTCGCATCTCTCATCGAGCGGAGCACAATCTCATGTGTGACGCAGTTATCGTCCATTTCAATGACAGAAACAATGGCTTTTGCAACATCGTCTGGCGTTAAATATTTCTCTACAGGTGATTTTTGGTCGCGAGCCGTATCCCAGAAAGCTGTATTAACGCCACCTGGGAAGATGCCGGAAACACGAATATCGAATTGTGCGGCTTCCTCTTGAAGCGCTTGTGTAAATCCTCTGACTGCAAATTTAGTTCCGCAATAGACGGACTCTGTAGGCACACCCGTCAATCCAGCTGTAGAAATGATATTGATAATGTGGCCTGCCCGCTGATCTTTCATTCTTCGAAGCGCATGCTTGCAGCCTAGGACAGTTCCTTTATAATTAACATCCATCATCCAATCGATATCATCCTCGGTATATTCCGTGATCAGCTTATGCCTTGCAACGCCTGCATTATTGATCCATACTGCAATCGGCCCTAGCTGAGATTCTGCGTTCTCTGCCAACATAGAGATATCTGATTCCAAGCGTACATCCGTCCTCCATGCGCTGACACGATCGGAAGAAAGGCCTTTCACAGCTTCTTGTAATCCCTTCTCGTCGGCATCACTAAGCATGACCTTAGCGCCTGCAGCAAGAAGTTGTTTCGCTAGAGAGAAACCAATCCCTCTTGCTGCTCCGGTGACCACACATACTTTATCAGTCAAATTCATTATGCTGTCACTCCTCCACGTGTTCTCTCTCTTCCGGCACGAATTTCTGCGAGAAATTCAGGCCACCAATCTTTTTGATCCGATTGTGCACTCAATCTGACCTTTTCTTCTAGGTTCCGTTTCATTACACTTTCCGCTTGCTGTTTAAGCTCTTCCATGTTCTTAAACTCAGGAACCAACCATTTTCTGCCGATTTGCGCGTGCAATACTTCATCGGCCCAATCATAATCCTGAAACGTTTTTGCAAGATCGTTATCCGACTCTTTGGCTATGATCCATTCAAGATGTTTGCCAGTGTCTTTGGGCATTAATCCTTGCTCAATGTACCAAAGAACAAGATGCGCCTCCAGTGGTGTAGCTGTACTGTTCAATGCCATGCTTGTTAAAAATTCTACCGGATATTTGTAAAATTCAACGCCGTCCTGGTATAGTCCAACTTCACCCATCATCGAATGACGAGCCTCGTCCCATAGCTGTCGACTCAAGTCCTGATAGTACTCCCACGGCTTGCCATTGGTTTTATAGATAATAGGTCCCATCCACTCAGGTACGTCCATCTCACGCAGACGTTTATAGAGTAGCGCATACGTTCTTTCGTCCGCTAGGCGATTTCCATCATTATAGTGATGGTCGATTTTAGCTGCTGAATTATAGGTATCCGAAAATCTGGCATCACGACGAGGCTCAACTTTAATTGCAAAAGGCTGCCCGTTTGAACGGGGCTCCGAAGGCTGCCAGTCTTCAGGCTTTGCCAGATCCCCTGAAATGCCTCCTGCGGCGAACAGAAAAGACTCCAGATGCTTTTGCCACTTAATTGCGGCATGCTGATCTTCATCCGTACGGATAAGCGCTTGTACAGCAGCCTCTCCCCATTGAATCATTTCTTCCTCTTCTACTAATATCAACTTCAAGACACGACAGGTTGGTTGGTCGACTAACGGATTTGTTTCCGATAAATGCTTTTTCATGGAACGTACTAATTCCGGTTTTGCAACTCGATAAATTCCCACAAGAAGCTCCAGTGTGGTCTCTGCGCGTATCACTTCGCCAAAGAATGCCTCGATCTGAGCGTCCGGCACTTTATCCAAATGCAAAGGCGGTTCCCTCATCTCCATAACCCGTTTCCGAAGTGCGGCACTATGCTCAGCGTCTAGCCAAATATGCAACCCAAAAGCACCCTTTACTTCCCATTCAGGGGTATTCGAGATATGCGCTGCGAAAATTTGGTTCAACTGCGTTTCTGAATACAAATATCTTCTTAGTAAATTCACGTTATGATCGATGTCATAGCCAACTTTGCAAGCGTCTTCATAACTACAAACACCTGCAAGTGGGATCAAGCCTAAATTGTTATTATTTACTCTTGCCATGTATAATCCTCCCTTTCCAATCTTTAAGAATTATCTTAAATATATAGTAATTATCTTAAAAAAGCATTGTGAAACCCTACTGTTTTCTTGTAAAATCTTATTATCTTTAAAAGTTCTAGAAGGAGCTGTCCCCTTGAAACAATCTTTTCTTGAAGCCATAAAAGAGCGCCCCATCGCCCCCTACATCCGAGAATCCGACTATGCAGTAAGACAACCAGGGTGGACCGTACCTAATCGGAAACTCTTGGATTATTTACTCATCTACATTCAGGAAGGAAGCTGTCAAATCGAGCTAGACGGCAGCTTATTCGAATTTCAGGAAGGCGACTTTTGCCTTATTCAACCGGGTGAACTGTGTTCTTTAAAGGGGATCACTCGAACGATAACGCCATTTGCACATTTCGATCTTTTCTATAATCCAGCACGTGAACAAAGCTTTCCAACAAAGCCGGGACAGATAGATCTAAGAGAATACCAGCATCTTATGCAGCCTCGATTGAACGACTTCATGAACATTTCGATCCCTGTCCAATTTAAGCTTACACATCGCTCCGTTTACAAAGAGTCTTTGTTAAAAATGGTTGGGCTTTGGCAAAATGGGGATGTGATCAGCCAAATGGAAGCCAATCATTTGCTCCAGGATTTGATCATTAGTTTATTGAAAGAATTTAGTGATTTGAAGCAAGAAGATAAATCGTTAAAGCCACAATCTTTGAACTGGATCACTTCGTACTTTTTCAGCCATCTTTCGGAATCGTTATCACTTGATGATATGGCTAAGAGAGCACGACTCTCGCCTTCAAGGTTTTCTGCTCTATTCAAAGAAAAATTTGGTGTTTCACCCCATCAATATTTTTTACATTTACGCATACAGCATGCTCAAGAGCTACTCAAACAAGGGGACTACACCATGGAAGAAATCACACAATTTTGCGGTTTCTCAGACGTCCCCCATTTTTCAAACGCATTCAAGAAAATAACGGGGGAAACGCCGGGGCATTTCAGGAAAAATGTTGTTAAATAAGTCAAAAACGACAATAGCCTACTCCCCTGTCTTGTTTGTGTTGCCTAATGGAGAAGAAATGGCATGGTACCTGATGTTATAGTTTGTTATACCTCTGATCTTTGCTACCCAAGTTTGAAAAATCAAAAAGCCCTACGATTTCTCGTAAGGCCATCGTTTTCTCAAGAAATGGAGATATCATGTTGAAATTATATATTTCTAAGGGTGAAGGTGTAAATTTCATTTGCTTCTTTCCACATCTTCGCGAAGCATGCGCCGGTAAGCCGTTGCCATTCCCTTTCCACGAATTCATCCACGTTCCGACCCGGTACTTCCAGCGATGAATCCGACTCTACGATCATAAACAAGGTCAAACCTTCGCGGAAAATTCGTAGCGACAGGATACCTGCTTCTTGCATATGCTTTATATTCTGTTCCGGTATTTCGTCATGCAGCTGCTGATATCGTTGCACTTGTTCGGGGTGCAGCTTGGCGATCTTGATTTCCGTTTTGCGGGTTGCGTTTGTCGACATGGCATCCACCTCAAACTTTCATTTGCAATCGATAGAAATTCATAGCGTTTTCGCCAAAAATGGTACTCCTCTCCCCCTCACCGAGCTCGGGGGGCAGCGAATCGCCTGCTAGCTGAAGCATGTTTTCGTAGCCTCCAGCCTGCAAGCACACCGGCCAATCACTGCCGAACATCATCCGTTCCGGGCCGAATACGTCGACAACACGCTTGATGTAAGGCGCCGAGTCCGACGCTTTCCAATTGCAGCCTCCCGTTCCGGTCGCCAAACTGGACAACTTGCATGCCACGTTGGCAAACTTCGCCATTTGAGCTATGCCGCTCTCCCAAGCCGTATCCCAGCCCCTCGCAATGTCGGGAAATCCGATGTGATCGACAACGGCTTTCATCTTAGGCACAAGTGTTAATAATTGTCTTATTCCGAAAAACGCTTGAGGTCTAATGAGTAAATCGACCGATAATCCCGGTACAACACTCTCCCCATCTCAGGCGTCAGCCAGCCGTAATCGCCTCTGTCCAGCTTCCAATAATGCTGATGCGCATCGATAATCATGAACCAACCCGCCCTTGAATAAGCTGCTTGTCATCTTCCGGCCAGGGCATCGTGTAGGTCGGCGTATTCGAGAAGCGCTTCATGCCTAGGCGAAGCGTAATGCCCGTCCCCTCCGGCAATTCCACACGAAGCCACTTTCCATTCACCGCCACCGTCCCAGTGACTTCGCCGTTACTGCCGATGATTTCGCCGATCGTAAATTGATGCTCGCCGAACACGCCAGCCTGAATAATGAGCTCACGCGTATCGAACAAGCTCGTATTCACGAGCTGGACCGTTACGGAGTCCGGCGTTAGCTGTTCGACTAAAGCCGAAACGCCTTGCGGCAACCCCGGACGCTTCTCTGCATCGTCGAAATAACGGACTCGGCCGTGCTGCAGCCCACCATGAGAGATATGCATCGGCCCCCCTAACGTCAACTGCACGAGACCTTCGAAGTAAACCGGACACATTTCTTGCCAAATATGAATGGCGGAATACATTCCTTCATTATAATGCTCCGTCCAATTGTGCGGATTTCCGTCTGGCGCCCGCATTTTCGCCAGTTGATTGCCAATCATTTCGTAGTTAGCGCGCAAGATTTGCTCCGGATAGTCGGGATTCAGACCGCGAATGTACTGAAACCACGGCTGCGTGTTACCGATGTAATGCTTCGTTTCCCTTCCTGTTTTCGGGTCGCGACCTGAAAACCGGGGTACGATCACTTCGTTCCAATCGTGGTCTTTTGGAATGCGCTCGATGCGATCCAAATCTTCATCTGCCATCGACATCGACCATAAGTAAATCGGATATTTCGGGAGCGCTTCGCGGTAATCCGTCCAACCGCTGTCAAAATGCTTGTACGGGACGAGCCACTTGCCGTCCTGTTCCTTGCGCAATTCCCAATTCCGATCAAGCTGCTCTCTCGCAAGCTGCAGCCTGGTCAAATCGCCTGTCAGCATCGCTACGTTCATACATGCATTCGTCAACGGCTCAATAATCGTCATGAAGCCGTGTGGCCAGCGCCAGCCGTAGTAGCCGCCCCACCATTTGCCATCATTGTACTCCCCAATTTGATCGGTCAGTCCGACGTTGTCCGGAATAATGCCGCCGTTGCGATCACTCCGCTCCTGCCACGCTTGCACATATTCGACAACCCAATTGCGCAAGTTCTGATCGCCGGATTGCATGTACGCATGCGTGACTAGCCCGGTCGCGTTCAAGTTCAGTGGCACGTCTCCACGGTTCATCCTCTCGTTCATTATGGAAATGAGATGCTTATACACCTCGTCGTTCGACCAGGCACATTTGCCGCTGGCGAAATCGACTCCGGGAATGTCCTCATAGGGCGCAAGATAATCGTCCAAAATGCCCCGGTGCGTACTCCAGTCCTCTTCGTTCACGACAAACCGCGGACCGCGGCTGCCGTTGAGCGGCGAACGGATCAGCTTCCGTTCTTTATCGTAGTTGAGCGCTTCCGGATCATCTCCCGTGTACATGCTCGCGAATGTAAGTGCGCGCTGGCGATCTTTCAGCGTAGCTGGTCCCGCCAACCCGAGAAAATACAAGTATAAATAACCTTCACCGTGGTGCATCCAGTCGTAATAAGCGTCAAACTCCCGGTGGATTTGGCCGTAATGCGTCCATTGCCAGGTGATACCGTCGAAAATGCGTCGCGCTATTTCATGCAGCTCGCTGCTCCCCCCAAGCATGTACAGAAGTGCCAAATTCATAAAACCCTCATAAGTATCATCCGATCCGTCCATTCCCGGCCAATGATCGAACCAAATGAGCGTTCCGTCCGGACGGGTATAGCGCGCGACGAATTCTTTTGCCGCTTTGTTCAACGTATCAAATAGTAACTGCTCCTGCAGCGCCCAATGCGGCAGGGCTACACGCTCCGAGGCGGTGATGCTCGCAATGGAACTCTTTAATTGAGAATTGGTCACGGCATGGTTCTCCCTTCGTTTTGGCGGTTATTATTAATCCAACAATGGCTGATCATGGAACAGTTCGTATACTTTTTGCAGTTCCTCCGGCTCAAGCCCTTTCCCATCGCAAAATGCTAAATTCGTGCGCAGAGAGCTAACTTTCGACGTCCCCGTCAGTGTCACGTGAATATCCGGGTTGCTGAGGCTAAAGCGCACGGCGGGTTCGATCAACCCTCTTGGCTCCGTTTTGCGCAAAAATTTCAGTTGTTCCATCCGCAACGCTGCTTTCTCCAAAATGTCAGGATTCAAAAAATGCGCCGCCGCATCCGCCAACAAACCCAGTCCCAGTACGCTTCCGTTGATGACCCCAATACCCATTTTCTTCGCCAGCGGCAATACCTCGTCTTTGGCGGTATGATCGATCAACATATAGCGAGCGTAAAATTGAATAGCGTCGAAGCTATCCGTTTTCATATAGTCCATGAGCAGCGAAAGTTTGCGGGTCGTCACGCCGGTGAACCGAATTTTGCCGTCTTGCTTCAGCTTTTGCAGCGCCGGAATTGTTTCATTCATAATCAAATCGTAAGCCTGAGACTCGACATCGTGGAGTTGCAAAATATCGATCCTGTCCGTCTGCAGCCTTTGCAGGCTTTCTTCAACGGAACGAATGGTACTTTCGTAGTCATAGCGAATATCCGACCGAACCGCTTTCGAAGCGATAATCACTTGGTTTCGGCGGCCTTCGGCAAGTGCTTTGCCAATGCGCCGCTCGGACTCGCCGCGCCCGTACAAGGGCGCTGTATCGATGAAATTGATGCCGCTATCGATCGCCTCGTGGATGAGGTTATGAACTTCCTGTTCATCCGTTTTCCCGAAGTCTCCGGCCAGCGGCGCACCGCCCAAGCCGAGCTTGGATACTTTCAGTCCTGTGTTGCCGAAAATGGTATACTGCATGGGACTCGGCTCCTCTCCCTGTTTGCCTTTTTTTGTGCTTCTTATAAATACCTGACCCGTTGCTTATACCGATCAATTAATTCTCGGTTATGTCCGTCTCCTCCATCCCGATTGGCACTAACCAAAACCGGAGGAACAGTTCCTCTCTGCGTTAATTCATCAACAACCGCTACCGTTAAAACTTGAATAATCACAATGCCGCCAATCGTTGAAGTTGGCCCTATTTTGTGCAAACTGTCGTCGTAAGACAAGGTGGCATCACCGTGTACCCCGCAAGTATCCAATACGATATCCGCTGCTTCGTACAGTTTTTTCCCGCTGGGATGACGCGACGCCGTCTTTAAGGAATGATCCATATTCGTTAACGCAACGACGAACAATCCCCGCTTTTTGCTCTCCAGCGCAACTTCAATCGGGACGGCGTTAATGCCGGAATTGGAAACGACCACAATGACTTCCCCCGGTCGCAAATCGTATCCACTTAGCAATACTTCCGCATAACCAGGCAACCTCTCCAGCAGCGAAGCCCGGCCTACGTTGATTTCCATCAACGACGGCTCAAGCATTGCATTTACGCAAGCAAGTCCGCCAGCGCGATGAAACACTTCTTCCGCAATCATATGAGAGTGACCGCTCCCAAAAACGTGCATAATGCCACCATTTTCTATCGAATCCGCAATTTTGCAGGAAACTAAAATAAGGGCATTTTTCTGTGTGGTTTGTATGTTGGCGATTTGTTCTTGAATGTTTCTGATATATTGATCAAGAAGCATATGCATCCACCTTCTACGCTTATTTTTGAAAAATATTCGCCGTTGCTCCTAACATACCAGCCGTCGTCGGGAAAGCGGCTTGTAAAATATTCACTTTCATCACATCTTCGCTTGGAAACCTTGCCCGCACCGTTTTTCTTGTAGCTTCCAGAAGTAGATCGCCAGATTGACTGAACCCGCCGCCGATAATGATAGCCGGACCGAGATCCCCATGATAGATATGGTGATCGACCACTAAGCTTGCGCCGATTCCGGTACCTAAACAAACATATAGAAAACCGAATTGATCCATTCCCGCGCCATAGCGCAACTCGCGCCACTCGCCTATTAGAATGCGGTCTTTCAAGATTTGAAACGTCTGATCCCACATGTTCGACGTATTAACTTTCGGAAGCTGATTTTAACAGTCATAGCTTATTGTCCTCCATTCGCTTGCCTCAACCGATGAAATAACCGCCGTCCAACGGAATTTCCGCCCCGTTAATCCAAGCAGACTGGCTGCTGGCCAAGAAGACGATCACATGTGCAATTTGTTCCGGAGTTGTAATGTTCCGCGCTGTCTGCAATAGATTCTCAGCTTCTTCAGGCGTATGGTTCGTCATATCAAACCATTTCTTCAGAAGCGGCGTTGCTGTGCCCCCCGGCATGACGGCGTTCACCCGAATGCCCGACTCGCGCAAATCGAGCGAAAGACCGCGCGTCATATGGTTTAAAGCGGCTTTCATAGCGTCGTAAACGAGGTTATTTCGGCTATTCACAAGCCGGTTGATCGAGCTTACGTTAATGACGACGCCGCTGTCGCTTGCTTTGAGTAACGAAAGCGCTTCCTTTGTTAGGAAAAATGGCGTCTTCACGTTTACCGCAAACAGCGAATCCCAGTCGCCGTGTTCAATGCTTTCCAGCGGTTTATTGCAAATGAGCGCCGCATTGTTGACAAGAATGTCCAGTCCCCCCCAGTGCTGCGTCGTTTGTTCGACAAGCTTCCTTGGGGCTTCTAGAGAAGACAAATCCATCTGTACAAATATGGCATCGCCTCCGAGCGAGTGAATCTCACTCACCACATGACGTCCGCGTTCTTCGTTCATGCCATGGACGGTTACCTTTGCGCCATGGGAAGCCAGCTCAATCGCCACTGCTTTGCCGATACCACTAGTTGATCCAGTTACGAGTGCTACTTTGCCTTTCAGATCTTTCACACCAATCACTCCTTGCATGTTGAATGATGAAATTCGTTATTTATGGATGCTTTCTCTCAGCTCCAACCTATAATCGCAGATGCTAATCACCCGACTCTCCAAACGCGACTTCTCGGCAGCGAATGCCATCAGATGGCTTTGTACGGAATTCCGTGCGCCAGTAAGTCCAACTTCATCCCCACCTCTGCTCACTAACCGAACGAAGTCCCGCATGATGCCGTAGTCGCCACCGCCATGTCCTTCCAATGGAGCGTCAATCTCAATCGTTTCGGTCACACCTGAAACAAAATTGCTCACTTCGATGACGTTTTTCTCCATATCGGCTCTGATCTGACCTCGTGTTCCCATCAGCTTCATCGATCTACCGCCTTCTTTCGTGAAAGCACACATCGTAAAAGCGACAGTAACCTCGTTCGTAAACTCCAGATTTACAACCTGATGATCCACCACATTGTTATCGCAGTGATATACGCATCTACCGTATGGCCCCTTTTTTAAAGCTTGAAGGACACCCTCGCTGCTGTCATCGTTGCTGACGACTTTTCGTAGCACAGAACCTACCCAATCCTCTCTCTCCAAATACATTTTAGGAGCATAATACGGGCATTCGTTCTGGGCAGGGCAGCCGTCCAAACAGTACAATGGCGCTCCTTCCGGGGCACTTTCGGAGCGAAAATGTGTTAACGCACCGAATGACGATACCTTCGTACAGTCTGCATCGGCTAGCCACAGCAAAATATCCATGTCATGACAACTCTTCGCTAAAATCATTGGGCTGGAAGTTTCGGAATTTCTCCAATTCCCTCTTACAAAGCTGTGCGCTTGATGCCGGTGCTCCACATTTTCCGTATGCTGGATAGAAATAAGTCTGCCTATCGCTCCATCTACAAGCATTTGCTTGAGCTTTTTATAGAACTCGGTATATCTAAGCACATGACAGATGGAAAACACTCGCTTATATTTTTCAGCGTATTCCCCCATGAGAATGCATTCGGTCGGGTTAGGGGACATCGGCTTTTCGAGAAGAACATGATACCCTTTCTCCAAAGCCCGGATGGCCGGCTCAAAATGCATTTGATCCTGCGTGCAAATCAAGATCGCATCAGCGAGCTTTGGCCCTTCAAACAGCTGCTCCCAGCCTTCATAAGCATACCCATCATCGATAGCGTGAGCCTGCTGGAAACGTGTTCTCTTTAGAGGGTCTATCTCTGCAATCGCCACAAATTTCACTTCTTCGGGGTAGTCCAATGCGTAGGAAGCATAAGCTTCGGCACCTCGTTGTCCCGCTCCTATCAATACCGCTGTCATGGTCGCCATTTTGATATTCTCTCCTTTTAACAATAAGTCAACTTATTGACCTGATCATACCTGCTTACCTCACATACGAAAACAACAAAAAATGAAAAATCTTCGATTTCTGGCGAAAATTCATTTCCGTACATTCAACAAAAAAGAAAACTGCGTAGAATCAAAAGAGAGACCATAAAAAGCATTTTTGCTCTTCATGGCCTCTTGCTTAATTAAATTTTTATTTTGACCACGCTTTAATTACCTCATTTGCATCTGTAGTCAGTACTTGCTTCGCATCGTTGGAGATGTTACTCTCCAGAGCTGTATTATCCATATGCTTAAGGAAATCCTGCATATGTTTAACCGCCTGATCCATATGACCTTTGGCAAAATGATCCAGCGCTTGAGTCAATTTGTTGGAAAGCTGGATCAGCAGCGGCCCGGACACATCGCCGGATGTAGAGAATGCTTTCAAAAGAAGCTGCATCGAATTGCCGCTTGTCGTTACGGTTACGTTTGCGTTCCATTGCGTAGAGTTACCCGCTTGATCCGTTACGGTTACTTGAATGACATGGGCCCGGAGCTGCCCCGCCCAGTTCAGTGCTGTTCCTGGCACATAAGGACTTCCATCCACCGTCACGGTTTGAGAAGCAACTCCAGATAAGTTATCCCCGCTTTGCAAATTAAACGTAACCGTTTGGCTATCCTCGAATGCATCGCCGTCCGCCAGCGGATTTCCGTTCGCCAATACCTTGAACGTAGGTGCCGCATTATCGGACTTAACGAGAATGGATTTAACGTTTTCTAAATTCCCCGCTTGATCCGTCGAGCGAAATTTCACTTCATAAATTCCGTTGCCAAGCACAATCGGCGAAGCGTATGGAACGAAGCCGCTTGTCGATTGCGTGCCGTAAACGCTTTGTACGACTGTCAGCGCATATTCAGTCGAAGCAACGCCGGATACGTCATCCGTTGCCTGGAGCGAAACCGTTACGTTCGACGTATACCAATCGTCAGCTCCTGCAATTCCGGTTACTGTTGCAGAGGTAACTGGTGAAGTGGTATCAGATCCTTTAAACTGTGCCGTTATTGTCACGTCCTGCGACGGCATTGGGAATGTGTAAGTACCGTCACCGTTTGCCGTTATCGGATATACGGTGTTATCCGCGCCTGTAACTTTCAAAGTGGCTTTGTCAAGCTGAAAGCCTGAATATGCCTGGGTGTAAATAGTCACAGTGTCGCTGCTGTGCGCCCTTGAGTAGTTAAGACTTGTGCTGGTGGCAATATCACCGTTTGCGGATTGCACAACATGAATATCGTTTGTTGCATACAGGGTTATGGGGTTTCCGATAGGAGTGAAGCTAGTGTTTTTGGTAACCTGTTGCAAGGTCCATTGCTGATTCGGTACAACCTCGGTCAGCTTCCAGATCATGCCGTTAGACCATGCTTTTCTCATATTAGCCTGCACCGCAGACGTGAAATTGCCGCCAACAACAAACGCGCCATGTTTTATCGCATTGTTCCAAAGCTTGATATCATTTGCCATGTAAGTCAAAGATTTAAATGTGTTTGCATTAACATACCAGCCGGTTCCGGCATTCCAACCGGCCTTCATAGCAAGGTTCATAAGTAGGTTAGGCTCGTTGCCAGCTCCATGACCTCCGCTGGTGTATGTCCAGCCAAGCATTTCCGGGAAAAAATTTTGACCGTAAAAATCCAAATAATTGTAAATGAGATTGACCGGTGTATTGGATTCTCCCCAGCTGATTCTGGATGACACACCCCATAAATTTGAGCCCATATCACTTGCTTCTGTAATAAATCCGTCTTTGTTTCCGGCTGCATTTATACGATTATAAACTGCGATAGGAAATTCGCTGAATTGAAGAGGACCGTAAGTCGTCATTTTGGTTGCCTCTAATGCATCATAAGACATTGCATGGACACCTACGTTATTAAATATGTTTGCCATACGGTCGGTCATCTGCTTATTCAATTCTATATCCGCAATATATCTGTCATAATAGAACCAAAGCAGCTTAGCGGCATCTCCTATATCATGAGCGCTTACCGTAGTAGCACGATAACCGCGCGTAACGCCTGTCAATTGCCATTCGTTGTCACTCACTTTAGTGCAGGTGCCAAAAGCAATCATTTCATTGTCGATAAGAACGCTATTTGAACCTGCTGCGTTGACAGCATCCGGTGAGAATTCCTTGCCGTTATCGATATAAACGGTAGTGTCGGTAGCCGACATCGGTCTTGTCAGATGCGCAATGCCCGCGCTTGCGAGCCCGGCATTAGCAAGGGGCTTGATATATGTCACATCGCCCGGGGAAATCTCGTTCGACAAGGTATGAACGCCCACCTTAATGCCGTAGCTTGCAGCGGTGTCTACCATCTGTTTTGCCGCTGCATCGGAACCGCCGAAGTTGCCGTTAAACTGGAATCCGCCGTCTGTGATCCATGGACCTGACGCGCCGTATTGCCCGTAGATGTAATTAATACCTGCGTCGAGGGCCATTTGGGAGTCATTAACAATGTTATTGGACATATTGTCGGTAAACACTAGGAAATCCTGTGCTGTTTCCAGAGAGGTCTTTTGCCACTTACCGTTAATCGTCGGGTGCGGCAAGCCTTCATTTACCTCTATGTTGGATAAAACGTTTAGAATGTTGGGAGTTCTTGTTCCGAACAAGGCAATTGAGGAGCCTATCATGCTCGCATCACCTGCGTAATCACCGGTAAGCGCGGGAATGGTGCGCGTAGGTGAAGCGGCGTTCCATGCCTGAACCTTACGCTCGGTTGGCTTCGTATAATCCCATGTGTAAGACTGCAACGCACTGCCCCATGTGCTGAAAGAAGCCGAGACATTGTTGAAACCTCTGGTATTGAGGGGATGTGCGAATCCGTTAACGTTCGGAAGATTCGATGGGTAGCTTAAATTGTTAAATTCAACCGGCCAACCACCGACGGTCTTACTGTTCAAGTCATGAATCCCGATGCCGAATTTGTCGTTGTATGCAACACCTGCAACCTGACCGCCTGATGTTATGCCAACCTTAATGGGACCCCATAATACTGCCTGCGCCGACCATCCCGACGGTAATGTCAAATCTGTCAGTGTAAATTTGGTATAGCCGCCCTTTGTATCAATATTTACGGTAGCCTTGCCCTTTACAGAGGCAAAATCCAAGGTTAAGGTCCCGTTTTCTTTTGCATAATGTATCGCTGTTGGATACTGCGGAACATAGTTAACAATCAGGGACATCAGATACGATGCCTTTCTGTCCGGACCGGTTGTAACATAGTCGGTGCCATCAAGAGTGTTGATAAGTTTTGTAACCTGACCGGCGCTGTTTACCACGATATTCAACAACCCTGCTGGAATTACATAAGCATCCGGAGTGGGCACAGGTACCCATATCGCTGCCATAGTTATATTATTTGTAACCGGAGTGGAAAAATCATAAGGAACTCCATTAAGCTCCCATCCTACCAAAATCATACCATCGCTTGTCAGACCTTCAGGAGGGGTCACCGTTTTGCCTTCCGTGACCTTTACAGTAATTGGTTCCGCATTCTCGCTGTAAGAAAATTTAACGGTGTATACATGAATGGTTTTCCAATTAGCCACAAGCTTCATGTCACCTGTTACCGGCTGAGAGAAATCCCACGCTGGTCCGCCGGCAACATCCACTGTCCATCCGTCAAAAACCTGACCCAATGTTTGGGAAGCAGGGTCGTTGGGCTTTGTTAATACGGTGCCGTTGCTTACTTTTACAGTAGATGAAGGGTTAACTCCGTCATTATAATCATAAGTGACGGTGTTCATATAGTAAGCCTGTAGCTGGCACATTTGCGGAAGGTTATTGTTGGAGATTGTGCCGGTTTCGCCGCCAGACCACCATCTGATGTAGCGTGCAGTTGTCGGTGCAAAGTTAATCTGATGACCGCCGGCATTTGTATCCTCCTGATATTCGGCGTCATTTCCGGCCGAAACACCCGTGATTGCACCGTTTACAAGAGTGCCGTTTGCAAATGTCTGGTTTGAGTCATTTGGATCCTGATGAGCGACATCGTTGACATCCTGATTGAATACGTTGACCCAGTTGATGCCGTCTGCCGAAAGCTGAACAATCTGGTTATGATATGTTCTTAAGCCTACTGCTTCGTGATTTCTATAATAATTCCAAATTTTAATGGCATTCATCGTTTTTGCTGTTCCTAAATCGATGAGAAGATATACGTCGGCAGTATCGCCGGGAGTGCCGGGAGTGCCGTTTTTGCTCGGTGCAACCCATAAATCGGTATTTATTATGCCGCTTGTTATGTTTTTGAGTGAAAATGGGGCGGCTCCCCACCAAGCACCGGCACTCTGACCAGTTGAATCATAAGTGGACCCCGTTACAGTGGCATTATGTGCAAGATTTCCCGGAGGGGTACCTGTTGCCGTCGCCGCCGCAACATATGACGGAAGCGAAACTGTTACGAAATAACATAAGGTTAGAATAATTGATAAAAGTCTTAATTTGCTTTTCATAGTCCACCAAACACTCCTTTAACATTTAACTTTTGAAGTTTTTTAATGCTTTTTTCGGAAGTTCATAGGTGATGGATTGAAAACCAGATAATCATAGGTGTAATGAAAAAATGAGTTAAAAGGGGAACTTTTTATGTATTCACTACGAGTAGGATTACATGCAAAGTTCCCACTTTAGCTTCAATTACTTATTAGTAGCTTTCCAAGCATCCAATTGCTTTTGCTTTTCAGCTATAATTTTGTCGGACCCCGCCTTTTTCAACTTATCCAGGAATTGCGGCAAATACTTGTCAGGGTCTACGGAACCACTGGAGATGGCATAGAAAAGTTCATCTACGGCAGCGTCAACATTAGCCTTCTCTGCTTTAACCTGTGTAAAGTCAAATACGAATCCCAGCGCATTAGAAGGTGTTGCGTTTTTATTCAGATCTACCCACATTTGAGTAAACTTCTGATCGTTTCCTTTTGGATCACCCTCTGACAAGTAGCTCAGCGACATGTTGCCAAACTCCCATGGAGAACTCATTTGGAAGCCGCTGTCTTTAATCGTTTCAATCCGGTTATCCGCTACTTTCTTGTAATGCTTACCCTCAACACCCCAGACAAGTGTGTTGTATATTTCTTTATCAGTGTTAAGAAGATTGAGAAGCATCATGGCTCTTTCTTTGTTTGGCGAATTGGCAGATATAGCTGTCATTGTTGCTGCAGCTTTATCGGTTGTAAGCAGCGGTTTCACGAACTGGAAGTCGTAAGACTGTACATCTTTATTAGCGTAAGACATTCTTCCAGGTGCCTCCATGCCAGCTTGCACAAATGCTGCGGAGTCAATATCGATCTGGCCTAACTGAAGTGCATTCTTTCCAGCTTTACGATCTGCCGAAGTTTCTTTTAAGGTCGCTGCGTCTTTCCTTAAGTATCCTTTGGTGTACCAGTCTCTCATCATCATGACATAGGCTTTGAATTCAGGTGTCTCATACTGATTGACAACCTTGCTTCCATCTTTTAAATACAGATCTCCAGGTGTCTTCGAATCTCCTAAACTTTCAAAACCAAACATGGGCGGAGCTGTAAGGAACGGATCCCCCCCTTGGCTATATTCCCAAGGTATTAGATTGGGCTCGCTCTTCTTGACCGTTTCCAGGAAAGGCGTCAGGTCCGAAAGCTTGGTCACAGACTTCCAATCGAGTTTGTACTTATCTACTACTGCTTTCTGTATGATGTAGCCGTACCCTGCGGTTGACTGTTGGAAGACAGGCACGCCATAAATATGTCCTTTAACTTTGACCGCATTCCAGAACATATCCGGAGTACCTTTCTTCATGTCAGGATATTTGGCAATCAAATCGTCCAATGGCGCATAAGCTCCATTTGCCACATTTTGAAAGTAATTGTTAAAGCCTGCCGCTGTCCAGACGAGATCGTAGGGCTCGCCAGAAGCCATGGTAACTTTCATTTTTTCTTCGTAAGCACCCCAATCAATGCCCTTAAGGCGAACCGTCGCGTTGATTTTTGGCTTGATTAGCTTATTCACAGCATCTTCTACGGACTGCATATCTTTCTGAGGCCCAGCCGGGAAATAGTACGAAAGTTCAACTGGCGCTAATGGAGTTGCCGTTGGTTGAGCCGTTTGAGCTGCCGCAGTACTCGGCGCAGGAGCTGAAGCCGTTGGCTCAGCCTTTGGAGTGCTGCACCCAGTAAGTGCGACAGAAAAACCAATACTCAGCGTAACAAGAGAACTTACCATTTTCTTCGATTTGTTCATGTTCTGACCTCCATATTTGTTTTGTATATGCTTAACGGGATCAAGCCCGGTAAAGCCAATCTTTAAGATTTCACCGCGCCTAAAGTAAGGCCTTTGGCGAAATATTTCTGCAAAAAAGGGTAAGTAAGAATAATAGGCCCGACGGCTAGAACGCACGTTGCCATTCTGGCCGTCTCGTCCGGTTGGATAGCTACGGCTTTCGCCGTCAAAGAATTGGCTTGGAGAAACGCGATGTTGTTCATGATAGACTGCAGGAGAAACTGCAGCGTATACAGCTTACCGTTCTCAACGAATAAAGCAGCAGTAAACCAATCGTTCCAAAAAAAGACAGCAGTGAAAAGACCTATGGTTGCGAGCACTGGCGTTGATAAGGGGATGACCAGCCTTAAAAATGTATGAAACTCGCCTGAACCATCTATTCTCGCAGATTCTATAATCGATTCTGGGATTGTATGTGTAAAAAAATTTCTCATAATCAGTACATTTACCGATGAAACCAAGTAAGGTACGAAAAGCACAAATATCGTATCTTTCATATGCAGGTATTTCGAAAGCAGAATATACCACGGTACTAACCCTCCACTGAACAGAAGGCAGAATACGACCAAGAAGGACACGATGTTTCTGTACTTCACTTCTTTTCTTGAAAGACTATACGCAAACAAGGACGAGATCATAAGATGTAATAGCGTGCCGGCGAGTGTAACGATAATGGTAACGGCATAGGCTCTCAGTATGGGTGAATTTCCGTTCAGAATGTAGGAATAGGCGTTTAAACTAAATTTCAGGGGAATCAACTTATAGCCAAACTGGAATATCGACTGCTCATCAGATAGAGAAACGGAAAGTACAACGAGCAAAGGTATCAGGCAAAGTACGCAATACACCATAAAAACAACATTAATTATAAGGTTAGGCAACGTAAGTCGTTTGCTCATCCTGTCATCCTCCTAAAACAATGCGCTGTCGCGATCATAAAGTCTAATCAAAAAGTTCGATACAAGAACGAGGATAAATCCAACACACGATTGGTAAAGTCCTACAGCAGAAGACATGCCGAAATCACTCATGCTTTTCAGAGATCTGTAAACGTAAGTGTCGATGACATTCGTGGCACTGAACAACACGCCCGACTCCTTGGGCAGGTTATAAAACAATCCCCAATCCCCAAAAGCGGCGTAAAAAATTTTCCCCGCCTGCAGCAGCAGTAAAGTAATTGTGATCGGGGCCAGCATCGGAATCGTAATCTTGATGGCTTGCTGAAACTTGCTTGCGCCATCCATTTTCGCGGCCTCATAATACTCTGTGGAAATCCCTGCTATTCCTGCTGCAAAAATGACGGAGAAGTACCCGACGTTCTTCCATACATAACCCGCCGGTAATATAAACCACCAGTAGAGCGGTTCAGAATACCACTGAACAGGCTCCGCTCCCAACTGTGCTAGAAGATTGTTTATTAGACCTTTGTCCATGCTTAGGAAGGAGTACAGCAAATATTCAGCTACTACCCAGGATAAGAGAAAGGGAAGCAGTAAAATGCTTTTGTACGCTCCTGCAAGAAAGCGATTGCCAATTTCATTGATGAGAATCGCAAACACGAGCGATAATCCAATACCGAGTACTATGAAGATCAGGTTGTATGCGATCGTATTGAATGTGATTTGAAAAAGTGAATCAGATTGAAAGAGAAACTTGAAATTCGTGAAACCAACCCATTTACTCTTTAGAAGCCCTTTAATCGGGTTATACTGTTGAAAAGCAATGACAACCCCTAACATAGGAAGGTAGTACATCACAATTATGAAGATCAGCCCGGGAAGCATCATGAGATAAAAGATTTTGTTTTTGATCAACTCACTTATGACAGGTACTCTCTTTTTAATAGTTGTTTTCGAATCCACAAGCATTCTCCTTTGCATGGCGGCAATGATTTGATGCTCCTATCATAAGTCGAATACCAACGATCTGAATACAGAAAAAAAACAGTAAAACACCGATTTTTAATAGAAATAGCGCTACGATAATTGACCGAATCTCTAAAAAATGAACAGTCATGGAAAAATAACACATTTAAATTGAGTTTCTTTGGGGGATATATTAAAATTGATTTCGATCGATTATCCTTCTATAGAGGTGATTGCATGTACAAAAAATTACTTGTTACCTTCATAGCAAGTATCACCACGTTGATATTAATTCTTTCCTCCTTGCTGTACTACAATTACACCTCTTCTTCTATTGAAACTGTAAAAGAAATGAAGGGAAATATTTTATCTAATATCAGCTACAGCTCTGTATATATGGATAATATTTCAAAAAAGTTCTGTCAATCCTTAATGCTTAATAATTCCATTAAGGCTTTTGCGTACAGCAGGGATCAGGATATTCTAAATATCGGCGGTGCCATTAAAACATTGAATAATTTAACAATCCCCAACAGCTATATATATTCTACTTATATATACAACCAAAAAATCGATACCTTTATCACAACAGAAACGTTTTATGATAGTCCTGATTTTTATGATAAAGAGATTGTAAGCATGTTAAAAAGTCCCCAAACAGCCAAATCGCCTAGTCTATATCCAATCCCAAGAAAAATCCCAGTTACAAATGGTTCAAATGTAAACGATGTCAATGTATATACCTATATTTTGTTCGATACAAATAATAATAAAGGTGACTTCGACAGTGCCATCGTATTGAATGTGGATGCGGACTGGCTAAGACTAACTATTTCATCCTTGGATAATAAAATGGGTAAATATGGAAATGAAATTTTCGTCTTGGATGATAAAGGCGATATCGTAAGCCACTACTCGCCCGATATGTTCAAGCAAAATATTTCAGATCAGAGTTATATCCGTACTATTCTTCATGCAAAAGAACCATCAGGAACCTTTTTTAATGTACTGAATCATAAAAAATATGTCGTTTCCTATGTATCTTCCAATGAATTGAAATGGAAATTTATAAGTATAACGCCGTATGACACGTTTTTTTCAAGTGTTAAAAAGAACGGGGTGATTACCCTTGCCTTTTGTCTTATCGTCCTTATAATGGGACTATTATTCGCCTTCCTTGCTTCAAAGAAGCTTTATCATCCTATTGGAACGCTCACGAAGGGGATCAAACAAAAGCTGGGTCAAGATGGTAAACCGGAGAAAAACATCGATGAGGTTGGCTTTCTCTCAACTGCTTTCACAGGAATCATCGATAAAACAATCCTTTTGGAAAATATGAAACGAAATACAGCTCCCCTTCTAAAAAATGATTTTCTAAAAAATTTAATCATTGGCCAAACTTATCTACCTCTTGAAAAAATGTCGGCCAAAGAAAATGAACTTCAAATTGATCTGAATTTTAAAAACAATCTGTTCTTATTCCTGTTAAAAATTGACTTCTACAAAGATTTCGTTGACCAACATAATGAAAAAGACCGATCCTTATATAAAATTGGAATTGCTAATATAGCCAAGGAAATCACAAACGAGCACTACAGAAACGAAGTCATAGAAACTACATTCGATCAATTTACAATATTGGTTGACATCGAACGGCTTTCTGAGCAATCGGATCCGTCCATGGACATCTTTCACGACATCATAGCTAAAATCCAATTTTGCGTCAAAAAGTATTTGAACATCTCGTTAACCGGAACGCTTGGATATGTTATCGAGTCGCCGGATCAAATCAAGTACGCTTATGAAAAAACGCTTAACCTGTCCATGTATAGAATTAAATCAGGGCATTACAGCCTTATTACTCCTGAAATGTTAAAGGAAGTGGATGACAGCTCTTTCCTATTTCCCGCCTCTAAAGAAAAACAGCTCATTGACTCTCTTAAGTTAGGGAGCGGTGAAGCTGCAAAGGAAGCCTACAAGGACATTATTAAATCAATGGAGCATTCATCTTATGACACGATCCTAACATCTGTTATATTCTTGTTTTTCTCCATTTACAATTCGCTAAATCGGATCGTGGAAGGCTCACAATCTACATTCAATGCTATTTCGATCGATTTTTTCAACAAAGTGGCCGGGTTTGAGACCTTAGAAGAAATCGAAAGGACATTTTTCACGTTATTCGATGATATTATTCTTTTAAAGGATGGTACAAAAGATAAGAAAAAGAATATGATCGTCGACACCGTAGCCGACATGATCCACGCTAACTATTCTGATAAAAACCTTACATTAACAAGCTGCGCCGAAGCGTTGTCCATTTCTTCCGTTTATCTTGGAAAGTTGTTTAAAAATGCAACCGGTAAATCAGTAGCCGAGTATATTACAACAGTGCGTATGGAGAAGATCAAGGACTTCCTGGGACAAACTCAATTGCCGATAAATGATATTTTAGAAAAATGTGGGATCGAAAAATCGAACTACTTTTATACCAGCTTTAAAAAATACTTTGGTGTCTCGCTCACCGAATACAGATTACAAAATGTGAAGGTAAACAGTGAGAAAGAGATTTTATAAACCTTACATGTTTCCATTCAATATTGAAGGTAATGTATGGAAAGGGGGGATAGGATTATGCTTAAAAAATTCATATTTAAAAATCCGTTTCAACTATTTCTAACGATTTTGTTGCCTTTTCTTGTGAGCACGGTATTGCTCCTGTTTGTCCAATTCTCCCTTCTAAACAACAATTTCGAGAATTATGCTCTTCATTTGGTTTATAATCAGCATAAAACAGATTTGGAGCATACAAGTCGTAATGTCAGCGTAATGGAAGAATCGGTCAAGACGGTTTCGATCACCGCCTTTTTCGATAGTATGGTGAAAGATCTTTTGTATTCCGATGTCGATTCGGAAGATTTCGTGAAATACAAAAGCAAATTGCAATCGTATAAAAACATCTATCCCTTTCTTCAATCGATTTATATCTATAACGGTCAACATATGTATACGCTTCCAAGTGAAGGTTTTGTATATGATCGAAATTCATTCTATGATCCAAGTATTTTCCCAATTCTTGATGATATCCATAACAACAAGACCCATAGCATTGTATTAAGACGCATCCCGAACATATTATCCGGCATTACTTCTAACGCTGCAGATTCTATTAACGTATATTCTTATTTATTTTTTGATTCCCAAGAACAGAGCGGCAAAGTAAATGAAGCAATTATCCTTAATGTATCGGAAGATTGGGTTAAGAAGAGCATTAGTTCGTCTGATCCCAATAATCGTATCTTTATTGTTAATCGTGAGGGGTTATTATTATCTGACGATGAAAAGCATCCCTTGTTAAGCGAATTGAAGCAAGAAAACTACATCCAGAAGATTCAATCCTCGAGTGAAAAGATGGGGAACTTCCGGATGGAGATTGATGGTGTCGATTCCTTTGTTACATTTGCCGCTACTGATGTGTTCGATTGGAAGCTAATCAGCATTACACCTTATTCCTATATTATCCATGATCTTGAGAAAATGAAGCAAAAAACGTTACTGCTTGTGGTAACTTTCATTATTGGCAGCATCCTGCTTTCCTTCTATTTGTCGCGTCGACTGTACGTGCCTATCTCTTCTGTTATTCAAAATTACCTTCTTATGGAAACCGAGAAGAAAAATGACTTTTATATGAGGAAACAAGAATTCCTAAGATCATTGGTTGCTTCTAATGAGTTGCCATCGTCGGAATTTCTTAATAAACAGTTTAATAAATTCCATGTTGAACTCGAACCCTCTGATTGCTTTGTCATCGTGCTGCTTAGAATTGATCATTTCTCGGATTTTAGTACCAAATATAACCGCACCGACCGCAATTTGCTTATGTTTGGTATGGTGAATATTGTTTCGGAAATTTTAGCTCAATTACACCATCAGGAATGTATTGAAATGGACGAGGATCGCATGGTCATATTGATGAGTCGAGGCGATACTGCACAGCCTCCTTCCGATGATCAACGATTTGTCGACCTCGTTCAAGAGTTTCAACAAAAGCTACAATCTTTCCTGAATATCTCGGTATCCATCGCGTGCAGTGAAGCTTTCCATACCTTGGCGGGGCTCAATTACGCTTATTTGAAGACCGTGGATCTATCTTGTTATCGATTGATCTTGGGACACCGTTCGATCACTTATGCTGATAATTATTTGATCCCCATCGACACTTATAAATATCCACAGGATCAGGATAAAGAATTGACGGATGCAATCATTCGAGGTCAATTTGACCAAGCGAAACTCATATTTTCCAACATGGTTGAGAATGCTTCCACACAGAGCTATTCCGTAATCAACTCCGTTATGATCCGTTTATTGTTATCCATTCGTTACGCGATAGAAATTCTGGAAACTAATCTGAGTTTAAAAATCGACTTTAACTTTAACAAATACTTGGAAAACATCCAGAAAATTGAGACCCTTAAAGAAATACAATCGGACTTCTTTCAACTATTTGACAATTTGGCGCTTGAACTGGCATCCAAGAAAGACAACAAGTATTTGAACATTCTTGACGACGTGATCTTGACAATAAACCAAGAATTCACGAACCCGGGATTATCTGTAAATACGATTGCCGATCGGGTACATTTATCGCCTCGCTATTTAGGGAATATTTTTAAAAAGCACCGCTTCATTCCTGTTGCCGATTATATCGATAACATACGGCTGAAGTATGCCAGCGAACTCATTACCAATTCCGATGAAACCATCAATGTGATCATGGAAAAGTCGGGATTTCTGAGCCGCAGCCACTTTTACAATCTTTTTAAACAAGCGTACGGAGTAACGCCTAATCAATACCGCAGCAACGCAATGACTAGGAAGAAAAGTGCATTTGAGAATACATATACGTAATGAGAACTGTCATATGTAAATAGCGTTGCACTAAACTGGCTCAAGCTTGAGCCAGTTTTCTTTTTGAACCCTAATGAGAATACATTCATCATATGAGAACTAAGGATAAAGACGGTTTCAGGACATTGATACGAAATGAGGAATTGAGGTTCCAAACAAAATGAGTCATATTGAAACCATAAACCAGACAATGACTAACATGAAGGAGTGAGATACTTGCAGTTCAAAAAACAAAGGCTGATGCAATCTAAGAAAAATTTCCAGATTACATTGCTAGCGTTGCCCGCTATCGTTGTTATTTTTATCTTCTCTTATATACCGATGGGCGGAATATTCATCGCTTTCAAAAACATCAATTATACGGATGGCATTTTCCGAAGCCCTTGGGTTGGATTTGAGAACTTCAAGTTCTTTTTCACCTCAAGCGACGCATGGATCGTCATCAGAAATACATTAGCGTACAATTTCATTTTTATCGTGGTCGGCACCTTTCTTTCCGTCGTGTTCGCCATTTTGTTAAATGAAATTGTCAGCAGAAGAGTCTTAAAAGCTTATCAAACTGTATTTTTCTTTCCATACTTCTTTTCTTGGATCATCGTCGCTTACATGGTTTACTCATTTATTGGACCTCATGGTATCGCTACTACATTCCTTGAACAGATGGGGGTTCCATTCGAATTCTATACTGAAACCTGGATATGGCCATTTTTCCTTACATTCATTAATATCTGGAAAGGGCTCGGTTATGTGAGCATTATCTTCTATGCTGGCATCATGGGCATCTCCCAAGAGTACTTCGAGGCCGCAGCGATCGATGGTGCATCCAAGCTCCAAATGATTCGCAACATTACAATTCCACTGCTGATGCCTTTAATCACGATCATGACCCTTTTATCTATCGGCAAAATATTTTACTCCGATTTTGGATTATTTTTCTTTGTCCCCCGAGAAATCGGACAATTATTCCCTGTGACTCAAGTTATTGACACGTATGTGTACCGCATGTTGAAAGTGTCTGGCGATATTGGCATGTCATCTGCTGTCGGACTATTCCAGTCCCTTATGGGGTTTATCGTAGTCATACTCAGTAATTATGTGGTAAGAAAAGTAAACGAAGAAAATAAATTATTCTAGAGGTTGGGAGGCTCTGCCGTGACTTTAAAGAGAAGGATTCCTCAATTATTGATACATGTTTTGTTTATCGTATTCTGTCTTAGTTGCTTGATCCCTCTGGTCTCCATCATCTCCATTTCTGTAAGTAATGAACCCGATATTGTTAAAAATGGATACAGCATTTTTCCGCGTATATTCGACCTAAACGCATACAGGTACGTTCTATACAAACCTGTACAGATTTTGAATGCATTCAAGGTATCCATTCTTGTTTGTTTGATAGGCACTTTTCTTTCCGTGTTAATCATGGCCGGGATTTCATACGCCATCTCTCGGGAAGATTATAAATTCAAAAATTCGTTAAGCTTCTACGTTTTCTTTACGATGCTGTTTAACGGCGGATTAGTTCCGACTTACATGCTGATCAGTAATTTCCTTCATTTGAAAAATACGATCTGGGTGCTTATTCTCCCTTACTTGGCCATCCCTTGGTTTATTTTGATCTTAAGGTCCTTCATGCAAAAGATCCCTCTGAACATTATTGAATCATGCATGATCGACGGTGCCAGCGAGTTCAGAATTTTCTTCCAGATCGTTCTGCCTCTTGCTAAGCCCGGGCTGGCCACGATAGCCTTATTTACCCTGCTGCAATATTGGAACGACTGGTGGCTAAGCTTACTGTATATCGAGAAAGAATCTCTTGTCCCGCTGCAGTTCATGTTATATCGCATGATGAGCAACATCCAATATCTGACGAGCTCTAGCAATATGATGCCTCCGGGGATGAACAATATTGTCCTGCCGTCCGAGTCCGCTCGAATGGCCATGGCTATCCTGGCTGCTGGCCCTATGCTCCTCGTATTCCCGTTCTTTCAGAAGTATTTTGTCAAAGGGCTCACAGTTGGCGCTGTGAAAGGTTAGCTTAAACATGGATGATTCCATTTTAAGAATATAATTAAAGTTTAAGGGAGGAATTAGACATGTTTCAACAGCTTCGATTATCGAGATCAGGTGTCATCGTAACAACCGTACTTCTTGCTAGCAGTATGATTTTTTCTGCTTGCGGATCCACTAGCTCAAGCACTACATCAAGTGCGACACCAGCCCCCTCCAGCAGTCCGGCGACCAGCGGCAAGACCGATTCGGCGGCAGCGCTTCCGGAAGTGAAGCTCACTTGGTATGTCGGAGGAAGCTTCCCACAGCCTGAGCAAGATGCCGTGTTTGCAGAGGTTAACAAAGTTATTAAATCCAAAATCAATGCAACAGTCGATTTCAAGACTTTCAGCTTTGGCGAATTCGATCAGAAAATGCAAGTGGTGATCGCTTCCGGTGAACCCTATGATCTTACATTCACATCCAACTGGATGAATAACTACAGCCAAAACGTCGCCAAAGGAGCCTTCCTACCGTTGGATGACTTACTCGTTAAATATGCACCAAAATCTTATGCTTCTGTTCCGAAAACGTTCTGGGAAGCAACCAAAGTAAAGGGTAAGATTTACGGGTTCGTCAACCAGCAGATCTCTGCTAGAACCCCTGCTGTCGAAATGCCGAAGGAATTTGTTGATAAGTACAGTATCGATACGAAAGCACTTAGCGGTAAGTTGACCATCGATAACTTATCGGTTCTTGAACCTACTTTAGCAAAAATTAAAAAAGATTATCCTGACAAAGCGTTCATCACAGGTTTAAACATGTACCAAGATGCGTTTGATTTTGAAACAATTGTCGGTATCAACGTTCCAGGAGCTGTAGCTTATTCGGATGACAGCCTCAAAGTAATCAATCAATACGAATCAGCTAGCGTTAAGAAGTATGCCTCGATCATGAGGGATTGGAATGCAAAGGGCTACCTGAATTCCAAAGAACGCATTTCCAAGAAAGCTGACGACTGGGCTGAGGGCAAAGCAGGAAAATGGTCTATTAATATCGGTGGCGCATTCAAGCCAGGAGGCGACGTACTCGCATCTAACTTAGGCGGAGTACCTTACGTTGATATTCCTGCGGGAACTCCACACTTAACAACAAGCGGCATTATCGCAACGATGCATGCCATCAATCGCAATTCCAAAAATCCGGAAAGAGCGATGATGCTGCTTGAGCTGTTGAATACGGACAAAGACCTTTATAACTTGTTAAACTTCGGAATCAAAGATAAGCACTACAAGATCGACGCAGACGGATATATGGTTCCTGGAGACAATCAAAAAGGATATAACCCGCAGGTACCTTGGATGTTTGCTACCAACTATCTGGCAAATGTAGAGAAAGGAATGCCTAAAACGGTATGGGAGGACACCAAGAAAATTAACGATTCCGCAATCCCTTCCAAATTACTGGGTTTTACATTCAATGCTGAGCCAGTGAAAGGTGAAATCGGTAAAGTAAGCGCTGTCTATGATGAATATTACAGATCTATCGATCTAGGTGTTGCTACTGAAGATAAATATAATGAGTTTGTAGCCAAACTCAAAACAGCAGGCTCCGATAAAATTATTGCCGAAATGCAAAAGCAGATAGATGCTTGGAAAGCTTCTAAGTAAGAATACTCCTCAATCATATCCTGCACTATTTGCACTTCGTTACACTCGGATAATTGCCAGGATAGGCTGGATCTTACGCATTGATGAAGTAAACGATATAACGCTTCGCAATCGTATGTAAAGTAAAGAAGGGCTGAATATTCAGACCTTCTTTACTTTACGTACATGAAATTTCTCCTGTATTCCTGGAAATGACAACGACATAGGCTCCTTATGCTTGCAAAGCAATACTACACGTATACCGCTCCCCCTTGTTCGATTCCAGCGGCTACGTTGGCGCTTAACGAAAAGCTGTCGCCTAGAATTTCCTGGCAAGCTTCCACAGCGCTTGTACCGTTTGCCGCTGCTTCGTAGATCGCCTGCATTTCGACTACGTCGCGCAGCTGCGCCTGGAGTAGTCGTTCCTTCTGTTCTGCCGTCATTGTCGAAACCCCCTACCAGCCTGTCGTCGTTTGTCAGGAAACCCGATAAAACATAATTTCAACGCCATTTTTTCATTGGCATGTACGAATTCTATACATCCATTTTGCACTGCGCAAAGGCAGTTTCGGCGACAACACAATACGATATAGCCGCTCTCCCCAAGCGCTTCTCATCCTCTCATCCGATAAAGGAATGGTGTCGATCATTATCTGTGTGTCTACGCCCAGGTTCAGTTCGATCACTATCGATGTCCCATCGGGAAGCTTAAGTAACAGTCTGTTTTCAGATTCAAGCCAAGGTTCATGCGGTGTCATAAAATTTATCTGAATGTCAGAGGTCGAGGCTTGCAATTCAAACGTGTCCGTAATAACGACAGAAGAAACCGCTTCTCTTTGCAGCCTGCAGCTTCTGCGCCAATCGATAATACCGGCTTCTGCCGGGTACGCTTTTGCCAAGCTCATGGATAGCTCAGCTGCAAGGTCATTTGCTTCATAATATACCTCAGTGGCAGTGAACGACTGTCCGTTCTGTTGTTCGCATTGGTTGATGACAGGCAGATTATGATAAACGGATCGCATTGTCCAGATTTCATATCGCTGCGGGCCGAATGTTTTGGCGCTGTAGGTTTCCGCTCCGGGATCGATAAGTACAGGTAATCCGTTATAGTAAACGACAAATTGGCCGACGTCATTGTGGTTATGAAATTCGTCATTATGGCCTCCTTTTGCCGCCAAAAAGAAACCCGCTGCACTTCCTTCCTGCTCTCTAGCCGCCATTAGTTCAATATGCTGTAGCCATACATCCTTTATATAAGGCGCAGTACTTTCCGTTTGTTGCATCTCATCCAGTTTAAATAACATCGGCACCACACGGTGAAGCGACGAGTTATCTTCCCTTTCCCGCATAGAGGCCATTGCGTACTTCGCTAGACCAATCATATGCGGCTCATTCAAACGGAGCCCGAAACGGTATAAAACACTGCAGTCGACAGACAGACGGGGGCTAGCATCAGCGAAATTCACATAAAAATCGCGATCGATAAAAGCTCTGCATATATAAAGACCGATTTGCCGGATCAGCGGCTCGTCGAAAACATCAAATTGGCCATTCGATGCTTCATATAACATATTGAGACAATCGAACAAGGCTCCACCCGCCCGATCCCAGTAGGCAGGCCCCTCGTCGCAGCCGCCGTCTGCCGCATACGATTGCAAGAAACGGTCAAGACTAGTTATGATTTTGGTTATAGCCTTGATCCGAATAGCTGTATCATCCTCGACCAGCAGGAAACTGAACAAACAGCCCGAATTCACCCAAGGGTTCCAGTTGTTAACCGGACGATCCGAGATTAGCCCGAGCCAGAAGAAATCATTCCTTGTCAAATAAGGTTCAAAAATACGCAGCCGAAGTTCATGACGAATTCGTTTGGATATTGCAGGACTTACCCCATCCAAGCTCTCTCGAAGCAAATAATAAATCGCTGCAAGCAGGCCGCCTGTTTCAGCTGCCATCAAATCAATGGCGTGTTCCGACACATCAGGCAGACCGTCATCCTTCGCTTTTGGGGATAAATAGAGATGTGCCGGCAACGTCCAACACGATTCTTCACACACAGCCCATATGCCGTTTACGATAGCATCAATAAATCTCCCTCGATTTTCGACGCATTCAGCCAAGACAAGTTTAACAAGCATCTTTCTGCGTGAAAAATATAATTCCTGGAATCTCGTTCGATTGCCGTCCCGTTTATAATCTAAATACCGAATAGCAGGCAGTGTAGGCCATGTGTACGAGAGAGCATCCTCACCGTCTCTGAGTAACCCATCCCTTGTTTGCTTCGGTAGTTCCAGCCAGGCCCTCCGTTCAAGGAGTGCCGGAAATGGCCGGTAAGCCGCCGAAGAGACAAATAATGACTCCGGCGACCTCCCGTCCAGATGTTGCATCAGCATACTAAAACCTCCTTTGCCAATGAACCCCAGTTTTAGCCTTTAACAGCTCCAACCATAGCCCCTTTGACAAAAAATCTTTGTAAGAAAGGATAAACGAACAAAATTGGAACTGTCGCAACCATGATCGTTGCATATTTGATCGTTTCTCCGATCTGGTATTGGTCTCCTCCGCCCGATGACATGCTATCCGTCGAATTGGAGATCAAAATTTCGCGCAAAATGACTTGGAGCGGAAACAAGTCGCGGTCTTTAATGAACAGTGAAGCATAGAACCAAGCGTTCCATTTATCAACTGCGTAATAAAGAGAGATAACGGCCAAGACCGGTAATGATAATGGCAGGATGATCCGGAACAACAGGACAAAATGGTTGGCGCCGTCGATTTTTGCGGATTCTTCAAGCGCGTCCGGTATCGACATAAATGAGGTGCGCATAATGATCAAATTGAACGTGTTGATCGCAAACGGGATAATCACAGACCAGAGCGAATCCAACAAACCGATGCCTTTTACAAGCAAAAAGAGTGGAACTAAGCCGCCGTTGAAGAACATCGTAAACAAGATCAAAAAGGTAAAAAACTTATTCCATAGCACGTTTTTGCGAGAGAGCACGAAAGCGCCCAATGCGGTTAAGAACAAGTTAAAGACAACACCGACAACGAGAATAAATAACGTGTTGCTATAGCCAGTTAAGATAGCAGAGTTTGAAAAAACCAGCTTATAAGCTTCCCAATTGAAGCCTAGTGGTTTCCAAAGCAGCCCTTGATGAGATACGATTCGACCAGCATCGCTGAATGATGCGAATGTAACATACAGAAGCGGATACACCGTCACGATAATAAGAATACTTAATATGAGATATACCGCTCCATCAAATAGGCGTTCAGATAAACTAATTTTTGTTGGCATGATGGAGCCTCCTTCCTTTACCATAGACTGTTTTCAGTGACTTTGCGGCTCAAACGATTGGCGACCACTAATAGAATTAGATTTAACACCGAATTAAACAATCCTACTGCTGTACTATAGCTCCAGTTAAATTCAAGCAGGCCTTTCCGGTATACGAACGAGGAAATGACGTCAGCCGTCTCATAAGTAACAGGATTATACAGCAAAATAATTTTTTCAAATCCGACATTCAACAAGTTTCCTGTCCGCAAGATAAACATAATCACGATGACAGGCATAATTCCCGGAAGCGTAATCCGCCAGATCTGCTGTAATCTGGAAGCTCCGTCTATTCGCGCAGCTTCGTACTGTTCTTGATCGATTCCTGTTAATGCAGCCATATAAATAATGGACTCCCAACCAATACGCTGCCAAATTTCCGATATGATATAGATGGGCCGGAACAACTCCGGCTTCTGCAGCATGGCTTGACCGTCGCCGCCGAATACTTGGGTGATCAGCGTATTGATGAATCCGCCGCTATTGGTGAAATCCTTGATCATACCGCAAATGACAATCATAGAAATGAAGTAAGGCATATAGGCGATGGATTGCGCGGTTTTCTTAAATGCCTTATTTCTCACCTCATTCAGCAAGAGAGCGAGAATAATCGGCATAGGAAATTCAAAGCAGAGTGAATAAAGACTGATCACGAGTGTGTTTTTCAAAATGCGCCAGAAATAATATGAGCCAAAAAAGAGTTTAAAGTTGTCTAAACCGACCCAATCGCTGCCTAATATCCCTTTCATAGGAGAGTAGTTCTTAAAAGCGATGATCGCCCCGTACATGGGCACGTATTGAAAAATAATATAGTAGGCCAAAACAGGAAGCATCATCAGATACAGATATTTGTTTAGTATGAAATCTTTAAGCAATCTTGAACGGAAAGTAACATTAGCAGAGGGTCTTGATCTTGTGTCAAGTGATGCCTGCATATTCCTATTCATGAACAAGCTCCTCCTTTTGAGCAAGAAAGGCGGGGAGGATTTCCCCGCCACCGTGCATTAGCGTTTGTTATAGCGATCCAAAGCTGTTTTCTCAATTTGAATGGCGCGATCAATTTTAAGTGCCTTCATCTTTGTGACATAACTGTCGAACGAATCGGCCGGCACGGTCCCCAGAATGATTTTCAAGCTCATTTCATCAACCAATGTGTTGACATCGTTCATAATTGTAGCAAGCTCAGTACTCTCGGCAGGACTCGGTGTAATCGGCGGAATCCTATATTTCTCAGTATCCGTTTGCGACCAGATTTGAATCGCATCTTTTTGCTCCGGCATCGTCAAGTATTGTTCAATATATCGTTTGTCTTGGACAAATGGTCCGTTATATCCACTGCGGGCATATAAAGCAAGTGCTTGAGCAGGAGCCAGTTTATCCGGATTTTTCATCACGATGTCGGTATATTTCGGATAATCGGTTTCAAGCTTGTAGCTTGTCCCTTCGGTACCGAAGTTAAAGAACATATGCCCCTCATCGCTATAACCGTAATCCAGCATTCGAACGGCTGCTTCAATATTTTTGGACTTTGCTGAAATGGCAACGGATCCAATTGGCACATAGGAGAAGTCCTTTTGTCCAAACATTGGCTTATCGCCCTTCTTAAGCACTGGGTATGGCGCCGGTACGAGCTGAGCTTTCGCGTCCTTCTGCTTGATGAGCGGCGTCCATTTACCGATACCTGCGCCTGTATTCCATACGCTCGCGCCGCTGCGGTCTGAGGTCATATTGGAGTCCATTGTCTTTGTATCTACGGTCGCAATGTTTTTGTCGATTAGCCCCTCTTCATACCATTTATGGAACGTCGCCAAAAATTCCTTGTAGCCCGGCTCCATTGGACCGTATTTGACTTCACCGTTAGCCAAGTAGAAGTTTTTGATAACGCCATACGCACCTACAAAAGCGCCGCCGTCTAAACCAAACAAGGATGTTGGCGTTCCGAGGAAAGTAAGCGGAGCAGCGACTCCCTTCTTCTCCTTAAATGCTTTTAGTGCGGCATACCACTCATCCATTGTCGTAGGAACAGGCAGTCCGAGCTCATCCAGCCAGTCTTTCCGGACGATCGGGCCTTGATACGTTTTCAGCACATTATCGCCACGGATAAACGGAAATACGTAATAACTACCGTCATCGGTTTTGATTTGCTTGTCTACTTCCGGATGATCCTTCAAATATTTTTTCAGGTTGGGCGCATACTTATCAATGGCATCGTTCAGTTTTAAAATATATCCGTCGTTGATTGCCTTCTGCCCGCCGCCTGGGAAGTCGCTGCCCCAAGCATATTCAATCATATCAGGGAGATCCCCGGAAGCGATAAGCATGTTAAGCGCTTCTTTCGCTTGGTTGGCAGGCGGTTGAGTGAATTGCAGCTGTACACCCGTACGTTTCTGCCACTCCTGAAAGAAAGGAACCTGGTCAAAGTTCGGCTTTGTGCTGGCAACATTCGGATTCAGATCGCCCCAATAGGTTAATTTTTTGTTTACCTTAAGCGGATACACATTGCCGTTTGCCGCAGTTTCGGCTCCAGCCGTCGTCTCTTTCGGCGCTTGCCCGGAATCGCTTTTTCCGGCGCAGCCTGCAATCAAACTGCCAACCATCGTTAACATCATCATGGAGGCAAATACTTTTTTCTTTTTGTTCATGTGCTAGAGTCCCCCTTAATTTATCTTGTTGAAGCCTTGCGCTGAGCTTACAGTTCTCAGTATGACTTCCAGACAACTAAAAATAAATGTTGAAAAGCTCCAAAATCGTTGATGAAACCTGCTCGCACATGCTCAAAAAGTCCATTTCTATCTTCAATTCATCACTTTCCATCTAAAAAAAGAGGAAGAGGACTTATTCGTCCGCTCCCCATTACAATTCCATTTCCTTATATTTCCCCGGTGTAATTCCCTCATACTTTTTAAAAACGCGTATAAAGGTCGCCGCCTCGTTGAAACCAACGAGCTTGGCGATTTCGGCAATGGGGATCGGTTTTTCCCGAATGAATTGCTTAGCCTTCTCAATACGATATTTCCCGATATAATCAAGCAAGCTTTCCCCAGTCAGATTTTTGAACAATTGTGACAAATAGCTCGGCTTCAAATCGAACTGCTTTCCGATCATATTGACATTCAAATTAATATCCTCGTAATGACTATTAACATAATCCATTACCTCTGCAACCAAACCGCGTAAAGACTCCGCTTTCCCTTTGGTGACATTCGTTTCGAGCTTCGAAGAGGCATATTCGCAAACTTCACGCAGTAAAAAAGTGAGCTGCTCATACATCTCTTTTATCGTACCGCAGGCGGCTATTTGCTCCATCCAACGAGGATTTTTCGCGAGGAAGCTTTCTTCCATACCTCCGATTTCGTTAATTGTCTTGATCATCGTACTGATCAAATTGAACATGACACAGCGCGCCAATGTGATCGAAGCGAGCGGCCTGTTGAAATTCCTCTCGCTGATTTCTTTAAGGACAGCGCTGGCTTTATCAAAATCGCCCACTTTAATAAAATTGATCATCTGCTGCTCAACTTGAAGCGGATAGTAGTAACCTAGCTGCTCCTCAGTCCAAACATCCGTTTGAATCTCGTCGAATGAAATGATCTCCGTCTTTCCGAGCACCAGCTTATATTCCATAGCGTCAAGCGCTTCTTGGTACGCCTGCGCAATTCCGGCCAAGGTCTGGTGAAAACCACTGTAAGATAAAGTAAGTTGAATCTTAAAACGTTCCGACAGAAATTGCTGAGCCTCCGAAGTGATCCACCTTAAGTCTTTTTTACGCTGCTCCTGCTCTTCATGGGTGAAATTAACGATACAAGCGAGCATCTCATCCAGCTCGGTGACATAGCCACGATGCTGCTTTTGCCCAACAAGCTCTTCAACTACATTTGTCAAAATAAAATGCAATAGCCTGTTTTTACTTTGCAAATCCATCTCCGGATAACCCGAATAGAAGGCTTCAACATCCTCCGCGTAAAATAATATAACGGCAAAGTCATCAGACTCAAATTGAATATCAAATTTAGTAAAAGCCTCGCTAATGGGGATATGTGCATCGAGCTTCCCCTTA
Source organism: Paenibacillus sp. JT22N1 (assembly GCF_059692155.1). Lineage (NCBI taxonomy): Bacteria > Bacillati > Bacillota > Bacilli > Caryophanales > Paenibacillaceae > Paenibacillus > Paenibacillus sp. JT22N1. The sequence continues at coordinate 281,957 of NZ_JCAUAW010000012.1, forward strand.
AGCAGCCGATTCAGCATGTTGGATCGAAGCATATGACTTTGCTTCTGCAGCTGCAAGGAGATTTGTTCATTCTCCGTTAGCGTATTGACAACCGCTTTTTGGATAAACCCCAATTCGTTCTCGTTCGAATACACATTTTTTTCTATGTCATTTCCAGAGAGTACCTGGACCAATTTTCTTATTGGAGAATAGTTCCGGCGCATAAAGAAAAGAGTCAGCAGCCCTGCACCTATTATGCTGCAAATAATGCTGATGTAAGTAAAGCGACGAACGTATTCCGCCTTTTGCCAATAGATTTGGCTTGGGACCACCGAGACATATTTAAGGCCAGACACATCCGATTTGATATAAAATACTTCAGATTGAGCGGACGCACTTGGGGCTACAGACAAACCGTCTTCCATTTGTTTCAACTGGTCCAAAATTCCCTGCGACGGAGGTTCACTGGTGTTGGAGATCAACACACGATCGGATTCATCCATAATGAACATTTGCCCTCCACTAAAGCCCAGGAAATTCTCAATCGCCTTCTTAAACCATGCCACATCGGTCATAACTACAACCGTACCGGACGTCTTTTCACTTGTTCCTGCCGGCATGTGCGTGAGATAAGCAAACGATTGCTTGGGGGCTAATGCATCAGAATAAGGCAAAATGATGAATCGATTGCCCGTAGCATGAAGAACAGCCTGTTCCCATTCTTCGAAAGTCATTGCTCCCGTATTATGTACAGCATCAAATTCAACATGAAAATCTCTGACACAGCCGGGACACAAAACAGATTGCTGCTTGTCCCATGTGACATAAAAATCATTGATAGTGGAATAAGAGGATCGATATAATTTCAATTCGTTTGCAATCTGATAAGCGGTATATTGCGCTTCATTCTCCATTTTGTTCGTGTAAAATAAATCTTGAATTTTTAAATTCCACGTAATTTCTGTATCCAACCGTTTCATCCGTTCAATCTGAGTATCGATTGTATCTCGTACCTGTTTCAGCAATGCATCATTTGCACGATTGATCTCGCTTTTTAGATTTATACTTGCCTCACGATACATGATCACACTCATTAGAATCGGGAAAAAAACTACGGCCGTGTAGGAGATGAGCCATGCAAAAATGACGCTTTTTCGTTTCCTCCACAGTCTCTCCAGATTCATTGCTGTCCCTCCTTCTTGATAACCTTTCCTATTGTGACATAATTCAATCCACGAAGTAAATCACGACCTCATCTTTTTCATACTTCAGCACTTATTGTTAATCCAATTGTATTTATTGTTAATGAATTGTTTATTTTCAAACTCTGATTGTAGGAATTCAACATATCGCAGGCATAGCACCCGATTTATAATGAATGTATTAAATTAATAAGAACAAAGGAAGGTAATCATATGTGGACAGCAGCTATTGAAGACGCAATACTTAAAACCAAAATTAATATTAATAAGTTTGGGGAACTGTTTCCTTATACAGGTCTAGACGGCGGAGACTATAAAAGAAGCTATCATGATGACTGGACGGAAGGATTCTGGTCCGGACTGTTGTGGATGTGTTACGAATACAATTCGGATGAAGCGTTCCGGAAAGCAGCTGTGCAGACTGTACGAAGCTTTGATCGCCGCTTGAAAGAGCGTAGAGTCATTAACCATCACGATATCGGCTTTCTGTACCTCCCTTCTGCAGTTGCCCAGTGGATGATTGACAAAGACGAATCCGCCAAAGCACTTGGACTGCGTGCAGCAAATTGTTTGTTAGAGCGCTGGCGCCCGGAAGGGCAATATATTCAAGCGTGGGGTGAACCTGGAGATCCGAAGAACGGCGGAAGAATCATTATCGATTGTTTGCTAAATCTTCCACTTCTATATTGGGCTTACGAACAAACAGGTGAATCCCGTTACCTGGATGTTGCTGTTACACATGCCAATAAAAGCAGAAAATTTTTAGTAAGGGGTGACGATTCCTCTTATCATACCTTTACATTCAATATGGAGACGGGCGAACCAGTCGGAGGGAGCACGCATCAAGGATACTCGAATGGTTCGACATGGACCCGCGGACAAGCATGGGGAATTTATGGTTTTATTTTATCTTACAAATATACGGGAGACCCCCTGTTTTTGGAAACGTCGCGCAGAATGGCACATTACTTTATCAAACATTTACCTGAAGACTATGTTACGTTCTGGGATTTCAACTTGCCTGAAGATCCCAACAATTATCGCGACAGCTCGGCTACAGCCATTGCGTGCTGCGGCATGTTAGAGCTGATGAAGCACCTGCAAGCTGATGACCCGGACATTTCATTCTTTAAAGAGGCTGTCAACCGCTCCATGAATTCACTTGTGTCGAATTATTCGACAATGAATGACCCTGACGCAGAAGGATTGTTGAAACGCGGATCTTATTATGTGCGCGGCAACCTGTCACCTGACGACTTTGTCATTTGGGGAGATTATTTTTATCTTGAGGCTCTACTACGCCTGGAGAGAGACCTTCCTGGTTATTGGTACGAAAGAAAGTAGCAAGGGGGAATAAATGTTTGGTACAAAAAAGAGGATAATCCTAGATGTTTTATCATCAGGACTATCCTCTTGCTGTTATGACAAACATCTTAACAAAATTCGTTACTGTACATGTTTTCCAATACTTTGCCTTTTCATAACCGCAGTAAATATGAATGTATAATAGTTCCTTCCACTCCACATTATAAGAGTACACCAGAAAAAGGAGTGATTTTTTCCATGGCAAACAATAACACATTAGTTGTTCCTCAAGCAAAAGCGGCTTTAAATCAAATGAAATTTGAAGTAGCTCAACAATTAGGAATACCTCTACAACCAGATGGTTACAATGGAAATCTCGCTACACGCGATGCAGGCTCTATCGGTGGCGGTATTACGAAAAGATTGGTACAAATGGCTGAACAACAACTGCAAGGCTTTCAACGTTAATTCTTTGATGTAGGAGCAAGTGCAAAAAGACTCCAATCACCTTTCCTCCTTACGGTGAATGAAGTCTTTTTTATGTTGATCAAAATCTATAAGACAATTATGTTATCCAGTCACACGACTCACAATTTTTAGAACCGCATCTCTCGTTAATTTGTTTCCACCAACAGCGATGAGTTTTACCGTAGCATGAGCTAGTGCTAATGGTATCTTGCAAAATTTCAATGCTGGACCTTCCTTCAGGTCTGCGACATAAGAGTCGGCGAGTTGTAAATTGCGACGTGTGTACTGTTGCATCTCATTGAATCCCCAACCGTCAGGAAAGAAGTCAACGCCACGTTTAAGATCCTCCGCTCTATTTCGGAGGATATTTACCGACTGCAGTCCTCTTCCGAAGGCAATCGCCTTCGTTAAATCCGATTGCGTCCCATCATGCCACATCCAGAGTTCTGATAGCATTTCTCCAACCATACCAGCCACGCTATAGGTATAGCGATCCAGATCCTCTTCCGTATGAATATTCCACCCGTTCTGAACCCATTCGGCCATTTGTAACGACATCTTTGCGATGTAATCATATACGATTGAAGCTCCGGAGGGTGGACAAAGAAGCGCCCACTCATCGAGTTGCATTGTAACAGCAGGTAATACTGCCCCATAAGGTGATAGTAATTTTTGTGTTGCATCGATAATATGTGGGGATTGAAATGCCTCGTGTATCCCGAGCAATAACTCCACTTTCAATCGGTCTGTGAGTTCCTCATGATCCTCGATTTCATCTATAGCTCGCATACACAGATAGGCAGATGTTACAGCCTCCCTCAATCCTAAATCCAAGTTACTTATCGGAATATAAAAAGTACGGCTCGTTTTCTTCAACATGGTCATTGCATCATTCAGGACGACGTTAGTGATGGATACTCCCTCCAAGTACTAGATTATCTTTTAACTTACTCATAGCTTTATATCATCATAACATACATTGATATTGTCAATCCAAATACTATAACTATTACTCTACTAAGCTGCCCGTTAGTGTAGCGAAAGGCTGCACTAAACAGCGGAAATGCAATTTTATATTTGAATCGCGATTTGAATGACATACTTATCTGGATCCCCAACAGCTAAATAACTAAGTAATTCATATTCGTAGGCATTGCCCGTAATGGTCAAATTACTAGCGGCAAGGCAATATATGACTTTAGCTTCTCATAGGATGCGGGCAAGCTTTCGTAAGACCCCTTGTGATTCATGATCAAATAGTTGCCCTTTGGCTTGATATAAAGTAGCTCGCTGTTATGCTTATAGCTGATTTTATTGGAATAATAATCAGGATCATAGACCCCTTCCTCCACACTGGATTTGCAAATGATCGAACCAATGGGAAAATCATAGTCGATAAGGTGTTCGTCGCAATAATCAAAGATCCTATATATTTTTTGGACATGGTCCTTTTCACCACATTCCTTAGAAAGTCTAACCGCAATAAAAAACTCTTCCTCACATTCCTCGACCCAAGGCTCTCCACAATTAACATGAAGCGCACGATGAGTATTATCAATTTTAGGTGGAGGTATTCATTGCATTACAAAAAATATTGCTTGTGCTAATTAAATAAAGTTGAACAATTCTGTTCATTAGGTGAATAAAGGGCTACCAAGCGGTAGCCCTTTCATTATTGAACTATACGTTCGTATTATGAGGTCACCAGAGGCAATAATAAAAAAGAGCTAGCAAAAATACCGCTAACTCTCGTATTGATCAATGAATGGCCTAATTACAATCTTTCAATCAACCAATAAAATGCCAGAACAAAAATAAGGCAAGACGTTGAAATCATCATTTTAC
>NZ_JCAUAW010000013.1:0-272612 GCF_059692155.1 Paenibacillus sp. JT22N1
ACTTTTCATTGTAACGTTGGCGGGATTCACTCATCTCGGACACCTCGTAATTTGGATAGATCTATTATCTAACTCCCCAATTCGTTGTGTCCACTATTAAGTCTAAATGCAAAAAGGTGCTTACAGCTCGACGCGCCGCGCAAGCCCAGCCGCCAAGGATTAGGTTTGTATCTGAAATTTCACATAAATAGCCCATCTCATAGAAGACCGGCAATTTCAGATACAGAGTAAAACAGAAAGAGGAGGAGAATGGGGTGGAAAAGCAATAGCGTCCGCATTTGAAATCGTCTTAACTTCATCGACCATATGTATGCATTAGACAAAGGACCTGAGGCGGAGCCTCAGTTTTTTTATGAATAGGTACTCCCAAATGAAAAGGCCGCCGTTATAGTCGGCAGCCTTTTTGCTCTAGCGTTCCAATGAGCTCATATAATAGCATTCTTTGAATGCGAATACATTTTATTTTTTGAAATGTGACAGATACTTGAGAACAAGTCCAAGTGCGCCGACGTAATAAGCAATTAATAATACGAAGCCTGTTGGATCAAGGGACATCATGTTGGAAATTAAAAATAAGGGGAAAACATAGAACAGCATATCTTGCAGATAAGTCAGAATCAGAGTGCTGGAGAAGCTTCCAGCTGTGAGTGCTTTATATAAGCCTAGTAAAAAGCTAAGCCCCATAAAACCAAGAACTACCCACATCGAATAGAGCATCCAACCCGTAAGTGTAAGTGTCATTTAGATTCACCTCCCCGTAGGAAGATTTTCTTTCTACTTTATCATATGCTGTCATATGACAAGTCGTACTAGGACAACACGATTATTTTATATAAAAAAGGTGTTTACATAATCAAAATTATGTAAACAAATTTAAAGCTGCATATTGTTCCGATAAATAAGGGGGGAGACGCCTACGTATTTCTTAAATAACCGTGAGAAGTAAAAAACATCTTTATAACCAAGCGAATCTGCGATTTCCTTTACAGTATCGTCCGTATTTAATAGAATATTTTTCGCTGCTGCCATTTTCAAACGGTGAATGTAAGCACCAAGTGGGTAACCAGTATATTCGCTCACGATCCTCCGTAGTGTAGAAAGCGAAATATGGTGGCGTTTTGCGATAACCTCTGCGTCAAAAGGCTGGAATAACGAATCACCGAGGTCGACCATGAGATCGATCAATTGCTGTGTTTTTGTCGTCTCTGCAGGTACTTGATTTTCCAGAATAAATTCAAAAAGCAAGGATTCAAGCAGCAAGGCTGCACGATCTATATTATCGGGTATTCCGCTTTCCATGAGGATAAAAATACGCTCGATTCGATTGTGCTGTGCAGCATCTTCATGCCCAACCTGCTTCGCCAAATCGACTTGTGTAAGCCAACTACTCAGCCATTCCGCTATACGGCTTCCCTCGAATGTGAAGTAGTATTCGTCCCAATAACCATCTGCATCAGGTCCATAATTATAAACAGCTCCAGGTCGAAGGAAGAACAGACTGCCGCTTTCAATGTGTTGAACGGCGCCATCATCGACTTGGTAGGAGCCTTTTCCACCAGCTATATAAACAAATGCCCATTTCTCAAATGAAGCATTAGCTCGAAATGAGATTCGGCCTGGAAGATGTCCAACAGCACGGATAATCAAGGATTGCAACTTCAATTTACTGGAATCAATGGGTAATGTAATGATCCGAAGCGGATAAGGACTGATCATATAGTCCATGAATCTTGGCATATCGTGTATTCCCTCCGTGTAAGCTCCATGGTATCGTTAAATAAAGTGTGAAAAGCGAATAGACTAGAAATCAGAGAGAGAACATGACAACATCGCTAAAACGTTTATTAATGATGAAAGTAAGCTCAAGTATTATATTCAACTACATGGGTATTTTTATAAACCTGTTTATTTGGGAAAAGGGATAACAAATTTTGACGTAGCATAAATTTAGCATTCGTCAGGTATCACGACGGCTCGTTTGAAATGTATGATTCCTTCCGTTATTGCAGGCGGTTTTTTCATTCAATTTCAAGGTATATTCTCACTTATTTTTACCTTTTCCATAACCAATGATAAGCTGTCGATAGCTCTGCTTCAAATTATGTATACCTCATTCACCGTTGCTTCGTTGTTCATTTATCAACGATTTAGCCGAATACGTCAAGTGAGTGATTCCTAGTGGTTGACATTTGGCATGCTCGCAGCCGCGGTTGGATTCTTGCTAGCTTTATTCCCGAAGCCACCGATCCTCATCGTATCCAATATTTTGACAACGATCGAACTTTTCTTTTTCTTAACCATCTGGAGTGCACGACAATTGGTTATCATGAATGATCTGACGCCTGTTCATCAGGCTCGAGTATTGGTTTGGCGGGAGCTGCTGTTAGTACTTTCACGGATGATGATGTTGGCGCTTGTTTCGAAAAAAAGTGATTTACTTGAGAGGGCGAATTAGCTGTAAATGATTGTGTAATAAAATGTGAAGCAAAGCCATAAGCAAAGCGGTGTGAACAAAAATGAGTCGTATGTAGCGAAACGAGTCTGTTTGACCCTCTTAAATAAACCCACATATTTGAAATCCCCAATTGCTCGGAGTCCAAATACGAAGACACAAAGCCAACAGCCCCATTGAACCCATGGAAATGAAGGGAGGGCTGGAAGTAAGCGCCCTTGGATAGATAATAACAGTGCAGCGCTAAACAAGAGAATGGCTACGATTAAAGTGCCTATTGTGCCAGGTTTAAACGTTAGTTCTCCTGATCCGCTTGTAGCAGGGATAACCACTCTGCTTCCCCATTGACCGCCAAATGCCCAGAACACATGTAAGCCTCCGATACAAAATAAAAGGAAAACAGAAATTCCACTGATCATCATCCTTGAATCACAACCTCTCGGAAACGAATACCATCTCTGTCACTATTTTAACTGAAATAAGCTTTTTTCAATAGAAAAAAGCGCGAAATGATAGAAACGCCGCTTTAAATTGTGGTTTTTATATGAATTAACTACATTAAATATTAATATCATTAATTATAATTTTCGACTTTTGGAGTAAGAATATCGTGTTTTATGTAAGGCGAAGCTTTTCGAATGCCCAGATTTTAACCTTTAATTTTTTAGCAAAATGTAAAAGTGGTAGTGTTTCTGGAAGCTGGATCCCAAAAGAGTTAGGGAGGGTATTAACGTTGATTGAAGCTTCAGCCGATTGTAAGGGCCATGGATCATGATCGATTTCTCCTCGATACACATTACCGCGTCGATCTGTGCAATAGAGGCAATAACGTTCTGTTAACCAATATTCTAGAGTTTCAGGATTTGCTAATTTTATGTCGGATGATGGGCGATATTCACAAGTAAATTCACCATGTCGTGCACGGTTATCTTTTCGTAAACTTTGGTAGAATATGGTGTTCTCTGCCTGATGTTGAACTTGAATATGTGCATAAAAGTACGGAAGATGGAAAGCGAAGCGTGCTGCTTCAACAGCGAATCGGTTATGAGCATCTAGACTGAAAAAGTAAACGCCGGGTTTACCGTGTATGGTTACGTAGGTCCTAACATTGATTTCTGGGAAAGCAGAAAAGTAAGGTAACGCAGGTATACCTCTTGGTGCAACGCCTGACATGTGGAAGGGAACAACGCCGATCCATGCTGATCCGTCAAAGGTATCAATGGGAATATGTGCTGGTAGGAGTGGTCTTAATGTTTCGATGGGAATGGGCCAATGAGCAAAGAGTAAATCATTCCAGATTTGGTGCATGATCCAGGGGTTGTCAGGTATTGGCCATGATCGGCTCATAAGTGGTTCTCCTTCTGTATTCGAACTACGAAATTTATTATGTAGATTAATCGTATTGATTTAGTAAGCCGTTGTAAAGGGTTTAGCAAATGTACGCAACTTGATGGGGAATGGGGGAAAACTATGTTATAATAAAACACACAATTGAAAGAAAGCAGGCGACTCACACAGCATGAATGGCCAAAATCGTAAAGATGTGATTCCAGGTATTGAAGTGAATATTGTTTTGAAGAAAGACCAACGCAGCGGGAAGTTAACACGTGGAATTGTCAAAGATTTATTAACCAATTCACCTACCCATCCTCATGGGATTAAAGTAAGACTTGCAGATGGACAGGTTGGACGTGTCAAAGAAATATTATCGCCGGCAAGGTGATTTATAATCCAGGGGGAACGTGAGATGGCGAAAGCAAAAGTATCAAAAAGACCAACGCGGGATGAATTTGTATTGGAAGAGATCGGTAATCAACTGTCCGAAGCGAAGCAGGAGAACTCCGAGATTGTTCTGACGGTTTGGGGGCGTGAAGAACGTGTTCGCGGGATCATAGCGACAATGGATTCACGGACCGGAAGAGTACATATGGAAACGAATGGTGAAATTGATAAAGTTCCGTTCATGGACATTATGAAAGTCGAATACCCAAGAGACTAAGACCGGAAAAACGGTTAATAAGCTTATTCTGCTGTTTTTTATACGGGATAAGCGCAAATTGACCGTTTTTTGCTGTCAAAAAAATTGCACTAAATCTATATTTAACGCAACTTAGATTGTAACGGACGGAGTGAATAGGATTGGGGCAAGTGTACGAGTATGATGATGAGTATTTGGAGCTATTTGACTCATGGATGAAGGATCAGGGTTTTACGAAACGAACACAACAAGCTTACTTAGGGGACGTTCGGTTATTCCTTTCCGGCGTAGAGAAATCATTGCCAACGATTGAGGCAATTGATATCATGCGATTCTTGACGAAAATGCGACAGGGTGGGGCAGGGGATGCCGCGCGTAATCGCTATTTATCTTCGATTCGGACATTTTTCGCGGCGTTGATCGAACTCCAAATTGTGCAGAGCAACCCTTCACTAAACGTGAAAAAATCGAAGGTCGAGAAAAACCAAATTCCCACGTTTCTAAGCGAGCAGCTGCTTGCTGTGTTTTTACAATCGATCGAGGGGAAGTATCAGATCCGGAATGTGGCCATGTTTCTATTGATGAGTTATGCAGGTTTGCGTGTAAGTGAGCTGCATCGACTAAACATCGCTGATTTCAATCGTTCAACGAATTCGCTGCAGGTGTTTGGCAAAGGGCGGAAATGGCGTGTCATTCCTCTTCCTGCCGAACTGGTTAAAGTTCTGAATAAAGCCTTAATGGAACGAATGGATACAAGAAGCTCCGTGGAGCAGCCTTTTTTTGTTTCTCAATTTGGACGGCGAATTAGTGTTCGTATGATTCAAACGATTGCAGAGAAGCATTTCGAGGTGCTGAAGAAGCAGTATGCTGAACTACAAGGGAAGTCGATATCAAGTCACAAGCTTCGGCATACGTTTGCCACGATGCAGGTTCTTGCAGGAACGGATATCCGAACTTTGCAGGAATTGCTTGGACATGCGAGCATCCAGACCACGCAGATTTACACCCATGTCGGAGATAAACAAAAGCAGGATGCAATGAACCGGGTTTCGGCTTTTATTCCAGTAGGGATGGGGATATAGAACAGGAGTTGTAATAATTAGTTCGGGTGGTGCATATAAGGCAACAAAGAGATTACAAAGTAGGATCCAAATTTTGAATAAGTTCTCTTTGGTAGGAGGCATATTTATGGCTATAAGGCCCCCCATTTTACAAAGGGGTGATACCATCGGAATTGTTACTTTAGGAAGTCCGCTTGACGCAACAATCATTGATGAAAGAATTCAAACAATTAAAAATATGGGATTCAAAGTAGTAATTGGGAAATATGCGTATGCTTATGGTGGCATTGTTGCCTCAACAGCGCAGCAACGTGCTGAAGACCTTATGAGTATGTTTGAAAATCGCAGTGTGAAGATGATATTACCTACAAGAGGAGGAACAGGGGTCAAAGATATTTTGCCATACCTTAATTATACGATCATAAAAAACAATCCTAAAATCGTATCTGGATACAGTGATATCACGATTTTATTAAATATCCTGTACCAATTTTCCAATTTAATTACTTTTCAAAGTCTATTGTTAATTGACTTTAGCGCGAGCACACCAACGTATAACTTCAACCAATTTTATTCGGCTACATCAACCCTCACTAGTCCAAGAGTGATTCAAAATCCACCCGGCATGCAGCAGACCAGTCTGATTGAGGGGAATGTTAGAGGTCCGATCGTAGGGGGGAATCTCACTTCATTTGTTGATACCCTTGGAACTCCATACGAAATTGATACGACAGGTAAAATATTGGTCATAGAAGAGACACACGAAGCAACGAATGTGATTTACCGACATTTGACTCATCTAATTATGGCAAGGAAATTTCAAGATTGCGTCGGTGTGGTAATGGGACAATGCACAAATTGCACGAATTCTTATTTTACGACTTATAATGACTTAATAACTAGTGTGGTTGCTCCTCTAGGAAAACCTCTCATGACCAATGTAAGTACAGCTCATGGCATCTATAAAGCAGCAATCCCCATTGGAGCGAACGTAAACCTTGATACTTACAATAACAGGCTTACTGTGCTTGAACCCACGGTAATAGCCTAGTAGCACATTTTACAACTTGTCTAGAACGAAAAAAAGCCGGTAAAAACCGGCTTTTTTTTCATACTAGTTAATTAAACGGCGCGCACCCCAATAATGTGCATCATAGTAGGGAGTACCAAAGAAAGTGCTAATTTTTACTTCCCTCGTACCCATCGTGCCTGCTTGAAGAATTTTGTTATTTCCAAGATAGATACCTACATGGGAGACCCCGCTTGTATAAGTTCCTTGTAGAAATACAAGGTCTCCTTTGCGCAGATCGCTTTTATCAACTGGCGTTCCTAATTGACTCAACAATGCTGACGAATGAAGAAGGTTAAACCCGTTTTGATTAAACGCATATTGTACAAAGCCAGAGCAATCAAAAGCAACATATGGCGTATTGCCGCCAAATACATATGGCGTTCCAAGCTGTTTCATTCCTGTTGCAATGATGGCATCTGCTTTAACTTCCCAGCTCTGTTTATTAGCTGCCTTAACAGGAAGATTAATTACAACACCTGCGTAGATATTTTGCTGATTAACATTTGGATTATTTGCGATGAGATCAGCTAATGGAACATTGAACTTCTGTGAAATGGACCAGAAAGTGTCAGTATCATTAGCGACGTATTGATTCGAAGGCGCCGCATTTGCGATTCCGCTGAATAAAAGACTTGTCGCCATTGCGGTTGTAAGAATAAACTTTCTCATGAATTTCCTCCTAGATGTTATATGTAGTTACTTAAATATTTTATCAGAATGAAGAATTAGAGAATACGAGCAAATTATGGATAAAGTTTGAGGTGGGACAATTTGCATAATATTTGTTTACATAATATATGTTATGTACTCAATTGTTCAGAGAGCCTCAAAATGAATAGCTTGCTTTCCCATGTATGATAAAAGAATTCTAGAAGGGGATCTAGCCAGTTTTACACTATGTCAAATGCAGAGTCTAATTTTGGAACACTATGTATAATGTAAATCGTCATAGAAGTTATATAATATAACATATACAGTAATCATACATTACATTTACATTACGCAACAACGAAGTTCAAATGAGGAGGGACACAATGAATTCAGATCTTTCCCAGCAGAAAGTGGAAATTTCGGTGGATGGCGTCTGCATGGTGTTTGGAAAAAAAGGAAAGCAAGTGACTGTACTCCAAGACATCTCGTTCGATGTAGCCCAGAATGAATTCGTATCCTTACTTGGGCCTTCCGGCTGTGGTAAATCAACGCTGCTGAGGCTGATGGCTGACCTGCTGCAGCCCTCGAGCGGTCAAATTATTATTCAAAAGGAGCATCCGCGGGAAGTGCGTTTGCGCAGGAAATTCGGCATTGTGTTTCAGAATCCCACGCTTTTCGAATGGCGAACCGTACGCGAAAATGTGGAGCTTCCCTTAGAGGTAATGGGGCGTAATCGCGCGGAGTATAGAAGTATGGTCGATCAACTCCTTGAAACCGTAGGATTGACGAAATTCAAAGATTATTACCCTTGGCAGCTAAGTGGCGGCATGCAGCAAAGAGTGGCTATTGCACGAGCTTTATCGCTGGATCCGCCTATTTTGTTTATGGATGAACCATTTTCGGCACTTGATGAATTTACAAAGGAGAAACTGCAATTCGAATTGCTTGAAATTAAGAGAAAAACGAACAAAACGATCGTTTTCGTCACTCATAGTATTCCGGAAGCCGTGTTTTTATCCAATCGAATCATTGTATTATCGGCAAATCCTGGTCGCGTACACTCTGTTCACCACGTTGATTTGGGAGAGGATCGCACTTTGCAAACCCGAGAATCGGAGCGTTTCCATGCGTTGACCTCTTCGATTCGAAATTGCTTTTACGAGGAGAGTGATGCCCTTGATGATCAAATTGGATAGACAATGGCATCAAGCTGCTGTTATTGCTTGCTGGATAGCGGCATTGCTACTCCTCTGGGAAGTGCTCGCTTGGCTGCTCCATAACGTGATTCAAGTCTCACAACCCGATTCTAAACTCCCTTATTTGCATAAGGTGATAACCTCCTTGCAAGACAATCTTCCTACCCTCATCAAGCAAGGCTTCACAACATTCGGCAATGCGATGACTGGTTTCCTGATTGGCACCATTTTCGGCGCCGCCTTAGCCATCTCCATGAGCCTCTCCAAAACGGTTGAATACACGCTAACTCCTTACATAGTCGCTTCTCAAATGGTACCAATCATCGGTCTTGCACCGATCCTGTACGGCATCCTTCATGATCCGAGTCTTTCGCGGATCGTTATGGCAGGTTATGTGACATTTTTCCCTGTCACCATCAACTCGCTTCGCGGGCTGCGCAGTGTGCAGCCTGAACAACTGGAGCTTATGCGCTCCATAGCTGCATCAACCTGGCACAGCTACATGAAGCTCAAGCTGCCATCTGCGCTGCCAGGGCTGTTCGCCGGGCTCAAGATTTCAGCTCCGCTGGCGATCACGGCTTCTATTATCGTTGAGCTGATGGGAGCTCCCGATGGAATCGGCGTGCTAATGGTTAGCTCACTATATTACGGAGCTGCACAAGTATACATGTTCTGGTGCACAGTGCTTGTCTCGATTGCCATTGGCTTTACCACATTTCTAATGCTAGTTCTCCTAGAAAGATGGCTGACACCATGGCAGCCTGATTTCCGCGAAAGCAGGAGGGGAGGCTCATGAAGGAGGTCATTTTAAGTAAAGACCAACAAGCTGCAGTGTCGACGCTAACGAGTTTGGAGGAACCAACCCGAGCTTCCACTGGAAAAGTACGAGCAGGTTACAAGTCTATGTTCACACAGCCATTGAAGCTATTCCCGTATTTATTCGGTCTCGTATTCTTGCTGCTTTGGCAATTCAGAGGGATACACACCATATTTAGCTTAGAACACTATCAGCTGCCTATTCCATCAGATATCCTCACAGCCATGCGCGAGAATGGCGATATTCTGCTTATTTACACGCTGTACACGGGGATTGAAATCATCGGCGGATTCCTCATCGGTTCGCTGCTGGGCTGGCTTGCAGCAGTCGCGGCTTCCTTTCGGCCACAAGAAGGTGCGGGTGCGATTTCGATCATGGCCTCGCTTAATGCAGTGCCGATCGTGGCGCTTGCGCCCATCATGAATAATTGGTTGGGAGACGGCGTCGCATCCCGAATGGGTATCGTTTCGGTCATGACGATGGCTACCATGGCGGTCAGTACCTACAAAGGGCTGCGCTCCATTGAGCCGTCATACTTGGAGTTAATGACTTCGTACGCGGCCAGCACTAGACAGCTTTTTCTCAAATTAAGATTGCCTAAGGCCTTACCGGCGATATTTTCGGCCCTTAAAATCAACATGTCAACGAGCATCATCGGTGCGATAGTGGGGGAGTTTTTCATTGCATCGCGTGGCCTAGGCTACTTGCTTTCGGACCAAATCCGACTGGCCAATATGCCCTTAGCTTGGGCTTGTATTGTCATCGCAGCTATCCTGGGAATTATTTTATATACGATCATTCAACTTGTAGAAAAACGCTTTATACCGTGGTCAATTTCCAATCGCTAAACGAAAATGAATATTTAACATGAGCATCAAGGGATGACACCATCTTTACATACATAGAAATAAATAGGAGAGGATTGGTTCGTTTGAAAAAGAGAATCCTTACTGGCAAATTGGCTTTGATGTTAAGTATGTTCATGGTTTTAGTTCTCGTCACAGCTTGTACTTCCGACAAATCAGCAACCACAACGCCAGCAGCTTCTACCGCAGCAGGTGCAACCAAGTCTCCTTCGGCAGAGCCGCTCAAGAAGGTCAAAATTCAGTTGAAGTGGGTACCGCAAGCGCAGTTCGCCGGAATCTATGCCGCTAAAGAGAAAGGGTTTTACAAGGATGAAGGGATCGATGTCGAAATTGTGCCTGGCGGACCGGATGTCATTATCGAGCAGCAGGTTGTAAATGGCGCTGTCGATATTGGCGTATCAAGCTTTGACTCCTTGTTAGTCAACCGTGACAATGGATTACCTCTCGTCTCATTAGCGCAAGTGACGCAGAAGAGTTCGTACCGTTTATTATCCAAAAAATCGACAGGTATCGATGCACCAGCCAAAATGAAGGACAAAAAGGTCGGGACATGGATGGGCAGCCAGCAGTTCCAAGTGCTTGCTTTTATGGAGAAGAACGGACTTGACCCGAAGAAAGACATTCAATTGGTGAAACAAGGCTTCACGATGGATCAATTCTTTGGGGATCAGCTGGATGTGGCGACAGCAACCATTTATAACGAGTATTATGTTGTGCTTGAAAGCGGTGTGAAAGAGACAGATTTGAATGTGTTTAACTTTGATGATGCCGGTGTTGCGATGCTTGAGGATACACTCATTGCGAAGAAGGACTGGGTCGACAAGAACCATGATCTAACAGTTAAAGCGGTGAGAGCGACAATGAAAGGCTGGAATTATGCGATTGAACACCAGGATGAAGTCGTTGATATCGTGATGAAAAGTGTAACGGCAGGCAGTACAACCAAACAGCACCAAACGACGATGCTGAAGGAGATGGCGAAGCTTGTGAAGCCGGAAGGATTTAAAAATGAACAAGTTGGTTCATTCGTAGATGAATCAGTGACACGGACAGCGGACATTGCGCTTAAATATGGCTTGATTAAAAAACCGGCCGATTTGACTGCGGCTATTGATAAAACGATTTTACAGGGCAAGTGAAGTTTCGGAAAGGAAGGCGGATCGTGGATGACTGTAGTCTGCGATCCTTCTTTACATCATCAGGAAAGGGGAACTGGGCTTATGAGCGCTAACGAGGTTAGTGATCTGGTGACGAAGGAGGACCTGCTTGAGAAGGATCGCAAATATGTGTGGCATCACATGTCAGCACATAACGAGAATCCGATGATACTTGCTTCTGGTGAGGGAAGTTGGGTTACGGATGTGGATGGGAATCGTTATTTGGATGGCATGTCCGGATTATGGTGCGTTAATGTGGGTCACGGTAGAAAAGAAATTGCGGAAGCGGCCGCTGAGCAAATGATGAAAATTGCTTATGCTACGCTCGTTCAATCCCATGTACCCGCGATTGAATTAGCGGCGAAATTGAATGAGTGGCTGGATGGCGAGTATCGGATCTTTTACTCCAATTCAGGGTCTGATGCCAATGAAGTTGCCTTCAAAATTGCTCGCCAATACCATCATCAGAACGGGAAGCCATCCAAACATAAGTTCATCTCGCGGCATCGCGCTTATCATGGCAATTCAATGGGGGCATTGGGTGCAACAGGGCAAGCGCAGCGTAAGTTGAAATATGAACCGCTTGGTGTAGGCTTTCAGCACGTGCCGCCGCCTTATTGTTATCGCTGTCCATTTGGCCAAACGAAGGGGGCATGCAGTTTTCAATGCGCCAAAGCTATCGAAGATGCCATTGTTTGGGAGGGAGCGGATTCTGTTGCTGGTGTAATCGTGGAGCCAGTGATTACGGGAGGCGGGATGATTGTTCCTCCGGACGAGTACTTACCCATGGTGCGCAGCATTTGTGATAAGTATGATGTGCTGCTCATTGTAGATGAAGTAATTTGTGGATTCGGTCGATCCGGTGAGAAGTTCGGTCATCTGAATTATGGAGTGAGACCTGACATTGTTACGATGGCCAAAGGCTTGACCAGTGCGTACTCGCCGCTTTCTGCAACTGCTGTTTCGGCTGAATTGTATGAATCGTTCAAAGATAAAGAAGCGACCAGCCATTTAAGACATATCAATACATTCGGAGGTAATCCAGTCTCTTGCGTTGTTGCGATAAAAAATATGGAGATTTTGGAAAAAGAAAATCTAGTTACTCGCTCTGCTCATATCGGAAACACATTTAGAGCTCAATTAGAACCGCTGCTTGAACACCCGCATGTTGGCGAGATACGCATTTTTGGATCAGCAATGGGCATTGAGCTCGTAGAAGATCAAGTGTCGAAGGTTCCGGCGACTGCTGACCGTGTGTTGAAGATCATTGTAGGCTGCAAGCAAAAGGGTCTGCTTATAGGGAGGAACGGAGATACGGTGCCTGGATTCGCTAACATTCTTACGCTGAGTCCACCGTTATCTTCGACAGATGAGGATGTTGCTTTTATCATTGAGACCTTGTTTGCTGTGTTTGATGCCAATCAGGAGAAAGGATGATAGGTCTTGCCTAGTGCACCTCAGATACAAATTAACGCTTCACGACTGCAACGGCGTATTCAGGAGCTCGCTCAAATCGGGAAAATCGGGGAAACGGGCGTATGCAGGCTTGCTTTGTCCAAAGAAGATCGAGAAGGCGTGGAACTAGTGAAAAGCTGGATGCAAGAAGCTGGGATGGAAGCTTCAATCGATCCATTCGCTAACTTAATTGGGGTACTTAAGGGGAGCAATCCGGATGCACCTGTTCTCATGCTAGGCTCTCATGTGGATTCACAGCCTTATGGCGGTAGATTTGATGGTGCGATAGGTGTACTTGGTGCGATTGAAGTGATCCAAACGCTGGTGGAGGAAGGGATAACGCCAGAATGTAACATTGAAGTTGTTGCCTTCTGCGATGAAGAAGGCTGTCGCTTTAACAAAGGGCTATTCGGCGTTCGTGGAATGACCGGAAAACTTGAAGCAAATGAGTTAGAGCGTACGGACAAAAATGGCGTTACACGCAGAGAAGCTTTGGTTCAGTTCGGGTGCAACCCTGCTGATTTCGAGAGCTATGTGTTCCAAGAAGGTCGGATTGGCGCTTTTCTGGAGCTGCACATCGAGCAAGGTCCAGTTCTGGAGTCACTCGAAGCTCCGATTGGTATCGTCAGCGGAATCTCTGGTCCATTATGGCTCACCGTGGAGATGATCGGCTTCGCCGGGCACGCGGGTTCGGTGCCGATGTCAATGCGCCAAGACGCGCTTCTAGGCTGCGCCAAAATCATTGTGGCGCTCAATGAGTTAGTGCGGCAGGAACCTGGTGCACCGACCGTTGGAACGGTGGGCTCCCTTACGGTGTTTCCTGATTCCCGCAATATCATCCCAGAGAAGGTATCCTTCACCATTGACTTGCGGGACATTGATTTACGGCGTCGAAATGCGCTTGAAGCGGAGCTGCTCAGCGTGATCGAGAACGTGTCGCGCGAGCATGGTCTCACGTATACGATTCGCGAAGATACGAACAGTGAACCCCGCTACTGCGCGAATTGGATCAAGCAAAGCCTGCATCAGGAAGCAGCTCTGATGGGGTTAACCCCGCCAGAGCTGATGAGCGGACCTTTCCATGATTCGCTCACCATGTCTTATGTATGTGACTATGGGATGATTTTCGTTCGATGCCTCGAAGGCATCAGTCACAATCCCAAAGAATATGCTAGTCCAGAGGACATCACGCTGGGCACGGAGCTTTTATACCGCACCGCACGACGGATCGCCACGGAAAAGGGGGGCTTCCAGCCATGAGCAAAGTGAAAATTGGCCTCATTCAAGCTTCTCATGAAGTGCATGGGGATGAGGCTGTGATCAAGCACAAAGAAGCGGCGATACAAAAGCATATCGCATTGGTGCGTAAAGCGGCGCAGCAGGGCGCGCAAATTATTTCTTTGCAGGAAATTTTCTACGGCCCTTATTTCTGCGCAGAGCAAACAACTAGGTGGTACGATGCCGCAGAGGAAATACCGAAGGGGCCAACGACTATGCTTTTTCAGGAACTGGCGAAGGAGCTCGGAGTTGTCATCATCCTTCCCATTTATGAGCGAGAAGGCATCGCTTCGTACTACAATACGGCTGCTGTGATTGATGCGGATGGTACCTATTTGGGCAAATACCGCAAACATCACATTCCACACGTGGCGGCGGGCGGCGGCTCTTGTGGGTTCTGGGAGAAGTATTA
The DNA here is from genome assembly GCF_059692155.1 of Paenibacillus sp. JT22N1. Classification (NCBI taxonomy): domain Bacteria; kingdom Bacillati; phylum Bacillota; class Bacilli; order Caryophanales; family Paenibacillaceae; genus Paenibacillus; species Paenibacillus sp. JT22N1. Next base: position 14,396 of record NZ_JCAUAW010000013.1, read on the forward strand.
TTTTAAACCAGGTAATTTGGGCTATCCTGTGTTCGATACAGCGTTTGCCAAGGTTGGGGTTTACATCTGTTACGATCGCCATTTCCCAGAAGGTGCAAGGGCTCTCGGACTCGGCGGAGCTGAGATTGTGTTCAATCCTTCCGCTACAGTAGCGGGGACTTCCGAGTATCTCTGGAAGCTCGAGCAGCCAGCCCATGCCGTGGCTAACGGGTATTATGTTGGTGCCATTAATCGTGTTGGTCTCGAAGCTCCGTGGAACATGGGAGAATTCTATGGTCAATCTTACTTGGTAGATCCGCGTGGTTCGATCGTTTCCATTGGAAGTCGAGATCAAGATGAAGTGGTTATCGGTGAGATGGACAAAGAGTTAATCCGTGAAGTCCGCAATGTTTGGCAATTTTATCGGGATCGCAGGCCAGAAACTTATGATCAAATTGTTAGCTTATAAGCGTGGGAGGGGGAGCGAAGATGAGTTCAACATTTATTTCCTTAACCGATTTGAAACGCAATTTCGCGGAGGTCAAATCCGGCATGAAGCCGAAAGAGGCGATCGAGGAATCGAACCGCTGCTTATTTTGTTACGATGCTCCTTGCATTCGTGCCTGTCCAACGGGGATTGATATTCCTTCTTTTATCAAAAAGATTGCTTCCGGCAATCTCAAAGGCTCCGCACGTACAATCATGGAGGCGAATCCGGTAGGTGCTTCTTGTTCAAGGGTGTGTCCTACAGAGGAGCTTTGTGAAGGGGCTTGTGTACTCAATCATTCGTCCAAGCCTATCCTGATTGGCAACTTACAGCGCTATGCCACAGATTGGGCAATCAAGAATGAACAAATTTTGTTCAAGGCTGGGGAAAGTAATGGGAAGTCGGTTGCTGTAGTTGGTGGCGGCCCTGCTGGTTTATCTGCAGCTCGGGAGCTTGCCCGCTTCGGCTTCAAGGTCACTGTTTTTGAGGCAAAAGAGCAGGCCGGAGGATTAGATACCTACGGGATCGTCTCGTTTCGGCTGCCCCAGGAGATTTCGCTATGGGAAGTCGAACAGGTTAGGCAGTTAGGTGTGGAATTCCGCATGAGCACGCGAGTTGGCATAGATATTAGTGGCGCAGATTTACTCGATGACTATGATGCTGTTGTTCTGGCTGTGGGAATGTCAAAGGTTCCGATGCTCGGTATTGAAGGCGAATCCTTGGCGGGCGTGTACGATGCCATTGATTTCGTGGAATCCACGAAGACTGAACAGGAGCTGGACACATCCCTCGTTGGGAAGCGGGTAGCGGTCATTGGAGCGGGGAATACAGCCATTGATGCGGCCACGTGCTCAGTGAGACTAGGTGCTGAAAAGGTACAAATTGTTTATCGGCGTACGCAGGAAGAGATGACGGCGTATGATTTTGAATATGATTTCGCTAAGCAGGATGGCGTTGCGTTTCGATGGCTTACGGCTCCAAAACGGATCATCGGGGATGCGAATGGGAATGTCGTGGCATTAGAATGTCTGCGGATGGAGCTTGAGGATGTGGAAGCGGGACGCAAACGTCCGGTTCCCATTGAAGGCTCAGAATTCATATTTGAGGTAGATGCCGTTATTAAAGCGATTGGGCAGACGAGGCATGTTTCCCTCATTGATCAATTCGAACTTGCACACACGCGAGGAACCGTTACGGTTGATCCATTAACAGGCCAAACGTCCAATCCCAAGGTGTATGCAGCGGGCGACGTCATTTTCGGCGAAGGACAGGGAGAAGCAATGGTTGTATCTGCGGCACAGCAAGGCAAACAAACGGCATATGCTATTTATAATCAACTGGTGAAAAGGGAAAATGCATCGGCTTAATGACTTTCTAAATGGATCGGGAGGGATTGAACATGGCTGATTTACGCATAAATCTAGCAGGTATAGCTTCACCCAATCCGTTCTGGCTGGCATCGGCGCCACCGACTAACACGGGCTATCAAGTTCAGCGCGCTTTCGAAGCGGGGTGGGGTGGAGCGGTTTGGAAAACACTTGGTGATCCCATTATTAATACGTCTTCGCGCTTTGCGGCCATTCATTTCAACGGACAACGCGTTGCAGGCTTCAATAATATTGAACTTATCACGGACCGACCTCTCGAGATCAATCTCAAAGAGATTTATGAGACGAAGAAGCGTTTTCCGAATCATGCGATTGTCGTATCCCTGATGGTAGAGCCGAACCGGGAGAAATGGCATGAGATCGTGAAAAAAGTCGAAGCTGTCGGTGTAGACGGCTTGGAGTTGAACTTTGGCTGCCCGCACGGCATGGCTGAACGCGGCATGGGCGCTGCTTCGGGGCAGCAGCCGGATCTCGTGGAGGCGCAGACGATGTGGGTGAAGGAAGCGGCGACGACACCGGTTATCGTGAAGCTGACGCCGAATATCACAGATATTACGAGCACCGCTAAGGCGGCAGTTCGAGGCGGTGCGGATGCGATTTCGTTGATCAATACGATCAACTCATTAGCTGGCGTAGATATCGACTCGTGGAACACGATTCCTCATGTTGGAGGCAAGGGCTCTCATGGTGGATATTGCGGTCCTGCGGTAAAACCGATTGCCCTCCATATGGTTGCTGATTGTGCGCGAAATCCAGAGGTTGGCGTGCCTATTTCTGGTATTGGCGGTATTTCCAATTGGCGAGATGCTGTTGAGTTCATGCTGATGGGCGCGACGGGCGTTCAAGTGTGCACAGCGGCGATGCACCATGGTTTCCGCATTGTGGAGGATATGATCGATGGCTTGAACAACTATTTGGATGAAAAAGGTCTCGCCAGCGTCACAGAGTTGATCGGGAAATCCGTTCCGCGCTACTCCGATTGGGGGAACTTGGATTTGAACTATGCGGTTGTGGCGCGAATTGACACGGATACCTGTATCAACTGCAACAAATGTCATATTGCTTGCGAAGATACGTCTCATCAATGCATTGATATGTTGACCGGTGAACAGGGTCAGTCCTATTTGCAAGTACGCGAAGAAGATTGTGTAGGATGTAACTTATGCGCGATTGTTTGTCCCGTAGAAGGAGCCATTTCTATGATTGAGGTATCAGGCACAGATGCGCCAATTTCGTGGAACGAAAGACAGGAGGCTATCGCCAAGCTGTCGGAAGGCAAAGACACCACCAAGAAGGAGGCTGTGTAACCATGTCCAAGCTCATTAAGAACGGAACGGTCGTGACGGCTGTTGACCAGTATCAGGCAGACGTCCTTATCGAGAACGGGATCATTACGCAAATAGGTCTGAACCTCTCGAAGGAAGGGGCAGAAATTGTAGATGCCGCAGGTCATTATGTGTTCCCAGGCGGTATTGATCCGCATACTCATCTTGAGATGCCTTTTGGCGGCACGGTTACAGCCGATGATTTCGAGACCGGTACGAGAGCGGCTGCTTTCGGTGGAACGACAACGATCATTGACTTCTGTTTAACGAACAAAGGAAGACCGCTGAGTCAGTCTGTTCAAACTTGGCATCAAAAAGCCGCCGGCAAAGCCGTCATCGACTATGGATTTCACTTAATGATTGCAGAAATCAACGATGAGGTGCTGGCAGAGCTGCCGAAAATGATTCACGAAGAGGGGATCACCTCGCTCAAAGTGTTTATGGCTTATAAAAATGTGTTCCAAGCCGACGATGGCACGCTGTATCGGACATTGATCGAGGCAAAGCGGCACGGAGCACTTGTCATGGTACATGCAGAGAACGGCGATGTGATTGAATATTTGATTAAAGAAGCGCTAGAAGCGGGCAATACGGATCCGATCTATCATGCACTAACACGTCCATCTCTAATTGAAGGCGAAGCGACAGGGCGTGCGGCTAAGCTTACTGCATTGGCAGGTTCTCAGCTCTATGTTGTTCATGTGACGTGCGAGGAAGCCGTTCAGCAGATTGCCGAAGCGCGGAATCAGGGCGTTGATATCTGGGGGGAAACGTGCCCGCAGTACTTGATGCTGGATCAGACCTATTTGGAAAAGCCGAATTTCGAAGGGGCGAAATACGTATGGTCGCCTCCGCTGAGACCGCAGCATCACCAAGAGGCTCTGTGGACCGCTTTGAAAAATGGACAGCTCCAGACGCTCGGATCTGATCACTGCTCTTTTAACTTTAACGGGCAAAAAGACTTGGGACTAGGCGATTTTAGCAAAATCCCGAATGGAGGACCCTGCATTGAGGATCGATTCTCCATCCTATATTCAGAAGGCGTAGTGAAGGGCCGCATCACGTTGAATCAGTTCGTAGATATCGTGTCTACGCGAATTGCGAAGCTTTTTGGCTTATTTCCCAAGAAGGGGACCATCGCTGTAGGATGCGATGCGGATATTGTCATCTTTGATCCGAGTGTAACACGGACGATCTCAGCTGAAACCCACCATATGAATGTGGATTACAATCCATTTGAAGGCATCGTGATCTCTGGGGAGCCGGTAACTGTATTGTCTCGAGGTGAATACGTCATCCGGAATAAACAATTCGTAGGCACGGCGGGTGCTGGACAATTCGTAAAACGAGGTACATATCATGCAGCTTCACGCGATGAAAAGTCGAAGAATGTAGAAGCTGTCAAAGGGGGAGCCACAAATGTCTGAGTATGTACAATTTAAGCTAGAGAAGCAGAAATTGGATGACTTCGTGGCTCAGAAGTTCAAAATCGTCGGGGTGAAGGAAGATCTGGAGGGAGCGTGGCTCGATCTCGAACATCCCGGCGGTGAAACGGCGAATCTGCATCTAACGACGGCCAATGCTAGGAAGTATTATGTGTCCTTGCTCCTTAAACAAGGGCAAACGCAGGCTTAAACGATTGCGCCATTCATGTATTCGTAGCCGTGTAGGGCGAGCTCAATGGCAATCCTCTTGTATGGATGCATGTAATCGTCACCAAGCAGAGCTGATATTTTGTCCAGGCGGTGGTATAGGGTTTGCCGGACGATAAATAACTCCTTAGCAGTCTCCTGTTTGGATCCGCATAGCGCTAAATAAACTTTCAATGTCTTCAAAAGCTGTCCGTTTTTCTCCCGATCATAATGAATTAATTTCCCAAGGTATTCATCGATGAATGACTCCAGCATTCCGGATTGCTTCATTTTTAGAATCACTCTGTTAACATGCTGTTCATGATAGAAAGGACTTGCAAGCATGCCAGTATCTTTCTGAATCTCAATCGTTTCTTGGGCGGTCTGATAGCTTTCCATAACGCGAGTGGGGTCACTTAATGTTTTCCCGATACCGAACATAGGGGAGAACAAAATGGTTTCTTGATTAGTCTCTGATTTTTGAAGTCTTTGTGTAGCCCTTAAGATTCGCTCTTGGCAAGGCATTGCAGGCAATTGGTCAAGTAGGATGAACACGATTTGAACATGTACGACGGTCGGTATGAGATAAAAACCTTCACCTTCGAAGATGGCGCGGGCGATCATCTGCTTCTGTAAGAGCAGATCTTCATAGTCTTTGGAAGCTTCGGCTGCTGAGACGATGTCAAATACACAGACGATGGTTTGACCCAGCTTCATCGAGGGCTTGATGGAAAGCATATAATCGCGAATTTCTTGCCCTGTATGCTTGCCGTTCAACCAATCTGTGACCCAGAGATTCTGTTTGTACCGCGTTTTCTCCTCCATATATTTCGTGCGCATCATTTCTTGTGCAATGGCTGTTGCGAACCTATCTAAGGCAAGGATTTGAAATTCACTAAGTTCCTGGTCGGCATATAAAAGTAAGTCTGCGAACAAATGTTCTAAGGCTAAAATAGGGCGATGGGCCAGTTTGCTTTTGGCATTAGGAAGCTGAAAGATCTCGCCATAAATCCATTTCTCATAAAAGGCATCAGCCTTCGTTTTCGGCATGGTAGGGACGAACTGCGCCTCCGCGCCGAAGGGGAAGAATGCGACTTGTGAGTGTGTCGTTTGATGCAGCAGCTTTAAGAGAGATTGCAGTCCTTTCCCCGAGAGGAGTAACTGATTCAGCTGGGTGGAGAGTGATTCCAGGTCTGACACCATTTTGTGATGCTGATGGATGAAATAGGCATGTAGATCCTGCGTAATGTCAATATATCGAACTTCTTCATGGAAAAAGATAAGTGGAAAGTTCTCTTGAGTGGCAAGTTTTTTCATCCGTTCAAACGGCTGTTTCGTATAAGTACCGAGCTCAATACATAATCCGGAAGCTCCGCTGTCGATCAACTGCTGCAAAAAGGAGAGACTAAGCTCCTCGTTATCATGCCAACCAATTCCTGTACTTAGAATAAGCTCATTTCCATTGAGAAGATGGCCGACTTGGGTCACTTCCATGATATGTACCCAACGCACCTTTCGGTTCAAAGCTTCCTCACTTGCGATGGCTTCTGCTTTGTGGAATAGCGGTCTCTGCAAAATATCTTTCACTGTTAATTGTAAGAGTGTCTGTACCAAGTGAGTTCACCACCTTCATGTAAGGAAAGTTGACGTAACGTAGCGGAATAGTAATTTTACCTATTATACAATGTGTCCAAAGACTTTTGGGAAAAATTCTTCCTACCAGGAGATGAATGAATATGAAGCTTTTACAAAATTTTGTGAATGGTGTTTGGATCGATTCAGAAAGCGGTTCAGTGAGTGATGTGATTAATCCGGCAACAGGAGAAATCATCGCTCGTGTGCCGCTTTCTTCTTCTGAAGACGTGGAAGACGCTGTGATAACGGCACAAATGGCCTTCGAATCATGGAGCAGAACACCTGTACCCAAACGAGCAAGAGTATTGTTTCACTACTGGCAGTTATTGCAGGAACATGAGCAAGAACTTGCAGAGCTCATTACGTCTGAGAATGGTAAAAGCTATAAAGAAGCGTTAGGTGAAGTGCTCCGTGGGATCGAATGCGTCGAATTTGCAGCAGGAACGCCTTCGCATATGATGGGATCGACATTGGCTAACATATCTGCCGATATGGATTCGGAGTTATTTCGAGTTCCACTTGGCGTGGTTGGGGGAATAACACCCTTTAATTTTCCGATGATGGTGCCATGTTGGATGTTTCCCTTAGCAATTGCTTGTGGAAACACGTTCGTGTTAAAGCCTTCTGAGCGAACGCCGCTGACTGCAATGAAATTAGCGGCACTTTTTCAAGAAGCTGGGCTCCCTGATGGGGTGCTGAATGTTGTCCATGGTGCACATGATGTCGTCAATGCTTTAACAACTACACCAGCTGTAAAAGCAATTTCTTTCGTAGGTTCTCAGCCGGTTGCGAAATATGTCTATGAGAAGGCTTCTTCCGCAGGTAAACGTGTGCAAGCGCTAGCAGGGGCCAAGAATTATCATATCGTGATGCCCGATGCCCATGTTGAAAAAACGGTTGAGAATATTATCATGTCTTCCTTTGGAAGCGCGGGGGAGAGATGCATGGCTTGCTCGGCTGTTGTGGTTGTTGGGGATGGGGAGAATTTCGTAAATAAGCTTCATCAAGCAGCACGTAATATGGTAATTGGCAATGGCATGAATGAAGAGGTAACACTCACGCCGATCATACGAAGCGAACAGCGCACCAGGATTGAAGCCTTTATTGATAAAGGGATAGAGGAGGGAGCGGAGCTTCTATTAGATGGAAGAAATGCCGAGGCTTGTTCGGCTGAAGGATTTTTCCTTGGAGCTACGCTATTTGATCATGTGAAACCGAATATGACGATTGCTAAAGAGGAAATATTTGGCCCGGTCTTATCCCTATTCCGAGCTGAGGATTTGGACGAAGCACTGCTGCTTGTGAATCAATCGCGGTTCGGTAATTCGGCCGTCATCTATACGGAGAATGCCAAAGCCATACGCAAATTTCGAGAAGAAGTAGAAGCTGGGATGCTTGGCGTGAACGTTGGCGTGCCAGCTCCGATGGCCTTTTTCCCATTCTCAGGCTGGAAAGACTCTTTCTATGGAGATTTGCATGCCAATGGCAAAGATGGTGTAGAGTTTTATACGAAGAAAAAGATGATGACATCTCGATATTTTTGAAATTAGTTTTAAAAGAATAGGGGAATGAGGGCCGCGAGCGATTGCGGCTTTTTTGCCGTTGTGTATGGACAAGCTTTAATCGTTGATGTAGGTTAATGAATAGGGAAATAAGGGGGAGACATAAGTGATTAGAATATTGGCTGTAAACGAAGAACAGGAGATTATCCATATATCCTCATTAGACGATCTGAAACATTCAAATATAGATCGGTACTGGGTAGATTTCAATGCGCCTTCCAAGGAGGAAGCCTTACTCTTACAAAAGCACTTTCAATTTCATCCGCTTGCTGTAGAAGATTGCTATCATTATCTGCAGCGACCTAAATTAGATCATTATGACGATACTCATTTTTTTGTTCTTCATGCTTTGCATCCTGAAACGTTAGCTGCGGAAGAGGTAGACATGTTCTGGGGCACTAATTTCATTGTTACCTTTCATTATTCACCGTCTAAGGAAATTGATGAGGCATGGCATCGGATGGCTGAACAACAAAAGTTTCGTGAAAAAGGTATTGTTTACACGGCCTATTTAATTATCGATAAGCTGGTAGATGAATATTTCCCTAGTCTATATCAAATCGAAGATCAGTTAGATGAAATCGAAGTAAGAGGAAAAAGTGTGCCGGTTCATATCTTAATGAATGAAATATTTGAAATAAGAGCAAAGCTGTTAAAGATTAGAAAGACAATTGTTCCTATGAGGGATCTGCTCTATCGGGTTATTAATACCGAAAAAATTGAAGGTCTTAAAGAACATTTAGTTTATTTTACAGACATCTACGACCATCTGCTTAAGCTCTCAGAAATTATTGACTCCAATCGAGATTTGACTGCGGATATCCGGGATAGTTATGTTTCTATAAATTCCTATCGTATGAATACGATTATGAAGACTTTAACGGTTATTACGACCATTTTCATGCCTCTGACATTTATTGCTGGGATATACGGAATGAATTTTCAAAATATGCCGGAGCTTACTTGGCGTTGGGGTTATTTTATTGTTCTATTTATCATGTTCGGCATTGGTTTCGGTATGTATTTGTTTTTCCGAAATAAGAAATGGTTTGATTAATTAGTAGTATTAAATATTAATGTCATTAATTATTAGTGGAGGACGCTTCCTTATGAAGCATAAACAAAAAAAACATAATACGATGAGGCAATATACGGAGCTGCTTAGCCGATATTTGTTCCCCCAAAAGGGGACGCTCATTGTATTGACGATGCTCTTATTCGCATCTATTGGTCTTCAGCTCATCAACCCGCAAATTATTCGCTATTTTATCGATACCGCTCAAACGCAAGGGGCTATGCAGCCACTGATTACAGCCGCGATTATGTTTATTGGCTTTGCGCTTGTTCAGCAGCTGGTCTCTGTCATTGCTACCTATTTTAGTGAAAATGTAGGGTGGAAAACTACGAATAAGCTACGGGTGGATCTTGCCGCTCATTGTTTATCACTGGATATGTCATTTCATAAATCACATACATCAGGCTCGCTCATCGAGCGTGTAGATGGGGATGTGAATGCACTGGCTAATTTCTTCTCGAGCATGATCATTCATTTATTTGGTAATCTGCTGTTGATGGCTGGCATCATTATTTTGTTGCTTCGGGAAAATTGGTTGATTGGCGCGGGGATGGCCTTTTTCGTCATTTTTGCGGTCTTTATGATTCAGTGGATTCGTAAATTTGCTGTTCCAGTTTGGGCGGGATGGCGGCAGGCGAACGCAGAGTTTTATGGTTTTATTGGTGAGCATTTGGAAGGAACAGAAGATATTCGCGCCAATGGTGCAGTTGGGTTCGTTATGAATCGCTTCTATATTATGCTTAGAAAAATGCTGCCGCTTCGGGTAAAAGCCTTTCTCGGTTTCTGTGCGATGTGGAACATGTCTATTTTCGTTTTTGCGCTTGGCAACGCCATGGCGTTTGGTATTAGTGCTTATCTGTGGCACACCCAGCATATCTCTCTAGGTACTGTGTATTTGATTTTCTTCTATACGGAATTATTAGCCAAGCCGATTGAAAAGATTCGTACGCAAATGGAAGATTTGCAAAAGGCAGACGCTAGCATCTCACGTATTCGAGAGCTGTTCGCTATCCAATCTGAAATTAAGGATGGGACGGGAGCTCCATTACCGGAAGGACCGCTTAGTGTTGAATTCCGTGATGTCACGTTTAGTTATGATGGGGATCAGCCTACGATTGAGGGGTTAAATCTGACTCTGAAACCTGGTGAAGTCCTGGGACTCCTTGGCCGTACGGGGAGCGGAAAGTCAACGATGGCAAGATTGCTGCTCCGCTTTTACGATCCTCAAAGTGGAAGTATCGCGCTTGGTGGTACTGATATCCGGAGTTGTAAGTTAGTTGATCTACGTAAACGTGTAGCTCTTGTGACGCAAAATATTGAAATTATGCAAGGGACCATTCGAGATAATCTAACCTTCTACGACGATTCGATCACGGACGAACAAATTATTGAAGTAATCAAGGAGCTTGGACTTGGAGCGTGGTACGAAGCCATGCCTGATGGGCTAAATACAGGTTTAGCCTCCGGAGGAGGCAGCCTGTCTGCAGGAGAAGCACAGCTGCTAGCCTTCGCACGGGTTTTCTTAACGAACCCCGGACTTGTGATCATGGACGAAGCTTCTTCAAGACTTGACCCGCTGACAGAGCAGCGAATGGAAAAAGCGGTTTCCAAGCTATTGACTGAGCGGTCTTGTATCATGATTGCTCATCGTCTTACAACCGTTCAACGAGCAGATCACATTCTTATTCTGGATAATGGGCGCGTGTTGGAATCGGGAAAAAGAGAACATCTAGCCGCAGATCCGAACTCTCGTTTCAGCCAGTTACTTGCCACAGGCTTAGAGGAGGTGTTGGCATGAATACATATCAATATTTATGGCGGCTTATTATGTACCGGCCAATACGGTATCTGGTTAACGCCATTGCTTGGACAGTAATCTATTTGGCGCCGATTGCGCCTGGACTTATAACGAAAGAGTTTTTTGATTCTCTGACAGGTACGGCGGCGCTGGGTTATGGTGTATGGGGACTGATCGCCTTGTTAATGGCTGCAGCCTTAGGGCGCATTATGCTGATAGTAATTGGTTTTATTACGGATGTTAACTTTCGCTTTCGGATGGGGATGCTGCTTAGACGAAACTTGCTCGAGCATGTATTAAAACAGCCGGGGGCACAGGCCATTCCCGTTTCTCCGGGGGAAGCGATCAGTCATTTCCGAGATGATGTCGATCAATCAGAAGAAGCAGTAAGCTGGTCGGTCGATGTGTTCGGGATGACTTGCTTTGCCCTCGTATCGGGCTATATCCTGATTCGGATTGATACTCAAATGACACTGCTTGTATTTATGCCCATCGTACTCGTCATTACTGCCGCGCAGTTGGCTACGGTTCGCTTACAGAAGTATAGAGCAGCTAGTCGCGAAGCGACGTCTAAGGTAACAGGAGAGATAAGCGAAATGTTCGGCAATGTGCAGGCGATTCAAGTCGCCGGTGCGGAGAAACGAGTGATCGCTCGGTTCAGCAGCTTCGGTGACGATCGTAGGAAAGCGATGCTGAAGGATCGGCTCATGGGTGAACTGCTGGATTCAGTGTTCTCAAACTCGGTTAATCTGGGAACGGGACTCATTCTATTGCTCGCGGGAACAAAAATGAGAGCTGGGACGTTTACCGTCGGAGATTTCGCTTTGTTCGTGTACTATTTAACTTTTGTTACGCAGTTTATTACGAATGTGGGTAAATTTATTACGTATTTTAAGCAGATGAGTGTGTCGCTGGAGAGATTGACGTTTCTTTTGCAGGGGGCATCGGCTAAGGTTCTTACGATGGTTAATTCACTGCATTTGAAGGTGGAGAATAAAGTGGCGGAGGCTACTGTGTCCACTATCTCTTTGGCTCAGAAAGGGAGGGAGAATGGGAGTCTGATTGGGGTAAAGAAGGTGGATGGACTTAAGCTTGAGGGTGCGGATGAGGCGAAAGAGAAAGGCTTAGAGCGTGAATACGCGGTTGGAGCAAAGTTAGAGGAAAAATTCAATCAAGAAACCGGGATTGCAGCCTCGCTGCAGCGGCTTGATGTGAATGGACTGAGCTACGCTTACTCTGATACAGGCAGAGGGATCTCGGACATTCACTTCAGCTTGAAAAGAGGATCGTTCACCGTTATTACGGGAACGATTGGTTCGGGCAAGACCACGCTTGTTCGCTCGCTCCTTGGGCTGCTGCCCAAGGGAAAGGGAACGATTGCGTGGAATGGTGTGCCCGTCGAAGACCCGGGCACATTCTTTACACCGCCGCGGAGCGCTTATACCGCGCAGGTGCCGCGGCTATACAGCGATACGCTGCGCAACAATATTTTGCTTGGGCAAGCGGAGCAAGGCGATAGCTTGCAGCAGGCTTTACACGCGGCGGTGATGGAGTTCGACGTCGCGCAGCTGCCTGGCGGGCTGGACACCGTCATCGGCCCGCGTGGGGTGAAGCTCTCCGGCGGGCAAGCGCAGCGGACGGCTGCAGCGCGCATGCTCGTGCGCGACGCCGAGCTGTACGTCTTCGACGACCTGTCGAGCGCGCTCGATGTTGAGACGGAACAGAAGCTGTGGGAGCGGATGTTCGAGCGTCGAAGTGACGCGACCTGTTTGGTTGTATCCCACCGCAAAACGGCGCTTACACGAGCGGACCACATCATTGTAATGAAGGACGGCCGTATTGAGGCTGAAGGAAATTCGGAGGAGCTGCTGCGGCAGAGTACGACGTTCAGGGAACTGTGGTATGGCGATGAGCGGCATTCATCATGAATAAGTAGAGAAGCCTGAGAGATTGGGCTTCTTTATTATTTTATAAAGGAAATTTGTGGGGGTTTGACGAAAATATATGAACTCCTTTTCCGATGGACAAAGATTGTAATTAAGAAATGATGAGGGCAAAATAAGGTAAGGAATAACCTAAATTCAGGGAGTGAGAAAAGAAAATGTTTAACCCCAAAAAGCTAGCGGCTGAGAAAGCTGTTGAATTTATTGAAGATGGCATGGTAGTTGGACTAGGTACAGGATCTACGGCTTACTGGGCAATCCAAAGAATTGCTCAAAGAATACAGGAAGGGCTTCGTATCCGCGCCGTGGCGAGCTCTAGAGATTCGGAAGAATTGGCAAATAAATTAGGAATTCCTATTGTTCCATTTTCTGAAATAGAATTCATAGATATTTCGATCGATGGTGCTGATGAGGTTGATACTCATTTAAACTTAATCAAGGGCGGAGGCGGCGCATTAGTCAGAGAGAAGATACTAGCAATTAATAGTAAGAGATTTTTTGTAATTGTAGATGAATCAAAACGAGTAGAACATTTAGGCCAATTTCCATTACCGGTCGAAATCGTACCCTTTGCTGTAAATTTAACAATAAACAAACTAAAGGAACTAGGATGTAACACAAGGATACGAATGAGTAATGACAAGGAGTATATTACGGATAATGGAAACATAATTGTAGATTGTAACTTTGAAAAAATAGTAGAGCCAATAGAGCTAAATAAACAAATTAACTTAATTCCAGGTGTTGTTGATAATGGATTATTTACTAGCATGGTAAGTTCATTAATCGTTGGATACAACGATGGAAAAGTAAAGATTATCGACCAAACATGAGTGAGCCCAGAAATCACACAACATGCATTTTGTGCATCAAAATCAGGCGTTGAACGCCATTTGGAGGGGATTGCCTGCAAAAAGTGCAGTTAATTTCGCCTCAAAAGGCTCAAACGGTGCATTTAGGGTGAATTTGATGTAGGAAATGCAGGTAATTCATGAGAGAAGAGTAGCTCACGTGAATTTTACTGCATGTTTTACAGCAAATATTGTTCGAATAGTCAAACGGGGGCTAGGGGCAGGGAACTTAGTGCTTAGTACTTGGAAACTGGCAGAGGTTGTTGTATTTGTATTTGTTGTTGTTGCAGTGGCAGATACTTTTGAATTTTGGCTAGTGGGATGATTTAAGGAAAGTTTGAGAGAGGCGTTTAAAGTATAAGCAGGGAAAATCTACCAAAAGAACGAATCTAAATAAGATAATTCTAACGATTAAACAAGGAGCGAAAGTACATATGCACGATACACCAAATCTTCTACTTATCACAGACATTCCAGGCTATACACCTCAAATTAGCAGACTGATGTCGATGATGAACTACGCGAGAAGTACGACGCTGAGAAGTGTGGAAGGACTCACAACCGAGCAATTAGACTACACAATCGACGCGACAAGCAACTCGATCGGTTCTTTGCTGCTGCACTTCGCTGCTGTCGAGGTTGCTTATCAGCTAGAGACATTTGAGCATCGTGACTTGAACGAGGATGAAATCAAAATCTGGGGATCAGCCCTCGAGCTTGGGGATCAAGGAAGAGCCCAAATTAAGGGAAATAACCTCGATTATTATCTCAACATCTTGAGCGAGGTGCGCAGCAAAACGTATGATGTTTTCAAGACGAAGACAGATGATTGGTTATATGAGGAGTATCCATTCTGGCAAAACCAGCCAGCTAACCATTATTTCATGTGGTACCACGTGTTTGAGGATGAGATTAATCATCGGGGACAGATTCGTTTGATGAGAAAACGACTTCCGGTATAAAAGCGGTGAATTTTACCCAGATAGGAGGAAAGAAGAGATGAATACCAACAAACCAGTTGGTCTGACCGCTTCGGTAGGTTTTCAAATTGGTGTTAGACGTACACTTCCCATTTTCCAAGAGGAAACTTGGGAGCTGCTGACTTCAACACGAGGGAGAAAGCTTTGGTTAGGTGATGCAGACTCGGTTGAGATTGTTAAAGGTCATAAGTTTGTGACGCAAGAAGGAACGACGGGGGAATTTCGTGTGGTGAAGCCATTGGAGCAGCTTCGATTGACTTGGCAGCCTGCAGACTTTCCCAATACGTCAACACTTCAAATTCGTCTACTGCCTGCCGCTAGTCCGGGTAAAACAACGATTAGCTTCCATCAAGAGAAGCTGGATAGCGCAGAGCAAAGAGAAGAGATGAAAGTACATTGGGAAGAGGCTATCAGCGGACTACTAGCCCTTTCTGAGAAAAAGTCCATACGATGACGAACACGCTCATACTGGTTTTCATTCTGACGATGATAATCCACACAGCGGAAACGTTGTCATACTCCATTCGGTACGCTGGGGTGCAAGTAAACAAGCTGGCGGTGGCACTCTCTTTAGTCGGCATTGTCGTCCTTGTATCGCGCACAGCGAATTTAATTCAGGCGCCAATGACTGCGCACTTCGTTGATTTTGCTAAGATCGAACCGACTTTCGATTTGGAACGATACCTGCGAATCAGTTTATTCGCCTCATCGATTGGGACATTGATTGCAATTGCTTTATTCCCCTCATTTATCAATCTCAGCGTTCGAGTCATTTCCCGGTTGGAAATTGCAGGATCGATTCCGAAACTCATTACGAGTGTAACGGTGACGCAGTTGAAGAACACGAAAAAATATTTGAAGAAGCCAAACGTCAAGCTGCTGAGCCAATTCCGTTATTTGGGGATTCCAAAGCGATTCCTGTTGATTAATATTATGGTGACAGCTTTCTATTCGGTTGGTGTACTTTCTTCCTTATATGCCGCGCATTTATTACCTGAATTTGCAACGACAGCGTCGCAAGCATCTGGACTTATTAACGGTATTGCTACTATTTTGCTTACCATATTCATAGATCCGCAGTTAGGTCTTATCACGGACAAAGCACTGCATGACGAATCGCAACGTAGACAGCTTGGTAAGATCTATGCGCTGCTAATGACATCTCGATTTCTGGGAACGCTGCTAGCGCAAGTTTTCCTTATTCCATCTGCTCATTTTATTGGATGGATGGTCAAATGGTTTTTCTAATTGTTCGATTTCCTTTCCTTCATGGGGCTTGCTTGGTATAATAGCAAATATCATAGGAGCGCAGCTAGAAACGGAGCCACAGAATGAAGAAGTTTAAGAAATTTTATATCGAAATTACAAGTGTTTGTAACTTGGCCTGCACCTTCTGCCCACAGACGAAGCGCCAAGCTAATTTTATCAAAATCGATACATTTACCAATATATTAGATCAAATTAAGCCGCATACGGATCACATTTATTTGCATGTCAAAGGGGAACCTTTGCTGCATCCGAAGATTGACGAACTGCTGGATTTGAGCCATGAGAAAGGCTTCAAGGTCAATATCACAACCAACGGTACGCTGATTAACAAAAATAGACACAAGCTACTGGATAAACCGGCGCTGCGGCAGATGAATTTCTCTTTGCACAGCTTTGATGGCCACGAAGGATCTGAGGATAAAGAAGGATATGTCACGAGTATCCTGCGATTTGCTAAGGAAATCGTTGCCAAGTCCAATGTGATTATCTCGTTCCGTTTATGGAATCTAGATACGGACAATCAGACGAATCAAGAACGGCAGCGAAACCGTGAAGTGCTGGAATTGCTCGAGAAGGAGTTCGAACTTGATTACAAAATCGATGAGAAATTCGTTCGCGGCACTGGTGTTAAACTGGCCGATCGCGTCTATCTGAATCAGGATCATGAGTTCCAATGGCCGGATTTGAAGGCGGAAGAAATTGAAGGGCCGGGCTTCTGTCACGCACTGAGGAATCAAGCAGGTATTCTTGTGGATGGCACTGTGATTCCTTGTTGTCTAGATGGGGAAGGGGTCATTAATCTGGGCAATATCAACCAAACGCCTTTCTCCGAAATCGTAGAGGGTGAACGGGCAAACCGATTGTTCGAGGGCTTTTCCAGACGTGAAGTTGTCGAGGAATTATGCCGAAAGTGCGGATATCGCGAACGATTTAGCATGTAGAATAGGTTGAGCTCATTCTTGGCAACGTGTGTGCTGGGGATTGGGCTTTTTTCTTTTGTTTCTTTTTCTAGCGATCTTTTGCTTTTACGTAGCTTTCGTGGGATAATATAAGTTTGATTCAATTCTATTTGTTGGGGGCACATTACGTGGGACGTTATCCATTTGCATATGATCACGCACAGCCATTCATGCAGCAGGTTTCTGACTGGATTGCGGATATATTTTATGAAGTTTTGCCTGATGCGGGCTTTGAGGTGCGTGACGAACAGATTTATATGGCGTTCCAGTTAGAACGAGCTTTTGCTGAGAAATCGACCATTTTTGCGGAAGCAGGGGTAGGTACGGGGAAAACGCTTGTCTATTTATTGTATGCGATATGCTACTCGCGTTTCATGAAGAAACCTGCTATCATCGCTTGTGCGGATGAATCTTTGATTGAACAATTGGTCAAGCCAGGTGGTGATATTGATAAAATATCGCGTCACTTGGATCTCGTGATTGATGCACGGCTTGCCAAATCACCTGACCAATACGTATGTCTCGTCAAGCTTGATGAGGCACGATTCGGACATGAGGATATCGGCTTATATAGAGAACTGCATGAAGGTCTTCCTGACTTTGTTCATACACGTGAAGCGCTGCAAACCTTTCATGCTTATGGGGACCGTAAAAACTACCCACACCTGAATGATGAACAGTGGCACAAGGTGAGCTGGGATGCCTATCAGGATTGTTTCGTCTGTGATAAGCGACATCGCTGCGGCCAAACGTTATCGCGTGAAGCGTATCGACGTTCAGCGGATCTGATTATCTGCTCGCATGATTTCTACATGGAACATGTGTGGACCTACGACGGAAGAAAACGTGAAGGCCAGCTTCCTTTGCTGCCGGATCATTGTACGGTTGTTTTCGATGAAGGACATCTGATGGAATCGGCTGCACAGAAAGCATTAACGTACAAGCTGAAACATATGGTGTTCGAGGAATTAGTGATTCGTTTGTTAAAAGGGGAAGTACGCGAGACGTTAGCCGTTTGTATTGATCAGGCCATTGAGCAAAGCGAGCTCATGTTCGAAGTGCTTGAAAGCTGCTGTCAACCGATTGTTGGATCGGATCGTAAGCAGATTGTCATCAATGACCGATTGCTGCGAGAGATCCACCGGTTAAGTGATATTTTATCGGAGATTGAAGAGGAGCTTGTCTTTGAAGGTGAAATGTTCACATTAAACGACTATCAGCTTAAGATCGTGGAAGAACATTTGGAAATGATGCAGAAAGCGCTGGCTTTGTTCCGAAATGATCAAACCTTCATTTGTTGGGCCACGGAAAGCATTACAGGTCTCAGCCTAGTAATTATGCCAAGAACCGTGAAAGAAGTGCTGAAAGAGCACGTGTTTTCTTCCAAAATGCCAATCGTTTTCTCATCGGCTACGCTGTCTGTTGAGGGGAAATTTAATTATGTAGCTAATAGTTTGGGCCTCGACCAGTATCTATCCTTCTCTGTAGATTCTCCTTTTGATTATGCAGAGCGGATGGAAGTTATCGCACCCAAATGGGAGTCTGGCGGTACGTTTCAAGAAAAGATGATATCCGCGGTTCAGTTGCTAAAAAGAACAGAAGGAAGAGCGCTTATTCTGTTCCCAACTCACGAAGAGCTGCAGCGGTTTAAACGAGAAATCAAAGGTCGTTCGGATACTTCAGAACTGACGTTCTTGTTTGAGGGGGATCAAGAAATCAGCCATTTGATTGCCTCTTTCCAGGGGGATGAGCACAGCGTGTTGTCTGCTGTCACCTTATGGGAAGGACTCGATATACCGGGTCCTTCGTTGTCCAATGTCATTGTCTGGTCGCTGCCGTTTCCTCCACAAGATCCCGTATTCAATGCGAAGCGTCAAGCATCAACCTCGCCGTACGAAGAGGTAGATATTCCTTACATGCTGTTAAGGCTAAGACAAGGGATTGGGCGCTTGATTCGTACTCGCGAAGATAGTGGAATTATTGCCATCTTCAATGATGAACTGCACGATAACGTGGTGCTTCGGGATCACATTATTCGCATATTACCCGCTGGTGTAACACTGAAGAGCGAGTAATTTACTTCAAGGTTGGTTCTAGGTGAACCAAATGTCGCGAAATCGCACCCATCCCAGAGAGTCGAGGGAGATCCCGCGAATCGATGGATGGTAAGCGGTTTTGAGATGTTTTCGATATAGAAATAGCAGGCTGTGGCGCTGCTTGAGCTGGGATTCCAACTGCTCGAGCAGCGCCATTCTGCGTTTCGGGTCGGACTCGGAACGCAACTGTCGTAAGCTGTCATCGAGCATGCTCTGCACATCAGACGCAGCATGCTGCCGCATGCTCTTGTACATGTCGTAGAGCCGCAGCTCACGATGCTCGTCTAGCATGACGGCAAACAGCAGCAGATCTGCCGTCATACGCAGCTCGCCCTTGAATTCCTCAGCGGGAATGAGCAGGATTTCCAGAGTGATTCCGGACATTGCGTACATTTTTTGCAAGAGGAGCGCATCCTGCTCATATTGCGGGATGGTCGCAAGCTTAAGCACGTCACCCTGGTAGCCGGCAGCTGTTAGCAGCTGTTCGATTTCAATTGGCTGTCCCGTCGTGCTAATTGCATGATTGGAACGATCCTTAGCTTGATGTGAGTGCAAGAAGAAGCTGCTTGCCGCTTCAATGACATCGCCCGAGAGCTGTTCCAGCAAATAGGGTTGATCCAATGCTAAGTTAAGTGCCTCGCGAATCATTGGATTCTTTAACGGTCCATCTTTCAATTCATTCACCGTCATGAATTTCGTCGTCATGCCAGATTGCCGTACTTGCTGCCAACGCTGCGCTTCCATGTCTGAAATTCGCACATTGTGCATGACTTGGAAAGGCTGTCTTTGAGCTGATAATTCCGTCTGTTCATTCTCCGGCAATGTCCATACTTCGACCCGATCCAAGAACCCACGTCCCTGAAAATAAGCAGGGAATGCCTCCAAGATCCATATCCCTTGTTCATGCCCAGATAATCGGAAAGGTCCTGTGCCAATGGGCGATTTATCCATCAGTCCGCCGGCTGCTTCGCAGACATCAGCTGGTACGATAGAAGCGCGATTGGTAGTTAAGAATCCAAGGAATAATTCATTGCGTTCAGACAGTTGAATGCAAACCGTTGTTTCATTTGGTGTTGTAATGTCAAAGATGCCCGCATAAGCCCAGCTATACAGACCACGCGGCGCTAAGCGCCCAAGCCGTTCAAGTGAATATTTCACATCGCTCGCAAGCATCTCATGGCCATGATGAAACTGTACACCTTTCCGAAGATAGAAGGTCCATAAGGTGCGAGAAGCATCTACATCCCACGCGTGTGCAAGATGCGGTAGGATCTGATCTCCTTTGGCATCCATCCGAACGAGTCCATCAAATAGCTGATTCACCAGATGGGATTCCCCGGCATAATGGATGGCTGCAGGGTCTAAGGCGTGAATCGTTTGCGTAAGTGGGAAGCGCAAAATATCCGTTCGCCGCTGGCCTTGCACTTCAGACCGAAAGCCGAATTGCCCTGACAACCAAACTTGGAATTGTTCCCGTAGGGAAGAAGCATGCTCAGCTGCTTGCAGCAGTTCAAGTGCAGAATGCAAATCCTGTTTCGCGACCAATTCCTTAGCTTCTTCCAGAAGCATATCTTCTTTGCGCGCATGGAAAATAAGAGTCGAGCGATTGCCGCGGCCTTTCTTTGGCAGCCAAGTGAGCCACTGCTCCTGCTGCATTCGCTTGAGAAGCAGCACCATATTGCGGTGCGTACAGTCCAAATGTAACGCTAGCTCCTCTAGCGTTATTTCGAGTGGATGTTCTTCATGAACCTGGGGGAATGAGCGTCGAAGTGTTAAATAATGCTTGCGTATTTTCACCCTTTAACCTCCGGAATAAAATATGAAATTATGAAAATTAAACTTACACTTTTTGTTCTTGTTTTACAGGTTACAATAAAGGGCAGGAAATAACAAATGCTTTTGCTGCCTTACCATTTGTAAAACAAAGGAGAAAAAGTCCAATGAGAGATCCTGCTCCATGGCAAAGAAAATACGGTTTAATGCTTATGTACGCATGTTTATTTGGTTTCATGGTTCAATACATGTTTATTGACCATGCCGCCGGCATCTCTGTTCTCATTAGTGTGGCTGGCTTTTACAGCCTTTACTTTTACGCTATAAAAGGAAGATTAGGCGGCTTTGAGCCGTGGGAAGGACAAAATAAAGCGGGTTGGTTCCTTCTAGCTCCAGTTGTATTAATTGCTATGACTTATACATTGTTTGCAAACAATCTGTTTCATACGCTTAATTTGCTTGCCTTACCCATATGCATTGCGATGCAGACGATTGTCTTATCACGCAATAGTAAGCATGCATGGTATCACGCCACATTCCTGCAGGATCTGCTGAGACATTGCTTTGGTAGGCCGCTTGCTTACTTGCCTGTACCTTTTGGGATGATCAAAGCTTGGCTGCCGAGTAGAAAGACCGAAAAGGAGTCCGTTTGGGGGAAAATGGGGAAAGTTGGTGCAGGCCTTTTGTTGGCAGCCCCCATTTTGTTCATCGTTATTGGGTTGTTAGCTTCTGCGGATCGAGTTTTTCAATCTTGGATGGCCGGAATCCCGCAATGGTTCAACGGAATATCTATTGCTGAGGGGATTGTACGAACCGGCTTGGGGATTGCAATAACCCTATACACGTTCTGCTATTTATGGGGAATTCTTTTTCCAAAAGTCATCGAAGTCAGCCAAACGCCTCAAGAGTTTAGTGAAGAATCTGCCGCAGTAAGCAAAAAGATTCGGATTGATCCAATAACAGCCGGAACTCTGCTCGTGTGTGTCAATATTGTCTATGTGCTGTTCGCTATCATCCAATTCTCCTATTTATTCGGGGCTGCGAATGGGTTTTTACCGAATGGTGTGTTCTATGCGGAGTACGCGCGAAGAGGGTTTGCTGAGCTTGTTGCGGTCGCAGTCATCAATATCTCGCTGCTTTTTCCAGGTTTGCACTGGATCCGCCGCAGTAGTCACGTTGGTGAAACCATTCGAAAAGGGCTGCTGACGATGCTCGTCGGATGCACGATCGTGATGCTCATTTCCGCTTATGGAAGGCTTTCGTTGTATGAAGAGGCTTATGGTTTCACGCAAACGAGATTACTTGTTCATGGTTTCATGATTTTCTTAGGTGTTCTGTTTATCATTGCTTTTTTCCGAATCTGGATGGAGCGGATGTCCTTGTCAAAAGCTGTTATCACAACGGCAATACTGGCCTATCTGGTGATGAATTATATGAATATTGAACAACGAATCGTAATCAACAACATGGAGCGGTACGAAAGAACGGGAATCATCGACCTTGAGTATCTGGGAAGACTCTCAACCGACGTGGTCCCGCCACTCAAGGAACTGCAAGCCAAACACCCTGAGTTGGTGTCGATACAAGCAACCATAGATCGCGTTAAAGCTGATTCCGGAGACTATTCATGGCCTTCCTGGAATCTATCCAAGTATCAAGCAAGACGGTAATTGTAAAATATTTCAAAACATTTCGTTTCGATCTCAAAGTAGCTGGGTATAAATTCCTATCAACACAAAACCCAGACTTAGGAGGATGAAACGTTATGAAAAAACAACTATCTTTCGTACTAACATCCGCAATGGCTTTATCCGTGTTCTCATCTGTTGCATTTGGCAAAACGTCAGCTGACTTCTCAGATTTGAACCAACTGGACGCCGCTACTAAAGTCAAATTCGATGCGATGATTAGCGCGGGTATCTTTGATGGGATGACCGAAACGACTTTCGGATTAAAGAGTCAAATGAACCGGGCACAGTTCGCAAAAGTTGCGGCGATGATCTTGAATCTTCCGATTAATGCAAGTTTAAGAGTTTCCTCTTTTACAGATGTAAGTACATATAATCAAGCTAATGGCTACGCATTACCGTATATTGAAGCTTTGAAAACAGCTGGAATTACAAATGGCGTTAGCGATGGTGCTTACAACCCAGCTGGACAAGTGACGAAGGAGGAGTTAGCTACTTTCTTGATTCGAATTTTAGGGAAGGATGCAGAGGCAGGTAATAAGACACTAACAGATGGATCCGTCTCTAATTGGGCCAAAGGGTACGTAGCTCTTGCATTGAACTTGAAGCTTCTCCCAGAAACAATAGGTGCTTTCGAAGGTCAAATGCCTGCTACCCGTGAACTCCTGGTAACAGGCGCTTATGAAGCAAAACAACAATTTATACCAGGTAAAATCGCGTTAGTTAGCGCACAGGCTATTGGAGCAAGCAAAGTGAAAGTATGGTTTAATCAAACGGTAGACAAGACAAAAGCTAACCTTACATTAAGTAAAGGAACATTGAATGTTCCGGTAACTGTGACTTGGTCTGATGATGGCAAATGGGCTACTTTACTCACATCTTCACCGATCAGTGAAGGAGAGTATACAGCTGCTATTTCTGGGTTAGACGCATCAACTGTATCAAGAAATGAAGTCTATTTCAGAGCACAAGCGGAGCAGGTGACCGAAATCAACTTCGTCAATCCAGAAGAAACCATTGCGAACAGCTCCGCTGCAATGATTAGAGTGAAAGCCTTGAATCAGTACGGAGAGACGGCATCCCTTGGAACGTCAGGTTTCACGGCCATCGTAGCTGGTTCTGCTCCAGCAGATTTTAAAAAGGATGAGAGGGGCAACCTCGTTATTATTGCTAACGTCAAAGATGCGAATACGTCCCAAATGAATGATTATTTACCAGTAACCGTTTATGTGAATAATAGCAAACTTACTGCAGCTCGAAGCTTCAAAGTAGGCAACGCACCTGTACTCAGTTTCATTGAACCGAACAAAATAACCTATTCGAATATGAAAACAAGATTGATTGATGTGGGCGATAAAGCATCCATTTCATTGAATTTGTTTGACCAGTATGGGAACCCGATTATCAAAAAACAGTTTGATCAAAATGAGGTCACTTCAAAGAGCTTGACGCCAGTTGTATCGCCTGAAAATCCAAATCTTGAGATTGTAAAGGCGGGCACTTCGCTAGGAACAACTGATTTATTTGATGAAAATGGGAACGCCCGCTTTGAAGTTAGACTGACTGCCAAGCCAATGAACGACAGCACTCATAAGATTATTATTTATAGCGAGGCTTCTCATGCTACAGTGAGTGTGGATGTAAACTAATTAGGGCCATTTTATTGACTGCTTACTCTTTGGCGACAGAGAGGGGGCAGTTTTTTTGTTAGGCGAAGCTTTCAAGTTATATGTTTTACAACAATTTTTATTGTGTAAACTACTATACATGAGAACGTGCGTTTGGTACACTAGGTGAAGAAACTAAGTTGGTAAAAAATGGGGTGAATCGAGGAGTAAATGAATAGTAAGATCAATGAAATGAACTTGAAATTCCTAAAGAGGAAGGAAGCCTGTCAAAATGAATGTCGTGGAGAGTCAAACCAAATCTGTAGAAGACAACTCAGAAATAAAGAAAAGTGTCCTTTGGATTTATTATGTCATCTTTTTTGCCGTTTTGAATGAATCCGTATTCAACGTATCCACCCCAAGCATTGCCAAGCAGTTCGGCTTGGATGCTTCCGGTGTAAGTTGGGTAGTTACGATCTTTTTTATCGTCTTCGGTATGGGTATGGTTATATTTGGGAAGCTTTCCGATATGTACAGCATCAAAAAATTGATTACAATAGGGATCTCCCTTTACGTTTTTGGGTCAATTTTGGGTTTTGTATGCCAATCGTGGTATCCCGCTGTCATTTTATCTCGGGCCATACAAGGAGCAGGTGGGTCAGCTATCCCAGCCTTGATATTCGTCATGGTAGCCCGGTTTTTCACAGTGAAAGAACGGGGGAGAATGTTTGGTATCATTACATCGACCGTTTCATTCGCTATTGGGATCGGTCCGGTCCTTGGCGGTTATATTGCAGGATCTTTCCACTGGGCCTTTTTGTTTCTTGTTTCGGTACCCGTAGTCATCGCTATTCCTTTTTTCCAAAAGTTTCTGCCAGTAGAACCGCGCAAAGCAGGTAAATTGGATGTTGTCGGAGCGGTACTGTTGGGTGTTATCATATCAACGCTGATTTTGTTTACGACAGAAGGAAATTGGATCTACTTGGGAATCGTGCTGATAGCTCTTATACTATTTATCGTTCATATTCGCAGAGCGAAGGAGCCGTTCGTCGAACCTGCACTTTTCACAAATTCTCTTTACCGAAATGGTCTCATCATCGGCTTTCTCATTTTTGGCACCGTGATGTCAGTCATGTTCGTCATACCGCTTATGCTTAGTAACATATACGGCCTAGACACTGAACATATTGGACTTATTATGTTTCCAGGAGCCATTAGCGCGGTCGTATTTGGGAAAGTGGCCGGCAATATGACGGTCAAGCGAGGAAGCCATTATGTTGTATATCTAGGATTGATATTAATCGCAGCTAGTCTATTACTTCAATCTTCATCCATCGGTCTTTGGGTATGGTACATTGGTGCAGCCCTCATCATGATGTACATCGGATTTTCTTTCATGCAGACGGCATTAACGGAAACGATTACGCAAATTTTGCCGGTTCAACAAATTGGCGTCGGGATGGGCTTTTTCAATATGACCTCAACGATTTCCGGAGCGGTCGTGACGGCACTCGTTGCCAAAGTGATGGAGAAAGAGCTGCTTGCTTTTCCACTTCATCCTCTAATTTCAGACTCACACGCCTACCTGTACGGCAATCTCATTCTGATATTATGTTTAGTTGTTATAGCAAGCACATTGCTTTATTTCGTATCTTTTGGCAAAAAAAATCAACAGCTGGTCAATGAACTGGTATAAATACTGGAATAACAATGAACTTGGAAGAGCCGAACCCGTACAAAGGTCTGGCTCTTTCTATTTTTCAAGCGGGAGTAAGAGTCAATTAAAATCATGCAGTCCCAAAGGTATAAGCATTTGTAAAAGGGTGTATATATAAAGCATAGAACTGAAAGCGTTTACAGCTTGTCCCATTTTCAATCCATCGACCGAATATATCCTCGGCAGAACATGAAGGAAAGTCCATCATGTCGAAGGAGGCAGTCGAATGCATGTGTCCTATACGGATGAACAGAACTTGATTCGTTCCATGGTGCGTGACTTTGCGATTAATGAAGTAGAGCCGACGGCTGCACAGCGGGATGAAGAAGAGAGATTTGATCGAAATTTGTTCGATAAGATGGGAAAGCTTGGTTTGACGGGTATTCCATGGCCTTCAGCGTACGGTGGGCTTGCGTCCGATTTTCTGACCTATGCTATGGTCATTGAAGAGCTTTCTAGGGTATGTGGATCCACAGGAGTTATGCTTTCCGTTCATACCTCTCTAGTCAGTTGGGCGATTTACAAGTATGGCACAGAAGAACAGAAACAAAAGTTTTTGCTGCCCTTAGCAGAAGGGAAGAAGCTAGGAGCTTATAGCTTAACGGAAAGTGGTTCCGGCTCCGATGCTGGGGCGATGAGGACAACAGCGATAAAGGACGGCGACAGTTATGTCCTTAACGGATCCAAACTATTTGTCACAAATGGAGGGGAGGCGGAGGTTTACATTGTTTTTGCGATGACGGACTTGCAGCAAAGGCAAAAAGGGTGCAGCGCCTTTATCGTAGAAAAGGGAGCTGCTGGATTCATTTTTGGCAGCAAAGAAAAGAAGCTAGGCATCCGTTCATCGCCGACAATGGAACTGAGGTTTGAGAATTGCCGTGTTCCTGTGGAGAATTTGCTAGGGCCGGAAGGTGAAGGATTTCGAATTGCCATGAAAAGTCTGGATGGCGGACGTATCGGAATTGCTGCTCAAGCACTTGGAATTGCGCAAGGTGCACTAGATGCTTCAATCGCCTATGCGAAAGAACGAAGTCAATTGGATAAGCCGATTGGTGGGCAGCAAATGATTGCTTTTAAAATCGCTGATATGGCAACTCACATTGAAGCAGCTAGACTGCTTACCTATCAGGCCGCCTGGCGGGAAAGCAAGGGATTAACATATGGAAAGCAAGCTGCTATTGCCAAGCTTTTCACCAGTGATACCGCTGTTCAGGTCTGCATTGAGGCTGTGCAAATTTTTGGAAACGACGGTTATACCAAGGATTTCCCTGTAGAGCGGTTTTTGCGCGATGCGAAGGTGACCCAGATATACGAGGGGACGAACGAGATTCAGCGTATTGTGATATCACGAATGCTTCTTGCCGACTGACTGAATGAAAGAACGAACGGAGGAAGGGAGAGCGATGAGATGAGTGACGACTATTTGCCTGGACTTGAAAATGTCATTGCTAGCGAGACGAACATCTCGTTTCTGGATGTGGAAAAGGAGGAAATTGTTGTTCGCGGGTATGACCTTATTGAGCTTGCCCAAAACGTAACCTATCTGGACATTGTGGGTCTGCTTCTAGGCGGAGCGCTGCCTAATCCAGATGAACGGCATTCTATCGAAGAGAAGTTGAGATCGGAATATGGATTACCGCCAAATGTGAACGCGATTCTACAACTACTCCCCGAGCAAGCCGACTTCATGGATGTTCTGCGAACAGGCATTTCAGCTATAGCAAGTTACGACGTAGATCTCGAGGATCGTTCCAGAGAAGCCAATACCCGTAAAGCCATTCGATTACTTGCGAAAGTACCGGAAATTGTTGCCAACGGGTATCGCGCACAAACGAAGCAGCCATTCATTGACCCGAACAAAGAGTTATCCTATACAGCTAATTTCTTATATATGATCACAGGACGCGTCCCAACCAAGATGGAAGAAGCTATCTTTGATCAATCATTGATCGTATATAGTGAGCATGAAATGCCGAATTCTACGTTTGCTGCGCGTGTAATTGCATCCACACAATCCGACCTTTATGGTGCCTTAACTGGCGCGGTTGCTTCACTCAAAGGGACTCTGCACGGCGGTGCGAATGAAGCGGTCATGGCTATGCTTTTGGAAGCGGGATCGGAAGCAAATCTTGAAGCAATCATGCTAAATAAGTTAGCAAAGAAAGAACGAATTATGGGCTTTGGGCATCGGGTTTATATGAAAAAAGCGGATCCCCGTGCACTGCTTATGAAAGAGGCGCTTGCTGAACTCGCATTAGACAAAAATCAACCAGAGCTCTACAACATGTGTGTCCTTGGGGAAGAAGTCATGAAGCGAGAAAAGAATTTACATCCGAATTTGGATTATTATGCAGCTCCTGTTTACTATTTGCTTGGGATTCCAATTGAATTGTTTACACCGGTATTTCTTGCTGCCCGTACGATCGGCATTAGCGCGCATGTGATCGAACAACATGATAATAATCGACTCTTTCGACCACGCGTTCATTATAAGGGACCTCGAGATCTACACCCTCCTCAGCAGCCGGGTCACTTAAGCAGAAAGGACGAATACGAATGAGTAGTTCTGGATATCTGGAAAATAAGGAGATGACCTTTGACCCCTTAATCGAGGAGATTGCCGATTATACATTGGCAAAAGGGATTGAAAGTGAAGAAGCTTATCATATCGCACAGCATGTCTTATTGGATTCACTTGGCACCGGATTACTCGCTTTACGATTCCCGGATTGTACGAAGCATTTGGGTCCGATTGTACCAGGTGCGAACTTACCGGGGGGTGCCCGTGTGCCGGGGACGAGATACGAGCTAGACCCTGTTCATGCAGCTTTTAATATCGGCTGTATGATTCGTTGGCTGGATTATAACGATACATGGCTGGCTGCTGAATGGGGGCATCCTTCGGATAATATAGGCAGTATTCTTGCCGTCGCCGATTATCTTAGCCGTAATAGAGTTGCTGAGGGGAAAAAGCCACTCATTATGAGGGATGTCCTCACCATGACTATTAAAGCGCATGAGATTCAGGGAGTGCTTGCTCTTGAGAACAGCTTAAACCGTGTAGGACTGGATCATGTTCATTTTGTGAAAATAGCTTCGACAGCTGTTGCTGCGGCAATGTTGGGGGCAAACAGAGAAGAGCTGTGCAGCGCACTTTCCAACGCATGGATTGACGGGGCTAGCTTAAGAACGTATCGACATGCTCCGAATACAGGTTCCCGAAAATCATGGGCTGC
Organism: Paenibacillus sp. JT22N1; assembly: GCF_059692155.1. Classification (NCBI taxonomy): domain Bacteria; kingdom Bacillati; phylum Bacillota; class Bacilli; order Caryophanales; family Paenibacillaceae; genus Paenibacillus; species Paenibacillus sp. JT22N1. Next base: position 43,395 of record NZ_JCAUAW010000013.1, read on the forward strand.
CGGTGATGCCACAAGTCGTGGGGTACGGTTAGCTTTGATGGCTGTAGGTGGCGAAATGGGCTATTCGTCGGCTCTTACTGCGAAAAACTGGGGCTTCCAAGATGTTTTGTTTCAAGGAAAAGAACTCACATTAGGTCGTTCACTAGGTTCCTATGTGATGGAAAATATTCTATTTAAAATATCATTTCCTGCTGAATTTCATGCTCAAACAGCCGTCGAATGCGCTTTGCAGCTGTACCCTAAGGTACACAAGCAGTTGGATGAGATTGCACACATCACATTGACTACCCATCAATCTGCGATTCGGATTATAGATAAGAAGGGACCTTTGCACAATCCTGCTGATCGGGATCATTGTCTGCAATACATGGTTGCGATTGGGCTGCTGTTTGGAACATTGACCGCTGAGCATTACGAAGAAATGGTCGCTAAGGATCCTCGGATTGATGCGCTTAGGGAGAAAATGGTCGTTGTCGAGGATGAGCAGTACAGTATAGATTACTTGGATCCTGACAAACGTTCGATCGCAAACGCGGTCCAAGTTCATTTCAAAGACGGCACAAAAACGGAGAAAGTGGTTTGCGAGTATCCGATCGGGCATCGCAGACGGCGTGAGGAAGGTTTGCCGAAGGTTATTGAGAAATATGAAGCAAATTTATTAACTCGGTTTCCTCGTAAGAAGACGACAGAGATTTTGAAGCTCTCACTTGATTATGAGCGGTTGATTCAAACGCCTGTTCATGAGTTTATGGCGCTTTTTATTATATGACCATTGGTTAATAAAGTCTGCGAGATGCAGGAGGTCTTTATGTCATGGCTGATTGAAGAAGAACCGGATCAACAACGATTGGCCGCTGAATTTCGTCAGCTTGTCAATTCAGGTCCAATTGTCAAAATTCCAGGTACCCACGACGGAATGGCAGCAAGAATAGCCAAACAGGCTCATTTTAAAGCTATATATTTATCAGGAGCTGCTTACACAGCTAGCAGGGGACTGCCTGATTTAGGCCTCATTTACTCTAATGAGGTGGCTGAACGTGCCCGAGAGCTGGTTCGTGCATCCGGTCTTCCTCTACTTGTAGATATAGACACCGGATTCGGCGGTATTTTAAATGTAGCACGAACAGCTAAGGAAATGGTGGAGGCGAAAGTCGCAGCCGTTCAAATAGAGGATCAGGAAATGCCGAAAAAATGCGGACATTTGAATGGGAAGAAGCTCATTTCGGCTGAGGAGATGATTCAAAAAATTCGAACGATCAAAGCAGTGAGTCCGACGTTATATATCATTGCACGTACAGACGCCAAGAGCGTCGAGGGAATGGATGAAGCGATTCAAAGAGCACAGCAATATCTTGCTGCGGGAGCTGATGCGATTTTTCCAGAAGCGTTGGAAAGTCAAGAGGACTTTCAACGTTTCAGCAAAGAAGTGGAGGGTCCACTTTTAGCCAATATGACGGAATATGGGCGAACTCCTTATTATACGGCGGAGCAATTTGAAAACTGGGGATTTCATATGGTCATTTATCCAGTCACTTCTCTTCGCGTAGCTGCCAAGGCCTATGAAAGAGTTTTTGAGGAAATCAGTCAAACAGGAACTCAAAAGGGCTCTCTCAGCCGTATGCAAACCCGGAGTGAGCTTTATGATACGATTCGATATTACGATTATGAAGCATTAGATGGACAAATTGCCAAAACGATTTTGAATGAAAACGTGTAGCGGCCTATGAACCATCCTCACTGATCTCCTGTTGTCGGTGGGGTCTTTGCGTACACATAAGTCATCAAGAGGAGGTCGTTATGGCATGGACTTTAGCTTGTCGGAGGAACTGGAAATGGTTCGCAGTATGGTCCGAGATTTCGCCCAAAACGAGGTGGAACCGAGTGCTGCCCTTCGAGATGAGGATGAACGGTTTGATCGGACCTTATTTGACAAAATGGGAGAGCTTGGTCTGACGGGGATTCCTTGGGCTGAGAACTACGGTGGGCTTGGCTCCGATTATCTGACCTATTGTCTTGTTGTAGAGGAACTATCTCGTGTGTGCGCTTCTACAGGTATTACTCTGTCGGCACATATTTCGCTTGCGGGCTGGCCTATTTATACCTTTGGAACGGAAGAGCAGAAGATAAGGTTTTTACGACCGATGGCAGAAGGGAAGAAGCTTGGGGCTTACGGTCTAACAGAGATCGGCTCAGGCTCCGATGCTAGATCCATGGGAACGACAGCCATGCGAGATGGGGACCATTATGTATTAAACGGCTCCAAAAAATTTATTATCAATGCAGGTGCTGCGGAATTTTATATCGTGTTTGCTTTAACGGACCCTTCGAAGAAGCACAAAGGCAGCAGCGCATTTATCGTAGAGAAAGATACACCCGGATTTACGTTTGGCAAAAAGGAAAGAAAATTGGGCATTCGCTCATCGCCGACGACAGAGATCCGTTTTGACAACTGCCGCATACCCAAGGAAAACCTACTCGGAAATGAAGGAGAAGGATTTAAAATCGCCTTGCGCACGCTAGACGGAGCTAGAATTGGAATCGCGGCTCAGGCGGTAGGGATCGCGCAAGGAGCACTGGATGTCTCGTTGGCCTATGCCAAAGAACGCAAACAGTTTGGAAAGCCGATTGCGCAGCAGCAAGCGATTGGTTTTAAGCTGGCGAATATGGCAACAAAAATCGAAGCGGCAAGACTGCTGACGTATCAAGCGGCTTGGAGAGAAAGTCAGGGGTTATCTTATGGCAAGGAATCTGCTTATGCCAAGCTTTTTGCTGGAGATACGGCCATGGAGGTGACTGTAGAAGCTGTTCAAATCTTCGGGGGATATGGCTATACAAAAGCCTTCCCCGTTGAACGTTATATGCGCGATGCCAAGATCACGCAAATCTATGGAGGGACGAACGAAATCCAGCGAATGGTTATTTCACGAAGCCTTCTGGCAGATTGAGGAAAGGAGGTGCAGCCGTGTCAACTGAGGGATCGGAAACCAACTATCGTGCGAAGCATAAGGTGAGATTCGTAACGGCTTCGGCTTTATTTGATGGCCACGATGTGTCCATTACGATTATGCGGCGAATTCTTCAAGCCAGTGGAGCGGAGGTCATTCATCTAGGGCATAACCGATCCGTTAGGGAAATTGTGCAAGCAGCAATTCAGGAGGACGTTCAAGGAATTGCCGTTTCATCGTATCAAGGCGGGCACGTCGAGTACTTTACTTATATGATTGATTTATTGCGGGAAAAAGGGGCTTCTGAGATTAAAATCTTCGGTGGCGGAGGGGGTGTAATCCTTCCTTCGGAAATCAAAACGCTTCATGACTACGGCGTTACTCGCCTATTTTCGCCTGACGATGGAAGGGAGCTTGGCTTGCAAGGGATGATTAACTTCATGATGAAGGAGTGTGATTTTAGTACGGTTTCTGGCTATGCCCAAGGTTACGAAGTAAGCGGAGTAGGGCAAATCAAAGATCATAGGTCGATAGCCCGCTTCATTACAGCTGCGGAACTAGCTTGCGAAAGCAGGGAATCGAAATCGGAGATAGAGACATTAAGTAAACAGTCAAATGGAGCCATATGTCCGGTTGTTGGCATCACAGGCACAGGCGGAGCGGGGAAAAGCTCCCTAACCGATGAATTAGTCCAGCGTTTTCTGCGTCAGTACCCGGATAAAACGATCGCCATCCTATCGGTCGATCCAACCAAGCAGCGAAGCGGTGGCGCTTTACTTGGGGATCGCATCCGCATGAATGCTGTTCACAACGATCGCGTGTATATGCGAAGTATGGCAACACGGGGATCGGGCAATGAACTGTCCGTTGCAATCGCTCCTGCCATTGCCATCTTGAAGGCGGCCGGCTTTGATCTTGTTTTGGTGGAAACCAGCGGAATTGGTCAAGGTGATCATCAGATCACCGAAGTAGCCGATGTATCGCTCTATGTGATGACAAGCGAATTCGGTGCACCTTCGCAATTAGAGAAGATTGATATGCTTGATTATGCGGATCTGATTGCGATTAATAAATTTGACCGCAGAGGCTCTGCGGATGCGCTTCGAGATGTGAAGAAGCAAGTTCAGAGAAATCATGGTTTATTTGATTTGAATTTTGAATCTATGCCTGTCTATGGAACGATGGCTAGTCAATTTAATGATGCTGGCGTGGATACGTTATTCCATGCACTCATCGATACCTTGAACCGAAAATGTACTTTGCAGTGGCCTATTCAGGGCTTTTCATCTGGTCATGCTGCTGCTAAGACGCATGTCATCATACCAGCTGACCGCACACGGTATTTAGGAGAAATCGCAAATACTGTACGGGCGTATCATGCATACGCAGAAAGGGAAGCCGAGCTGGCCACTAGCTGCTACCGAATTGAAGGGGCGATAACTGCCCTACAGCAGGAGCTTGGAGCAGACGAAAGTGTATCTGTGCTGCAAACACTTAAGATGAATGTAGAGACGCGTATGCAAAAAGAAACTCGCCATCTACTCGCCCAGTGGCCGGAGCTGCAAAGAAAATACACAGGCAAAACCTTTACTACCCGAGTACGGGATAAAGAATACGTGACAGAGTTAACAACGTCAAGCTTGTCAGGTCTGGACATCCCAAAGGTGAGCCTGCCCAAATACCGCGATGCAGGAGATCTCATTCGCTGGATGTACCGTGAGAATGTTCCGGGGGAATTCCCCTTTACAGCAGGTGTTTTTCCTTTCAAACGAACAGCAGAGGATCCCAAACGCCAGTTTGCAGGCGAAGGGACGCCAGAACGCACCAATCTACGTTTTCATTATTTGTCGCAGAATGATCAAGCCAAGCGTCTCAGCACGGCTTTCGACTCCGTCACTTTGTATGGGGAGGATCCTGATGAACGGCAGGACATTTACGGCAAGATCGGTGAGAGCGGGGTTAGTGTCTGTTCACTAGACGACATGAAAAAGCTGTATGCCGGGTTCGATCTATGCGACCCGTTGACTTCGGTTTCAATGACGATCAACGGTCCTGCTCCGATACTTCTCGCAATGTACATGAACACAGCGATCGATTTCCAGATCGAACGCTTCTCCCAGGAGCAGGGTAGACGACCAACGGACTTGGAGGCGAACCAGATCCGCGGGCAGACACTGAGATCGGTGAGGGGGACGGTGCAGGCTGACATCTTGAAGGAGGATCAGGGGCAGAATACGTGTATTTTTTCCACAGAGTTCGCACTGCGGATGATGGGCGATATTCAGCAATATTTTATCGATCATGAAGTCCGTAACTATTACTCGGTTTCTATCTCGGGCTATCATATTGCCGAGGCAGGGGCGAATCCGATCTCACAGCTCGCTTTTACACTAGCTAACGGATTTACTTATGTTGAGTATTATTTGGCTAGAGGGATGCCGATTGATGACTTCGCACCGAATCTATCCTTCTTTTTCAGCAATGGGCTTGATCCCGAATATACGGTGATTGGACGAGTGGCGCGTCGAATTTGGGCTACGGTTATGAAGAACAAATACAACGCTAATGAACGCAGCCAAAAGCTAAAATATCATATCCAAACGTCGGGACGATCTCTGCATGCGCAGGAAATTGATTTTAATGATATCCGAACCACGCTGCAAGCGCTGATGGCCCTTCTTGATAACTGTAACTCGCTTCACACGAATTCTTATGACGAGGCTATTACAACACCAACGGAGGAATCCGTACGCCGAGCGATGGCTATTCAATTAATCATTACAAAAGAGCTTGGTTTTGTTAAAAACGAAAACATGCTGCAAGGCTCGTTTATCATCGAGGAATTGACCGATTTGGTTGAGGAGGCTGTGCTGCAGGAATTAGAACGAATTAGTGAAAGGGGCGGTGTACTCGGAGCTATGGAGTCTCAGTATCAAAGGGGTAAAATCCAGAATGAATCGATGCTGTATGAAATGAAAAAACATCACAGCGAGCTGCCCATTATTGGCGTAAATACATTCCTTCATCCCAATCCTTCCAAAGATGAGGACATGAATATCCCGCTAGCTCGCGCAACGTCGAAAGAAAAAGAACAGCAAATTACGAATCTCAGGGAGTTTCTCTCGAGGCACCAAGCAGAATCACCCGAGGCTTTGGCAAAGCTGCAGCAAATTGCGCTTGATGGAGGTAACATTTTCGCCGAATTGATGGAAACGGTCAAGGTTGCAAGCTTGGGGCAAATTACCCACGCGCTTTATCAGGTAGGCGGGCAATATCGCAGAAATATGTAGCAGCAGGAGAGAGGAGGAATTCCTATGTCTTCTCAGCAAGTTATGAAACATCAACAGCTCGGTTTAACCGATGAACAGGTGCTGAAGATGTATACCTTTATGCTCAAAGCAAGGAAGTTTGACGAGCGAGCAACACTTCTACAACGGTCAGGCAAAACGGCCTTTCATATCTCTAGTGTCGGTCAAGAAGCGACCCAGGTAGCAGCGGCGTTCGCATTAAATAAGCAGCATGACTATTTTCTGCCTTATTACAGGGACTATGCCTTTGTCCTAACGGTGGGTATGACCGTGCGTGAACTCATGCTGGCAGCTTTATTTAAAGCGGAGGACATTAATGGAGGCAGACAAATGCCAGGGCATTTTGGCTATAAGAAGCATCATATTGTTTCGGGATCAAGTCCGGTTGCCACGCAGGCCCTACACGCTGTCGGCATCGCACTAACGGCCATGATGAAGAAGGAAGATCATATAGCTTTCGTCAGCTTTGGCGAAGGGGCGAGCAACCAAGGGGATGTGCACGAAGCGTTCAATTTTGCCGGTGTATTCAAGCTGCCTGTTATCTTCCTATGCGAAAATAACCAGTATGCCATTTCCATTCCTGCGCATAGACAAGTGGCTGGACGCGTTGTCGATCGTGCCGCAGGCTATGGCTTCCCAGGTCAGCGTGTGGACGGCAATGATACTCTGGAGGTGTATCGCGCTGTCAAAGAAGCGAGGGAGCGCGCTGTTCGCGGGTATGGGCCGACATTGATTGAAGCGATGCTTTATCGGATCCCGCCGCATTCCACAGCGGATGACGATATGCTGTACCGGACGAAAGAAGAGGTAGAGTACCATAAGGAGCAGGACGGCTTGCAGCGGTTTCGTCGTTATTTGATCGAATGCGGGGTTATGACAGAAGAGATCGAACAAATGCTGAATGAGAGTGTTACAAAAGAAGTAAATGAAGCAACGAAATATGCTGAAAAAGCCCCTTATCCGGCTCCTGAGGACGTATTACGGCATGTTTATGCGGAAGATGGGGGTGATGCTTAAATGCCAATCTTAACGTATTTGGAGGCCATTCGACGTGCGATGATAGAAGAAATGGAACGCGATGAGCATGTATTTGTGCTCGGAGAGGATATTGGGAAGGGCGGCGTTTTGAATGCGACGAAAGGCATGCGCGATCGGTTCGGTGAACTGAGAGTCCTTGATACGCCTCTCTCTGAATCAGCCATTGTGGGTGTTGCGATTGGAGCGGCTATGGTGGGGATGAGGCCGATTGCGGAAATTCAGTTTGCCGATTTTATTTTCCCGGCGGCTAATCAAATCATAAGCGAGGCAGCGAAAATTCGTTATCGCTCGAATAATGACTGGCATTGTCCAATCGTCATACGCGCACCTTACGGTGCGACTGGCGGAGGCGGATTGTATCACTCACAGTGTCCTGAATCAGTCTTTTTTGGAACCCCAGGACTCAAGATTGTTGCGCCGTCTACAGCCTATGATGCCAAAGGTTTGCTGAAAGCGGCAGTGAGGGACGAGGATCCAGTCCTTTTTTTCGAACATAAGAAATGCTATCTTTCGATATCAGATGAAGTACCTGAAGAAGATTACACCGTTCCAATTGGCAAAGCAGCCATAAGGCGCGAGGGTACAGATATCACAGTAATTGCCTACGGTTTATCGGTACATTATGCAATTAGAGCGGCTTTCGAGCTAGAGCAAGAAGGAATTAGTACAGAGGTATTGGATTTGCGGACGCTTCATCCGCTCGATAAGCCTGCTATTTATGAGGCGGCAGCCAAAACCGGTAAAATATTGATCGTACACGAAGATAATAAAACAGGTGGCATTGGTGCTGAAATATCGGCTTTAATAGCGGAACATCTGTTGTACGAATTGGATGCACCTATTATGAGATGCTGCCCTCCCGATATTCCCCCTGTTGGCATGGCGCCAACCTTAGAGAAGTTTTACCTGCCGAATGTGGACATCGTCAAAGAAGCCATGCGCCAATTAGCGGAAATCTGAAGGAGGCTGGGTATGCAGAGGAACTCTGAAAATCCCCATGCTTGGATGATGATCGAAGTGGATGTCAGTAACCTCGTCGCCTTGCGGCAAGAGTTGAAAGACGACTTTATGCGTAGAGAGGGCGTCCCGCTTTCGCTTAGCCCTTTCGTATTGAAACCGATTGTGAATGCTTTGAAGGAGTTTCCCATGTTGAATGTCAAAAAAGATATCAACCTAGCAATAGTTGTTGCTAATGCCGACGATACCGTCGTAACACCTGTGATCTATCATGCGGATCGTAAATCCATAGCAGGAATCGCGATTGAGCTGTATGAGTTGGTCAATAGGGCGCGAAGTGGTTCCTTGCTGCCATCCGATTTAATTGAAGGTTCATTTACATTTAGTAACACCGGATCGGTAGGATCCTTGCTTTCCTGTCCAATCATTCATAATCCGCAGGCAGCCATACTGACATTTGAGTCCATCGTACGTAAGCCCGTAGTTATTCAGGAGATGATTGCGATCCGATCGATAGCCAACATTTGCCTTTCCTATGATCACCGGATTGTGGACGGGTTGATTTGCAGCAGGTTCATGCAGCGTGTTAAGTATTATTTGGAACAATATGATCAAGAAACGTTCATTTATTGAGAACGATGAGGGGGGCGAATCCATGAAGGAAAGTGTAATTGTGGGCGGTGCCCGAACTCCGTTCGGAAAGTTGGGCGGTGCCTTGAAAGAAGTTCCCGCTGTCGTTCTTGGAGGAACAGCGATGAAAGAGGCGATCCTCCGATCTTCGATTGATCCGGCAACCATTGACGAAGTGATTATGGGGATGGTGCTGCAGGGAGGAACGGGACAAATGCCTTCTCGTCAGGCTGCCCGATGGGCCGGTCTGGACTGGAGCGTGACGACGGAGACCATAAACAAAGTGTGCGCTTCCGGGCTGAGAAGTGTGACAATGGCTGATCAAATCATACGTTCTGGGGATGCAGATATTATCGTAGCCGGCGGGATGGAAAGCATGAGCAACGCACCGTTTGCTCTACCAAGTGCCCGGTGGGGAGCAAGAATGGGAGATCAAAGCCTCGTGGATCTCATGATTCATGACGGTTTATGGTGTTCATTTCACAACGTGCATATGATCGTTCATGGCAGCACTGTTGCCGCAGAGTTCGGAATTAGCCGCAAAGATCAGGATGACTGGGCACTTCGCAGTCATACTCGTGCCGTAGAAGCGATGAATAAGGGATATTTTGCGGAGGAAATCGTCCCTGTAACAATCGATAGTAAGGGTGGAACGATTGAGATTAGTAAAGACGAAGTCCCTAGAGCAGATACAAGTCTTGAAAAGCTTACCGCATTACCTTCTTTGTTCACAAAGGATGGCACCATAACAGCGGGTAACGCCCCCGGAGTAAATGACGGCGCTGCAGCAATGGTGGTCATGTCCAAAGAGATGGCTGTTTCTCAGGGGGTAAAGCCTCTGGCGAGGATTATTGGTCACGCTGCTGTAGGTGAAAGAGCGCCATATATCGCAACCACACCAGCTCTGGCGATTCTGAAGCTGTTGCGTCAAACAGGTTTGTCGTTGGAGCAAATCGACAGGTTCGAAGTGAATGAGGCCTTTGCGGCCGTTATGCTGACCAGTGGAAGGTTGCTTGGCTGGAATCCGGAGAGAGTCAACGTAAATGGGGGAGCGATTGCACTTGGTCATCCCATTGGCGCCAGCGGGGCGCGAATCATACTCACTTTAATCCATGAACTGCGGAGAATTGGCGGAGGCTATGGCATTGCCGCGATATGCAGTGGAGCAGCTCAAGGAGATGCCATTCTTTTGCATGTAGATCAATAAGTTTATAGCGGGGGTGAATAAATGAATATACAGACTATCATGGTTGTAGGTGCAGGACAAATGGGGAGCGGCATCGTTCAAGTTGCTGCATCTTCGGGCATGAAAGTGCTATTGCATGATATTTCTATGGCGTTTATTGACAAAGGATTAGCTTCAATAAACAAACAACTATCTAGAGGTGTTGAGAAGGGAGGTCTAACAGAAGTAAGGAAGGCTGAAATTCTAAGTCGAATACAACCTGCTGAGCAATTGGAACAAGCGGAACAGGTAGATCTTGTGATAGAAGCTATTTCCGAGAATATGGTGTTGAAAACTTCACTATTCCAAAGGCTGGATACCATTTGCCCGCCTATGGCAATCTTGGCATCGAATACGTCATCACTTCCCATTACCGAAATTGCCGCGGTCACGGGGCGTCCAGCTCAGGTGATTGGCATGCATTTCATGAACCCAGTACCGGTTATGCCTTTAGTTGAAGTCATCCGTGGTTTGGAAACCTCGCAGGAAGTGTTCGAAGCTATATATAAATTGAGTGAAAGGATGGGGAAGACCCCTGTAGAAGTGAAAGACTTCCCTGGATTTGTGTCCAATCGTATCTTAATGCCGATGATTAACGAAGCTATTTTTACCGTTTATGAAGGTGTAGCATCTGTTGAATCGGTCGATACCGTGATGAAGCTCGGCATGAAGCATCCCATGGGACCACTAGAGTTGGCGGATTTCATCGGGTTGGATACATGCTTATCCATCATGGAAATTCTTTATGAAGGCTTTAAAGATTCGAAATATCGCCCGTGTCCACTTCTTAGGAAGTATGTAAAAGCTGGGCGTTTGGGGCGCAAATCTGGTCAGGGGTTTTATTCGTATCATGATTGAAAAAAAGGAACCAATGGACAGTCACTTCACATGGGGCTGTCCATTTTGATTTTACTATAAGAATTATTTAGAAAGGGGGAGTTCGTGCAGGGATATTTTGGGATTTATTGAATTAATCCAAAGGAAGATTATGATAAAAAATTGATCAACGACTGAAAGGAATAACCAATGACGATTATTGGAATTATTACCGCCATTATATTTGCAATACTGATTTCTATTTTTCTAGGGCCATATGGGGGAATCGTTTTATTAGCTGTTATTTTTGGGCTTGTTTTAAGTACACATCAAAGAAACAAAAAAATGTATGAAGATATTCAAAGAATTAAAGAACGATGAGGCATCGTGGATCGTAACGATTTTCATATGACGAATGAGGAAATTGAAGATGAACTTGAAGGCTATTCAAACAAAGTAAATGAGAAAAATAAAGATATGGACACTGATAAATGAGGAAGAATTGATGAGACTAAAGAAGTTCATATATCGAGTTCAACGTGACTTAGATTATTATCTGAAAGAGCATCAGAATAAGACCAATCGAATACTGCACTATTTTGCTTTTATGTCTGCTTTTATGGCTTGGCTATTTTTGTTTTATAGTCTAAAAGCAACGCTGATACTAGCCATGTTACATTACCTTTTATCGTGGATAGGACATTTCTATTTTGAAGGGAATAAACCAGCATCGTTTCGTTACCCACTTATAGGTTTCTATTCTGGGTTTACATGGTTTTTTATAAAGACGATTGAGATTGTAACTGGAAAAGAAATTTTGAACAAATGGTTACATGAGAAACGTGAGGTTTGAAAATAGTTGAAATAAAATGTTAACACGTAGTGCCTAGGAGGAGGATTTATTGCATTTTTTTGTTGAGCATATCTTGATCTATTTAATTTTTGCATTTGTGATCTATTTGTGTGTCATACCATTTGCAAAACTAAAAAGTAGCTATAACTTTGTATTTACTCGAGTGATTCCTACAGTGTTTATTATAGTCATTTTAGTTCAGTTGGTTAAATTTGTTATTTACTTTAATCTAGATCATTTCATAAATAGTCTTAGGGTTAAAAGTACACAAATAGAAACTTATTATCCGGTGATTTTTCTATTAATTATCTTGTTTTGGAATTTTTTTAGAAACCGAAGAAGTTGAATCAAGTCTGATGAACTAATCTCTAAAAAACGGAAGTAAGGTGTGTATACCATGTCAATAGAAATTAGAGAAGCAAAAATAGAAGAAGTAGACATTGTATTTCGTACTATGCAAGAGTCGTTTATGGAATATAGTGGGAAACTGAATCCACCTTCTGGAGCGCTTTCTGAAACGACTCAAAATGTAATAAATATAATTAAAGAAGGTGGGGGAGCCGTATTAGCATGGGATGGAATTAGGGCTGTAGGCTCTGCTAGATATAGATTTATTGAACATTATATTTATATTGGGAGAGTTTCAGTTATACAGGAATATCGCGGAAGAGGTATATGTAAATCATTATTAAAATTCATAGAAAATAAAGCATTGTCAATGGGAATTAAAGAATCAAGAGTTGGGGTGCGGTTGTCAATTCCAGAGAACATAGATATGTATAAAAGACTCAAATACGAAGTAATTGAACATAAGTTTTATCCTGACCGGACAGATAGCTGGTATGTAATGAGTAAGAAATTATAAGTTAAGATGATTAAAATCTTGAACAAATACAATAAGAAAGTAGTGAACACAATGACTGTTATTGCATGTACAAAGAAGTTATTTGATTTAAGCAATTTTCCAGTTTCACCAATTCCGGAAGTGGGATATAGACCACTGAATAGTTGGCATGCTCATTTGTTTAAGGTGGGCAGAAAGAACTGTGTAATGATAATGAACGATTTAACAAGATACCAAGTAGTTCTTTATGGGTTAAGGAAAGAACATGTTAAAGACTTTGATAATTTGTTTTTGAAAAATTTAGAGATAGTCTTAAGAGCAGATCAATTCACAGATCAAGAGGTTAATTTGTTTTTATCGAACATGGACAAGTTTATTTACACGAAAACTCACAATAGAAGCATCGTGGGATCTTTAAATGAGCAAATTTTCATGACACAACATTGGATTGAAAAATATCTTCCTACTGACGAGTTGAATATTGTTGGTCTTAATGTAATGCTGAATGATTCTGTTATTTTAAAGCTAGCGGAAGGATACCCTAGGCTCGCTCTAAAGAATGCTTTGCTAAATATGTAAACTGTACTAATCCAATCGTATAATCTGCGAATAAATCTCTGGAATCGTCACACCCGGTGAGGCCAGGATGATATCCGTATGAATATGTTTCTTTTTGAATAACAGTTGCAGTTTTTCCAGAGATATTTGTTCGAAGTGGTACAGTTCCTGATTATTCAAGTAAACATAAAGGTCGAAATGTTCTTGTAAAAAAGATAAAAATGCATGGGCATCCGTATCACTTTTGGCTAAATATTTACTGTCAAATTCAATAAATCCAAGCATATAGGGACAATCTTTAATGGATTGCAGCATCCCTTGAATAACCTTTTCTTCATGACCTTCCACATCGATTTTAAATAATAGCTTTTCTTTATTCAACGGATACCGGCTAAGTAAAGAGTCAAGTGTAATGCTAGGAATATCGTGTTGTTGGTAATGCTTCGAAACGTTGGGCTTGCCAAGAGCTGCGGTTGAAAGGCCAGACCAGTATTTATTAATGAAGAAAGATTGCTTATCGCTATCTTCGTTAGACGCCATTGCATAAACGGTGTTAATTCTTTTGCGGTTAGGATGTACTTTCTTGGAACGCTCAATATACGGCTGTAAATTAGGATTGGCTTCAATTCCAATTACTTTACTGTTTTTGGGATAGGTCACGGAAAATAGGCATTCGCCATAGTTTACTCCTACGTCTACGATCAAAGTTGGTCGGAAAGAGGCAACCGCCGTTTTCCAAAACAAATTCAGCCTTGGTTGTGTCATTCCACCTGTCATATACAAAATTCTTCCACGATTTTCGGTTGGATCGACATACAGAATTCGAGATGAACCAGGAAGCACAATTCGGTCTGTGCGCCATCGTCTTATAATCGTGCGAGATAGCACATAGCGGGCAGTTGATTTCAAAATTTCCCAATAACGTAAAGAAGGCTCATGTTTAATAACGGCTTCGGAAGAATGTTTAAGGGGCATAATTTAGTTCCTTTCTAATTAAAGTTTTTGGATAGGAACGTTTCGTCTTTTATTTTAACAAAGAGTTATTACTTATGAGTTATGTGGATGTAAAGTGAATGTTATTTATGTCAAAAGAAAATGAGGGAAACAACAATGGATAATAGGATCAAAATCATTAGAAATGAAGAGCGAAAATATCATGAAGCTTGTTATGATAACTACAAATTATTTGAAGAGGGATCATGGCTCTCAAAACCAGTAAAAACAGTGATGGATACACTAACTCATTTTAACTCCAAAGAAAATCTCACTGTATTAGATTTAGGTTGTGGAGTGGGCAGAAACAGTATTCCAATTGCTGAATCACTGAAGGAACGCCAGACAGGACAAATTGTTTGTGTGGATATTATTGAATCTGCACTTAAGAAATTAGTAGATTATAGTGAACAGAATGGAGTTCGTGCGTACATAGAACCGAAGCTATCAGACATTGGAGACTATCTCATCGAAGAGAATCATTTTGATTACATCATTGCGGTTTCTGCATTAGAACACGTGGAATCAGTCCCGAAATTTACTCAAGTCTTAGAGAGAATGGCACGAGGAACGAAAGAGAACGGGATTAATTGCGTTATTATGAGCACCAACATACAAGAAATAGATGTAGTATCAGGAATGGAATTAGATCCATTTATGGAACTTAATTTGACAACAAATGAAGCGAAACAGTTATTATCATCGGCGTATCCAGACTGGGAAATAACCTTCACTAATTTAAAGGCATTGCAATTTAATATAGAGAGAAATGGGCGTAAAATTCTGCTTAAGAGTGATTGTTTGACGTATGTCGTTCAAAGAATTAAGGAGAATAAATTATAATAAGCAATTAAGTTTGAACTTCATTTAAAAGATGATTAGGCTGGGGGTAATCCTTCGGTTTTTATTTTTTTTAAAATCACTGAAACATTTATCACGTACTATACGTTTAGAGTTTGTAATAAGATAACCTACTAAAAGGAGAGAATTAACTATGAAAAAGATAGCAGCTTTAACTTTAACGACAGCTTTGGTCAGCAGTTTGACTTTTAGCAGTGCCTTCGCTTTTACGGATGTAGAGGAAGGACAAGCTGCAGCGATCTCTGCTCTACAAGATCGAGGAATCGTGAGTGGTATTGATAAGGATCATTTCGTCCCAAAAGGAAAGATTAGTTATGCACAAACCATTCAAATGATTGTTAAAGGCATGAACTTGAACTTAGATACGATGCGCTTCATTAAACAACCATTAGCTTCTGACATCTTTACCAACATCCCTAATGATGCTTGGTATGCAGATGCCTTTATCATAGCGCACTACAACGGTATGAACATTCCTAAGGATGTAAACCCGAACGCTACAATCACTCGTGAACAATTTGGAGAAATGCTAGTACGTGCTTTAGAAAAGAAGGGCAATTTCCCGCTAGTGAAAATGTTTATTCCGATCAAAGATGAGGCTCAGATCACTCCCGAATATCAAGGCGCTTTACAGCGATTACTGCTTTACAAAATTGCCGAGCTTGACAAGGAAGGTATGTTTAATCCCAAAGCTGAACTTACTCGTGGCCAAGCCGCAGGTTGGATCTATAATGCGATTAAAGTCTTAGACACACATATCCAAAAACCGGCACCTATTGAAGATGTATCCGTAACTGTGGAGAAAGTAACTGACGATGTGAACAAGGTTACCCTATCAAGAGGTCAAAAACCGAATTCTGGTTACAGTATTGCCATTCAAAATGTTCAATTTGACCAAAACGGTCAAGCGGTGATTTCGTATACCCTGCAAGATCCAAAACCGGACACGATGTATGCTGATGTGATGACGGAGGCGAAAGCAGTAACTTACGTTTCCTCAGCTTATAAAGCAGTAGCAGAACCAGCAGCTGCAAACTAAATTAAGTTTACTTGAGAGTGCCGCTCACCTATATGGTGGGTGGCATTTTTTGGGTTACCCCCCTAGAATGGCTGCTTTATGCGAACAAGTATGAAGATGCAGTTAAGTCAAAATCAACTAATATACACGCTACTATGGGCATTGTCTATTAAACAGCGAGAAGGAGCGAGTCATGTTAAAGAGATTAGAAGAACTGTTTGGTGTGGATTTGGGCACCTGTAATACACTTATTTATCAACAAAAAAAAGGGATTGTTCTGCAAGAGCCGTCTGTCGTCGCCATTCAAACGGATACGGGGGAAATTAAAGCTTTTGGTCAAGAAGCCTATAATATGATTGGAAGAACTCCAGCTAATGTGGAGGTTATCTATCCATTAAAAGATGGGGTAATAGCCAACTTCGATATGACCTTAGCGATGCTGAAATATTTTATAGGCAAAATAAAAAGAGGTTATCAATGGTTTCGCAGCTTCCAAGTGCTGATCTCCGTGCCTTGTGGAATAACGAATGTGCAGAAGCGTGCCGTCGAAGAGATGATTGTACATAAAGGAGCAAGGAGATCTATGACTATTGAGGAGCCGCTGGCTGCGGCAATGGGCGCCGGGCTTCCAGTTGCAGAGCCAATTGGTAGTATGGTCCTTGATATCGGCGGAGGGACAAGCCAAGTAGCCATCATTTCTCTTGGTGGAATTGTAGTAAGTGAGTCGGTTCGCCGTGGAGGCATGTCGATTGATCAGGATATCATTGAATATGTGAAGAAAACTTATAATATGGCCATTGGAGAACGTACTGCGGAGGAAATCAAGAAGAACGTCGCCGCTGTTGTGATGCCTGTAAAAGAAGTGAAGATGGATATAAGAGGCCGTGACCTCATGGAAGGTTTGCCTAGAACGATATCGATTTCATCGCAGGAAATTTACGAGATTATGGATGATTTTGTGAAATCGATTCTAGAATGCATTCGACTCGCGATGGAGAAATGCCCGCCTGAACTTGCTGGTGATGTGATGGAGCAGGGCATTCTGTTATGTGGGGGCGGCGCATTGCTGGAAGGATTGGATAAGCGGCTTCAGCAAGACATAGGCGTTCCGGTTCATCTAGCTGAGCACCCGATGGAATGTATTGCTCAAGGTACAGGAAAAATGCTAAACTTCAATGGGGCGATTATTATAGACCGGTCTGAAAAGATTGTGACAGAAGATCGAGAAAGCGTCCTGTAAAGGAGGCTTTTCTATTGAAGTTTAGAGCTGTATCTGATCAGACGAAAATGAATGTTATGCTTTGGAGTATTAAAAAGGAAATCATGAAAGAGAATAAGTATTTAGCATCCCTACCTTATGACCCTACGCCAATTATGGAGGTCGTGAAACTCCACATCGATAGATGGGACCCCGTAAAGCTTCTAGCGATGGATTGTCCGGATGATGAGTATGATGGTGAAGCGCGAACGATAACCATTTATATCACTAAACATCTAGATGATCTGGATGCTCTATCCTTTGGCAAGGCGATTAATAAGGTATTGGGTGATTCCTTTCGTGATGAATTTCAAGCAGACGAAAA
Source organism: Paenibacillus sp. JT22N1 (assembly GCF_059692155.1). NCBI lineage: Bacteria > Bacillati > Bacillota > Bacilli > Caryophanales > Paenibacillaceae > Paenibacillus > Paenibacillus sp. JT22N1. The sequence continues at coordinate 61,024 of NZ_JCAUAW010000013.1, forward strand.
GTCAATTGAAATTGCTTCAAGTATCATTCATTCACTAAGATCAGGCGTATAGAGATGGGGTGTTGTTGTGAGCGAAATGCTAAACAAATACTGTGCCAAAATATTCGGTAAAACAGGTGTTATTATCGAGATTGGTGTCGTTAAAAAAGTTGCGAGTAGGACGGTTCACGTCGATTGGGGAACCAAAACGTGGATCTATCAGAATAAAGATTTCATTTGGGCACCGCTATCTAAAGAAGAGTTTGAAGAGAAATATAAGAAACCTAAATTTTCTGAAGGGGCGCTTGCCCGAGCTTTGGAATTAGGTTTAAAGATTACTTATAATTAATACCTCAAAGAAGCCGTTCCTTGGTCATCAAGGATCGGTTTTTTTATTTGTTCATCTCAAAAATAATTTCATTTACATGGGAACAAATATTCGGTATTATGGATATGGGTATAAATACCAATTGTGGAGGTTGAATCATTTGGGGCGTGTTGTATTATTTGAAATGAATAGTCAAGATCCGGAACGTGCTGCAAGTTTTTATTCGTCTGTTTTTGGCTGGAAGATTGCAGAACCTAACTGGGGATACCACTCAGTGACAACAGGAAATGATGATAAATCTGGCATTAATGGCGGTATTTCAAAGGGACCAAGTGATTTTCCACACGGAATAAGAATTCAAATCGAAGTTGACAACATAGATGAGGCACTTACGAAATCCGTTGAGTCCGGAGCACAAGTTGTTAGAGGAAAGATGGAATTTGATGATTTTTATCTTGCTTATTTAGTGGATCCAGTAGGGAATGGGATCGGTTTAATACAGAATAAATAATCCATAGGAGAGGGACGATTACTTTGGAAAACAAAACGATGATTAAATATCACTGTGAGACTCTTCGAAGAGAGTATCAATTAGTTGGTCAGAGTCTTACAGCCAATTTTCCAAAAGGTTTCCCAGATGCTGCTCTACAAATACAAAGCCAATTTGCTGAGAGAAGACATGAGATCACAAATGCGAAGGATCAGGAAGTCGTATTTTCGCCATATATGTGCAATGGGATATTTGCTACCTATTTTGCTTGTCTTGAAGTGGATGATTTAACTGTAATACCCGAAGGGATGATTGGTTTTAAGCTCCCTGCCGTCAATTATGCCAAAATAAATTGTACAACCAAAACAATAGGTGAAGCGTACTCGAGAATATTTGAGTGGATGAAAGAAAATGGATATCAACAGAAGTTTTTGGATCAATCTTGTCCGATCGAAATATTTTACTATGAGGAAAACGTAGAGGAAGAAAACGTTGAAATATTAATACCTATAAAAGATTAATTAAATCAAGAGGCGTGTTCTTTAGAAAAGATCACGTCTCTTGATATTTTCTTTTTTATATTTCCAGAGGAGAATGGAACATGGAAGATCAGTGGAGAATTGCGGAGTACAATTCAGAATGGAAAGACCTATTTCATGATATTGGATTAAGGTTAAGGGGCTCTTTAGGAAACGTGGCAGTTCGTATTGATCATGTTGGATCCACATCAATTGTTGGTTTGGATGCTAAACCGATCATTGATATTCAAATTTCTGTAGTTAAATTTGATGATGATTCTAGTTATAAATCTAAAATCGAAGAAACTGGCTTTATTTTAAGGAAAGAGAATCCTGATAAAACCAAAAAGTATTTTCGAGAATTGCCAGGAAACAGAAGAACGCATATACAAGTTAGGCACGCTGGGAGTTTTTCAGAACAAAAAACGTTACTTTTCAGAGATTACTTGCGAGAACACTCACAAGATTGTTTGAGATACGCGTTGGAAAAACATAGATTAATGAATTTATTTAGAAATGATCGAACAAAGTATGTTGAAGGCAAAGGGCCAGTCGTTTGGGAGATATTACAGCGAGCTCATAGTTGGTCTCAACAAGTTGGATGGAAACCAGGCCAATCAGATATGTGAGTTAAGGATTATTTGGTGTTATAGGCCTTCTATAGTTGATACCCATATTATGTTTAAATCTGTCACATTTAATCCGATGGGTAGAGTGATCAACTTGAGGTTTGATAATTAGTTTGCAGAGGGAGTGTTTTTCGATAATGTAACACAAAATAGGATCAGGCAAGCTAATGCGATGATTAGGAGAATGCGTTTTGGATGTGATTAAAACAAATTTGTTACGTGAACCGGCAAAACGAAAGTTGCTTTTCAGCACAGGTATTAGCTGGTTGTTCGACGCTATGGATGTAGGGATAATCTCGTTTATTGTTGCTGCGTTAGCAGTCGAGTGGAAATTAGGTGCACAGCAAATTGGGCTGTTGGCAGCTATTAATTCGATCGGAATGGCTGTAGGGGCTTTATTAGCGGGCTCGCTTGCTGATCGTTACGGACGAAGAATGGTATTACTTGGAACGCTAATTATTTTCTCGGTTGCTAGCGGACTCTCTGCCCTTGCCACTAGCTTTGTTATCCTATGTGTCCTGCGTTTCGTTACTGGAATAGGACTCGGTGGAGAACTTCCTGTCGCGTCAACTCTTGTTTCTGAGTCGTTTCCCACTAATGAAAGGGGACGTGCTGTCGTTCTGCTAGAAAGCTTCTGGGCTTGCGGGTGGATCGTCGCGGCGCTTATTGCTTACTTCGTGATTCCTACATATGGCTGGCGTGCGGCCTTTGTCATCGGTGCGCTGCCGGGCTTATATGCTTTATACCTCCGAAGATCGATTCAAGATTCACCACGATTTACCGAGCTGCGTAGCCGAAAATTGTCGTTCAGCGAACGTATAGCTTCCGTATGGTCATCTAAATATCGAAGATCTACCGTAACACTTTGGATTTTGTGGTTCACGGTGGTATTTTCCTATTACGGAATGTTTCTATGGCTTCCAACCGTCATGGTTCTTAAGGGTTTTGGTCTCGTAAAAAGCTTTCAATATGTATTAATCATGACGTTGGCACAGCTTCCAGGTTATTTTACCGCTGCTTTTTTCATTGAGAAATTCGGCCGTAAGTTTGTGCTCGTCACTTATTTACTGCTGACTGCAGCAAGCGCATTATGGTTCAGTAATGCTGAAACGGAAGGGATGTTGATAGCAGCCGGTGTTAGCTTATCTTTTTTTAATCTTGGTGCATGGGGAGCAATGTATGCTTACACGCCTGAGTTGTACCCGACTGAAGTACGCTCTACAGGTGTTGGGCTTGCCGCATCCATCGGACGTATTGGCGGTATCATTGGTCCGTACCTTGTAGGTTTGCTGGTGGCGAGTAATAGAGCAATCACCTCCATTTTTATGGTATTCTTCGTAGCGATTGTCATCGGAGCACTCGTTTTATTGTTTTTTGGCAAAGAAACCAAAAATACGGACCCCGATTATGCACCTGATCCTACCTAATGGCTATTCCTAGATGACGGAGATACAACAAAAAACCACGCAACTGTGCGTGGCTTCTCTTTATTTTTCTCTAATTAGTTACAAATTACGTTGTCTCACGTTCAATGATTTCATCTAGTTCTGAACTGTGCTCGTTAGCTGCTGCAATGATTTCTTGATCTACCTTATTTTTTCCTTGCATGAGCTCTGCCGCTTGCGCCTGATTGTTCAACTGTTTCACCTCTTGGCCGATCCCATGTGCTCCTTGATGTCCACTGTTTGTTGTCATTGTTAAGAATGCTCCCTTGCTGTTATTTATAAGGATACAACAAACTGTAATATGCACGAGAATAAGGTTGTTTTATTCATTATAGGAGATAATGAATAAAGAAGTTTTATACAATATTCTCTGGATGGTGAGTATGAACAATGATCTATATTTATAACGATTTCGGGGGAACACATACAACAGCTTTAGCTGCAGCATATCATCTCAAAAAGTTAGACTGTTCCCACGAGCCTACAAAAAATGAGATACTGAATACACACAATTTCAATAAACTAGTTTATAAAGACAGAGGGAAGTTATACTTTCATGGCAAGGATGAGGATGACAATAAAGTATACACAATGGGCAGAGGAAGGTCTAAAATCTTAGTTCCGGGTGTTTTTAATCTTATTGATATGCTAATTGAAGAAGAGGTTCTCGACGAAAAAATCATATTATCCAACACGTCTCCAACTGTGCCTTTTGCAATGACATGTGGTGGTATGCTTTCACGATGGTTAAAAATTGATTTCATAGGTGTGCCCTTATTGGTTACTGGAGCAAAACAAGCGTATCAAGACATCATTAATCTCGTTCAACATACGAAGCAGACCGCGAAAACGTCAACTTCCCAATTAATTATGCTTGATAATAAAGAATTCAAGTAAGTAAACAGGTTTCTAAGATACAAACTTATTGGGAGGCACTCATATGAAGTTTCATCAAAAACCAAATACATTTGTTAGTCATGTACATTTAATCGTTGAACAGCTTGAAAGGTCTTTATCGTTCTACCAAGGCGTATTAGGATTTCAAATTTTGGATCGCACAGAATCCTCAGTTTCACTGACTTTAAACGGAAAGGATGCACTGTTGACCCTAGAGCAGCCAGCAGATGTCTTAGCGAAAGAACCACGTCGTTCCGGACTTTATCATTACGCGATACTTTTGTCGGGTAAGAAAGAGTTGGCAAAAGTCGTTCAGCACTTCATTGATATCAAATACCCGTTACAAGGCATATCCGATCATCTTGTAAGTGAAGCGATGTACTTGGCGGACCCAGACGGTAATGGGTTGGAAATTTATGTAGACCGTCCTTCTGAAAGCTGGGAATGGATTGGGGAGCAAGTCAGCATGGCAACCGAACAGGTTGATTTACGCAGTCTTTTGTCTGAAGCGAATGGAGAGAAGTTCACGGGTTTGCCGTCTGATACCATTATGGGGCATATTCATCTACATGTATCAGACCTCGAGAAAGCAGCCGAATTTTATCTCAATGGACTTGGGTTTAAGGTTGTTTATCAAATAAGCAATCAAGCGCTCTTTATTTCGAGTGGAGGATACCACCATCATATTGGATTAAACATCTGGAACGGTAAAGGCATACAAGCGCCATCTCGTAACAGCGTTGGTCTGAAATATTATACGATCGTATTTGCTGATGAAATAACTAGGGATGGTGCAATAAAGAATCTAGATTTGTTGGGCTATCCTGTAAGTGAATATACAGCAGTCGACCCATCAGGAAATCATATTCTGTTAACTGTTTCCATGGATTAGATGCAATTTGGAAACATCTCTTTGCCGAAAGGTCTGTCGATGGTCCTGAAGAAAGAAAGTGGGTCAAATTTCGAGAAGGGCAAACGCCCGACTATGATTTGTTGGCCAAACTTCTCATCCAGGCATCCAGTTCACTTAAAGAGGACAAGTTAATAAGTAAACGGGCCTCGCGCCTTTAAGAACCCTCGCAGCCAACGCGATGGTTTTTTGCGTTTTGCAAGCTATATGGGATTGTTTTCCTGACATTTTGACATACTATGCGATATGGCATTGTGAAACGAGGGATTGTTTAACATGCAGAACATGAAAAACGACATACCTGCGGATATTATCGAGTTGGAACAATTGCTCGAAGAGGCTCTTAATGGAAATCCCAATTTAATTGCCAAATATGTCGTGCTTGGACAGCAAACAGCCGCCATCTATTACATAGAAACTCTAGTTGACCAGAATTTGCTTCAAAGGGATATTATTCAACCTTTATTGACTTTTGTCGATGTGCCTTCAATCAATGAAACAGAACGATTTCCCGTTGCAGGAATTGTTGAGGTTAAAGTTATTCAGTCTGTTGCGGAAATGTTATTGCTCGGATGGGTGTATCTTCACAGCGATGATAGCCGCTTCAATTTTCTGTTGAATGTTTACAAGCCGCCTAATCGTAGCTTTTCGAAAGCTGAGATTGAAAGTCAAGTATTTGGCCCACAGATTGCATTCAACGAAATTTTAAGGTCCAATATAGCCTTGCTTCAGATGTACCTGCCGAGTCCAAACTTATGTCAGGAGAACTTGGAAGTTGGAGTGGAAATCAAGACACAAGTGGCGATGTTTTATATCAAAAATCTTACAGATAATGAGCTCGTTAAACGAGTGCGCGATAGGATCAATAGTCTTGAGATAGATGGTGTGGTATCTAGTGCACAACTAGTACAGTTAATAGAGGATAATAAATTTACGATCTTCCCACAGTTTGTAATGACCGAACGTATAGATCGTACATCGTATTCCCTATCAGAGGGGAAAATTGTACTGTTTGTTTCCGGAAGTCCGTTTGCCATTGTATGCCCATCGACGATGATGGATTTCTTCTCTTCCGCGGAAGACCATCAAGTTCGGTGGAATATGGCTACCTTTTTCCGGCTTTTGCGGGTTGGAGCCATGGTTTTATCTTTATTATTCACCCCCATCTATGTAGCTGCATTAACGTTTCATTATGAAATCATTCCTTCCGCCATGGTCGTGCCGCTGGCTGAATCACGAACACGAGTACCATTTCCCCCCTTAATGGAAGCTTTGTTTCTAGAAATTACGATCGAGCTGCTTCGTGAAGCAGGCGCAAGACTTCCGACCAAGATTGGTCAAACTATCGGAATCGTAGGTGGTATCGTCATCGGACAGGCAGCCGTACAGGCAGGATTTACAAGTAATATTCTCATCATTATCGTAGCGCTAGGAACGTTGGCGTCGTTTATTACACCGATTTATCTAATGGGTATTACGATTCGTATCATCAGGTATCCAATCATTATACTTGCAGGTTTTTATGGAGGAATTGGGATCATGATTGGTATCTGCTTTTTGGTGATTCACCTACTTCGTTTAACTAGTCTGGGTCAGCCTTATTTGTATCCCCTCTATCCATTTCGAAAAGGGGACTTGAAAGACAGCATTTTGAGACTACCTTTCTCTTTTTTGCGCGAACGCTCCATGTTTACCCATGGCGATGACACCTTCAGGTTTGTGGAACAAGAGACTGTGAGTAGCCACGGAGATATTGATGAATAGTGGACAAGGAGGAGTTCAGGTGAAGACTGGTAGTCCTCCAAAGAGATTGATGTTTAGTTCATTTCTCTTATTCTTTGTTATTCTTGCCAATCAGGTAGGTACTGGTTTGTCTGGATTTCAACGAATCATTTTCCAATCGGCGGGGCATGATGCGTGGATATCCGTCTGTATGGCTGGGGCATGGTCTCATCTAACGGTTGGAGTTATGCTGCGAACTCTTAAGCTGAATCCGAATATGGACTTATATGAAGTTCACAGAGACCTTTATGGTCGATATATCGGGGGGATAATCAACACAATTGTTATGCTGTATATGCTAACTGCCGTCATGGTGTTATCCCGCAATTATGTGGAAATGGTCCAGACTTGGATATTCCCTGACCTGCCAACATGGCTGCTTAGCGCTTTCTTGGCTATGTTAATTATTTATGGCGTTCTTGGCGGTATTCGGATTGTTGTTGGGATCGCCTTTATGTCGGTAATTCTGACAATATGGTTGATTGTATTTTTGTACTTTCCGTTACGATATGCAGAATGGACACATCTTACACCGATCATGGAAGCAAGCATTTCCGAGTTAGTTCAAGGTATGTTTAAAATGTCATTGACCATCGTCGGGTTCGAAATTCTGATGTTTGTGTATCCTTTTGTTCGTAACAAAGAACATGCCCCCTTGGCCGCTCATTTGGGACTTTTTACCACCACGATCATCTATGTAGCTGTTATGGTGGTCACGCTTGTTTACTTTAGTCCTGGACAATTATCGAAGACCGTTTGGGCTACATTCAGCCTTTTTAAAATTGTTGTGTTTCCATTTCTAGAACGCTTTGAATATGTGGCTATCTGTGTATGGATGTTGGTAGTCCTCCCTAACTTAATGATGTACATGTGGGCAGCTTCCAAAGGAATTAAACGAATATTTGGTTGGAAGCAAAAATATGCCCTTTACACCTTTGCCCTTATATTGGTTGTTGTATCAATCTTTTTTAAAACACGCATACAGATTAATACTTTAAATGACATCTTTTCGAAAGTGGCTATTTACTTTGTATTTGGTTATCCCTGGGTACTTTATGCTGCTGTTCTGCTCAAAAGACATTTTCAAATGAAAAGAGGAGGGATCTAATGAAGAAATCCCTGCTAGTTCTGTCGGTTATCGTATTATTTATTCCTATCTGGACAGGCTGTGTGCAAAAAAGGATTTTGGAAGAATTAGGACTCATCGTCATTGTTGGTTATGATCCTATAGAAAATGACCGCATCAAGGGAACGGCACTGCTCCATCAAATAGATCCGGAAGCGAAAGAAAAGGTTCAGGTTGTCGTTACAACAGGTAACACAAGCAAAGGGATTCGCAATGCTCAAAACCGTGAAGTATCTAAGCGTGTCGTTAGTGGACAGCTCCGAATTGCCATGTTTAATGAAAAGTTAGCCCGGAGTGGGATCTTATCCCTTACCGATACACTCTCAAGAGACTCTGCCATTTCGGATACGATGTATATAACCGTCAGTAAAGGGAGCACGGAAAATATCATCACGCATCGATTTCCGGAAATAAGCAATATCGGAACCTATCTTTTTAAAATGATCCGTCAAAATATTCAAGGAGAACAAATCTCCTCATGCACGCTTCATGAATTTATTCATGACGTTTATTCTGTAGGAAAAGACCCGGTTCTCCCTATTATTGAGCGTAATGGCGACGAAATAGCATTGAATCATACGGCAATTTTTCAGAATGATAAGATGGTAGGAGAGCTTAGGGTGGACGAGTCTTTTGTTCTAAAACTTATTCGAGATCGTTACAGAGCCGGCGCTTTGGAGTTATCTTTGGATACGGAACCTTTTCGACAAATGAAGTCTGGTATTCAGACAGATAAAATTAATATCGTGATAGAAAATATCGCAAGTTCCAGTAAAATTAAGCTAATAGACCCCTCAATTCCGTCATTTTCTGTCCATATATCTATGAATGCCAGGATTCAAGAGATTTCGAACGAGTTGAAATTAGGAGATCCAAAGGTCGTTCATGCCCTCGAAAACGAGATTGCCAAGCAATTGGTCCGCCGTACGAATCAGCTTATTGCCAAAACTCAAGCGGTTCGGTCAGATCCGATTGGTTTTGGTGAAGTTCTCCAATCAAAGGTGCGACACGCCAATCTGACAGATGAGAAGTGGAGGGAGATGTATCCCAAAGCCAAGGTTCAAGTGGACATCAAGGCAATTATGGTTCGCTCAGGAGTGATTGAGTAGTAGTTTTAAGCCTCAACCCGTTCGTGATCGCAAGAAGGAAGCTTAAAACTTGATGAGGATCATGGTTCAGAAGTAAAATGAAAATGTACATATTATGACATGAATTCCTTAGTAGGAGTGTGAAAGATGCTAACTCGAACGAACGAGCTGCAGGTAAGGATCGAGCCTTGGGCAGAGGCTGATCTTGCACTTCTGTATCGCATGAATGCACCAGAGATGCTGGAACACTTGGGTGGTCCGGAGACGGAGGAGCAAATTCTGGCGCGCCACAAACGCTACGTCGAGATAGGCGGCAAGGGGAAAGGCCGTATGTTCAGCATCGTTCTGCTTCCAGAACTAGAAACGGTCGGCAACATCGGGTACTGGGAACGTGTTTGGCAGGAAGAGACCGTGTACGAGATCGGTTGGGGCGTACTACCGACTTTCCAAGGCAGAGGCATTGCAAGTGCAGCAACCGCGGCGGCTGTTGCCAGCGCCAGAGCGGAACAGAAGAACAGGTACATTCACGCATTTCCATCGGTCGATAACCCCGCATCGAATGCCATTTGCCGGAAACTCGACTTCAAGTTCAATGCCGAGTGCAGCTTCGAATACCCGCCGGGGAGCTTCATGAGATGCAACGATTGGAGATTGGACCTAACTGCTTCAACATAGGATGAAGCAACTCTTTATGTAATGAACGTGTATAATTTGAATCAGATCAGCCATAATACTTATGACGGTGAAACAAGAGAGGTGTGGTTCCGTTGTACATTCAACGAGATAAATACCAGGGAAGTTGTTTTTGAATCCGAATAGAAGCGAGGAGATGTGCCGCAAACACTTAGTGTAGTACATGTACTGCAATAATGGATGAGGTATAGACCAAGCCAAGTAAGGATCAAGGCATAAGTACCATCAATCAATTCACCGTCAAGAAGAACTCCGAAAGGAGTTCTTTTTCTTCGTAACTAATAATGAGCCATAACACTAGAAGGGTGAGAATAATTTGACAACTACTGAAAATTCCAATAAACAATTGATTGAGCTAACAACTATTCTTAATAATTGCGTATCGATGGAACTAAGAGTGAGAAAATCCGAAGTAGAAATGGCAGTGAAAAAAATGGAAGAATACGACTTTAAATTTAAGAATTCATGGGCTTCCATGGAATTAGCCGACCATATTGTTATCGAATTTTGGAAGAAAGATCTCATTAAGGATTCAAAGATTAATGAGTAAAATGCAAGGAAGATTGAGTTTAGGGCTGTCTCAAGGTCAATGACCTTTGGGCAGCTCTTTTTTTAATAAATTATTTAAAAATGGATGAACGATTTCTCATACTCAGTCGTACTATAGGTGTTTCTACAAGAAAATCGAAAATATATAAAGCGGAGGTAGTTAAAATGGCTAGAACAATTGAATTTACGAAGGATGCTCTTATACTTCATCTAACGGGATTGACAAGTGCTGCTGCTTTGAAACAACGTGTTGAAATTCCGTATTCGGATATAATGAATGTCTCTATAGATGACTTTAAGTTATCCATGTTTCAAATTAGAGTGGGTACCTCAATAGCTGACATTAGAGAAGGACGTTTTCTGATTGGAGATAGATGGTGTTTCATTTCCTATGAGGATCATAAAGATGTCGTCATACTTGAACTGAATAATCATAAGTTTGGAAAAGTTGTTTTTCAAATTGAGAATCCATTGGAAATCAAAGAACTTATTTTGGAGCGTTTAATGAAAAAAACGATGTAACTGACATGACAAGCTTGACTTTGATGTTAGTTAGAACTATACTGGTTACAACGAGTGGGTGATGATGAATGAAACAGATTAGCAGTCGATTTTCGATAGCTGTTCATATCCTGTCGTTAATTGCGACCATTCCAACGGAGTGTACAGGTGATTTCATTGCTGGCAGCGTGAATACGAATCCTGTCATTATTCGCAAAATTATTGGGATGCTGAAGAAGGCAGGACTCGTTGACGTACGTGCTGGAGTTGGCGGAACATCGCTGAGTAAGGATACGGACCAAATTACATTACTTGATGTATACCGGGCAGTGGAAGTGATTGAGAATGGGGAGTTATTCAATTTCCATAACCATCCCAACCCCAACTGTACGGTAGGAAGAAATATTGAATCTGCGCTCCGTGCAGAAATGCGGGATGCTCAATCCGCGATGGAACAAAGATTGTCTAACGTTTCCTTGCAACAACTCATATCTAATTTTAATTAAAAATAGCTCTTAAGTGAGCTAATTTTTATAACCAAGTTGTAACCAGTATGGTTATAACTGCGGCGATTCTAACTCATTATTAAATAATCCGATGGAGGTTTTTACAAATGAAAATTCTAGTAACTGGTGCTACGGGACAATTAGGATCAAAAGTAGTGGAGGCTTTACTTGCATCCGTACCTGCTGAAAGATTAGCTGTTAGCGTAAGAGATACGGAGAAAGCAACCGAATTAAGTTCTCGGGGAGTTGAAGTACGCCATGGTGATTTTGATGATCCAGCATCTCTTGATAAAGCTTTCGCTGGTGTTGACCGCTTGCTTATCGTTTCGACGCAAGGGGATAACGAAACTCGAATTCGTCAACATTTAGCTGCTGTATCAGCGGCTGAGCGCGCTGGGGTTGGTTTCATCGCGTACACTAGTGCCACAAACGCAGAGGAAAGCTCTCTCTTTCTTGTGCCAGTGCATCGTGCGACAGAGGAAGCGATCCGCAAAACGGGAATTCCATACTCATTCCTGCGTAATAACTGGTACATTGAGAACGAGATTGGAACGATACAAGGCGTATTGGCGGGTGCACCGCTCGTGACATCGGCAGGGGCTGGCAAAGTAGGGTGGGCTTCTCGCGGAGATTATGCACAAGCGGCAGCAAATGTTCTTGCAGGTAACGGACATGAGAATACGGTTTATGAGCTATCGGGCGCACTGATTACGCATGAAGACCTCGCGGCGGTTCTGTCTAAGGTCCTTGACCGCGAAGTTCCTATTCAGCAAGTTGACGATGAGACTTACGCTAAAATCATGGCCGGTGCAGGGGTTCCTGAACAAGTCGTTCCCATTCTAGTTGCCATCCAAAGTGCGATTAGAGATGGCGTTCTAGAAATAGAGAGCAACGATCTTCAGACACTTCTTGGTCGCCCGGTTACACCACTGAGTGAAGCGATTGAAGTTCTTGTGAGCGGTTTGAAGTCATAAAACGAACATAAACTAGTCAATTAAGCCGCAGTCTTTTATAGACTACGGCTTTTTGTGATTTTTTGGTTTACAACTAGTTCGTTCAAGCTATTATGATATTTTGAGAAATTGGATGGTATAAAAAGAACCAAAGTGGTTGATGAAATTCAGATCAATTTCCTATATAATTTCAGCGAAGGGCCAATTTTACAAAGAAAAGGTGGTTATTATATGAATATGTATATCTATTTTGGGATATTTTCAATCATACTATTATTTGGTTTAGTAGTTACCTTTATGGTTGGTTTTTCTCGTAAGAATCGTGAAGGCGATCAAACCTATTTCCAAAAAACAGAGGTAAAATGGGTTCGACTTACATCTTTTTATGTGATTTCAATTGCTGCAGGATTGTTAGCCTTGCTAGCGTATATTCGTTATTCGATCGGGTAAAAATGGCCACGCCTTCGCTACACAATGCGAAGCGTGGTCATTTTAAAATTATTTGAAAACAAGTACTATTAAAGGGACGGCATTCAGAGGGGGATTTATAGAAAATGAAAAAGCTTAACAACAAGAAAATCGTAATCGCAGGCTCTAGAAAAACAGAGGAAATGAGCCTACTAATTGAGAAGCAGGGAGGTATCCCTGTTATTCGTCCTTTGCAAGGCCTTTTATATTTTGATGAGTCAGCGATTGAACAAGAATTATTATTTTGCGTGAATAACAAGATTGAATGGTTTGTTCTTACAACAGGTACTGGAACAGATACGCTGCTGGGTGCTGCAGAACGGTTAGGAATTCATTCAACCTTGATTCGGAAAATGAAAGAAGCGAACGTAGCGGCACGTGGATATAAGACGTATGCTTTACTTAAGAAGTTGGATATTAAACCTGAAATAGTTGATGAAGATGGAACGACACAAGGTTTGATCCGAAGTATGGATCTTTGCGATTTCGCGGGTAAAACAGTAGTTGTCCAGTTACATGGCGAACCTCAGCCCAATTTGATCCAATTCTTAGAGAATCGAGGGGCGAATGTTATTCAACTGCTGCCATATCGGCATGTAGAACCGGAATCATCCACTTTGGAGACGTTGTGTCATGAGCTTTCAACGAAATCGATAGACGCTGTTTGTTTTACTACCGCGGTGCAGGTGCGATACTTGTTTGAATATGCCAAACGTCAAGGGATCGTGGATACAGTTCGAGAATCGTTCAAGACACGAGTAAAAGCAGTAGCGGTCGGCAAAGTAACGGAAGAGGCTTTGAGAGAAGAAGGATTAGACCTCGTCATAGTACCTGAAAGCGAACGGATGGGAGCCATGATTATTGAATTAGTCAAGTATTATGAAAATCAATAGTTACTTTGATTCGGACCAAGGGAGTTGTTTGGTAAACTCTTGAGAAGCTTTTAGCATTGAGGTTCCAACGAGTTCTGCAACTTTGTTATAAACATTAGATAAGCCGGCATGAGCTGCTATTTTGTGGCGCTCATGCCGGCTTATTGTTTTATAATGGAGACTTATAAAAACTTGGAAAAAATCAACTACAAGCTAGCTTTGTATGACTTACAAGTGAAGGAAGTAATGAGGCTTCCGTAGAGTGTTAATTAAGCACAAATTATGAGAAAATGCAGGGAATTTTTGGGATTTATCGAATTAATCAACGGGTGGCTAAATGATTGAAGTAATTATTCGGTCTTGAGGATGGAGGTAAATGTTTGGGGATTGAGTGGTATGACATGATAGCCAGAAAAAATGGTGGGTATAAAAGCACTGCCATTTATACAATTGAAGGAATTTCAGCCGAAGAGATTTTTGAACAGAGATTAACGAGCATGCTGCCAACTTTTAATTCTGTCTTAGATGCAGGCTGCGGTCACGGGGAATTTACTAGGAAGATGGGGAGAATAGGAACTGATCTTACTGGTTTTGATAACTCATTAGAAATGATAAACATTGCTAAATCAAGCTTAGCGGAAGCTCACTGCGAAAACGTTAAATTTGTTTATTGTTCTACCAAGGGGGAACTGGAACTGCCTTTTAATAATGATCAATTTAATTTGATTTACAATCGAAGAGGCCCAACTTCAATATTAAATCATAGCAGAATCCTAACAAGCGAAGGCACGATATTCGGCATTCATTCTGGTGCGCTAGAGAAAGTAAAAGAGCGATTACTCGTAAATGGATTTATAAATATTGAGATAGAAGAATTTCAAGACGCCATCTATTATTTTCCCAACGAGAGGGAATTCGCTAAGTTTTTAACGGATACACCTGGTAACCCAGATTATACAATGCCAGCAATGAGTAAAGAGCTTCAACGAAAGGTCAAAGAACATATCATTAATGGAAAAATAGGAGTTAGAGAATATAAATACATATGGAAAGCTACTAAACCATAACTGTTTAGGTTAAATCGAGAAGATGGCAGCTGCACTCAAAATCTTTCAACACAGCGCTCCGCGACGAATCACTAGAGATCCTTGGTCTGAAACACGAAACTGGAGGTATACCATGAAAGAAGTTATTTTTACAGAGAAAGCACAAAATCCAGAGGGAATGCCCTATTCGCAGGCAATTAAAGTAGGTAATACGGTGTACGTAGCTGGACAAGGACCTTTTGATCCTGAAACTGGTAGGGTAGTAGGCAATACTTTGGAAGAACAAGCGACAAGGGCATTAGAAAACCTCAAAGCAATTTTAGAAGCATCAGGCTCAGCTTTGAAAGATGTTGTTAAAGTAACTGTCTTCCTTGGAGAAGGAGCAGGCTTCGATGAATTTAATTTGATTTACAAAGACTACTTCTCAAAACCATATCCAGCTCGAACGATAGGGCCTGCAAATATGGGTTTTATGGTTCAGATTGATGCAATAGCTGTGATTGAATAATAGAGCAAGGAAAGAATGTGAGCTCCATAAACAAAAAGTTACTGCGGACTTTAACATGCTTGTGCTGTTCGCCGTTGATATTTGTAGCCATGTATTTTGATTATTTTTATAAAATTACATATTTTTATTTCATAGCTATTGTAGTTCCATTCATATTTATTAGAAATTATAAACACCTAATAATAGTTTTCATATTATCATGCGTAGTTTCTATTTTACTGGTGAATATTTATATCCCAAAAACTGAAACTTTCTTTAAACCATTTGGACAAATCCTAGAGTTGTTGGTAGTGATGGAAGCAATTATTTTTGGACTCATGCAGTTATTGTTTTTACTGATAATTAATTTTATTAGGAAAATTAGAAAAAAACAAAGATTGTGATACTGGAACCGCTTAGTTTCTTTAACAGGAAACGAGCGGTTCTTTTATTTTTAAGTAAAAGTGCTTTTCCAATATTTTAGTATGCATTACGGTGCGTATGTGAATATTAAGAAAAAGCTTTGTTGGGTAAGTTTTTGATGATTATTACTTAATATGTTGTGCTTTGAATTTATATTTGGGGGGCTACTTCATGTCGTTTATTGGACTTTACATCTTGAATACAATCTTTATGTTAATCGTTGCGATCCGTGAAGTACGTCGTCCGGAAAAAGCTTTGAATTGGCTAGCCATAGGTCTGATATTTCCTGTAATTGGATACGTAATATATCTCATCATTGCCAACCCATTGCGTTTTCGTAAAATAAGACTCACATCTCCGAACAACGTGTCAGACCCGTTACCTGATTCGTTCAGCCCTTCATCCGCCATCATCGCTAAATCTATAAGTCAGTTGACAGTACATGGACTTAGGAGTGGCCGAGTTCAGCTGCTTACGAACGGCATAGAAACCTATGAGAAACTATTTGCATCTCTACAGAATGCGCAAAGAACTATAGAAGTGGAGTATTACCTATATCGGGATGACCAGATTGGCAAACGAATGACAGATATCCTGATTGAACGGGCCGAAGCTGGCGTGAAGATTCGTTTTATTAGAGACGGATGGGGGAGCAAGAAATTTCCAAAACATCAGATCTATCGGATGATGGATGCCGGAATTGAATGCAGGACGATATTTCCATTGAGTTTTCCTTGGATACCCACTTTGACTTATCGGGATCATTGTAAGATTGTCGTCATCGACGGAATTGAAGCTTTTACAGGTGGTATCAATGTTGGGTATGAATATACAGGATTAAAGCCGGATGTAGGGTTTTGGCGTGATACTCATATGCGATTAGTCGGGGAAGTTGCAACTGATCTTCGGACTATTTTCAATGAACATTGGAATATTGCTACGCAGGAAAAGATTCCGAAGAAGGCTACACCTGGAATAAGAAATAGGTCACAGCATATTACTCCAGCTAGAAAAGTTTCATTTTCCGGATGGTCGGAAGAATGGGGGGCGGAATTGGATGAGGGCGGTGATCCCGTTTCAGGCACAGACTCGTTACATCATGCGTACATGCAAACGTTAGAGGGGAATCCTGGAATTCCTACTGAAGTTATCCGGCAGGCTTACTTCATTTGTCTGACACAAGCGGCTAAGACCATTGATATAACAACGCCTTACTTTGTGCCCGAATCAGATATCATTATGGCTTTGAAGGCAGCCGTGGCACGCGGAGTGCGGGTAAGATTGTTAGTCCCGCGGCATGTTAGTCCCGCAATAGTGGGGTCTGCGAGTCTTACATATTATGGAGAATTGATTGAAGCAGGAGTTCAAATCTATATCTATGAGAAAGGCATGGTTCACGCAAAGGTGATGATCATTGATGAAGAAATGGCTGGCGTAGGTTCGGCGAATTACGATATGCGAAGTTTTCGTCTAAATTATGAGGTCATGGAACTCTTATACAGCGCCGATGTGGGACGGGAACTCACTGAGCAATTCGAGCGTGATCTCCTTGAATCCGTTCCTTTGCAATTGGAAGAATTGACACAGCGCACCTATCCACAGCGCATAATCGAGCAAGCAGCGCGCCTTTTTTCTCCTTTATTATAGAACCACCTAGATTCGAAAAGGTACTTACGGAGCAGGACGCCATGACGACCAGCTTCTTGACAGAATTTATATGTTTTGGGGTAAGCGAAATTTCACCGCGCGAAGCTCGCACGCTAAGCGCCGAAAAGGCGCTTATAGCTCGTCGCACCGCGCGCACCTGATAAATTCCAGCTTAGAATAGTTGACATTACTACGATTACGTAGTAATTTAACAGTAGGAATTAATTACGATATCGTAGTTTATTGAAAGAAGAAAGGAATTTCATGCAGCAGCTGTTTGAGCTTATTTTCAAGAATGGACTTCGTCCACTTAGTATGTTTCCTGATACGACCTACCTGGAACTGCAGCTTACGAGTTCTGATTTTTCCACATTGTTGTTGCTGAAATTTCATGGGCAGCTGACAATGTCCCAAATGGCAGATCACTTGGGTGCGCCTCTTAGCACGGCGACAAGTATCGCCAAACGGCTTGTTCGAAAAGGCTACATCTATAGAGAGAAATCGCTGCAAGACCAGCGAATCATTGTTAATCGATTGACGGAAGACGGGGAACTGATAGCCGAAGAGGCGCTAGGTACGATGAATGTCATGTTTGGGCGTATTGAAAATGCCTTGACGGCTGAAGAGCTTCAGCAATTTATTCATCTCTCGTTGAAAGTGGCTAAAGCATTGCAGCAGAACGCAGATCCAGCCGGACCTTCGAAATCGCCGCAGACGAGAACGATTGAAATCGATTAATTTTTTTATGCAATTACTACGAAATCGTACTATTGGAGGTGCTAAGCTTGCGCATTATTATTTATACAGGTAAAGGCGGAGTGGGAAAAACCAGTATCGCCGCAGCAACGGCTTACCAAATGGCAGCCGAAGGAAAGCGAACGATCGTTATAAGTACGGATGCTGCCCACAGCTTATCGGATTCGCTCGGTATTCCGCTGCAGCACGAACCCATATTAATTCATGAGCGATTGTGGGCACAAGAAATCGATAGCTTAAAGGAAACACAGCGGTATTGGGGAAGTGTTCGCAATTGGTTCTCGAACTTTATGCAGTGGGCCAAACTGGATGATATCGGATCTGAAGAGCTAATGGTGTTTCCAGGGTTTGAAGAACTATTCAGTCTCTTGAGAATTAAAGAGCATGCCGAAAGTGGACTGTATGATGCAATCATTGTGGATTGCGCACCGACTGGAGAAACACTTCGTTTGCTAAGCTACCCCCAGCTCCTTCGATGGTGGGTGCGAAATATATTTCCTTACGAGCGTAAAATTCTCAAGCTGGCACGCCCGATTATGAAAGTGACCAAGGGCTTGGAACTGCCCAGCGACGATGTAATGGACAGCTTCAGCCAAGTTGTCGATCAATTGGAAAAGCTGCAGCAAGTCATCGCTGATCCCGAAATCACGAGTATTCGCCTTGTCGTTAATCCGGAGAAAATGGTTATTTCCGAAGCGCGGAGAGCTTTTACAAACCTCAACTTATACGGGTTTCACACCGATGCGGTCATTGTTAATAAAGTGCTTTCCGAGGAAGCATCTGAAGGGTACTTCGCGCAGTGGAAACAAATTCAGAACAAGTACGAAGAAGAAATTGTCCAATGCTTTAGTCCTCTGCCGATCTTAAAAGTACCTCTAATGCCTCTTGAGGTTGTTGGGAAGGAGATGCTTGAGCGCGTAGCAGCAGCGGCTTTCCACGATCGGGAATGCGGAGCAATTCTACACAGAGGAATTATAGAGGAAGTGAAGAAAACAGAAGCAGGATTTGAACTCCGTATCTCGCTGCCTTTTACCGAAAAGCAACAACTCCAATTAAATCAAAAAGGCGATGAATTGACACTTCAGGTGGGCAGCTATCGACGGATCGTTGCACTGCCGAGGATCTTACTGGGGCGAAGGGTGGAAGCGGCACGTCTTGCGGACGGCATACTGACCATACATTTCGGTCTGAATGAAGAATCGTAATTAGGAAGGAGGAGATGGTTCATGAGCATCCGTACAAACCTACAGGATTTAGAAAACATTGCGCTCCTCTTCGAGGATATTAAAAACATCGCTGTAGCAAGACTCGTTCCAGAGGCAGCAAGAGCTCATTTTCGACAAGCGGAAAAAGAAGCCTTATTAGGAGTCAAATCTCTGCTTGATGCGGCTATTGTCCGGTTGGAAGAAGATGATTCCATGAAACAAGTGAACGAAAGTAATCATTTGAAACAGATTCCTGTTGAGGATTAAAGCTAATCTTACGTTAGATAGTTTTACAAGAACGAAACTTTAGGGAGGTGCAGCGTGGCCATACAGAAGCACAGCGGATGGATGATGGAGTGGACTTCTTATATTCATAATGCTGTCGGTTTGATATTATGTTGGAAACCGCTCAACGATATGGTGAAAGCGGGTGTGTGGAATTCCGTTGATCAGTCCTTCGACAGGATGGCAGCTATCTGGTTTTTATTTTTTGGTGTTTTGTTGTGGATTATTGGACGAATGATGCGTTGGCTGACCAATGAGAAAGGCCTTGCGATTCCACGTTTTGCAGGCTGGCATATACTCATTTTGTCTGTTGTAGGGGCAATAATAATGCCTATATCGGGATTCTGGCTCGTCATTCCGCAAGGGCTTTATCTCATACAAAAGTCTTAAAACGCATAAACACTACTGACATACAGTTGTCAGTAGTGTTTAGTATACTTAAGGTACATGAATCGAGAGGAGCTAATAATATAATGAAAACAGACGAAACTTTGAAACGATTTGAGGTACTCACGTACCAATACCTGGAGGAATTACATCCGTTGAGCATAGAGCAATTGAAGCTACAACCAAATGAGAATGAATGGTCGCTTGGACAGTTGTACCTCCATCTCATCAAAACAGCTCTCTACATGCAGATTGGCAATATTGAGAAATGTCGAAGTCAGAGTGCAGATGCAGTCGATACTGTAGGAGAAAAAACGGAAGCGGGAGCAGCAGTCTTTGCACTAGGTGGTTTTCCACCTGAACGTATTAGGGTTCCAGCTTCTCCTCAATATACGCCCGAGCAGCCAGCTAGTAAGCAGCAGATCATCGATGGCATGCATGCCGTGCTCCAAAGAATGAAAGAAATCGAGCCTTTGCTTGAGGACATATCTCCGAGATGTACCGCGTTGCATCCAAGATTAGGCGCGCTTAACGCGAAAGAATGGTTTGCACTCATTGAGATGCATTATCGCCATCATCTTCTTCAGTTAGAACGTTTGAAAGCATTCTTAAACAGCACGGAAATCGTATAATATCAGCAAAACGAGGGAGTTCCTTATAAGCTTCTCTCGTTTTTTTGATTTCGAAAAAAGATGAAGTTCAATAAGGGTTCCTTTTATGTCAGCCTAACACTTACTAAACATATTCATGATTGAATATGAACATGAGACTTTGATCAAAGGTTGATGAATAAATCATAAAGTCGCTCTAGTTTAGTGAGATAAATGTTGGTATAGAGGAGTTTGAACAAGTATGGGATTAGTTAATGCAGTAGAAGCAATCGTTAGCAATTTGTATGAAGAGTTTCAAAAAAGCTATGATATCAAATGCGGTTGTCAGCATTGCAAAGAGGATATTCTTGCTCTAGTTTTAAATCGTATACCTCCCAAATACACGTCGAGTGAAAAAGGTCAGCTCTATATCAAAACCCTCTATTTAAATCCACAACTGCAATCCGATGTCATGAGAGAGCTTATGCGAGCTGCTCTTATCGTTGAGCATAAACAAAACCATGTTGTTATTGAAGGGGTATAAAATAAAAGAAAAAAACGCTGATGACATATAAGTGTCATTAGCGTTTTTTTATTTATTAAACAAAGCGGCAGCATTAAGACATATCTATTTAATTAAGACAATATAGTTGAATATGACTAAATTGAGGAGGGCGTTAGATATGGGGGCAGCTGTGGTCAAAGGATGGACAACTTTGTTTGCCGGCGTTATGTTATTGGGTTCCTTAGCAGGGTGTAGTGGGAGTGGAAGCTCCGAGAATACGGCAACTCCAAGCGGAAGTTCGGCAGCACCAAGTGAGAGCGTGAAGAGCACTGAGCCACCGGCCAAGCAAGTAACGCTTCATATGATTGAAAGTTTAACGAGTCCGGAACGCACCAAACTGCTTCAAGATGCCATAGCTCGGTTTCAAAAGGACAATCCGAATATTAAAGTGGAGCTCATATCACCGCCATTTGATCAAGCGGACAATAAAATCAGAACAATGCTTGCCGCTAAGCAAGAACTCGACATTCTCGAGGTACGGGATCTGAACATTGCCGAGTATGTGAATAATGGTTATTTGGAACCATTAGATACCTACGCATCGAGTTGGGCGGATAGTAAAACTCTCTCTGGTACGTCCAAAGTTGTAGGCTCGAATAATGGCAAACTCTATTTTATTGCGAACGCTCTATATCAAAGACAAATGTTTTACCGGAAAGATTGGTTCGACGCCAAGGGGCTTACTGCACCGAAAACGTGGGAAGAGCTGGTCGATTCTGCCAAAAAGTTGACCGATCCGAAGCAAAATCGATACGGTTTCTCCTTCCGCGGAGGTCCTGGAGCTAACGGCAACTTTGACCATATGATTTACGATTATAACGATAAAGTGATGAATCTCGACGATGCTCCGTTTACGAAGGACGGTAAGACGGTGTACAGTACACCTGAAGCTAAGCAGGCTTTGGAGCTGTACAAGAAGCTTTATAAAGAGGCGTCGCCACCGGATTCAATCAACTGGGGATTCCAGGATCAGGTTCAAGCCTTTACATCTGGGGTAACCGGTATTTTACTGCAGGATCCAGACGTTATCAAGGTGCTTCAGGATAAAATGGATCCCAAAACACTAGAAACGGCAGCGATGCCACTCGGTCCTAACGGCAAATCACTGGTCAGTACAGGAGCTGCAGGATGGGGTGTAACAGCGAATTCCAAAAGTAAGAACGAAGCTTGGAAATTGATATCTTATCTCTCGAGCCCGAAAGAAAATACGGAATTTTCTAAGCAAATTGGTACGATACCGATTCATACCTCAGCGACAGCCGATACGTTCTTCCAAACAGGCCCTTACAAGACACTGCTAGATATGACTGCAAAAGCAGATGTTTTCGTCAACTTTACACCGCCGTTCAAATATCCAGGCAACGGGAGCTGGGGGGAGCTGAGCATGAAAGGGCAGCAATCCTATTTACTCGACAAGAAATCGACTGACGATACTCTGAAGGAATGGGATAAATTTTGGTTAGATCAGAAAGCAGGAATGAAAAAATAAAGGAAGTAGTTGGAAGCGGCGGGCGGTCATCGCTTGCCGCTTTTTCTTACCGGGGGGTGTTCATGTGAGTTCTCGGCAAAAATTCATTCTCTCTAGCTTGCTACCCGCACTGCTGCTTGTATTGATTTTTACATACTATCCCTTCTTCAAGGGAGTGGTGATGGCTTTTCAAAATTACAAGCTGTTCAATTTGAAGCAAGTGCATTTTGTCGGTATACAAAACTTCGTTGATGCGTTTCGAGATCATCAATTTCTTGCAGCACTGAAAAACAGTGCCTACTGGGTGTTTTTCTCCTTAATTTTGCAATTTCTCTTAGGGTTCATCCTGGCATTGTTTCTAAACAAGAAATTCTGGGGACGAGGCGTGTACCAAGCCTTTATTTTTTATCCATGGGCATTATCGGGATTTCTGATTGGCCTTATTTGGAAGTGGCTGTTTAACTCGCAAATCGGCGTCATCAACGATCTCTTATTGCGTTTTGGTATTATTGAAGATCGGATCGGGTTCTTGTCGGATCCCAAATGGGCAATGTCCTCTGTTATCGTCGCCAACGTATGGTACGGGATTGCCTTTTTTACCATTATGCTGCTGGCTGCTTTGCAATCTATACCTTCGGAGCTGTACGAAGCAGCGAGTATCGACGGAGCGAACGGTTATCGAAAGCTGCTTTATGTAACGATTCCGTACATCATGCCGACCATCATCGCCACAACGCTGCTGCGGGTCATATGGATCTTCAACGATCCTACGCTCATTTACGGCATGACGAATGGCGGACCGGGAGGGGCGACCCACATTTTGTCTTCTTTGATGCTCAATAAAATTATTTATGACGGCGATTATGGGGCTGCATCAGCAGTCGGGGTCATTATGATCGTCATGTTGTTTTTGTACACTTTGTTTTATTTGATGGTTACTAAGTCGGAGAAAGTAGGTGACTTCTAAATGAAACGAAATTACGGGTATCGGATCATAAAAGTTGCCTTTCTTTTCGTGTACTTAGTCATTATGGTGTTTCCGTTATACTGGATCGTCATCACCTCGTTAAAGCCGCAAAAGGAAATATTCAGTTATCCCGTCCATTACTGGCCCGAGCAATTCACACTTCAAAATTACGTCAACATCTTCAAAGTATCTAAGTTCAACGTATATATTGCCAACAGTCTTCTCGTTTCGATTTCTTCTGCTCTGATCGTAATCGTGATTGCCATATGCAGCGCTTACGTACTCGCTCGATTTCGGTTTCGCGGCCACAAGCAAATTATGCTCGCATTCTTCGTAACGCAGATGCTCCCAGGCTTCATTGCTCTGGCTCCGCTTTACATGATGATGTCAAACTTGCATCTGCTTAATCAGCGAATCTCATTGATCCTCATGTATACGGTCATCTTGATTCCGTTCTCCACGATAATGCTGCGAGGCTTTTTCCAGCGAATTCCTGCCAATCTGGAGGAAGCGGCGATGATCGACGGCTGTTCCCAGCTGTCTGCCCTCATTCGAGTCATTATCCCGATCATGATGCCGGGCATTTCCTCGATGTTCATCTTTGCTTTCGTTCAGAACTGGAACGAGCTTTTCTTGGCCGTCATGTTTATCGATAACGAATCGTTAAAGACACTGCCGGTAGCGATGAATTCTTTTATCCTCAAATTTAATGTGGATTGGGGCTCTATGTCCGCCGGAACTGTGCTGTCTGTACTGCCGACGATACTTTTGTTTGCCTTAGCACAGCGATTTATTGTAGAAGGATTAACCCAAGGGGCGGTGAAAGGGTAGTGAGCGCAAAGGAGAAGCTTTATTCTATTGTGGCGCATGATGCGCACGATGATCGTCATCATGGCGCCATCAGTGTTCCCATTTATCAGACGAGTTTATTTTCGTTCGATACGTACGAGCAATTCAACTTGGCAAGACTTGATGAGCAAGAAAACTTCGTGTATTCCAGAGGCAATAATCCTACGGTGAGGTACCTGGAGGACAAGCTCGCCCAGCTGGAGCAAGGGGAAAGAGCCAAGTGCTTTTCATCCGGAATGGCGGCGATTTCGGCAGCGATTATGTCCATAGTCAAACAGGGTGACCACGTCATTTGCACACATCAGGCGTATGGACCGACACGAGAATTTCTAGGCGTCTACTTGCAAAAGTTTGGGGTCGAAACGACCTTTGTCGATGGCAGCTCATTGGAAAACTGGAAACGTGCGGTTCGACCAAATACCAAACTGCTGTATTTGGAGAGTCCGACTAGTATGATGTTCCAGCTCCAAGATATACGAAGTTGTGCGGCGTTGGCACAAAGTATAGGAGCAGAAACGATTCTCGATAATTCATGGGCAACGCCTTGTCATCAAAATCCGCTCACGATGGGGGTTAGCCTCGTCGTCCATTCGATCACGAAGTACATTTCCGGGCATAGCGATTGCGTGGGGGGCGTTGTGGTTGGCTCCCATAGATTCATGGACCCACTGATGTCGACGGAATATATGTTGTTCGGCGGCATCATGACGCCACAGACAGCGGGTTTGGTTACTCGGGGGCTGCGTACACTGCCAATGCGGATGCAGCGGCATGAAGTGAGCGGGCTGAAGGTCGCGGAATATTTAGGCAGGCAACATTATGTCAGGAAGGTTAACCATCCGGGGTTAACAAACCATCCTCAGTATGAGCTGGCTCGTACACAAATGTCAGGGTTTAGCAGTTTATTTTCGTTCGAATCCCTTGAGTCGGTTGCCAAATTAAGGGCTTGGGCGGACCGTCTGCAGTATTTCCGGATTGGAGCCAGCTGGGGTGGTTTCGAAAGTTTAATCAATGTAAATGCCTTAAATAACAATGATCAGCAAACAGGTTCGCTTGTTCGACTCTATATAGGTTCCGAGGATCCGGACGATTTAATTCGGGATATGGAAGAAGCATGGCGATGTGTCATACTGAGTCCTTCTGAGGGGGAGATATATGAACAGAATGCGGGTATCAGCCAGGACGGATGAACGACAACCGCTATACTTGCAGATTCAAGAGCATTTTAAACAGTTGATCCAATTAGGAGCAATGGAGGAAAATGACAAATTTCCAACAGAGAAACAGCTGATGGAGCAATTCGGTGTCAGTCGAATGACGGTTTCCAATGCGCTTACACAGCTGGCGAAAGATGGATGGATTTACCGGATACCGGGGAGAGGAAGCTTCGTTAGTCCAGAATCCCGCACACAAGCAGATGAGAGCCTGGAGAACAAGCAGCTTGAAGCTACGGATGTGAAGGAGCATGATGAGCGTGCTTCCTCCCGCAAAATGATCGGCTTCGTTCTACCCTTACTGGAGGATTTCTTTGCTATTCGACTTTTAAAAGGAATCAATACTGTGTTAGAGAACACCGATTATTATGTATCTATTGTGCTAACTCACAATAGCAAGGAACGGGAGAAGGAAGCCATTCAGGAGCTGATTAAGAATGGGGCCGTCGGACTTATTATTTTTCCAATTGATGCGGAAACGTACAACGAAGAAATCTTGGTACTAAAACTGCGGAAATTTCCTTTCGTGCTCATTGATCGCTACTTGCCAGGCTTTGATACCCATTGTGTCTGTTCGGATAATTGGATGAGCGCTCAATTGGCGGTTAACCATCTGTGGGAGTTAGGACATCGGGACATCGCTATTTGCTCCGATATTCCGATCAGCACGGTGACTGTCGACGAACGGATTCGCGGCTATATGGAAGCACTGAAGCAAAAAGGCTCGATGATTAACCCAGCTTTAATTGTGACAGATTTTCAAGTGACGGATACGATCCCAACTGAAAAGCACCCGTTATATCATTATCTCAAATATTGCACAGCAACCGCTTTCATTACATTGAATTTGAAATTGGGCTTGAATATAACCAGTATTGCTAAAAAATTAGGAATAAATGTACCGCGCGACCTCTCTATTATAACGTACGATAATCCCTCATCCGAGTTAGATGGAAACCCTACATTCACTCATATAGACCAGCACGAGCAGGAAATTGGCGCTAAATCGGCTGAACTTTTGTTTAAACTACTGAATAGCCAGGAGAGTGTGACAGAGACCACTAAAGTGATCGTAAAATCGGCTTTAGTGTTAGGAGAATCCACTGGAAAACTATTGGTTAAGAAATAATCATTTGTTTAAAAAGGAGGAGCTTTACTATGAATCCTATTTCTAATCCAGGAGAATTTACGGAGCTCGATCGGTTTATGTTTGAATCATGGGGCTATCTGGTTATTCCTAACGTACTCTCCGAAGATGAGGTGAAGGAATGCCTAGAAGCATCCATCCGGTTACACGAGTCAGCCGACGCTAAAGGTTGGGCACAGGTGGGAAAAGGCTATGAAACGGAATCCTCTTTGGAGCGATTGATTGATCATCCCGCTGTATTGCCTAAAGTTAGGGCGCTTTACGGAGATCGCTTCATTTTACAGTCCGCATGGTGTACCAAACAGCCAGCTTTCGGCGGAGTGGGGGGGTGGCATCAGGATGGGTCAGGTGCTTATGAATTTAGTAAACTCGGATATCCGATTCCGCTGATTCAGCTTCGAGCTTCTTTCTTATTGACGGACCAATCCATTCCTAGAACGGGGAATATGGAGATGATCCCAGGCAGCCATAGAAGCCAAGTGCAGCTTCCGGGTGCGATTAGAACTGCTAAGGATGATGTTCCAATCGGTCATGTCATCTGTGCACCGGCGGGATCGGTATTATTTTTTCATAATGCCGTCTGGCATCGGACTTTCGCTCATGATGGTGATTACGACCGATATACGATGCACTATATTTATAGTCCGCCTTGGGTTCGATGCTCAGATCGTTTTGAGAATAATCAAGAGTTCTTAGACCGCACAACTCCGACACGCCGTTATTTAATGGGACAATTTGCAAGACCGGATGCGCCCTTCGGAGCTAGCTATCCTGCCGAATTCGAGAAGGGTTGAAGTTGTGGAAAATGTTGAATGGCCGCGAATTTAGCGGTCGTTTTTTTTGTGTTTTAGTGCTGTGTATTTGTTATGGACTTTTGCCAAATAATTGAATATGATATAAATATATATTATGAAACATTGTTTCATCAAATGAAACAAAAGTGGTAATTTCTTAACACATCAACAGTTGGCCGCTTTGTTTGTAGAAGGATATTTTATCTGATGGGAGAGGTATGAGATGAATAATAATAAAGAACGTTTTTCAAATCGCGTTGATACCTATGTGAAATTCCGCCCGAGTTATCCGAAAGAGGCTATTGATTATTTGTACGACGTCGTTGGTCTGCATGCAAATGCAGTAATTGCGGACATCGGCGCAGGGACAGGTATTTTTTCAAAGCTGCTCTTACAAAGAGGGAGCCAAGTAATCGCTATTGAACCAAATCAAGCGATGCGGGAAGCCGCTGAGCAAATGTTGAACGGAGATGCAAATTTTCGTACTGCGGTGGGATCTGCTGAAGCGACTGGTCTACCTGATAAGTCTGTCGACTTTATCGTTTGTGCCCAAGCGTTTCACTGGTTTGATCGCACGGCCGCACAAGCCGAATTCCATCGGATTCTGAAGCCTGGCGGGAAGGTGCTATTGATCTGGAACTCGCGTCTGGAACATGGCAATGCATTTAGAGAAGAGTATGACTTACTGCTTCGTACATTTGGAAGCGATTATGAAAAAGTTACTCATAAAAATATTTCGCAGGAAACACTGGCGTCTTTCTTCAAGAACGACAGTATGCAGCTAGAGCGATTCGCTATTACTCAGGTTTTCGATTTTGAAGGTTTGAAGGGGAGGTTGATGTCATCTTCCTACATTCCCGTACCTGAGCATCCCAATTTTGCGCCGATGATGACGGAACTGCAGCATATATTTGAACGGCATGAGCAAGATGGAAATGTGTTTTTCGACTATGAAACCGAAGTATATTGGGGAGAGGTTTAGTAAAACGCGATCAACCAATACGGGGGAGGACGATCGAATGTCGAACAATAAAACGGCTTGTGTAACCGGAACGGATAGAGGGATAGGTCTAGCGATTACGAAGTCATTATTGGAAGAAGGGTATAAGGTTTATGCGGGGGGTATCATGGAAACTAACGCAGAAATGGACGTCTTGGTTGAGCAGTTCCCTAATCAGCTGCACGCATTTGTATTGGATGTAGGATCAGACGAAAGCGTAAAGAAGGCTGCTAGTCTCATTAATAGCAAAACTTCAAAACTGGATATCTTGATCAACAACGCGGCTATCCTCGGTGATACTCAGAAGACAGTGAAAGATGAGCTCGATTTCGACGAGATTCAGCGCGTGTACAATGTGACTGCCCTCGGTGCTATCCGAATGTCGAACGCATTCATTGAGCCGATAATGAATGGCGGTAAGCTAATTGTCAATATTTCTTCGGAAGCTGGCAGCATTGGCAATAGCGGGCGTGAAGCATGGTTCGGGTATTGTATGGCTAAAGCTGCGCTCAATATGGGTTCCACGATCATCCATAACCAGATTCGAAAAGAAGGCGGACGTGTCATCATTCTCCATCCAGGTTGGGTTAAAACTTATATGAGCGGTAATTGGAATGATGCGGGTACTTATACTGCGGAGCAAGCGGCAGCCAATATTTTGAATCGAATAGAGGAAAATAAAGATACGCTGCGCGAAAAGCCGGTTTATCTTGAAGCAGACACCGGAAAAGAATTGCCTTGGTAAAACAAAAGGTGGGGGAGAAGAGCGCATGAGTGATAAAACGAATGTACTTTTGGTTGGTGACGACACAGATGCTCCATGGCATCCATTGGAACCTGCCAAGCAGGAGCTTAGCGGGATTCTTGGCGAGGATTTTCTGATTACGAGTACGGAGGATTACAACCAATTCACGCAATTGGATCGAAAACAATTCCAACTTTGCATATCCTATACGGATTGCTGGAATCGAGATCTGTCACCGGAACAAACTTCAGGTATAATTCAATTTGTGGCAGGTGGAGGCGGCTTGCTTGTCATCCATAATGGCATTTCGGTTCAACGCAGCTACGAGCTGATCCAGATGATCGGTGCAAAGTTTACTGGCCATCCCCCTTACCAGTCTCTGGATTATTACGGATCTGTGGAAAATCATCCATTGCTCGAGGGTGTTGAGGACTTCAGCATGGAGGAAGAGCCATATATGTTCGAATTTGACCCTTTCACCAAGAAAACCGTTTTTCTAGAATACGAATTTGATGGAAACAGGTATCCAGCAGCCTGGGAGCAAGCCTACGGTCTTGGGAAAGTGATCTATTTACAACCCGGGCATCATGCCCCATCATTTAAACCGGAAGCTTACAGGCGTCTAGTGCTTAACAGCGCACGTTGGTTAAGTGCTAAGTGATAAATGCCTTATTTCGTAATGGCTAGCAAGCAGAAAGGAAATCATCATGTCCATAAAACTATATTACAATTCCGCTTACGTAACCGAATGGCAAACAGACATACACCAAACTCTTGAAAGAGAAGATGGGTATTATGTCATCCTGAAGGAGACGGCTTTCTACCCACATGGGGGCGGACAGCCCTGCGATTTTGGGCATATTAACGAAATTCCTGTGCTTGATGTGATCAATGAAGAAGATGAAGTGCTGCACAAGCTAGCACGACTGCCCGATGAGAGCAAGGTGACTTGCCAGATCGATTGGAATAGAAGATTTGACCATATGCAGCAGCATAGTGGGCAGCATCTGCTATCTGCGGTTTGCCGCGACCTCTATCAGGCCACGACGGTAAGCTTTCATTTGGGTAACGATTATGCCACCATCGATGTGGAGCAGCCAGAACTGACATTGAACCAGCTTGCTTCAATTGAGAACGAAGTAAACCGGCAAATTTATCTGAATAACAGCATTGTTAGTTATTTTATTACCGAAGAAGAAGTAGCTCATATGCAGCTAGTTAAACAGCCCAAAGTCACGGGTCATATTCGTATTGTTGAAATAAAAGGTGTAGAATACAACGCTTGCGGTGGGACACATGTCTCATCAACGGGCGAAATTGGCATGATTAAGCTGCTGAAAGCAGAAAAACAAAAGGGAAACACTCGGATTTACTTCTTGTGCGGATACCGCGCCCTGAAGGAGTTTAATGAAAGCCAGCGGATTTTGGGTGTCTTGTCCTCCAAATTCAACACCGGTAAAGACGAGATTATCGACCGAATTGAAAAGTGGGAAAATGAACAGAAGCAGCTGCAAGTTGAACTGGCTGCTCTCAAAGAGAGAAACAACGCTTATGTAGCGCAGGAGCTGTTATCAAGCAGCGATGACAAACTGATAACAAGTGTTTTTGATGACAAGACGCTTAAAGATTTGCAAAGTCTGGCGGTGAAGCTAGCTTCAGAAAGTGATACTCCAGTATTGTTTGCTACTTCTGCGGAAAACAAAGTTATTCTTGCTAACAACAGTAGTTCTCCACTTTCTTGCGGAGCCTTCTTCAAAGAATATGTGGGAAAATTCAATGGGAAAGGCGGAGGTAGCGATATCATTGCGCAGGCGGGATTCCAGACCTGGGAGGAAGCCTTTGCTTTCTATGAGTTCACAAGACGGCAAGTTCATGAGAACTTAAGGGCGGAGATTTAGCATACATTGCTTTTGAACTAGTCGAAAGACGATTTTCTATGGTTCGGTGTATTTCTTGATTAAGTTCGACAAATTTGTTGTATGCACTTACAATCTATAATGTGACTAACTCCCTATATTCTTATATAATAAATAGGCATATAATAGATTTACAGTATATAGAAGTCTACCCACGTTATTGGCAAAACCGTTTAAAGGCGGTGACGCAAAGCTAGAGGGGCTAAGGGAAACTATGCCAGCCAGCTATCACATGAGGGTAGGCTTTTTCTGTCCAAAATGACTCTTTCTAGATACTTTTGTTAGATACTAGGCCACCCGGATCTCCCTTTCGTCAGAAAGGAGGAGGGTAAAGGTGAAACCAGATGAAATGATAAAGTTGATTCTACAATTTGGGAGTTTCCTCTTGGCATTGTTAACTTTTATAGCCTTAATTATTGTTAGAATACACTAAAAAACCTACCCCTTCGCCGCTAAACGATCAGGTAGGTGTGTATGAACCATTAGCCCCAGGAGGTCCCAAAAGCCAATGTATCTAAAAAACAGGAGTGTTGGTAGCACTCTTGTTTTTTTTAGCAAATTACAACGATAAGGTAAAAATGTTCTCCCAAATAATAGCATAGAGATAACCCGTCGATCAACATCAAATTTGAATGAATCAAGCTTTATTATTTTAATCCTAATGAGGAGGAATAAAAATGGAGCGACAAGTGCATGTGATTCCGTTTCAAGTTCTTGAGAAGATTGAACAGGTCAATGAGATTCCAACCGGGGTGGAAATGATTCAAGCCCCAAAAATCTGGAATCAAACCAAAGGGAAGGGGATAACGGTTGCCATACTGGATACCGGTTGTGATCTCACTCACCCTGACTTAAAAGAACGAATTATAGGCGGAATTAATTTTACGAATGATGATGGCGGCAAGACGGATGTATACAAGGATTACAATGGTCATGGCACGCATGTTGCGGGAACCATCGCTGCGACCAAAAACAATAATGGTGTTGTCGGTGTAGCTCCTGAGGCTAATTTGCTTATTATTAAGGTTCTTGATAAAAATGGATCTGGTCAATACGATTGGATAATTAATGGCATTAACTATGCGGTCGAACAAAAAGCGGATATTATCTCTATGTCCCTTGGCGGTCCAGAAAATCTTCCTGCGTTACACGAAGCCATTCAAAAAGCCGTAGCCGCTAACATTCTTGTGATTTGTGCGGCAGGTAATGAAGGCGATGGCGTTGATTCAACAGATGAGTTTGACTATCCAGGTTGTTATAACGAAGTCATAAGCGTAGGTGCGATTGACTTGAAGAGACACTCTTCCAATTTTTCGAATTCGAACAATGAAGTCGATCTAGTGGGCCCTGGAGAGAAAATTTTATCAACCTATTTAAACGGAACCTATGCGACATTAAGCGGAACTTCTATGGCAACTCCACATGTCTCCGGAGCAATGGCGCTAATAAAAGTACTTGTGAATACAAGCTTCGAACGAAATCTCACAGAGCGTGAGCTGTATGCCCAATTAATTAAAAGAACCGTCCCCCTAGGGAATTCTCCAAAACTTGAAGGCAATGGGCTTGTCTATTTAAATGTAATGGACGAGCTATCCGAAGTATTTAATCCCAAATTCGTTGCTAAATTACTGAGTTTATGATGAATAGCGAAAGCTGGCCATTTATGAGTTGCAAGGGAACCGAAATCCGTTTATTGACTTTCCACACTTAGCAGAAATACTTAAATAAGATATGCAAATAGTAGAGAATAAGAACGGTCTGAAAGTACAAACTATATTGGATATAGCAGGCAAATGGAGGTGAGTGCGGTGAAAAATGATAAGGAATCTCGTGACAAACAATTAGAAGGCAGTTCACTTACGCATGAACAACTTTCGGATGTATATGCAGCGGGGACTAGTGACGGTATACATCAGCTTGCAGAGGGGAAGGTCAAAATAACGGACGAGCCTTTTGATTCCGGGCAAAAATAAAAAGAAGCCTTGACCGCTTGCCGGTTAAGGCTTTTTAATACGTAAAAAAGTAGGGGCGAACAATATGGTGAAAGTTAGAGGAGCAAAACGATGAGTGATGCTGTTGTAACTACAATAACAAAAGGTAAAAGCAGAAAGCACATATTCCATTTTACAAGAGTAAGGAATTTACCGGCTATTGCTCATCTCGATCAGCTATTGTCCAGTAATCAAATAAATCCCATCTCCACAGGTGATCGCCGATTAAAGCCTGAGAAAGTGATTTATCATGAATATTCGATCACCCTAAATGCTCATCTGAGGATAGCTAACAGCATGATAGATGCGGCAATCACACAGGAACAATTTCGGGCTTGTTTGAATAGTCATGTGTTTTTTTGGCCCACCTTAAGGGATTGTAAGAAAATGATGGACACCTATGCACGAAGAGAACCGGATGAAGAGTTTGCTGTTCTGGAATTTGACGCTCACGCATTGATATCCGAGCATTATGCCACAGTGAAGCTATCTAAATACGATTCAGGGAGCTCGCCGCGATTTCCAACTCGTTGTTCCTACAAGAAAAGCTTGGATATGTTTCTGCCTTTAGATGAATTCATGATCGTACTTAATAACTTAGTGCCAACAAAGGCATCCGAAATACGAGAGATATTAATTGAAGGTCAAGTAACCAGTGTGTCTAAGTATTTGCAATCCATTTACGTCAATAAAAGTGAAGATGTACCTGAGAGCTGGAGGAGCTTGACGCAGCCTCTGTCAGATTTAAGTGCAAGATGATACCCCAAACATAACGACCCACTAAGCCGTTAATGATCAACGGAAAGTCGGTATTTCTCAACCCACTGATCCAACCATTGTGTTAATCTTATTTATGTAGTTACAAAAATGTAATCTAAGGAGGATATGAAATGAATAAAGTTGAGTTGTTGCTTCACGGATGGGATAGCTGCTATGAGAAGGAAGACTGGTATCCGCCACTAACTGATGCGCTTAAAGAGTTAACTGCAGAGCAAGCCAATTGGCGGCCTGAGGGCGAACATGTCAATACGATCTGGGAAAATGTCCATCATCTGATTTTTTATAAAGAGCGGTTATTGAAAAGAATGACGGGTGAAGAATCCGATTATCCTGAGGAACTAACCAATGACGATACTTTTGCCGTGCTGTCAATGTCGACTAAGGATTGGCAAGCAACCTTGGATCGTTTGCAATCCGTTCATCAGGGAATTCGTGATCGGATCGCAAGCTGGGAAGAGGAAGAATTCGAGCACATTTTCCCGAATCGAACTCTACCCGTTGGCCGGTGGGTGAATAGCCTCATCATGCATGACGCTTATCACACGGGTCAGATCATGTTCATTCGTAAGCTGCAGGGGTCTTGGCCATCTCGCCGTTCTTTTGAATAGTGGGGTTACGACTATCTCTAAAGTTGGGAAATTGATTAAGTAGAAAAATCCATATTGTGGAATGAAAAAAAGACACCCCAGGTGTCTTTTTTCTTATTCATCTCGAACTTTTAAAACTAATAAAGCGAATAGTCAGTTGGTTAAAGGTAAAGAGATAATGAATTCTGTTCCTTTTCCTAATGTACTACGAACATTGACAGCACCGTTCATCGAACGGATTAATTGATACGAAAATGTTAAGCCTACTCCTGTCCCTTTGCTTTTCGTTGAAAAATAAATGGTGCCAAGCCGCTCCAGCTGCTCGCTGCTCATGCCGATCCCATTATCATGTATGGTGATCTTTGCATAGAGTTGGGATTCGGGGGCGATACGAATGATGACTTTTCCTCTTGAGATATAAGAGCAAGCCTCAATAGCATTTTTTATAAAATTAATGAGTAGTTGTTTGATTTCATTTGGATTCGCAGATATATAAAGTTCATGCCCCTCATTGTGTACCTCTAATGCGACGTTATTCATGTTAGCGTATGGTGTTATGACATCTATAACGGAGTTTAACTGCGGCACAAGATCCATTTGTTCATAAATTGGAATGCTAGGTTTAGCTATGGATAGATATTCGGAAAGAATGACTTCCGTCCGCTTCATCTCTTCAACACAAATATCAATATAATAGTGGGTCTTTTCTTTTGAGAGAGAATCATTACGGATTAATTTCAAGAATCCCATTACGGCTGTAAGTGGATTACGCACTTCATGGGCAAGGGAGGCGGCGACGTGAGCGATGGTTTCAACTTTTTCGTTTTGAAGATATTTCTGGAATAGCTGCTTATCTGAAACTGCCTTATTGAAAAGGGAAATCAATAACCAAATACCCAGGGAATTTTGTACGGGCATAATTAGGATATTAAACGTCAAGTTCTCGACTATATACTTGCGTTCAGTTACAAGCATTACACAAATAGGTATAAAGGAAAAGCTTAACCCAGCTATGAAAGTTATTAGGTTACGGTACTCGGAGCGTCGGCGATATAAGATGGCTAACAGGATAGATAGGTTGAATGTAATCACAAGAATAATCATCGCTGAGAACAGTCCTTGTCCGCCAATTAGTACTCGGTACAATACAAACTCAACAAGCAATAGAAGTCCAGTAGTCATGCCGCCGTACACCATTCCGAAAAACATGATCACGTTACGGATGTCAAAAATGATTCCGTTCTGCACGCTAGAATGAAAGGTCATGGACATAAATAGGCAAATCATACACGTAAAATTGATAAACCGTTTTGAATAGTTTGCGGTTTTATCACGGTAGTAGATGTTATACAGAACAAAGGGAGTTAGGGCGAATAGTAATTGCAGCAATACATCTTTTATATAAAGCATAATGGCCCCCTCGCTAGTTCGGAAATAATTTACCATACAGTTATTCGATATATCAGTGGAAACTTCCTCTTTGGGGTTACGGTTGGAAAGGCTCTTCAGGATAGATTACCTATTCTCATGTATATTATTGGGAAAATGGATAAAAATACGGAGAAGGAAATGAAAGGGAATCAGGAAGAATAGAACATCTTGGGACTGTTTTCAGGAGGTGGTGATAACGTGGCTATGTGGCAATGGTATAAACGAAGGTCTAGAAAAGTATCTCAAAGCCAGCAACCTCGCATGATTCCACCAAAGGAGCCGCCTGCACATCAGGTTTTGGAAGAAAATGAAGAAGGGAAAATCACGCCTCTTCTCGAAGAGACGATTTCCTTCGTTGATAAGATACTTGGTGAAAATGACGATTTTGTTATGCACCGGTTTCGTATATTTGATCAGTACCCGGCTGTGCTTTTGTATTTCTCAGACTTAATTGAGAAGCAGTATTTGAATGAGCATATTTTAAAACCGCTGATGTTATCGTCGACTAACAAACAGGGGAAAGCGAAGAACAGCCGCCCCTTAAAAGATGTATTATTTGCAGATACGCTGTATGCCTGTGAAGGGAGAACAGAAGGACAGTTATCTGAGTTGATCCAAGCCGTTGTACAAGGAGAAACGGTTCTCGTAGTGGATGGGTTGGAGGAAGCGCTGCTATTCAGTACACGAAATGTGGACAAGCGCTCAATCACGCAACCTGAAACGGAACAGGTCATCCGCGGAGCACGTGAAGGATTCATAGAAATGTTGGGCACGAACCTTTCGCTGCTTCGCTATCGCCTCCCGACACCGGATCTACGGGTAAAAACGATTAAGATAGGACGTGTAACCAAATCTAAAGTAGCTATCTGTTACTTGGAAGGGATTGTCAATCCCCAACTTGTTGAAGAGGTGTTCAGACGACTAGCGTTGATAGACATTGATGGCATTCTTGATGTTGGATACTTGGAACAGTTTATTGAAGATAACCATCTATCCCCGTTTCCGCAGATTCAGAATACGGAACGACCGGATAAGGCTGTCGCCAATCTACTGGAGGGCAGAGTTATCCTTCTGGTCGACGGTTCCCCCTTTGCCCTCATATTGCCGACTGTTTTCAGTCAGTTTTACCAGACGGTTGAAGATTACTCGGAACGATTTCTTTTGGTTAGTTTTATTCGGCTAGCGCGACTCGTAGCTCTTATTTTCTCCTTGATTTTCCCTTCGTTATATGTGGCCTTGATTTCTTTTAATCCGGAGCTCATACCAACAGAGTTTGCCGTGGCCGTTGCGGGTGGGAGAGCCGGAGTGCCTTTTCCATCTCTAATTGAAGTTCTGGTCATGGAGGTTTCCATGGAGGTGCTGAGGGAAGCGACTCTGCGTCTGCCGCAGCAGGTTGGGGGAGCGCTATCGATTGTCGGTGTGCTAGTCGTCGGACAGGCCGCGGTTGCTGCAGGATTCATCAGTCCAATTACGGTCGTAATCATCGCCTTAACAACGATCGGTTCTTTTGCTACACCGGCGTACAACGCGGCGTTGGCGTTAAGGATGCTGCGCTTTCCACTTGTGATTTTGGCTGGTATGTTTGGCTTGTATGGCGTGATGATCGGACTTATCCTGATCGCTAACCATATGCTTTCATTAAAATCGTTCGGGGTGCCTTACTTGAGTCCGATTGTCCCAGGAAATTTCCAAGGGATGAAAGATACATTGGCTCGGCTGCCACTCTGGTCCATGCCAAAGAGACCGGCACTCTTGCATACGCCGAATGATAGCCGTCTAGGAATGAAAACGAAGGAAATGAAGCATCCGCCAAGCAATACCTTAGATCCATTGAAAGTAGGGAATATAAGGAGGGACATAGAAGATGGAGTATCCTCGTCAAGTAACGATGATTCAGGCAGCGATCATTCTGATTAGTACGATTATCGGGGTAGGTGTTTTAGCACTCTCGCTTTTTGCTGTCAGAGCCTCCGATTCGGGGGCGCCGCTCGTAACCATTATAGGTATCTTAATCGGCTCTCTGGGACTTTGGCTTGTTACCGTACTCGGCATGCGCTTTCCAACTCAAACGATTATTGAATACAGTGAAGTTCTTATCGGTAAATGGACGGCTCGGGTATTCAGTGTCTTAATCATCGTTTTCTTTTCCGTACTCACAGCACTGGCTTCGCGGGAATTCGGTGAAGTCGTAGTGACTTCCGTTTTAACGAAAACGCCACTGGAAGTGACTGTTATTGTGATGCTGTTATTAGCTGCGGTATCCTCACGTGCTGATATGACAACCTTTACCTATTTCCATCATTTTTATTTCCCGCTTATTGTATTCCCGCTTGTATTGATTGTCGTTCTATCGCTGAAAAATGCGCAATTGGTCAATTTACTGCCAATATGGGGGAATGAACCGAGCGGCATGTCAAAAGGAATCCTTACCATGGCTGCCTTGTTTCAAGGATCTTTCATCATGACCATCGTAATTCCTGCTATGCGTAAGCCGGATAGAGCGATGTTGGCAAGCTTAGTCGGCATGTTGATTTCGGGGGGACTCTACTTACTCATTGTGGTTGCTACAGTTGGCGTATTTGGAGCAGAGGAAATTAAAAATTTAGTTTGGCCTACCTTGGAATTAGCCAAAACCACATCGCTGCCCGCTAACATCCTGGAGAGGTTAGATGGCGCCTTTCTTGCCGTTTGGGTCACAGCGGTATTTACGACATTGTTGTCAACCTATTACTTGGCCATTCACTTTTTAAGCCAACTGTTACATTTGCGCGATCACAAGCTGTTTTCATTTTTTCTGATTCCTTTCATCTATGTCATTGCCATGTTTCCCCAAAACCTGCTGCAGATGTATGGCATTATTCAAATTGTTGGTCGTTGGGGACTGGTCATCACAGTCTTCTATCCATTGGTTCTATTGATCGTAGCCCTCGTTCGCAAGAAAGAGAAGGGGAGTCGGGGTGATCAACGTGTGGCGAAAACGGATTAGCCTGGTTCTTGTTTTTCTATTGCTTTTACCCATGCTTACGGGATGCTGGGATCGTTTAGAAATCGAAGATCGAGCCGTAGTTTTAGCCATTGCCATCGATGAAGCCAAACCGCAAGAAGCGAAGGAAAGCAGCAATGCAACGCAAATACTTAAAGATCCTAAGCCGAATAGAGGATTAATACGTATCACCGTACAAATTGCCGTTCCGGGACGCATTCCTTTGGGGACGGGAGGTACTGGAGGTGTTCCAGCCGGGCAGAAACCAGTCTGGGTGCTGAGCAGTGTTGGGAGTACCATCGATGATTCTTTGATGAATCTGCAGCAGCAGTTGGCGGATCGCTTATTCTTCGGTCATTTGCGTGTAATCGTCGTATCTGAAGTGATGGCAAGGAAGGGGATTGAAAATGAGAAAGATTTCTTCCGTCGTCAGCCGCAGGTAAGAAGAACAGTATGGATGGTTGTGTCCAAAGGGAAAGCTTCGGATATCATGAGAGCCACTCCCCAATTGGAGCGTGTTCCCACCTTATATCTAGTGGCCACTTTAGATCGCGCCAAGGAAATGGGTAAACTTCCGAATAATTTCCTAGGCGTTTTCTATAGTGCTAGTTCTGCTAAAGGACAGGAAGGGTCTCTCCCTTATCTGGATTTGAAGAAAGAATCTAACATTGAAATCGCCGGATTGGCTTATTTTAAAGGTAACAAAATGGAGGGAATCACTACGCCACTGCAAATCGGTCACTTTATGGCGATGAAACAAATCAATCCTGGAGGATACAGCGTCATCTCAAAGATACCTGGATCAGAAACCACTTTCATATTTCAATCTACCCATCGTAAAGCGAAAATTACTACGGAGATCAAAAATGGTAAAATTCATGCGACAGTTGTGAGTCAAATAGAAGGTGATTTACGGGAAAAATCGGATGAAAATTTGACGTTAACGAAGGAAACGATTAAAAAATTAGAACAAACCATAGAAAAGGATGGGAAAATTGGTTTCGAAAAATTAATTCACCAGACCCAAAAGGACGGTTGCGACATCTTCGGTTTCGGGGAAGACGTGCGTGCTTTCCATCCTTCCTATTGGAATAGGGAAATTAAAACTAAGCAGAAGTGGGAAGATATGTATCCTGAAATGTCCGTTGAGGTAAGTCTACGTATAAAAATCCGACGAATTGGTACGAAAACCAAATAATCCGTTAAAGCTTGGTTCCATGCTATGAGTTTTACGACCGCGGCTCGGGTGAGAAGGGGTTCGACAATGATTACCTTTAACTATTACACGGTTTTGTTGTTACTAATTTCTGGGATCCTCATTTTAACTTTCGATGTTAGAATCTATGTGAAGACTGGTATGATCAAAGAAAAAAAAGGTGCCCTTATTACAGGGTGGCTCAGTATAGCCCTCGCTTTCATTTCATTTTGCAGCTACTTTATTTATGAGAGATGGTTCTGGCATTAGACTTCCTGAATTCGTCATGGAATAAACCTAATCCATTTAGCTATGCTGAACGGATTAGGTTTATTTTGTATGAGAGTAGATGGTAGGGATTACTTATTCATGCTTTTTGAAAATGAGGACGGCGTTATGCCCGCCAAATCCGAATGAGCTGGACAAACCGTAACGAAGTTCAGCTCGTCTCGCAACAAGTGGTACATAATCGAGATCACACTCGGGATCTGGATTTTCTAGATTAATTGTCGGAGGGATGAGGCCGTCCTGTAAGGTTTTGATCAGCGCGACCGCTTCTACACCGCCCGCTGCGCCGAGCATATGGCCGAGCATGGACTTATTTGCGCTAATAGGCACGTCATACGCACCGTGACCAAGCAGCCGCTTGATAGCGAGCGTCTCTGAGAGATCGCCAGCGATCGTGCTCGTCGCGTGCGCGTTGATCGTGTCGATCTCCGCCGCGGCGATCCCGGCGTCGGCGATCGCTTCGCGCATGGCTCGGTAGGCCCCCGAGCCTTCAGGATCGGGCGCCACGATGTGGTAGGCGTCCGAGGTCGATCCATAGCCGATGAGCTCGGCATGGATCCGCGCCCCCCGACGCTCGGCATGCTCGAGCGACTCCAGCACGAGCACGCCGGCGCCTTCGGCGGCGACGAAGCCGTCCCGCTCCGCGTCGAACGGGCGGCTAGCCTGCTCCGGCGCGTCACAGCGCGTCGACAGCGACGTCGCATTGCCGAAGCCCGCCAGCGCGAGGTCGGTGATCGTCGCTTCGGCGCCACCGGCAATGACGGCGTCTGCGCCTCCGCGCTGGATAAGCTTGAAAGCTTCGCCAATGGCGTTGTTGCCCGTGGCGCAAGCGGTCACTGGAGCTAGCGAGGGGCCCTTGGCTCCGAACAGGATACTGACTTGTGCCGCCGCCATATTGGCGATCATCATGGGTACAACGGTCGGACTCACGCGGCCAGGTCCGCGGGTCAGCAACGTGCGATAATTGTCCAGAATCGTCTGAATACCGCCTATACCAGAGCCAATATAGACGCCGATACGTTCCTCATTCGTGGAATCAATGACCAATGCTGCATCATCAAGTGCCTGCTTGGCCGCGGCAACTGCAAATTGGCAGTATCGGTCCATCCGGCGTACATCTCGCCGACCAACAGCTGCTTCTGCATCGAAATTCCGAACCACACCAGCAAAATTGGTTTTATAACCCGTTACATCCATATGATCTATTTTGCTAATACCTGATTTACCATCCGTAAGATTCCCCCAGAACGTATCCACCTGATTCCCAATGGGTGAAATGACTCCCATCCCTGTCACAACTACACGTTTCATTTGTTATTCCTCCTAATGGTTATCTTTCCATTAGAATGTCACACTCTTTATCCTATTACAAGTTACGGTTTATACTGGTATAATAGCTTCTATGATAAATGCGTAGGAGGATTATGGCGTGGATACAAAGGAACGGTTACAGGCGCTATCAGAGTTTTTAACTACTCATCGTGCTAGAATCCAACCCAGTGAAGCTGGGGTGCTGGGCGGGAGTCGTAGACGAACACCTGGCTTACGCAGAGAAGAAGTCGCGTCAATTGCAGGTGTCAGTACGACTTGGTATACCTGGTTAGAGCAGGGAAGAGATATCAAGATGTCCGTGCAAGTACTTGACCGTATCGCATTAGCTTTGCAGCTTAATGAGGATGAACGCCAGTATCTCTTCATGCTGGCTCTTGAGCAGCCGGCACCGACCACATTTGTAGATCATATACCTACGGTCAGCCCAGCGTTAAGTAGAATCCTGACAGAACTTCATGATTGCCCCACGATTATTTCAGATCGTAGATGTAATATTGTTGGATGGAATCAAGCTGCCGCGGCTATATTCCTAGATTTCGCGATTATCCCTGTAGAGCAAAGAA
This sequence comes from Paenibacillus sp. JT22N1, assembly GCF_059692155.1. NCBI lineage: Bacteria > Bacillati > Bacillota > Bacilli > Caryophanales > Paenibacillaceae > Paenibacillus > Paenibacillus sp. JT22N1. The sequence goes on from NZ_JCAUAW010000013.1 coordinate 103,399, forward strand.
ATATGATATGGCTGCTTTTTACACGTAAAGAATTGAAGGCTCTGGCTGTAAACTGGCATGATTTTGTAAAGGGATTCTTGGCGATGTTTCGATCTTATTACGGGCAATATGTGGGGGATAACTGGTACAGTGAGTTCATCGAGCAGATCAGTGAGCAAAGCCAGGATTTTAAGGCTTTTTGGAACCAAAGTGATGTAAGTTCAGCCCCCGAAGTGTTCATTGAATTTAGGCATGCCAAAGTGGGAAAGATGCTGTTCGATTTGACCACGCTTCAAGTACAAGGACGTAACGATTTAAGATGTAGTGTATATACACCTTCTCCTGGTTCGGATACCGATTCGAAAGTCAGACTTTTGATGAGCAAATTAGAAGATCAGGACCATGACTAATGCGTTTTAACAATTTGCAAAGCATATCGCTTTAACAGTTGATCAATTCATGGAAGAGGTGACTTTATAATGATTATATTTCAAGCAAATCTTTATCGACCAGACGCTCCAGGTACGTGGACATATGTAGAGTTTCCATTCTCGGTGGAAGAGAAGTTTGGGGTAAAAGGACGGGTTCCAGTTAAAGGGGAGATTAATGGCTTTAAATTTCGCAGTTCGCTTATGGCGCAAGGAGAAGCACGTCACATTCTCGTAGTGAATAGCGTTATTCGCAAGGCCATTAACGCTGAGGCAGGAGAGCAAGTTGACATATGTTTGGAAAAAGATGATGAAGATCGAGAAGTTACCGTGCCTGATGACTTGAATGCTGCATTACTCGATAAGGATGAAGCTCGTCATTTCTTTGAGCAAATGTCTTATTCCAGTCGAAAAGAATACTGTGATTGGATTGAAAGCGCTAAGAAAGCTGAAACAAGGATCGCCCGCATAGAGAAGGCAGTAGAAAAGCTATCGGCAGGTCAGCGTCTAAAGTAAGAATGTCGTATGTATATCAAATCCATGTGAAAAGTGCTGCTATTTCGTAATTTACGAAGTAGCGGCACTTTTTTTCATATAGGACATGACATTTGTCATACCCGCTACTTGACGTTTATGACTACAACGAAATGAAAGCGATATCTATAATGAAGATAGGATATTGCGACTTACGTTCGACAACATGACTCGCTTACCATACCCGAGGAGGAACTATTCAATGACCCAATCTACGCTATCCAATTTAAAGAAACAGGTTGCACCTTATGAAAAATCAAATACGAAGGCGAGTGTTAAACAGCTGCTCAACACTATAGGACCTTTATTGCTGCTGTGGTATGCTGCGTATTTAAGCCTTTCGGTATCTTATTGGATAACGTTGCCGATTACGTTCATTGCTTCCGGGTTCGTTATACGGACTTTTATCATTTTCCATGATTGTTGTCACCAATCGTTCTTCAAAAGCCGTCGAGTTAACGATATCATCGGTACGATAACGGGTATCCTTACACTCTTTCCTTATCAACAATGGAAGAACAGTCATTCTATACATCATGCAACGAGCAGTAACCTCGAGAAACGCGGCACAGGTGATATGTGGGTTCTTACGGTCGACGAATATGCGGCTTCTCCATTATTACGCAAAGTTGCCTATCGATTATATCGGAATCCATTGATTATGTTTGGACTTGGCCCCATCTTTTTATTCCTAGTTACTAACCGTTTTAATACAAAAGGTGCGAAGCGTAAGGAAAGAATCAGTACTTACTTAACTAATGTTTCCATCATCGTTTTATATGCATTTATGAGTTGGGCAATTGGATGGCAGTCGTTTGTTATGATCCAAGCTCCGCTCCTTTTCGTAGCCGGCTTGCTGGGGATTTGGTTGTTCTATGTACAGCATCAGTTTGAGGATTCCTACTTTGAGAACGAAGATGAGTGGAGTTATGTAAAAGCCGCGGTAGATGGAAGCTCTTATTACAAGCTGCCCAAGCTTTTACAATGGATAACCGGAAATATTGGGTTTCATCATGTGCATCATTTGAGTCCGAAAGTGCCAAATTATAACTTGGAGATGGCGCATAACGCAACCCCGCCGCTGCAAAAAGCAACGACGATTACAATTAGCACGAGTCTGCAATCGTTACGTTTCCGACTTTGGGACGAGCAGAACAAAAAGTTTGTCGGTTATAAAAATAAAAAACAGGTGCTCCCTAACCAAGATAAGCAGGATTCTTTGGGGAACAGCATAAAAGTCCGTAAATCGGTCATATAAGGAAAATAATCCAGTCCAATCATGTTTATGTTAAAATAGAATGAAATCAATGGCGAAGAAAAAGAGGGTAAAGGGACCATGCAAAAGTGGCATCAAATTTTTCACAAAAAAACAGGTCTTAGTCCGTATGTGTGGGTTGTCTTTTACATCCTCCCTTTTTACTTCATATTTCGTTCTTCTGCTACTTACCAAATTGTATTAGGCACTAGTATGATTATTGTATTCTTTATCTGCTACGTGCTTTCTTTTGTCTCTAAAGGTTGGCTCATGTACTTCTGGTCGAGTGTTCAAATTCTGATTTCAATCACCATGACCTTGCTGTTTAGCTATGTATATTTCTCGTTGTTTTTAGCATTTTTTATTGGCAATATTCAAAGTCGAGCCGGATTTATTACGTTGTACACCATTCATCTTGTAAGCACAATTGTCACGATCAACTATGGATTTGTATCCCAAAACCCTGTATATATTACGCAGCTGCCATTTGTCATCATTAACGTGATTGGCGTAATTCTCCTTCCAGTCACCACGTACAACCGAAACAGGAGTGATAAACTACAGGGTCAGCTAGAGGACGCAAATAAACGAATTTCCGAGCTGGTAAAGCTGGAAGAACGCCAAAGAATCGCTCGCGACTTACATGATACACTTGGTCAGAAGCTCTCATTAATTGGCTTAAAGAGTGATTTGGCGGGAAAATTAATTAGCAAAAACCCGACTCAAGCACAAGTTGAAATCAATGATGTTCGGCAGACGGCTAGAAGTGCATTAAAGGAAGTTCGAGAAATGGTTACGCAAATGCGAGGTACAAGACTCGAGGATGAGATGTTTCGCGTTAAGCAGATTTTGAAGGCAGCTGAAATTGACCTTATTTTGGAAGGGGACCCTCAGTTAACGAACACCTCCCTGATGAACGAGAATGTGGTGAGTATGTGCTTAAAGGAAGCCATTACCAATATTATTAAACATAGCAGCGCTTCGACCTGTTCGATCGCCATTGAGCCATCACAAACCGATTTGGTTATTAAGGTGGGGGATAATGGGGTCGGCATGGCCAAAGAATCTGTTGTTTTACTTGGAAATGGTCTGCGCGGCATGAAAGAGCGGCTTGAGTTTGTAAACGGATGTATGGAAATTGTTTCAAACAATGGAACGACGATTATTATTAAAGTACCGAATGCCTTCAAACCACCTGAAAGGGAGGCGGGGATATGATTCGAATTGTAATTGCCGAGGACCAACGAATGCTGCTTGGCGCACTTGCTTCCTTGCTGGATTTGGAAGAGGATATGCAGGTCGTTGGTACAGCAAGCAATGGCGAGGATGCTGTGAGACTGGTTCATCTTCATAAGCCAGATATTTGTATCATGGATATTGAGATGCCAGTGAAGAGCGGATTAGACGCGGCTGAGGAACTAAAGGGGTTTGGCTGCAAGGTGATGATACTGACTACGTTTGCCCGTTCCGGATATTTTGAAAGGGCTGTGAAGGCAGGTGCCAACGGGTATTTGTTGAAAGATAGCCCCAGTGAGGAACTCGCTACTTCGATTCGCAGTATCATGGCCGGCCGCCGCATATACGCATCAGAGTTAGTAGATGACGCATATGGGGAAGAAAATCCATTGACCGAGCGGGAGAAGGAAGTGCTGATCCTAATCGCCGACGGTAAAAATACGAAGGAAATCGCCGATCAAATGTATATAACAACGGGAACAGTCCGCAACTACATTTCTGTAATCCTTGATAAACTCAATGTAAGTAACCGTATTGAGGCTATTATGCGTTTTAAAGAAAAGGGATGGTTCAAGTAGCACATATGGCTAAAGAGGGGCTGTCTCAAAAGTGTTCGCATGATTAGAACGTCCCGAACTTTACACAAAAGAACCTCCAATTCCACTAACACAGTGGGGATGGAGGTTCTTTATTGCTGATTTGACATGTAAAACAAATCCATTTCTATTTTGAGTATAAACCTAGCCTGTGTTTAGGTCATTTAAAATATCTACATTGTGCTATGGAATGAATAGGCAAGCTAGGTGTGCTAATTCCTTTTAACTATCGAGGTATCACGTGTGATAAGACAACAGATCATGCTAATGTTCTGCACAGCGTTACATTCTGGGAGCTTTAGCGAACAATAAGCAAACGTATCTTGCTTAAGCATCCATAACAGGAGCTATTCGAACAAATAAGCAGCTTAAGTTGCCCTATTTTGTTCGCATGATAGAGAATGTCTCAAATATTACACAAAAGAACCTCCAGTTCCACTAATTAAGTGTGGGAGATGGAGGTTCTTTACATATGAAATTTGACTCTTAGTGGGTGATCGATAATCATAAATTGGCTTTTGAGACAGCCCCTTTTGATTTTCATAATAGTAAAATATGAGCAATAAGAAGGCGAATTTTAATTATGAACAAGCCTCTACAAGATTTTCAAGCAGGGATCTTAAACCTTTCTCGGTTATAGCATCAGTAATGACGCCCTCTTTATTAAGTTTTAAGTTGATGTGAGGGATCATCATGGTTCCCCCCTCGACAATTTTGGCATTGATCATGTTCAGCGTAAGCAGAATTGAATCATGCGCCTTGTCGCCGCCCATAGGAGTGGGGGACGCGGTGACTACCGCTGTCGGTTTATTCATAAATTGACATGAAGATACTAGCCAGTCTAATGCATTTTTCAAAACCCCAGGTACTCCATTCCCATACTCTGGTGTGCATATAAGAACAGCATCCGCTTCGTTAAGTCGTGTGCGAAGATCTAGTACTGATTCTGGTCCGTCATCGACATCAAGATCAGGGTTAAAATGTGGTAGATCACCCAACCCGTTATATACAGTAAAGACCATATTTTCGCGGGCTAGAGCTATAATAGCGTGCATAAGGGCTGTATTAGAAGACTTCTGGCGAAGACTTCCCGAAATGGCTAACACTTTTATTGTTTTCTCCATCCGAAATCATCTCATTTCTTTCGTTGTTTCCTTAATCTTACATGGTTCGATACTTAAAAGTAAAATAACATGAAAAAGAGCAGCTGCTGCAGCAGCTTGCTCGTTATGAAATAATTTCAGCTATAAAGTGAAGCTATTTTATTCTTATTAAGCTTCGTTGAAGCACCGTATCCCCTTCTTGTGGCGTAAAGGGTGCATTCGTAACACCAGTTACATTCGTTACTAATTTGCGATCATTATGTGTAATCCGAACCTCATACTTAAACTTTACCTTTGACACGTTTGCAAACAAGAAAACCGATTTATTAGGTGCAACCGTTACCGTACACTTTTTTGTGTTGCAAGGACTTACCTTCAAGGGAATCGGTGAACCCGTGGACCAGTCAAACACTTGTACCGTAACCTTGCGGGAGCACTTTATATTGAAGTTAACGACATCGACAAGGGCAAACTTCGTTTTATTTGGCCTCCGCAAAATACCAGTAGAGAATGTAACTCGCTTTGCAATCATGCTATCACTTCTCCTTCATTAATTAATACAGTAAATGCAAAAGCGGCAAGTGTGTTTGTACATTTGTACGTTACGAAGGAAGCAGGGAGGGTTGTTAATTTGAGAAGACTATGGCAGTATATAAGCATATAACGAATGGGGGAAATGAGATTAATGCTAGAATTACCAAATTGTCCAAAATGTCAATCGGCGTACACGTATGAAGATGGGAATCTATTGATTTGCCCAGAATGCGCGCATGAGTGGACTTTAGAATTGGAAACGGAAGATCGTACCGATAACAAAATTGTTAAAGATGCCAATGGAAATGTCTTAAATGACGGTGATACGGTTACAGTCATCAAGGACCTTAAAGTAAAAGGAAGTTCATCCGTAATAAAAATAGGTACAAAAGTTAAAAATATACGATTGGTTGATGGAGATCATGATATAGATTGCAAAATTGATGATTTCGGAGCTATGAAATTAAAATCTGAATTTGTTAAAAAGGTTTAAGCTTGAAAGTCGCGCTAGTCGCGGCTTTTTTTATTATTTTCAGGCTATTTTTTCAGCAAAATAGTACTAACTTCTAGGTAAGTAGATTACCCTAAGCCAACTATGTTAAGGAAAAGTGCGTACTTCTGAAGCTTCCCAGATTCAGGTATGATAATGATGGAGATATGAAAAAGTAGATATCACTTCACGCTGGAAACGAGCTTTGCTCTATAAAACTACTGGAGGAGATAAAGATGAAATATAGTTACTTAGGTCGTTCGGGCTTAAAAGTCAGTAAATTGTGCCTTGGAACCATGAACTTCGGTGTAGATACAGAGGAAAAGGAAGCTTTTCGAATCATGGATGCTGCATTAGATGCTGGAATCAATTTTTTTGATACAGCAAATATTTATGGTTGGGGAGAGAATGCGGGGCGTACCGAGGAAATTATAGGTCGCTGGTTCGCACAAGGCGGCGGACGTAGAGAGAAAACGATCCTAGCTACGAAGTTCTATGGAGACATGCATGATGTGAACGACGGACCTAACCGGGAAGGCGGGCTTTCCGCTTACAAGCTTCGTCGTCACTTGGACGCGTCATTACGCCGCTTACAAACGGATCATATTGAGCTTTATCAAATGCACCATGTAGATCGCAACGTATCTTGGGATGAGCTGTGGGAAGCTTTTCAAGTTCCGGTGTACCAAGGGAAGATCGGCTATGTAGGGTCTAGTAACTTTGCAGGTCGTGATTTGGTGAAAGCGCAATATGAAGCCAAAGCTCGTCATCTTATTGGTCTCGTGTCCGAACAGCACAAATACAGCTTGCTATGCAGGCTGCCTGAACTCGAGGTACTACCAGCGGCTCAGGAACTTGGAATTGGCGTAATTGCATGGAGCCCGCTAGATGGCGGACTGTTAGGCGGCAATGCCTTGAAGCCGATTGAGGGCTCGAAAAGAGCAAGTAACCCTGACAGAGTAGAGAAGTTTCGTGCACAGCTGGAGGCTTTCTCGTCTTTAAGCAAGGAACTTGGTGAGAGTGAAGCGAATGTGGCCTTGGCATGGACGCTTGTACACCCAGCTATGACAGCACCGATAATTGGGCCGCGTACGTTAGAACAATTTCAAAATACACTGCGTGTTGTTGATATTGTACTGGATGAATCAACGTTGAAGAGACTAGATGAAATCTTCCCGGGTCCAGGGGGAGCAGCTCCTCAGGCATATGCTTGGTAAAAAGGAAAAAAGCCGCGTTATTCGCGGCTTTTTAATTTCGAAAAGGAAATTCATCACGAAGAAATTCCAAGCCGGTATTGCCCTGGGGTGATGTTTTCGAATTTTTTAAACACTTTGAAAAAATGCCGCGGATTTTCGTAACCTACAAGCTCTGCAATGGTGTTGATCGGCCACTCCGGATTCTCTTGCATGATTTGCTTGGCTTTGGCAAGTCGGAACGTATGCAAATAGTGAAGAAAGGTTAGTCCCATCTCTTTCCGAAACAACATGCTGATGTAATTGGGATGCATTTGCACATGATCCGCAACAGCATCGAGTGATAAATCCAGCTTGTAATTTTGTTCCACGAAAGCGACGATTTTATCGATTGCCTGTGTGTGCGGTTGGTGGCGATCGGTGCTGCGTGCATATCGAACTAGCTGCGCGATGATCTCCGATACACTGATATTCTCAAGCGGGGTGCTGCTGGGCGAAAAGAGTTTGGTTGCCGCGTGTTCACCCCAAATGGATTCAGGCGTTAGGCCAACACTTTGCAAGTAGACACCAACACAGATAAGAAACTGCTCACGCAGCTTGTTATTACAATCGACATGGCCTGAAAAATGAGGCAGTATGGACTGGATGTCCTTCTCGATCTGCTCGATAGAAATCTGTTGGGCTAGCGAATGTTCAATATATTGAACAAGATTATCATAGTCAGTATGTATGTTCGCTGACTCTGGTCTATATATCGTAAAACTGCTATTGGAAAAGTACCGATTGAATAACATCGCTGCCATCGCTTCAATATACAGATCACGCAAGTTATCGTTATCGTTCTTCCTCACACTGATTCCAATGCAATATCCGCTGCCCAGTGTCCTCTTCGTATCGAACAACTCACCACATGCTCGTTGAAACTCTTCGTCTGTCGGTACATGCACACCGTTCGCAATGAGAACCGTTTGTCGTAAAAAGCGGGAATGGACGGTGTACGTTTTCTTGCAAACGTGCGACAGAAGGGCACAAACACCTTCCAGACGTTCGGAAGTCAACAGGGGAACACTCTCGTACGCCTGGAATACGATGATCGTCGTATATGGATAGGGAAGTAGGGTGTACAGCTGTTCAGGCTTGAGCGGCATGTCCTCAATTGGCGTATTATAAAGGATATGCTCTTTGATAAGCAGCAGGTCATGCTCAATGGTTTGCTGCTGCTCCTCCCAAATTATTCGCTCAACTTTCGTGAGTACAGTGAGAAGTTCTTCTTTATTAATCGGCTTCAACAAATAATCGATGACTTGATAGCGCAGAGCTTGTCTAGCATAGGCGAAATCGCCATAACCAGTTAATATAACGAAACGGCTGCAAAGATTCAGCGTTTGTATTTCTTTAATAAGAGCGAGTCCGTCCATTTCCGGCATATGAATATCCGTAAGGATCAGGTCGGGCTGAAAATAGGCTAGCTTTTGCAGCGCATCAACGCCGTCGGAAGCGCCAACGATCTCGATAAACGATGTATTCGCTTTCTGGATCATGCGGATAATCCCATTTAAAATAATTGGCTCATCATCGACAACCATCAGCTTCATTGTGATGCCCCCTTAGCTAACTTGAGTATACATGTCGTCCCCTTGTTAAGCTTACTCTCCATTTGAATACCCGATCGTTCACCAAAAAACATTTTCACGCGTTCGTTTACATTGAAAATACCGAGACCCCCGCCATCCGTCTGCAAGAGATGGACATCCATTTTACCGTTTAAGACGCCTTGAATGAGTACTAGCCTTTCTTCCTCAATGCCTGCACCAGAATCCTCAACGGAAATGAACATAAACGCGTAATCTTCCCAAATGCGGATCGAAAGCGAGCCTTGTTTTCTTACATTCGCGATCCCGTGAACAATGCTGTTTTCGATAATCGGCTGCAGTATATAGTGGGGACAAATAAAGTTATCGATAACAGCGTCTATAACAAAAGATACTTGCAGCCGGTCACCCATCCGAATTTGCTGAATTTTGATATAGTCTTTTACATTTTCTACTTCTTCTCCTAGCGATGTCTCGTTTTTCGTTCCTGACAAGCTGTAGCGAAATAGTTTGCCAAGCGTATAGGACATCTCAGCTGCTTCCGGGTCATCGTTCGCTTCTGCTATCATGCGAATTGACTCGAGGGTATTGTACAGAAAATGAGGCTTGATTTGCGCCTGCATCATGAGATAGGCCGATTCCTTCCGCAGCATTTCCGAGCGGTGAACGGTATTTACCAACTCATCCATGCGCCTGATCATCGCATTATAGGCAGAGGTCAGATGTCCGACCTCATCCTTATTAATTTCCCCATGATAGAGTGGGAAATGGTTTTCATCAACCTGACGCATATGTTTGGAAAGCTTCAAAATGCGCTTCGTAATTGAACTGGCGATCAGGTAGTAGATGCCGGAAAGTAGTAATAAAAGGATGGACACCGTTAAAACGAGTACGTACTTGTTTTTCTTGATGCCAATAAAGACGTCATCAACTTGCTCAATCATGACAAACTGCAGCTTAAGGCTTTCGGCATAAAACGATTCAATTAGCATTTTATTTCCGTTAACCTGTTGATACGAGTATTTTGCGTTCGATTGGAAGACATCGGCAAATAAGGTCTGTTCTGAATCCTGAGATAAGTGGATTTTTTCCACAAGAGAAATGATTTGGTGATCCTGATCAAGCACATATAAATTGCTTCTATTGTTCAAATTTAGCGATTCTAACAAAGGTTTAATTAATTTCGAAGTAACTTTGATATCGAGGAGACCGATATCTTGTTCAAAATTCCGGTTTCCGATTTTATGGACAAAATGTAGGTTGATGTCTGGATTCGACCCGTTTTTTATCGTAATCCATTTTCCGACACCAAGAGGGAGTTTCTTGATGCTCTCGTCCAACTTGGATTCGTCCATCTTGGCCATTTCGGGCCGAAATATCATACCATTCTGCTGCTCCATATAGATGGTCATTCCGTCGATCAGTCGATTGGATGACAAAATATAAGAGAATAGGGGTCTGATATAGGTTAAAAAATTAGATACCTGTTCGAAATCGGTCCGGTAGTTCCCACTTAAATAAGCAATGGTATTCGAATTATTTTGAAACAATTGATAAGCGGATTCGATCTGTACCGTGCTTACATTTAAGTTGTTAAGCACCTGATTAACAATTTTCTGTCTACCTTGCGCATACTCTTCGAGAAAACTGTTGTAATTCTGGTTATACAGAAACAGACCGAACGAAATAATCGGAATGAAGATGATGACAATATAGCCTATTGCCATTTTTTTCACAATCGACAAGTTTTGAAAGTTAATCGTTGGCTTTGTTATGACTCATCGCACCACCTTATGAACGGACACTCCTGCTTAAGAATGATCCCTATAAATTTAATTCTAGCTCCTTTATCATAGATCCTGTAAGCGCTTAACATTATCTTTAACGTAAATGCAGTGAGGGGGAGTATCATGAGTATAGCACTTAGAATGGTAAAGAAAAACTGGCAACTCTATCTGATTATCTTGCCGTCACTCGTATATTTGATTATTTTTAAATACGTACCTATGGCTGGCGTGCAAATTGCTTTTAAAAATTATATGGTTACCAAAGGGATATGGGGAAGCGATTGGATTGGTTTTAAGCATTTTGTAGACTTTTTCAATTTGCCTATTTTTTGGAGGGTTATCAAGAACACATCGCTGCTTAGCCTTTACTCGCTTCTTATCGGGTTTCCGGCGCCGATTATACTCGCTCTTGCACTGAACGAACTGAAAAACGGGGTTTTCAAGCGGGCCGTACAGCTGGTCACATTCGCGCCGTACTTTATTTCAACGGTCATCATGGTTTCGATTATTATGCTTTTCCTTTCCCCGCAGCTTGGCTTCATCCATCTCTTGGCGGATAAGTTCGGGTTTCCAGCGGAAAATATTATGTCAAAACCGGAGTATTTTAAAACCGTGTATGTACTTTCCGACGTTTGGCAGTTTACAGGTTATGCCTCGGTCATTTATATTGCCGCTCTAGCAGGGGTGGATCCGCATTTGTATGAAGCGGCCAAGGTGGATGGTGCGTCCCGTTTTCAACGGATGATTCATATCGATTTTCCAAGCTTAATGCCGACAGCCGTCATCTTGCTCATTCTGAATGCAGGGCAAATCATGAACGTTGGATTCGAGAAGGTGTACCTGATGCAAAATGCGATTAATGTTGGGACGTCTGAGGTTATTTCCACCTATGTTTACAAAATGGGCTTGGTAGGAGCGAATTTTAGTTTCTCCGCAGCAGTCGGACTGTTTAATTCAATCGTTAATTTGCTGCTGCTCATTGTGGTCAACTATGTGGCAAGAAAAAATTCTGAGACGAGTTTGTGGTAGGAGGTAGAAAATATGGCTAATCCCGAACAGACATTGATGCTAGAAGTGCGAAAGTCACCTTCCCGCATTCTTGAAAACAGTGTAGACAGATTGTATTTGTTCTTTGTCTATTTGTTTTTGATCATATGCTTGATTATTGTAGCTTATCCGCTCATCTACATTGTTAGTTCATCATTCAGCTCGTCATCAGCCGTCATCTCAGGTAAGGTTTGGTTGTTCCCAGTTGAACCGACACTTCGTGGCTATCAGGCCGTGTTTCAAAATCCGCAAATCTTGACGGGGTACGGCAACTCTTTGTTCTATCTCTTCTTCGGGACACTGCTTAGCGTTTCATTGACGATAACGGCTGCTTACCCGCTATCTCGCAAAAACTTTTATGGACGCAACGTCATTACTGCATTATTCGTTTTTACGATGCTGTTCAGTGGGGGATTAATTCCTTATTATTTGACCGTGAAAGGGATGGGCTTGCTCGATACGAGATGGGCTATGATTATTCCAGGCGCGATTTCAGTATGGCAAGTCATTCTGGCGAGGACGTTTTTCCAGACATCAATTCCTTCGGAACTAACGGAGGCCGCACATTTGGACGGATGCAGCGACTTCAAGTTTTTATTTCGAATCGTTATTCCACTTTCCAAACCCATCATTGCCGTTCTAGTGCTCATGTACGCCATCGGCTATTGGAATTCTTACTTTGAAGCATTAATTTTCTTGAAATCGGCTAATCTGTATCCGCTGCAGCTCATTCTAAGGAACATTCTAATTCTGAACTCAATCGATCCTACGATGATTAAAGATGTCAGGGAACTTGCGGAAAGACAAGGGTTGAAGGAACTGCTTAAATATTCGCTGATCGTCGTCGCAAGTGCACCCGTACTTATTCTGTATCCTTTTGTACAAAGACATTTCGTGAAGGGGTTATTGATTGGTTCTCTGAAAGGTTGAATCTAGTTAGATATTGAAAGGAGGAATGCGAGGCACGAAGAGATCAGGTTTGCCCCCAAGGATTGATTATGTATAAAAAACAAGGAGGGTTTTGAATATGGTAAGTAAAGGAATCAGAAAAACATGGTTATCGGTGGTCCTGATTTTATTCATCACTTTGCTTGTAATCGGCTGTACGTCTAATAGCGAAGAGCCGAAGGATAGCGCTAGCCCTAATGGGGGTGGAAGCGCAAACGGGGGAGCAAACGTTAATGCAACAGGCTTTCCTATCGTCAAAAATAAAATTACGATGAGTGCTTTCGCACCGCAATCGGCTAATATTGCAGATTTGAATACGAATTGGTTTACCAAGTATTTGGAAGAAAAGACGAATGTTCATTTGAACTGGCAGCTTGTGCCGGGAGAAAACGCGGCATTGAATGAGAAGAAGCAGCTGCTGCTCGCCAGCGGAGACTATCCCGATATTTTCATGCAAGGGAATCTAACGAAGGAGGAGCAGCTGCTGTATGGTCAACAAGGTGTCTTGATCCCTTTAAACAAGTTAATCGATCAATACGCACCGAACATTAAGAAAGCGTTTAAAGACATTTCGTATCTGGAGAAGGCGATCACTGCGCCAGATGGCAATATTTATGCGATCCCTTCCGTAAATGAATGCTATCACTGCCAGTTTTCGGCCAAAATGTGGGTGAACACGAAATGGTTGCAAAAGCTCGGTCTTAGCGCGCCGAAGACGACAGACGATTTCTATAACATGCTCAAAGCGTTTAAGGAGAAGGATCCAAATGGCAATGGCAAGGCAGACGAAATTGCGTTCACGGGTTCACCGACAGGTTGGCATACGGATGTTGAGACGTTCGTGATGAACGCGTTCGTCTATTACAATGCGGATAACAACTATTTCATGATGAGCGGCGGCAAGCTGGCAACATCGGTCGACCAACCAGGCTTCAAAAAAGGCTTGCAATTTTTGAACAAACTGTATGCGGAAGGCTTGATTGATAAGGAAGCATTTACGCAAAAATCGGATGCGCTTACCCAAAAAGGGAATAGCCCGGATACGGCCATTGCCGGCGCTATTCCGGCAGGCTGGTTCGGTGAATTTACGGATGCATCGCCGGCAGCAACACGCCACAAAGACTATGATCCGATCGCGCCGCTTACAGGACCGGACGGAGCCTCATTCACAGCACACTACATCGGCATCGGCAACTCGGTGTTTGCAATAACGAATAAAAATAAAAATCCGGAAGCGGCAATTCGTCTAGCCGATTATCTGTACTCCGAAGAGGGGACAACAACGTCCAACTCTGGGGAAGAAGGCCGTAACTGGGTGAAGGCGGATGCGAACGATAAAAACACGCGCGGAACTGCAGCCAAGTTCAAGGTTAAGGAAACGTCTTACGGGGTAGGTCAGGTGCAGAACGATCATTGGAATCAAATGGGACCGAACCTTCGTTCTGCTGAATATCGCGAAACTTCGTATGCAGCCAGCCAGGAAATCTATACAATGGATGGCTTGGAAACTCGGCTGTACAAGGCCACCAAGGAATTGTACGAAGGACATCAACCGAAGGAAGAGTTCCCGACGGATATTTTCTTGACGAACGATCAAGCCAATCAAGTGAAACAGTTGAAGCCGATTATTACGGACTACGTCAAACAGTCTATGCTTCAGTTCATCATGGGGGCCAAAAGCATCGACAAAGATTGGGACGCTTACGTGAAAGGCCTTAAAGATTCCGGCATGGATCAATTTATCAAAATCTATCAGGATGCCTACGACAAAGTGTATAAAAAATAAGTAATTGGGTCTGATCGTACGAGTGTGAAGAACCTTCAAACCTATAGTAAGGGTTGAAGGTTCTTTATCCTTTGAGACTTAATAATGGAAGGTGATAGAGATGGAGGAAGAAAATAAAAGCGGATATTTAACTAATCAGCAAATTGAATTTTATAACGAAGAAGGTTACATCGTACTTGATCGTTTATTATCAAAAGAGGAATTAACGCCAGTACAAGAAGCGATGACGTACAAGGTTTCAATGATTGCCGATGAATTGTTTCTTGACGGACTAATTGAGGACAAATTGGTTGACCGCCCGTTTAAATATCGGTTAGCGGAACTTTTTGAACATTTAACCGCTGAAGAATTTTTGAAATACGGACGAAGTTGGCGTGACCGGATACCTGGTTATTTTCATTTAATGAGCAACGATAAAATTCTTAATGCTGTCGAATCTTTGATTGGTGGTGAGCTATTCTCGAATCCAGTTTATAATGTTAGGCCGAAGATTCCGAAAGTTGCTGCTGGAGCAGTGCCTTGGCATCAAGATAAATCATACTGGCCGGACGCTAATTCTAATCCTGTCATTACAGTGTGGATTCCTTTAGTTGACGCTAATGAAGTGAATGGCTGTTTGCATATTAAACCGAAGACACACCGAAAACCTCTTTTGAAATGGTACCAAGAATCTGATACTGGAACCGGTTACACAGCATTGAAGGAAAGTCAATTAGGGCACACCAAGACTGTTGTATTGCCCGTTTCCGCTGGCAGCGCAATATTATTCAACGATCGCTGTCTCCATATGTCAACGCCGAACCGATCTGATGAAGTAAGGTGGAGCGTGGATCTACGATACCAGCCGACAGACCAAGATCCAATGGTAGCACACGGAGCAGGCTTCTTGGCTAGAAGCTACAAATATCCGGAGCGAGTTGCAACTCTTGAAGATTGGTTAGAGAGACGTCCTGAGCATCGCATGTCGTGTACGTAGATGTTGATGTGAAAATAGCTGTCCAAAAAGTCGTCGAAGATGCCTGTGAGATAAACAGTGCACGCAGAGTTTGCCGACCTGAGACGCAATGATGTAAAACATCGATGCAGCAATCGCAATGCTACCTCAACTTGAATCTAACGATGAAATACATCATTGCAACAAAATAGGCTGTGCAAAAAGTCGCTGAAAATGACTGTGAGATAGGCTTTATGACAAAACAAGGGGCTGTCCTTAAAGACAGCCTCTTCATTTTTATTAAGCAAATTATTTTTTGTCAATGATAGCGACCGTACAGCGAGAAATACATATGAGTTGATTATTCTCATCGGAAATTTTAATTTCCCAAACCATTGTTTTCCTGCCCTTGTGCAATGGAGTTGCAACAGCAGTTACGATACCATCTTTCTTACTTTTGAGGTGATTGGCGTTAATTTCAAGTCCTGCAGCTGCATGTTTCTCTTTATTGATATTAATTTCAGAAGCGATAGAAGCTGCGGTCTCAGCCAATAAGACAGAAGCCCCTCCATGTAAAATCCCTGCTGGTTGGTGGGTAGCCGGTCCGACAGGCATCGTCATTACAACGCGATCTGGAGTTAGCTCTACAATTTCAATGCCTAGCGTGCGGATAGCGGTGTTCTGACTTCTTTCTTTCATAAACGCAATAAAGGAATCTTTATCCATGCCGTAGGACTGATAAATTTCTTCGGATACGATCATAACCATAACCTCCATAGGTCTAGAAAATTTTACGAATCCTTCCGTCAGCAACAAACAACTTCGGACAAATCGACTATGATCATACAAAGTAGGAACTGTATTTATTTTATGTCCAATGATACAAACATAGGCTCATATTCTCTGTTGGAATAGGTGAGGGAGGGGCTCTCCACAGCTCATTTATTTCTTTGCCTTGCTTCGGGCAAGCTCCTGTCGCACAAGTGGCGCAACCTTTGGTGCCGAGCAATTCGATAGACCGCTTGACCTCACGGAGCGGCATTGTGCCGACATTTACATGCAGGAAGAAACGCGTTATCCCCAAATTTTTGTGCAGTAGACATCCAACCCGACCTGATCAGCTAGTACGACTTCTTCAACCGCATTGCGTAACCGCTCGGCATGGCTGATGACCCCTCCTGTCACTGGGTCTGGTGTAGTCTCCAAGAAAGTACTTATTCCTATTTCTATGTTGGTTGCCATATCGTCCATCATGTTTCGCCTTCTTCATTATCTATATTTAACTCATTTATTTATGGTTTCTCAAATTTAGTAAGAGAAGAGCGGGCGCAACGAAGACATTAGAACGAATGTTAATACTTAGGGCTTGCACCCGCGAGCTTGAGACGGTATCGTAAAGGTCAGGGAGGCGAGGCAAATCCTATGCTGGAACCGGGGAAAACGTATAATACGGCAGTGGAAGTAACGCTCGAAGTGATCGGAGGCAAGTGGAAGCCAGTCATTTTGTTCCATCTCACGTTCGGTACGAAACGAAATGGTGAGCTGATGAGCTTGATGCCAACGGTTACTCAAAAAGTGCTAACCCAGCAGCTGCGAGAACTAGAGGAGGATGGGGTTGTTAACCGAATTTCATATAACCAGGTACCCCCAAAAGTCGAGTATGAGTTGACCGAATATGGCTGGAGTTTGAAGGAACTTCTTCATATCATGTGCAGATGGGGAGATAGGCATGTTGAGCGTGTGTACGGTGATAAGGTCAATATCTTGGAAAATTTACCACGCTTGAATGGAACATAATCAGTAATAAGACAGAAACCGGTCTCTGGAATTCAGAGGCCGGTTTCTTGTGTTAGGTCATGGAATAACCTTGCGTTGACGCAAATCCTCGAAGATGTTCAGGAACATTGCTTCTGTATCAATAAACTCGTGAAAACCGAAACGACGTGCTTTCGTACCGTCAGCAAAAAAGTCGTAATCCCAAGAAAACACAAAGTCACCGAACCGCCAGGAGGAAACGTCACTATAGCTGTTATCCACTAACCCATGCTTCTTCACCATGGTGTTCCATAGCGACTCCTTGTCGGCCATAACTACATCCAAGGACATCTGCAGCGGAGGTGCAGTTTCTAGACCGAAATACGTGGCAATCTTTGGCCAAAGCTCGTTCCAACGGAAGAGATCTCCGTTCGTAATGTTGAAGGCCTGATTCGCGCAACGTTCATCTGTCGCTGCCCAGACGGTGGCCTTGGCCAACAATCCCGCGTCGGTCATCTCCAGCAGGCTGTTGTAAGCTCCCGGCTTACCGGGAAAACGTAGCGGCAACCCGAGTTCCTTCGACATGGAAGCATAGATTGCGATAACCATCGCTAGGTTCATTGGATTGCCCAATGCGTATCCGCAAACGACGGAAGGGCGAAGCGCCGACCAGGTCCAGCTGCTCCCTTTCTGCCGATTTTCAAGGAATTGCTGTTGGTCGACATTAAACTCAGGCGGCATGTGATAGGCGTCTGTTTCCCGAGCTGGTGTCTTGAAGGGACCGAGGTGCGCGCCATATACTTTGTAGCCCTGCATGAGACTAATATGCTGGAGGTAAGGAGAGATTGGCTCAATCGCATTGACGATGTTGACGAGCATGGCTAAGTTTGGGGGGACCAATTCGGCCCAGGTAGGACGATCTTGATAAGCAGCATAGAAGATATGGGTGACTTCCGTTAGACTTCCAAGTTTCTCACGGATATCATTTTCATTAAGTAAGTCGACGGCTATATATCGGACTCGGTTGTTGGAATCCCCACCCCGCCGTGACACACCAATGATATCCCAGTCGTGAAGCTGCTCCAGATATGCGATAAGATTTCTTCCAATAACGCCGTTAGCTCCGACAACAAGAGCGGTTTTGTGTGGCGTGGTTTCATTTGTTTTCATAAAGTATCCTCTCCTACTTCGTGGTGGTTTCATGATCATTGTGCACTTTTGCGTGTTGAATGAAAAGTACGCACTTTGAAGTCATATAGTTACTTAGAAGTAATAAAAGGCAGTGGAGAGGAGGAGCTGGGAACAGCCAGTATCTATTTTATTTGGGCTGAGATCGAAGAGTATAAGAGTAATCGTAACTCAAAATACTGATTTAACAATAAAAAAACTGGATTAGGCGAAACCCTATCCAGCTTTTATTTCTTATTCGGTTGGTTGGAATCTTAACGCAACGTTTTTAAAGCGCCGCTCCAGGCGACGACTTGATCGAACATCGTGTTGGCGGCTGCTTCCTGATGAGGTGCGGGCTTCACAACGCTGTAGTTTTCGAAATCCGTAAAGAGCGAAAGGGTGACCTGAGCACGTACGTCCGCCACATGCAGCTCACCTAAGATGAGTCTCAGGTTTTCTGCCGCACGAGCACCGCCTGTGCCACCGCCGTAGCTGACGATACCTGCCGCCTTATCTTTCCACTCATTAAAAAGAAAATCTATGGCGTTTTTGAGTGCGCCGGAGATAGCATGATTGTACTCAGGTGTTACGAAAACAAAGCCGTCATACGAATGGATTGCTTTCGACCAAACCACCGTATGCGGCTTCGTATACTGAGCCAGTACAGGAGGCTTCGGTTCATCATATAGCGGTAAATTGAAATCGGCAATATCCACGATTTCGTATTCAGCGTCACTGCGTTTTTGTGCGATCTCGTGGACCCATTGAGCGACTGCCTCACCTCTGCGTCCTGGACGCGTGCTGCCAATTATTATTGCGATTTTTAACATTGTAATTTCCTCCGTTATGTTGACTGTATTTTTGAATGCAATATGAAATTCTGTTCCAATAACCTCCTTTCGTTTATACCCATGGAAAATGTTAACAGACAACATCATTACATTACAAACGAAACAACCGTTATAACCAAAGTTTCCGTTGGTATAGGAGGGGATATTTTTCAAATGGTTCTAGCAACAAGAGTTGTGGGTGAAGACACGAGGGGGAGGAGAAACGAAAAGTGGGTCTCTGATACCTCTCAATGTGAAATTAATAGAGTGAGAATAAGATAAGGATGCATGAAACGTTTAACTTAAGCCGATTATTTACAGTCGGGGAGGTTGAGCGTTTTTGCTTTGCTTGCTGCTTAAGAGATCAGCGCATGTAAAATCGTAAAAAATTCCATGTGTATCATAAATTAACTAATACAGAAATCTCAATGATTCATTATGATGGTAATTGAAAGCGTTTACTAGTATCGCAAAAATGAGGAAAGAAGGGGTTCATAATGTGAAGAAGTAAAGTCGGATTTTATTTGTTGTAAGCAGAATTGTTTTTTTATAGGCGCGGAAACCGCGCTTTCAGCGAGAGCTTGGCGAGCCGAAGCTCGCCAGTTGAGTCTGAGAAGCCAGAAATCGGCTTCTCAGCAGACCGTCTCGCACGTCCGTGCGGATTAAGCTCGGAAAACGCGCTTATTCGGAAACCTCCGAACAAATAGGCGCGGAAACCGCGCTTTCAGCGAGAGCTCGGCGAGCCGAAGCTCGCCAGTTGAGTCTGAGAAGCCGAAAGTCGACTTCTCAGCAGACCGTCCCATGCGCGAGTGACGATTAAGCGCGGAAAACGCGCTTAATCGGGCAGCCCCGAACAAATAGGGGCGGAAACCGCGCTTTCAGCGAGAGCTCGGCGAGCCGAAGCTCGCAGTTGAGTCTGAGAAGCCGAAAATCGACTTCTCAGCAGACCGTC
Source organism: Paenibacillus sp. JT22N1 (assembly GCF_059692155.1). NCBI lineage: Bacteria > Bacillati > Bacillota > Bacilli > Caryophanales > Paenibacillaceae > Paenibacillus > Paenibacillus sp. JT22N1. Next base: position 123,548 of record NZ_JCAUAW010000013.1, read on the forward strand.
CCATGCGCGAGTGACGATTAAGCTCAGAAAACACGCTTAATCAGGCACTTCCGAATAAATGGGCGCAGAAACTGTAGACGTTTAATATTACGAAAATAAGGAGGCTTTCAAATGTTTAAGCAACAAGTTCAAAAAAAGATAGTAAGCTCAGTTCTTTCATTTGCACTTGCATTTTCGTTTATTAATCTGTCTGTTCTTCCAGCATCAACGGTTCATGCCAATACGCCAGATATCAACAAAATCAACTCTTCAGTAACGGATGCTGTTTATAATCCCTCAGCAACCGGTTCAGTCAACCTGTTGGCTCCGTCTCTTTTTACACCACAAGCAGGCGTGAATCTCAAGGTAAGTTCGGAATCAGCTGATCATCCTGGTGTAGACGCTTTGCGATCGGGAGGCAGCGGCTACTGGCGTAATTCAAGCTCAAATGTCTATATGAGTAACTATTCGCCATCCTCATTGGCATTGACCCTCGACTTAGGCGCTCCAAAAACGATTGATAAACTTTACCTTGAAATACCTAACACAATTGCTAATATCCAAAGCAATGCAACAAGATTTGAGGTTTATTACACAAATGACCCCAATTCTTGGGCAAGTGCTCCCACGGCCTCCGATACGGCGAACAATTACAATTGGAAGGCAACCGGCTGGACGTTGGCTGGCGGGACGGAAACGGAAGGTTTATGGTCTTATGTAACTTACAACGGACAACAATGGGGCTATGATACCAAGACATTCTTGTATCCGTTTACAGCACGTTATGTGATGATCAATACAGTACTGGTTGGTCCTAGCGATAAGCGCGCAAATGATACAAGTTCAATGATGGGTATATCCGGCTTGGTTATCTACGGCAAAGATTCGGTATCTAATTCAACCGAACTGGTACCGGCTAAGGATACCTACAGTACATGGGATCAGGTCGCACCTAAATCTACATATATAAGCTTTGCTAGCGGACAGACGCTAACGAGCATTACCAAAGGCGATACTACGCTTCGCCCGAATATCGATTACTCGTTAACTGGCAGCACGGTTACATTCTCGCTTCCATACCTTGCCAAACTGCCACTCGGCACGAATGAATTCAACTTTCATTTTAACAGCGGTAACCCATCCATATTTGCATTGGATGTAACAGCCCGCGGGTTTGGTACGAATGACAAGACGATCAAGATGAACGCAATTGAAGGCGTATCTCCTTATAACATTTTGGGCGGCGCAATGGGGACGGACGAGCCAGTAGAAGGCGTGACTAAAAGGATAAGAGACGCATACCACGACTTTTACGGTAATCAGCCTCAGGCGACTGCGGCCGACGACCATATTAAGAGTATTTGGGATAGTACTTTGCAAAAAAATGTGTTCAAGGTCCTTGCCAACGGCAGAGGTTTGAATAATGAATTCCTTGATAAGGTTCGTGACGGCGAGTATGGCCACAAAGGTGTTTTTGACCGGAATTTAGGCTATGTGGTTGACGGAGCGGCTGTCACGGACAGGCAGCGAATTGAAATTCGCCCCAGCGAAGATTCAAACGGCGATTTTGTAGCCTATGAAGGCGACTTGGTTTCCTATGAATGGCTTTGGAATATTCCGGACGGCAACCAGTGGAATCAGTCAAACTTCCGACATATCTTCCAGTTGAAGGCTGTGAATCGTCAAGCGACCGATACTTTACCGGGAGGAAACAACGGCGGAGAAAATGGCGCCTATATCCTCGCGATGTCGATTTCGGGAACGAACAGCAGGGATCTGGTCGTGAATCATAACCGATATGACGGCGATAAGACCATGATGAGAATTCCGTTAAAAGAAATCGATGGCCACTGGATTAAGGTTGAACTTAACGCGCTTATTTCGGATAGCGGCTGGTTCACAATTAAGATTACGGATAGGGTAACCGGTAAGGTATACACTTTTGATAGCCCGGATGTTTATCAAGTGTTTACAAACAAAGGTGCGAGCGACGGTACGAAAGACATATGGAGAAGACCTGAAAGAACAGGCGGCTTCGAGACGGAGTATCCAGCTGCATTTGATCAATATTTGCGTCCCAAATGGGGCATTTACCGCAGCTCCGCTAACGGAACCAACTCTGCCTATGACGCTTCGCTTCAACTTGCCGATATCACCATAAGTAAGGTGGCATCAGGTTTGTCTTCTGTCAACCTTGCCCTTAATAAAAAAACGTATAACGTAGGCCGGATAGAAGGTGCCAACCCGATTCAGATACAATCTGCTATGGCTAACGAATACGGCAATGCAAACAAACTGGTGAACGGTGTATTGGAAGACCCGACAAAATGGAATGTAACCAACGTCACCAGTCTGAATCAAATCGGAAATTATTCATGGCTAGGTACCGACGGAGAGAGAAAAGGCAGTTTCGTCATTGACCTTGGCCAGGCCATGGATTTTAGCCAATTAAGACTATTTGCAAAATCCACCAGGTTAAAAGGCGCAACCGTTTATGTATCTGATGATTTTGGAAACCATACATCGGCTGCCGAATTTGACGCAATGTCGTTTAAACAAGTGGATAGACAGTCTACCCAAGGTTATACGTATGCAACAGGCAACGATAATGGAGGTACTGATTTGGAAGATGGTTCCCACCCAATTAACCTGGGTAAAACCTATCATTCCAGATATATAAAGGTAACGGTAGAGAACGCATCCGGCGGCAATTCCGGTACGGATCTAACAGGACCTCCACGCCTTACACAGGTTCAAGTGTTTAATGCGCCAATTCCTCCACAGAATCTTACTATTGAAACTAACAGCTCAGCTAAAATACTGAAGTGGGACTCCAATATCTTAAGCGAAGGTTATACAGTTTATAATGGCACAATAGTACTTGCTGACTTACCGGAAGGCGTAACAAGCTATACTTTACCAAGTAGCATAACCGATGTGTCCAAAATTGCCGTAAGGTCAAAGGGAACTGACCCGAACTCTCGCAAGTTTATGATTTCGGCACCGACCTTAGTGATAGATCCGCAAGATGTGACTCCGCCCAAAACGGAAGCACGGATCGAACCGGCGCTGCGGAACGGCTGGCTGAACACGGATGGGTCCGTTGCACTGACGGCACATGACGATCTCTCCGCTGTAGCGAAAACGGAATACAAGGTGGGGGATAACTCGGAATGGCAAACCTATATCGGGTCAATCGCTTTCAATAACGAAGGCGTGTATCGGCTGCAGTTCCGCTCGGTCGACGCTGCAGGCAACATCGAGCAAACGAAGGAGCTAATCGTCCAGATTGACAAAACGAAGCCGACCTTTGTGCTGACGGCAAACGGGGAACCGCTTGCGGAAGGCGCTGTTTTCTCCGACGACCGTCCGATTGCGCTGCTCTTGAATGCGAGCGATCCACTTTCCGGTATAGCGAACCAGGAACTTGTGCTGGACGGAAAGCGTTTGGACAACGGCACTTCCGTTGATTTGGCCGGCAAGCCTGGCCTCCATAGTCTGAAGATTGTCATCACCGATCAAGCCGGCAATAAGACGGATGAATCTGTCCGTTTTACCATTGCAGCCACCCCCGAAGGGTTGTCCAGCTTGATTGACCGCTATGCCAATGCCGGCGAATTGAAGGGACCGCTGGTTAACCAATTGCGCAACAGCCTGGATCAGGCGCTGCATCAATTGGGCAAAGGCGACAAAGACAAAGCGGCTAAACATATGCAGGATTTCCTGAAGCATCTGAATAACAAGTCGATGGTGGAGAACATCTCCGAAACAGTAAAGACCATCCTCACGGCTGACGCCAACGCTTTGATCAAGGCATGGTCCGCGAAGTAACGAACATTAACATATTGTAGATGCAAAAGCATCCGGCCATTGTTGAAGGCCGGATGCTTTTTTTATGATCAAAAGATTTAGAAATTCGTGTTGAAAAATTGCGGGGGAATTAAATAGTTAAAAAATGGACAGGGGATCATTCCTGCCCATTTTTTTCATAGTCGGAGGAGCCGCGTATCAGTAGTTCAGAATCCACTTTAAAAACACGATTCTCCGCATATTCGTTCTCATTCATCATGTCGATTAATTTCTCGACGAGAAGAGCACCCATGGTGTACTTCGGCTGATTCACTGTGCTTAACGGAGGGGTGATATATTTACTGATTCGATTATTATCTACCCCGACAACAGCTAACTGCATCGGGATTTGGATACCAAGTTCTGAGCATGCCCGATATACGCCAAGTGCCATCTCGTCATTTGCTGAATAAACGGCAGTAAAGGGTATCTTTTTAGCAAAAAGTCGATGAATGGCTTCATATCCGCCCGTTTCATTAAAGTTGCCGTTTTCAATTAATTCGGGACGAAACGGAATGTGATGCTCTCTTAAAGCTTTCAAATAGCCTTCTAAACGATCATAACTGTCAACAGCATGGGCAGACCCGTTAATAAATGCAATCTCTTGATGGCCAAGTTCCACTAAATGAGTTATAACCTTCATCGAAAATTTCACATTATCAGTTACAATGCAGGGGATTCGGTCATGATCAATCTGCTTTCCAACAATGCCAATGGTATACCCATTATCGGCAATTTGTAAGATGACTTCGTTAGATATCATGGGTGCAACCATAATGACGCCGTCGATGGTGCGTGTAGTTAACAAATTCAAGAATTCTAGTTCTTTTTCTTCATTATTTTCGGTATCACAAATCACCACTTTATACTTCTTTGAATAAGCAATGTTTTCAATACCTTTAATGATTTCGGAAAAGTAGGAGTTGCTGATATCAGGAACAATGACCCCTATTGTCATTGTTTTTTGCGAACGAAGATTTTTTGCGGCGGCATTGGGTTGATAACCGAGTTCATTAATGATTTTCATGACTTTGTCTCTTGTTTTAGGCGTAACCTTACTGCTGTCATTGAGAACGCGTGAAACCGTAGCGGGAGCAACTCCTGCTCTGGTGGCGACGTCAACAATTTTGAATTTCATATCCATGAGTATCAACCTTCTATCCATAGTAAACATATTGTGTGCTCTGTACACCAAGTATAAGTTAGATTGAAATCGATTTCAACAAAGGATGCATCTAACCTATCATATACATCATGACAGCGGTTTGAAAGCTGATATTGAGATATAAAAACGAATGTAAAAACAAATTGAATACGGTTTCATGCTAGTTTATAATTAAATGAAATCGATTTCAATTAACGAGGTGACGATGTTGAAAATAAAAACGTCCAATTCCAACGTGAAATTCTCCGCTTCTATTTTTCGGTCTTTTACGTTGACCATCGCTTTAACGATTGTGATGCTGTCGGGAATTCTACATGTTTATTTCGAAGATATTTCCCTCAACCAGACGTACAGATCCACATTGAATAATCTAGCACAAACAAGCCAAGAAGCTTCCATCATGGCGGTTAACGCCAACACGTTTGCCAAACAAATATATAACGACATGAATGTGTCCAAGTTGCTTTACTTTTCGTCAGGAGATCCTCTCGATACAAGTACGGCGATGGCTCAACTGAACTCCTATCGAGCTACATCCCTTTTTATTGATTCCATCTACATATATAACTACCAGACAGATACGTTTTATACGAGCGCAGAGATCAGTGCTAATTCGGTTTGGAAATCGAATGAGTTTTACGATACGACAGCCGTAGAAATGGTTAAGCATGTTTCGGATTACAAGACGTTAATGCCAATCCCGCGTAAAATTCCGTTTGAGAGCCTCATGCTGAACAATCAAGAGAAGGAACGGGATTGTTATACCTTCCTGTTGTACGACACTCTTTCCCATAAAGATGAAAAGAACGTCATTATCGTTAATATATCCGAAACGCAGATGCACAAAAATATCGATGGTATGATCGCCACTTCGGACAAAAATACGTTTATCATCAACGATCGCGGAGTCCTCGTCACGAACAGCTGGAAGAATGCTATGCTGACGGACCTTACCCATAAACCGTACATCCAAGTGGTGCTCGGAAGCGGCGAATCTGAAGGATATTTCGTCTCCGATGTGGATGGGGTTAAATCCTTAGTGACGTATACAGCTCCTGATGTTCTGGGCTGGCGATATATTAGAATTGCCCCTTACAGCGCCATAACGAGCGGCATTAATCATATGAGGCTCTATACGATTGCAATCGCAGTTGCTATTCTACTTCTTGGACTTCTGACTTCCTACCTGATTTCGCGAAAATTGTCCTTGAATGTAAACCGCAAGTTAGTGAAGCTGACAACACTTGAGACGGAACGAAGAAACCATTCCATGGCGCTGCGACAAGATCTGGTTCGCAATCTGCTTCTGGGATCGGGCAGCAGTAATCCTCATTGCCTGGACGAGAAGTTCAGGTTGTATGAAATTCATTTGGATGCCAAGAATCATTTTGCCGTGACGGTGCTGAAGATTGACGGTTATCGGGAGCTAGTGGAGAGATACAGCGTCGGCGACAGGAGCCTGCTCAAGATTGGGATTATGAACATCGCTCAAGAGTTATTGAATGCCTACTGTCCTTCCTTTGCCGTTGATATGGGAGATGACCGTATTGCGATTCTACTCAATATAGAGGAACCCGCTCCGAATAGTCATTCTGTCCTGCCAGAGAGCCTATGGCGTCAAATTCAATCCTTTGTGTCGGATTACATTAAAGTATCCGTTTCAATTGCGGTGAGTATGACCGGTGATGATGCTCGAAGCGTCAGCCGCTTGTACACTCAGGCGACGGCAGCCTTATTCCATCGGCTTTTCTTCGGTCATGAGTGTCTTATTTACGCGGAGCAAATCGAGTCGCTGAAGGCCAAATCTTATGTGTACCCGATCTCCAAAGAGAAGGTGCTGATCGAAGAGCTAATGATGGGTCGAATTACCGAAGCATCGCGCATATTCCGCGAGATCGTCGAAGAAACGGCCGGTTATTCCTATATGTCATATCATCTGGCTGTATCGCACTTGGCATTTGCCGTGAACAACGCAGTTTCCACGATTCAAAAGAATAACGATATCTTCTGGGATTTGAATATCAATGCGCTGCTTTCCAGTCTTAACGATGCGGAACTAGTCGAGGACATGTACCGTCCGTTCTTCGATGTATTTGAGCGTGTATCAGCCAGCCTGGAAGAGAAGAAGAACACAAGGCACGACGAAGTGGTGGGTAAAATCATCGCTATTGTGCAGCAGAAATATATGTTTCAAGAGCTCTCCTTGGAATCCATTGCCGAGGAGATGGGGTTGTCCGCAACCTATATCGGACGGTTATTTAAGAAACATACGTTAAACACGATTCTGAATTACATCATTGAAGTAAGAATGGACCAAGCGAGAACGTTATTGCTTACAACTGAGCTTCCCATAGGGGATATTGCGGAAAAATCAGGTTTTTCAAACAGTCCGTATTTCTACAAAGCGTTTAAAAAAATCAACGGTGTAACACCGGTTGACTTCCGCAAAAACGGACGATTGCAGGAAGAAGGGGTTCGAGAGATCAGTTGAGTTCCCAAACATCGGAAAAAGTGATCTGATGCGGAGAAAAGCTCTTCATAATGAAGCAAAAAATGATAATGATCGCATATTTATAGTTGCTCCAGCCTTGGTAGAAGGCCTAAGATTGGCCTTGCAAACAACAAACACAATCCAAGAGTTCGGAGGTGAGTAAGCGATGACAGCTTTAAAAGGCTTCTGGGCGGAATTGTCCAGGAACAAAATCATGTTTCTGATGGTAGCTCCTGCGATCCTTTTTTTTATCGTATTCAGCTATATTCCTATGGCGGGAATTTATCTGGCCTTCACGAAGTTCAGCTTCGACGGTGGGATATTTGGAAGCGAATTCATCGGTATGATGAACTTTAAGTTTTTGTATCAATCAGGTACGCTATGGAACTTGACGAAAAATACGGTCGTGTATAATTTGGCCTTTATTTTTATCGGTAACTTCCTGCAGTTGGTCTGTGCGATCTTCTTAAGCCAGATTGCCAACAAATATTTTAAGAAAGCAACGCAATCCATTATGTTTCTGCCGTTTTTCATTTCGTGGGTTCTTGTAGGCGCTTTCGTTTTCAACTTGTTTAACTCCGATACCGGCGTTATCAATACTTTGTTGAAACAGCTAGGGGCGCAGCCGTATGACTTCTATTTGAATACGGAACCGTGGAAGTACATCATTGTCTTCTTCAATGTCTGGAAAGGTCTCGGGTACGGAACGGTTATTTACTTGGCCGCCATTATGAGCATCAGCGATGAGTATTACGAAGCAGCGGAAATTGACGGAGCTCATATTTTTCAACAAATTCGTCATATCACGATTCCGCTTTTAACCCCAACCTTTATTTTGCTCGTCATTTTCAGTCTTGGCGGTATTCTCAAAGGGCAGTTTGACCTGTTCTATCAGATCATCGGCAACAACGGCATGTTGTATGATGCGACGGACATTATCGATACCTATGTATATCGGGCGTTGGCGGTCAATTTTGACATTGGAATGGGATCGGCTGCAGGCTTGTACCAATCGTTCTTTGGCTTCCTGTTAGTGATGACGGTCAACTTTATTGTGAAAAAAGTCCGCGAAGATTACGCATTGTTCTAAGCAAATGCTTACGAAGCCAGTTTTGCTGAAGCAAAACTCTTAGGAGGGACTACCGTGAGACGCAAAAAAGACTCGGCGACGATGGCTTTTATGGTCATCGCTTATGGAACGGTAGCGATCTTGACCATACTCTGCCTGCTGCCGTTCTGGTTAATTATTTCGGGTTCGTTTACGTCGGAGAATGAAATCATCGGGGAAGGGTTTAAGCTTTGGCCGAACGACCTATCTATCGACGCATACAAGGCGGTCTTCACCAACCCTGAGCAAATTTTCCGCGCCTATGGGGTGACAATTTGCCTTACCGTCATTGGAACAATCTTCGGCTTGTTCCTTACGTCCATGGCGGGATACGTGCTCGCTCGTAAAGATTTCAAATACCGTAACTCAGTCGCATTCTTCATGTACTTTACGACATTGTTCAGCGGGGGCTTGATCCCATGGTACATTCTTATCGTTAAGTATCTGGATTGGAAAGACAGCTATCTGGCCATGTTGATTCCCGCACTCATTAGTGCCTGGAATATCATTCTTATGAAGAACTTTATGAAATCGATTCCTGACTCCATCGTTGAGTCGGCTCGAATCGACGGCGCAAACGATTTTACGATCTACAGCCGCCTGATCCTTCCCTTATCAACACCAGGGCTAGCTACGATCGGATTGTTCCTTGCTCTTGGCTATTGGAACGATTGGTTTACCGCCAACATCTTCATCACGACGGAAAGCAAGTTTCCGCTGCAGTTCTTTTTGTACAAGATTCTAGCGAATGCCGCCGTACTGCGTACGGACATCGCCGCAAATTTGGCTGCCGTCAATTTCAAAGCCCCTGCCGAGACGCTGAAGATGGCAGTTGCCGTCGTCGTTACAGGGCCGATCGTACTTCTGTATCCATTTGTGCAAAAGTACTTCGTCAAAGGACTGACTATCGGCGCAGTCAAAGGTTAGAACCGGTTTAACGGCTAACATAGATATCGTTTGTCCACTTTTAAGGAGGAGTCATAAATGAAAAGAAAGATCGGAACTATTCTAGCAGGCGTCATGCTGGCTGCAATCACTTTGTCGGGTTGCAGCAGCAGTACCGGAACAAAGCCTGATACAACTACACCTGCGAAGACGGAAGGAAACCAAAGCGCAGCGCCTGCAGCGACAGGACCGGATATTTCAAAATCGGTTGAGCTCGTATGGTATTTGGTAGGTGATGCCAATAAGGATACACCTAAGGTTATGGACGAATTCAATAAAATGCTGAAGAAGGATCTGAACGCAACGGTTAAATTGAACTTCACCACTTGGAACGATTGGCAAACCAAGTACAACCTGCTGCTGACAGCTGGTGAGAAAATCGATATGATCTTTGCCTCCTCATGGGCAGGCTACTTCAAGTATGCCAAACAGGGTGCATTCACGGATCTGACTGCTCTGCTTCCCAAGTATGCGCCTCAGGTTCAAAAGCAAGTTTCGGCGCAGGATTGGAGTGACGTCACCATCGGCGGTAAAATTTACGCGGTTCCCAACACGAACCCGGAATACACGCCGAACGGAATTGTCTACCGCGAGGACTGGAGAAAAGAGTTGAACCTTCCAGAAATCAAAGATCTGGCTTCCATCGAGGCGTATTTGGATGGCGTCAAGAAAAATAAGCAGAACGTTATCCCGATCAACGGAAGTGCATGGAACGAAATTAGCACTTTATTCTCCGCAGTTCAAGGCTACCAGACAATCGGTGGTGAGAGCGGTGTTGTAGTAGCTAAAAACTATAACAGCCCAAGAGATATTGTCGCTTACCCATTCACACCGGAATATGAGGCTTGGGTGAAGAAAATGAAGGAATGGGCGGACAAAGGCTACTGGTCAAAGAACACACTGTCCTCTAAACAAGAAGCTGGCGATCTGATCAAGACGGGCACAGGTGCTATTTACTGGCGCAACCCTCCGGGCGCAGCTGGATTCATCACTGACGTTCAGAAGAAAGATCCGAAGGTGGAGATCGGATACTTCCCGTACACACGCATGCAAGGCTTCGCTATGCCGACGATGGGTATTGCCAATGGTATGGCGATTCCGAAAAGCGCAGCCAACCCGGAGCGTTCGCTCATGGTACTGGAGAAGATCAGAACCGATGCGAAGTATTATAACCTGATCACCTACGGCCTTGAGGGCTATCACTATGATTTGATCAACGACGGTAAAAATATCGTCACTCCTTCCAAAACCCAGGATGCTGCGAAGGTTCAAGGCTACGGTATCGCGGATTGGGGCTGGAGAAACAAGCCGCTTATGAAAGCGGGCGTCGGCGGTTGGGACGGTCTGGATAAGCTGAACGAAGAATTCTCCAAGATGAGCAAGCCAGACATTTTCTCGCCGATATCCATGGACTACGATGCAGTGAAGACAGAGTACGCTGCTGTCAATCAAGTTATCGATCAATACGGCAAGCCGCTCATGATGGGTTTGGTACCGAATGTGGACCAAGCACTCAAGACTTACCAGGATAAACTGAAATCTGCTGGCATCGATAAAGTTCTCGATTATGTGAAGAAGCAAGCTACGGCTTACTACGACGAAAAAGGCATTAAGTAAGAATAACAAGCAAAGAGCATGGGGCCGAAAGGGCAGCATCAGGCGTTAACGCCTGCGCTGGCCGTTGGCCTCTTGTTTTTTAGAATTTGTAGAGGAGCTGGCATAATGACCACCGTACAAGTATGGCAATCAACGATTGATGGGTCGAAAAAACTGGTGCAAATGGAATCGATTACATTTTCTGAAAGCAATAAGGTAATTACTGATTACGTCATCACCATTGACGAGGCGGTCACCTATCAACAGATGGACGGTTTTGGAGCTTCTTTTACCGATGCTTCAGCCTGGCTAGTGGTTCATGCTTTATCCGAGGAGCTTAGAGATGAACTCATGCGGAAGCTTTTTGACCGGGAAGAGGGCATTGGGGTTTCGTTCATACGTCAGCCGATGGGAGCAAGTGATTTCGCGTGGAAGATCTATAGCTATGACGATGTTGAGCCTGGAGAAAGCGACTATGAGCTTGCGCGGTTTTCAATCAATCACGATCGGAATTACATTTTACCTGTTCTCCATCAGGCTTTGCAGCTGAACCCTGAGCTCAAGGTGATGGCTTCGCCATGGAGCGCACCGGGCTGGATGAAGACTTCCGACGCGATGATCGGCGGCACGTTGAAGCCGGATTGCTACGGGATTTACGCAGACTATTTCGTCAAGTTTCTAGATGCCTATCAAGCAGAAGGGATTCCGATCTATGCCGTTACAATGCAAAATGAACCGGGCTACGAGCCGAAGGAATACCCGGGTATGATTGTGAAGCCGGCAGAAGAAGCCGCGTTTATCAAGTCACATTTGGGACCACGGCTGGCTAAGCGGGAGCAGACGACCAAGATCATGTGCTATGACCATAACTGGGACGTCCCCGGCCATCCTCGCGAGATCTACGAAGACCCCGAAGCAAGCAAGTATGTCGCGGGAACCGCATGGCACGTGTATGGAGGGCGGCATGAGGCCATGTCGCAGATCAAGGAGCAGTTCCCGGACAAGGATGTTTGGTTTACCGAGGCGTCCGGAGGGCAGTGGATTCCGCCGTTCCACGACGCTTTCATGGACCAAATGAAGCATGTGATCCGCACGACAAGAAACTGGTCGAAGTCTGTTATTTGGTGGAACATAGCTCTGGATGAGAACAACGGGCCTACCGTCCTGTCGCGAAGCACGTGCCGCGGCGTGGTCAAGATCAATCAGCAGACAGGGGAGCTTACTTATAATCTTGATTACTACACTCTTGGCCATATCAGCAAGTTCGTGAGTCCGGGTGCTTATCGGATCGCTTCGAATACGTTTGAAGATGACTTAGAAACGGTAGCGTTTCGCAATGAGGATGGTTCCAAGGTGTTGATTGTTTCAAATCGGACTACGAAGCCGAAAACGTTCGCCGTTGCAATCCATGAAAGGACCTTCGAATACAAGATTGATGGGGAAGCGGCAGTTACTTTTAAGTGGGAACAATGATGAGAAAATTAATGCGAACACCGATTGTGGTGGGCATTATCATTGTACTGATAGCGATGCTCGGCTTCCTTAAGTACGGTCTTCATTCATCGCAAAGCCCAGTGAACGTGTGGATTACCACAGCCGATCAAAGTAAGCTGCTTCATCAAGAAGCGGATCTGGCTTGGGTAAAGGACAACACACCGAATGATTCTACCATTGTCATCGATGGAGAGAAGGTGTATCAGCAGATCGACGGTTTCGGTGCGGCTATGACGGATTCGTCCGCCTGGTTGATTGCAAACAAGCTGAATCCTGAGCAAAGAAGTGATCTGATGAATAAGTTGTTCGATCATAAGCAAGGCATCGGCATAAGTTATTTGCGGCTCCCAATGGGAGCCACGGATTTCTCGTTAAAGAGCTACACGTACGATGATATGCCAGAAGGGCAGACGGATCCGAAGCTGCAGAACTTTTCGATCGATATGACAAAGCATACATCATCCCGACCCTGAGCAAGGCCAAGGAACTCAATCCGGACTTGAAAATCATGGGCTCTCCCTGGAGCGCACCGGCCTGGATGAAGACGTCAGGATCCTTGATTAAAGGAAGCTTGAATCCCGACTTTTATCAAGCCTACGCTGATTATTTCACGAAGTTCGTTCAGGCCTATGCAGCAGAAGGGCTATCAATCGATGCTATTACACCGCAGAATGAGCCCCACTTCGAGCCTGACGGATACCCGGGCATGAGGATGGAACCGGCGGACCAAGCGAATTTTATCAAATCGCATCTGGGTCCGGCCTTCGAGAAGGCAAAGCTTGGAACGAAGATCGTGATATGGGATCACAACTGGGATGAACCCTACTACCCGATACAGATTCTGATCGACCCGGAAGCAAACAAATACATTGCTGGATCGGCTTTCCACGGCTATGCAGGTGATGTGTCCAGCCAGCAGAAGGTGCACGATTTGTTTCCGAACAAAGATATTTACTTCACGGAGAGCTCAGGCGGAGAATGGGCCCCTGATTTCGCAGGCAGTCTGAAATGGGATATGCAGAACCTCATTATCGGCTCGACTCGCTATTGGGCAAAGACGGTGCTGAAGTGGAATTTGGCCCTTGATGAATCGTTCGGGCCCAAGAACGGGGGCTGTCCCGATTGTCGCGGTTTCGTGAAAATCGATCAAAAGAACGGGGCGATCTCTTATAACCCGGAGTTTTATGCATTTGGGCATGCGAGTAAGTTTGTAAGGGCAGGAGCATATAGGATTGATTCGAACACGCTTGGCAGCGGAAATATCGAGGATGTCGCTTTCCGAAATCTTGACGGATCCGAGGTGCTCATCGCGTTTAATTCGGCTGCGGAGAGCAGGTCGTTCAAGGTGATGCGGGGCAGCAAGTCTTTTTCATACACGCTTCCTGCAGGCGCGGCAGCTACATTTTTATGGACGGGAGAGAAGAGAGGCGCGAAGTAAGGCGAGATATCCAGAATGCAGTCATAAATAAAATAAAACCGCCATGTTTGGCGGTTAGCGAATTAAGGTTCATCGATATATTCTTCTTCGTTCGGGATACTGTTCAAAAGGTTTTTATCTACTTTTTTCTGATCTTGCTCGGTGTTGGTGTCGCAGTTAACAATACAATTCATTATTTCTTCGGAATTATCTTGAATATTTGTGTACTCAACCATGTTTGAACCTCCTTTCATTGAATTAGAGTTTCCAAGATCAAGCAATTTATTCGAGTAATGTAAGCCTAAATCAAGGTACCAAGTTGTATAATGTTCACAGAAGGACAAATAAAAGCGACGCTCCTATAAAGAGGCGTCGTTTTCCTGTTTACTATTATCAATCACTAGGTGAGTGTTGACCCGGTTTCAAGCAATGTCTTCATTCCCGAAAGTACTATCGGTAGACCCATTTCAAGAATTTTTGCGGTGTTTGCTGCTTGTTCAAATTCATCATGCACGACTGTTACCAGGGTCACACCGACTAACTCGGAATGAGAATCGATTTCCCACGTAATACGTGAAGGGCTCTCAGAGGCCGTGTCTGGAAACGCGGGGAACTGCCAACTCATAACCAACTTATGTGGAGGTGTCATTTCGAGAATGATCCCAGCTGCTAGTTTTTTCTCCTCTGGGTTCCATAGTTCGAACGAGGAGCCGATTTCCCAGTTGGACCTGATCGAGCAATTGTACCAAAACTTTGATGTCTTGGCCGGATCTGTAATGGCTTGCCACACTTGCTCGGGTGTCGCTTTAATGGCAATTCGGTTAACATGCCGAGGTTTGTTCTCCATAGTTGATTCACGCTCCAATTCGTTTTTAAGTGATGTTAATTCGATAGCCCAGGGTTCGGCGTATTTGCTCACCCATCGGTCGTATATTTGCCGTATGGGCACTGAATTTAGATAATGCAGCTTTTCCCTGCCAACTTTTCTGGTGGTAATGAGGTTAGCTTCCTCCAAAATATTAAGATGCTTCATTACTCCAAATCTTGACATTTGCAATGGGGTACAAAGATCGTTCAACGTTCGCCCATCAGTTGCGTGAAGCAGGTCTAAGAGTGTGCGACGGCTGGGATCAGCAAGTGCCTTAAATATATCGTTATCTACTTGGAACGCCTCCTTCTCACAGTATGCTTACAAGCATGCTTTTTTTGCGCTTGACATGTTACCAAATGGTAACGTATTATAAAGGTGACAGTATAGTCACATATTAGCACAAACAAGTTTGTTTGTCAGCCGGCGACAAATAGACCCAACTAACTCGACTAATTATTTTAACATAATCGCCAATTTGAACACCATTGTTGTCTCAAAGCATTTCATGTAAGCACAAAAAAGGAGATGTTTGATTATGAAAACGATTGAACAAAAGAACATTGAAACGGTAACCGCGTTTATTGAAGCTTTATCGAATCAAAACGATTTAGATTGTACCGATCAATTCTTTTCTAAACAAATAGGGGAGGCATTTCCTGATAAACACTACGCAGTGGAAGAGGTCATTGCCCAAGGAGAAAAGGTAATAGCTAGAATCTTTATGACTGCTACGCATAAAGGTACGTTTGCAGGAAATTCACCTACAGGCAATTCCGTAAAGGCCACTCAGTTTCGTGAATTTCGTGTAGTAGATGGCCAGATTGTTGAGCATCGTGGATGGTTCGATACAGCGACACTTTTGCCTCAAATTAAAGCCAATTAACCAAAACAAAGGAGATGTTTTATTGTGATAACTATTGAACAGAAAAATATTGAGACGGTATCAGCTTTTATCGAGGCTTTTTGGAATCAAAGTGATATGGATTGTACGGAACAATTTTTGTCAACCGATTATCAAGAACACTCTTATCAATCAAAAGAAGGTCTGAAACAATTTGCTGGAAAAATATTAGAGGCGTTTCCTGATAAACTCTACACAGTTGAAGAGATCATTGCTCAAGGGGAGAAGGTGATCGTAAGAATGGTTGTGAAAGGTACGCATAAAGGGGTGTTTTTTGGAAACTCACCTACGGGTAATTCAATTGATGTCACGCTTTACCGTCAATATCGAGTCGTAGATGGTAAGATTGCCGAACATCGTGGTTGGATCGATATGATGACAATGTGGCGCCAAATACAAGGCAACTAATTTCCGATTGAAGTGAATTTTTCCCATAAGAATACATGCAGAATCAAATCATACACTCAAAATAGGAATTTATATCGAGGAGGTTCTTTATATGTTGAAAATTGGAATCATATTGGGAAGTACTAGACCTGGGCGGATGAGTCCACAAGTGGGGAATTGGGTCAAAGAAATTGCAGATAAACGCGGAGATGCAAGCTATGAAATCGTGGATATCGCAGATTACAAATTACCCTTTTTTGGTGAACCGGGTAGCGAAGAACAAATTAAAAGTTGGACTGAAAGATTGAATAGCCTTGATGGTTTTGTGTTTATTACGCCAGAATACAATCACAGCATTACTGGTGTTTTAAAAAATGCACTCGATTCAGCTCGTGTGGAATGGAATAACAAAGCTGCGGGTATCATTAGTTATGGGTCAACGGGTGGCGCGCGAGCGGCTGAACATTTGAGAGGAATATTAGGAGAATTACTAATTGCTGACGTGAAAGCACATCCAACCTTATCTATATTTACCGATTTTGAGAATTATAGCACATTTAAGCCAGCAGAATTACATCTCGGAAATATCAAACTTATGCTGGATCAAGTGATCGCATGGAGTGGGGCGCTTCAAACACTACGTATGTAGGTTCAGAACAAGCATCCTGCTACTACGGATAAATGAGAACTAAACTGTCACCATTTGAGAAACGCATGGTCCCTTAACTCAGGGATCAAGCGTTTTTTTTGATTTGCAAAATAAACGGATTAGTGATTTGATACTTTTATACGATTTATAAATAACCTTATAGGAACGATGATGATTATGAAAATAAATTTTGAAAATAATACGATAGAATTTAATGTTCAATATGGAATTAGAAAAAAGATTGTGATCCATATCGATTCTATGGGTTTCATAACCGTTAAAGCTCCTAATGATACAAGTAGGGAAATGGTTATGAGTGCTGTGCAACATCATGGGAAAACGATCTTAGAGAATTTACAACTCATTGCGAAAGCTCGAGAAATCCCGAAAACAAGAGAGTATCAAGATAACGGAAAGTTCCTTCATCTTGGGAAATATTATTATCTCCATGAGTTAATTGAGACGAATGAGCTAAATGAAGAAGAATTGAAAATGAATCTTAAAAAGTTCTATTTCTCAAGCTGTAAGAAGATTATTGGGGAACGAATCAAAATTTATCAAACACAACTGAAAGTAAAACCCAAAACGATTGAAGTAGATGAGTCCAAAACTAAGTGGGGAAGCTGCAGCTCGGATAAAAAAATAACCTTCAATTATCGGTTAGCCATGGCTCCAGTTGAAGTTATTGATTATGTCATCATCCATGAACTATGTCATCTCCTTCATATGAATCATGATCGATCATTTTGGAGACGTGTAGGAAGCATTATGCCGGATTATAAAGAAAAGGAAGCGTATTTGGCAAGGCATGGGCATGCTATGACGCTTTGAGAAACTAGAACTCAATAATAACAGGAAAAGTCAGCCAGTCTATGATCGGTTGACTTTTTTCTATTTTTAAATATTCCAGCGGAGTGTTAACTAAAAAAATGTAAATTTACTTCGAAAAAAACGTCAACTTTTCATAAAACTTAATTGATATGATAAGAATCAAGAAACAAGAAGGCAAAGCACTGTGGGTAGAACAAAAGGAATGGTGGGATTTACATTTTGATGTTGGAACGATTGGGAGTTTTGACGGATGAGGTTTCAGCTAATTTCGAGGAAGCGTTGGATTGGGCAGTTGAACAGGGTTTAAAGCATGTTGAAGTCCGTGTCATTAACGGACTGAATGTCGTCACTCTAAATGACGATCAAGCAATGGAAGTCCGGCGTCAGGTCGAAACCCGCGGGTTATTCATTTCCGCGATTGCTTCTCCCTTGTTTAAATGTGCGTTGGATCCGAGCAGACCGATTGCCTCAGGAGACACATTCGGCCAGAAAGAAGAGAGCGTGGATGCGCACTTTGACAAGCTGAAACGCGTGATCCAGCTAGCTAAGCTGCTAGGCACGACACGGATTCGTATTTTTTCATTTTGGCGTGAAGCGGATCCGCAGCTCTATAGGGAAGATGTTGTCCATCATCTGCGGCAAGCTGCTCAAGAAGCCCAGCGAGAAAGCGTGCAGCTTTTGCTTGAGAATGAGCCTTCCTGCAATGGCGGCTTTGCGGAAGAAGTTGCTGCCATTGTTCGCAGTGTCGATTCATCCGCTTTAAGGGGATTGTGGGACCCGGGCAACGAGTCATACGGCGGTCGTGAAGCTTTTCCGGCAGGTTACGGATTCATGAAGGATACATTGGCTCATGTTCATCTAAAGGATGCATATATCTGCGCAGACGGTACAGCACGTTGTGTGCCACTTGGCTCAGGCAGCGTACCAGTGATTCCACATCTCAAAACATTGTTAGCAGACGGATATGATGGACTCTTCACCATCGAAACGCATTTCATTCCTGAGGGTGGAAGTCAGATGACGGGTACTCGTATGACACTCGATGCGCTGCGTGCGCTTCTAAGTGAGGTATAGCACTATGACAAAGTGGAGATTTGGCATTATTGGATGTGGATCCGTCGCTGACTTTCATATCGAGGCAATCCGCGAGATAGAGGACGCAAGCTTAACCTTTGTTTCCAGCCGTAAAGAAGCAAGAGTGAAAGCGATTGCGAAGCAGGAGAATTGCGCCTGGACGACCGACTATCAAGAGTTGATCCATAGTCCGGATGTAGATATCGTCTGTGTGACGACTTCAAGCGGAAGTCATGCTCGCATTGGGCTAGACGTTTTGAACGCTGGAAAGCATCTAGTTTTGGAAAAACCGATCGCGATGAACACGCATGATGCTGCTGAACTTGTACGTACGGCAAAAGAACGTGGAGTTACACTGTCCGTTATCTCTCAACGGCGCTTTGAAGCTCAGCATCAAGCAGTCAAACGTGTATTAGATGAAGGAGTGCTTGGAAGACTTCTGCTCGTGGAGGCATCACTGTCATTTTCTAGGACACAAGCGTATTACGACGAAGCCGAATGGCGGGGGACGATTGCCGAGGATGGTGGCGTTCTTATGAATCAAGGTATACACATTTTGGATCTGTTGCTTTGGTTTGCCGGAGAGATTCATACGGTCTTTGGTAAAATAGCCACTCAAACACATCAAATAGAAGTGGAAGATTTGGGGTTGGCGATTCTGCAATTTAAAAACGGCGCTTTCGGTACGATTATGGCTTCAACCAACATTCAACCTGGGTTCCCGGCAACAATCAATCTCTATGGGGAAAAAGGCACAATCAAGTTGGAAGGTTCTTCCATCCTGCACTGGACAGTGCCAGGCAGAAGTGAGCCCAACTGGACGCAAGCGAGAACTTACGGAGGGGTGTCTGATCCTCGCAGTATTGTTTCCGATTTTCATCAAAGCCAGTTTATTGATGTGATAGCATCTATCGAAAGCGGCATAGAACCCCTCGTTTCTGGCGAGGACGGATTACGAGCCGTGCAATTGGTTGAAGCCATCTATGAAAGTTCGGCCAAAGGTGTTCAGCTCCATATGGAATAATGGCATCTAGATTGATCTCTTTCGCATAGCCATTCGGATGATCGGGAGGAGTATGGAAATATGAATGAATTACCAATCGTCTTTAAACAAACGGTTGATTCCTTAAAGGTTAACGTATATAACGACCGTCGTACTCTAGGGGCTGCCGCAGGCGCGGAAGTTGCCGCAAGGATCAAGCAATTGCTATCCGTAAAACACAGCATTCGAATCATATTTGCAGCAGCACCTTCACAAAATGAGGTTTTGAAATATTTATCAGGGGATGAATCCATTGACTGGTCCCGAATTACAGCCTTTCATATGGATGAATATAACGGTCTGCCATTAAATGCGGAGCAAAAGTTCAGCCGTTTTTTGAGTGAGCGTCTGTTTGATCAAGTAAAGCCGGGTTCTGTGCATCTGATTGACAGCTCAAATGAGAGCGAAGAAGAATGCCGCCGTTACGGAGAACTGCTGCTGCAGGCTCCTATCGATATCGTTTGTCTCGGAATCGGTGAGAACGGGCATATCGCTTTCAACGATCCACCAGTTGCCGATTTTAACGATCCGCAGGTTATCAAAGTTGTTGAACTGGATGACGCTTGCCGGCAGCAGCAAGTGAATGACGGTTGTTTCCCTTCATTCGAGGATGTCCCCACCCATGCGCTAACGTTGACTATCCCGGCCTTGCTCTCAGGCTCCCATTTGTTCTGCGTTGTTCCCGGACCTACGAAACGCAAGGCGGTCGAGCGTACGCTTAATGGATCAATCTCAACCGAATGTCCGTCAACGATATTGCGGAAACATCCGGATTGTACCCTTTTTGTTGATAGGGATTCTTATGGGAATTAAAGATATGAACTTGAAGGCCATTCATTATGCAACAGGTGAGCCTGTCTCGATCTGCATGGAGCAAGGGGTTATCCGGAGCATAGAGCCCGCCAGATCGGAGAACCCAGAAACGTCAGAGCTGGAGATTGTCGCTCCAGGACTAGTCGATCTACAGATTAATGGTTATGCAGGTCATGATTTTAATCAAGTGCCGTATCCTGACAAGATGGTTGGTGAATTGATTCGCAAGCTCTGGCAGGAAGGGGTGACTTCCTGCTTTCCGACGGTCATAACAAATAGTGATCAAGCGATTCAAGAAGCTTTGGAATCGATAGCGTTGGCATGCCAGCAGGATCCTGTTGCAGATCATGGCATTGCCGGAATTCATCTGGAAGGTCCGTTCATTTCGCCGAATGACGGCGCTCGCGGAGCACACAATTGTGATTATGTAAGACCGCCGGATTGGGAGTTGTTTAACCGTTGGCAGGAAGCATCCGGTGGACGAATTCGGATTATCACTCTGTCACCAGAGTGGCCAAACAGCGCTCAATTTATTGCTAAATGTACGGAAAACGGCGTAACGGTTTCGATCGGGCATACATCTGCGACACCGGAACAAATAGCTGAAGCGGTGGAAGCAGGTGCCCGGATGTCAACTCATCTTGGCAATGGTGCTCACCTGATGATGCCGCGCCATCCTAATTATATCTGGGAGCAATTAGCCCAGGATCGGTTGTGGAGCTGTGTGATCGCTGATGGCTTTCACTTGCCCGATCAAGTACTGAAGGTTGTGTTTAAAATGAAAGGTGCTCAAGCCATGCTGGTAAGTGATGCGGTTTCACTAAGTGGACTGCCGGCGGGTACTTACTCATCGCACATTGGTGGTTCCGTCGTTTTAACGTCGGAAGGTAAGCTGCATCTAGCTGATAACGAGCACCTCTTAGCTGGATCGGCGCAAATGCTGCTCAGGGGCATTGAGCATGTAACGAATCGGAATCTAGCCGAATTAGCGGTAGCTTGGGACATGGCTTCAGTAAGAGCGTCCAGATTTATGAAGCTGCCTTCTGCTGCAGGCCTGGCTCCTGGAGCTCCGGCCGATTTGGTTCTGTTTCGTAGAGAAGGAAGCCGAATTCGTTTGGAACGTACGTTTAAGTCGGGCAAACAAGTCTTCTTAAGGGAGGAAATATAATGAAGTTCGCGGCATTTAGTGGCGTATTTATGGAGCATAGCATTCAAGAGGCGATGCTGCTCACTAAACGATTAGGCATGGATGGCATTGAAATCGCTGTCCGCGAGCACCATCTATCCTCATCGATCAGTCAACCCCGGATCAATGAGATTAAAGCATTGTCAGAAAGCTTGAATCTCGAGATTCCTGTTTTGGCCTCCTATACAGGTGGATTTTCTACGGCAAGCGATAAAGAATGCCAACAGACGTTCGACGAGTTTCAAAGGCTCCTTGACATTGCAGATCAGCTGGGTGCCTCGATGGTTCGTGTTTCACCAGGTGGTCCGAATGCCTTTATGGCACAAGATTACCACTACGTTAAGGCGGCTTACTGGCTCAATCGTTGTGCGGAAGAAGCGAAGGCACATCAAGTCGATATTATTATGGAAATTCATAATCAATCACTCATTGAAACCGTAGATAGCAGCTTGCGTCTACTTGACCTTATCGCTTACGATAATATTGGCATGATACATGATGCGGGAAATATGTATATAACTGACACCGACTATGGCCGCGACTCCGTCTTGAAATTGGGCAAGCATTTATTTCATGTGCATGTCAAAGATGAGCTGCGTGTCAGTGAAGTTGGCGCTCCAGGCACCTTTACTAATGTCACCCACCGTGGTGAAGAGATGTTCCTTCAATGCCGTCTAGGTGAGGGAGGGGCTGATCATAAGCCGCTGTTTGAGGCTCTTCTCGAAACCGGCTATGCAGGTTGGGTTACTTTGGAATGCCATGCACCGTTTCCCGCTTATGAACGATTGGTACACGATTTTCAATTCGTGAAGAAGCTGATGAGTTCATCATAATGAAATGATAGTAGGTGGTAGTGATATGGGGATGGAAGGGGAAATACCCTTTTATCAAAGCAAGGATCAGCTTAATAAAGCGTTTCCTTTTAAAATCTTGCGTTACTCCAGCAGTCTGCTGAAGCAGCCCATGCATAGTCACGATTATGTTCAGATCGCTTATGTCCTTCGCGGGGTGTGTAATCATCAATTACGCGGTAAGTCGCTTACAGTAAGCAGAGGCGATATTTTCATCATTGCTCCCAATATAGGGCATAGTCTGAGTGCGATCGAGGATAAAGAATTCGAAGTGGTGCTTGTCGATTTTATCCCTAATCTAGTACAGGAGCAATTAAAGCCCTTTTCCGATACGCTAAATCCTTTACTTCAGCATTCCGATGAGGACTACAAGATTCCTTTCATACACCAATCTTGGCTTCATTTCGGGAAGAGCAAGCAGGTTTTCGTCGAGCAGCTCCTTCAGGATATTCAAGATGAATACGAGCATCGTGAAGTCGGATTCGAACACTCGATCCTGCTTAACTTAGCCAAGCTGCTGATCTTAATCGACCGTGAATACCGAAAGGCGAAGCGGAAGCCTGCCAAACAACCAGCACTTGCAGACCGGCATCCGATTGATGATGTGAAACGATACATTTATGATAACTTCAGTCAAGATATTCCCATGGAGCATGGGGCATTCATAGCGAATATGGCGCCAGCTTATTTCAGCCATCAGTTCAAAAAAGAAACGGGACAAACGTTTGTAGATTTCGTAACTGAGGTACGAATCGAGAGGGCGATGGAGCTCATCCGGCGCGATACGCACACGATTACACAGATCGGATTTCAGGTCGGATTTCATCATTTGAGCCATTTTATCCGAACCTTCAAGAAACGTTGCGGAATCACACCTACGGAATATAAAAAAACATTCGGCAGTAATCTGTAAATTGACAAAGAAAGAGGTGTACCATTTATGAGTCAAAAGGTATTGAGAGTAGGTATTATCGGACAAGGCCGCAGTGGTCGCGACATTCATGGCAATCTGCTCGTACAAATTAAGGATTATTATACGATTGTCGCAGTAGCCGATTCGATTCCAGAACGTCAGAAACGTGCGGAGCAGGAGTATGGTTGCAAAGCCTATGCTACCTGGGAAGAAATGGTTGAAAATGAGGAGCTGGATTTAGTCGTCAACGCTTCCCCAAGCCATTTGCATTTCCCTATCACGCTGGCGTTGTTAAATAAGGGGATTCATGTGCTTTGTGAAAAACCGCTAGCGAAATCCGTGGAAGAAGTGGATCAACTGATTGAAGCTTCGGAACAATCTGGTAAAATATTGGCAGTATTTCAGCAATCCCGTTATCAGCCTGCATTTGTCCAGATTCAAAAAGTAATTAATTCCGGCGTACTAGGCCGTATCGTCCAGATTGATTTCTCCTTGAACGGCTTCGCTCGTCGTTGGGATTGGCAAACGCTGCAAAGCAACAATGGCGGTAACCTAATGAACACAGGACCGCATCCGTTGGATCAAGCGCTGCAATTGTTCGGAACTGATGTATTACCTCAAGTAATGTGTATCATGGATCGCACGAATACATTTGGAGATGCGGAAGATTATGTGAAGCTAATACTTAGAAAACAAGGCCATCCGACTATTGATCTTGAAATCTCATCGTGCTCTGCTTTCCCTCATGAACAATTTAATATTCAAGGTACGAATGGCGGTCTCCACGGAACTGCAGGGCAACTTGAATGGAAATATTTCAAACCGGAGGAAGCGCCGGATCAACAATTAACGAAAGAACCGCTATTCGACAGCGATGGAATGCCAGCTTACTGTAGAGAGACATTAACTTGGAACTCCGAAAGCTGGGATGTATCGATCCCAGAGTGCAAGTCGGCGTTTGAGCATATGACGGAGAAATTGTATTTGATGCTTTATCGTACTTTATGTGATGGCGCTGCATTGGAAATCACACCGCAGCAAGTACGGCAGCAGATGTGGGTAATGGAAGAATGCCGCCGTCAAAATCCGCATATCTATCACGTTTAGGGGATGCGGTAAACAATGAATAACCAAAAACGTAGAGAACAATTATATGGGCTGCTCGGTAAATTGCCGACCAACTTGGAACCTATTCAGGTTACCAAGGTACTCGAGCAAGAACATGAGCATTATACATTGGAAAAACTGCTGCTAGAGCTCAATGGGATTCAAGCCGTTCCCGCCTATTTTCTGCGTTCCAAGATTGGTGGCACAAAAGCACCAACGATTCTTTATAACCATTCCCATGGCGGATTCTACACTGTCGGGAAGGATGAATTATTAACGCCCGCTCCCTATATGCAAAAGCCATCCTATGGTGAAACTCTTACGCAACAAGGGTTCTCAGTTCTGTGCATTGACTGTTGGGCTTTCGGAGAGAGAAGCGATCGAACCGAATCAGAGACGTTTAAGGAAATGCTTTGGAAGGGTCAAAACATGTGGGGAATGATGGTTTACGACAGCTTACGTGCATTAGACTATCTCGTATCACGGCCTGATGTAGATCCTAAACGAATCGGCACATTGGGCATGTCCATGGGAAGTACAATGGCCTGGTGGTTAGCCGCTTTGGATACACGAATTAAAGTAACCATCGATATATGCTGCCTGACGGATTATGAGGCATTATTAGACGAACGTGGTTTAGATAGACATGGCGTATATTATTATGTACCTGATCTTTTAAACCATTTTACAACAGCACAAATTAATGCATTGATCGCTCCTCGTCCTCATTTGAGCTTAGCAGGCAATCTTGATAAATTGACTCCATACGTAGGATTGACCAAAATTGATAACGAACTGAAGAAAGTATACCTAGATCATAATGCTACAGATGCGTGGAAATTATTAAGATACGATGTAGGACATATAGAAACGGAAGAAATGCGCAAAGCAAGTATTTCTTTTTTGCGAAAATGGTTATAGAGAACAACAATATAGGGGAAGTAAATCCTATACGAAACATGGGAAGCCCAGTGTATATGAACAACTGAGCTTCTTTTGTTTTGCTAATAATGATTAATAGATTGTGTAATTTCCGTTGTACAGACTTGAAGAGCCATCGGAGCGGGTGTTATCGTGCACCTTTCCACTGCCAGAAGCTACGTTAAATTCATTAATAATTCCTCCCATTTTTAAAGTGTAAACGCTTACATGAATAATGTGTGATCCGGAGGTAGTAACATCACATTAATATTACAAATTATGGTATTATGTTGAAAGGTTAATGGAATGGGAGGGGAATATATGGGAGCAAATAAGTTTACAGGAATACTTGCATTAATTGTCATTGCGGGCACGATCTCTTTGGCCGTTGTACATGATGCTGTAAACCGTAAAGTTAAGGACTTTGCGATATCAATAGATAACAAAACAGACGCTTCGACATGGTTAGCCTCTCCAGAATCGTTATTTGACGGAAATGAAAACAAGAAACTGAAGCCTTTACTCGGCCTGATGTCAGGGGCAGTTGCACTTCATTACGAAGGTCCTTATCAAACGGTAGAAGTCAACATTGAATACTGGAAGGACGGCGTGAAAACAAATATATCGAGTGGTATGGGAACGACCTTTCAGGGAAAAAACAATCAGGGTAATTATCAATATGACGGAGATTTCGTATATTCGTTTCAGGACCGTCATGATCCGAGTGGAACTGTATATAGCGAACTGGTTTATGCATTTGTTTCCGAAAGTGGTTACGCCAGTACGGCCGTCAGAGTTGACAAACCAGCTGGGCTCAACATGACAGGGGAGATGAGATTGCAACAGAAGGAAAAAGTCCCGCTTGATGAAAGTACGATAGTTTGGGGGTTGCAGGGTACTGATAAGCAACAGATGTTATCTTACTCTTCAATTGCTGAGACTCTTCAAAGCGCGCAGTGGGCGATGGTCGTTCGGGTTGGGTTTAATGCTAATATCTAATGAGTAACGTTTACTAATATAAAACGCTAATGAAGCAGGCGTCGCGGCGACCTGCTTTTTTTGTGATAAAGGACAGGTTAATGTGATGAATATCATTCCTTTTGGAAAACTTATCAATGTAGTTTAACAAAGGGGGATTATCGATGAGAAACAAATGGGTCATTGTTTGTGTTCTAATCATAGCATCATTAGTTACATGGCAAATTTCTAGTGTTGCTGCAGCAAGTAAAAAGCCCGAAAAAGATTCTAGGGAATTGAAATTTCAAGATATGCTTGTACTGTTTTTATTACCATATATGAATGACAAACTCACTGATGTATATTCCAAGGATTTAAAAGTTGCACCTGATTTATATCCTTATTTTATTGATGTTAAACATATAGATCGATTAAATGGGTTTCGAGGGTTTGAATTTCAGATTGCACTTGAAGCAACTCCTACTGTGGGACCTCATATTGCTGTTGGCGAGGATCTCTTTACGTTTGAAGTGATATCCGGAGTAGATGTTAAACTCGTGAAATTTGAACATTTGAAGGGACCCAACAAAAAAGACTTTCCACCTAATTATCAAGACCTCTTAAAATAAAGCATTACAGAAATAACGATTTGGGAAAAGGTGATGAAATTGATTTATCGGTGTATTAGGAGTATTATGCTAACTCTTATTCTTCTGTTTTCTTCAAATGATTACGCTCGTGATTGACAGTAACGGTATCATTGTTGCAAATGGGTTAACAGACAAAAAAGGAGAGTGGAGTGTCAAAATAAATACGCCAATTGATCCGCGTTTTCAAATAAAGAAAATGGGTGTAGTGACTGTTATTACTGTGGCAGATGGATTTAATGAGTTCATTAAGTTTAATGTGCCTGTAACCGAGAATGGAGATGGAGAAGGCACGGCTGTAATCACTCTTAGAAGGATTAGACCTGATGTTCGCAATGAACCATCCTTCGATGCTGCATTTCATCGTTTTACTGTTTTTGGTATGTTGGATTACTACGCCAATCAAATCGGACTTGCAAAACAGGAACAGATTAAAGGTGCAGATGGATTT
The DNA here is from genome assembly GCF_059692155.1 of Paenibacillus sp. JT22N1. Lineage (NCBI taxonomy): Bacteria > Bacillati > Bacillota > Bacilli > Caryophanales > Paenibacillaceae > Paenibacillus > Paenibacillus sp. JT22N1. Next base: position 151,193 of record NZ_JCAUAW010000013.1, read on the forward strand.
GGTGAAGTTGATATGCCTTGGAGTGCAAAATTGAAGTAAACAAGCTGAGAAAATTAATCTCGATTATTACTTTTATTTTAGTGACTTTTGATGCATAATCAGCTATTAAGCCTGAATATGAAACAATTTAATGACAATAATAATTAATATGGATAAATAAAGGTATTGCTAACATAAACCTAAGAAAACAGTCAAACCATCGGCAGCAGTCGAGATTTGACTGTTTTTGTGTATTGCACACTAAGCCCATGTTTTCCTAACAAAAAAAATGCTACACAGCAGGAATAGACTTTATTATAATGTAAATATATCGATAAATTCTTTTGCCAAAAAAGGACAAAGGAGGATCGCCTTGAAATCTTTGGATGAACGGATCCAACAGATTATGGACAAGCATCGGATCGTTGGTCTAGAAGCCTCGATGATTTACGAAGGGCGTAAGATATGGAGTGGAGGGTATGGATGGGCGAATGTGGAAAGGCGCATCCCCGTTTCAACTCAAACCATTTTCAGGATTGCTTCAATTTCGAAGACAGTGGTCGCATCAGCGATTATGCAGCTTGTCGAGAAGGGCTTATGCGGTATCGATCAGGATGTAGGAGACCTACTCGGGTTTCCAGTGCGTAATCCAAAGTATCCAGATAACCCGATAACGCTCAAACACATCATGACCCATACTTCGGGGCTGCAAGATGAATATGTTCGATTTGTCGTTGATTCACGAAGTGAGAACCCGCCCCAAAAACGTCTTGCGGATATTTTGCTGCCAGACGGGACTTATTACACGGACAACCTCTGGGGAGAAGGGAAGCCCGGGGATCAGGATTGCTTTGAATACTCAAATCTAGGTGCCGTCATTCTAGCAACTGTCGTGGAACGGCTTTCGAATGAACGTTTTGACGAATATTGCAAGTGGCATCTGTTCGAACCGCTTCAAATGAACGAGACGAGTTTTCATATCGGCGATCTGAAGGATATGGAATCCGTTGCTGTACTGTATGAATATTCCGAAGTCGATGATCAATTTATTGTAGGAACGGACGATTTTCGTGGAAGAAAACCGGACGCAATCGATTACAGCGGATATGTTCCGGGCACCAACGGAGCGCTTTTCAGCCCTCAAGGCGGACTGCGTACAAATGTAGATGACTTGACGCGCTTTTTGGAAGCGCATACGAACGCGGGTAAATTGAACGATGTTCAAATTTTGAAGCGAGAAACGGTGGATCTCATGCACTTCCCTCATTGGTCGGGGCATAGGCAAGATGGCTTCTTCCGTAATTGCGGGCTCCAGTTTCTGATTACAGACGATCTGATCCCGGGGCACAGACTTATTGGACATTCCGGTGATGCTTATGGACTGCTTAGCGATATGTATTTTCATAAACAGGAAAAATGGGGCTTCATTCTGCTTATGAACGGCCTTATCCAAAGAAAAGAACAGGGCGTTTATTTTGAGGCAGAAGAAGAACTTGCTCGATTATTGCATGCCACTTTCGTCTAGTAAGTGATTCGTTATTTACAACATGTTAATTCGATGTTAGAATATATTACATCATTAGTGTTCTAGCTTCTGGCGGTCGTAGGAAGCACCACCCTTCCCATATCCCGCTTGGAAACCGAACAGAATGCTAATTAGGAGAGTGGTCGTTTGCTATACGACAAAGACACAATTTATGTTATCGGCGACGCTCAGGCTTCCGTGAACAATCCTATTACCCAGCAGTACAACGCATTTTTTATCGGACTTGTCGTAGATACCACCAGTCATAAAATTATCGATGCAGGATGTTCATCTACAATTCCGCTCACATCGGATTTTGTCCGCTCGATCTTTATCGGTCACAATATGCTGCTCCTTGATGTGGTGACGGAGGAAATCCGACGCAGATATCATGGATCATCTCAAAAGGCTCTGAGCGTAGCGTACAAAGACGCTCAAAAAAAATATAAATTAGCACTTAACGGCCGAGAAGAACTGGGTTTCCAATCTTCCGGTACAGTGTAAGCTGCTTTATTTATCCGTATGGAAACATACCCGTAAATAAAACCCAGCAAATAGTCTCTTGGGAGGAATGTTCCCAAGGCTGTTTGCTGGGTTTTTGCAACTCTACAATCTGGGAGGTTAACCTATGAAACTGTATATTTCCATTGATATGGAAGGCATCACGGGGCTTGTCGATAACACGTTTATCGATTCTAAGCAGTATAACTACACACGCGGGCAGCACATCATGACAGAAGAAGCCAATCATGTTATAGGAACCGCTTTTGATGAAGGTTGCAAAGAAGTCATTGTCAATGATAGTCACTCCAAAATGAACAATCTGTTGATCGAGAAGCTCCATCCCGAAACACAGTTGATCTCAGGTGATGTGAAGCCTTTTTCTATGGTACAGGGATTAGACGCCTCTTTTGCAGGAGCGGCATTTCTAGGCTATCACACTAGAGCGGCTACCAAAGGGGTACTAAGCCATACGATGATCTTCGGCGTTCGTAATATGTACATTAATGATAGAGTAATTGGCGAGCTGGGGTTTAATGCTTATGTTGCCGGACATTACGGCGTACCTGTTCTATTGGTAGCTGGGGACGATGAGACTGCGATTGAGGCGGAGGAGCTTATTCCGGGAATCACGACAGCGATTGTGAAAAGGCGGATTTCCCGGACTTCGGCTTTGTGCCTAACCCCGGAAAAAAGCGGGCAGCTGCTCCGGGAGAAAACGAAGGAAGCATTAGCTAATCGCAGTAAGGTCAAGCCGCTCGTACCTCCAGATCATCCGGTGCTGAAGATTGAATTTGCCAACTATGGTCAAGCGGAGTGGGCTCACCTGATGCCGGGTACGACCATAGATGATAACAGCCCTATTGTTACTTTTCAGGCTAAAAATATTCTAGAGGCCTACCGAGCCATGTTGGTCATGACTGAATTGGCGATGAGAACGGCATTTTGTTAAAAAGCGGGAGTGGGTGATAGCGTGGCACAATATATTCTTCGCAGATTTATCTCCATGATTGTCACACTGTGGCTAATTATTACGGTTACTTTTGCACTGATGCATGCTGTTCCGGGTTCGCCTTTCGAAAAGGAGGGCAAGAATTCGAATCCGACAGCGGTTCAGAACTTGATGGAATTTTATCATTTGGACCAACCCATTACGACTCAGTACGTGCTTTATTTAAAATCGCTGCTTTCATTGGACCTTGGACCGTCCATTGGCCACTTTCCAGATACCGTCAATTCTATGATCGATAGGGGATTTCCGGTTTCGTATAAGCTCGGTATCGTGTCCATCCTTATTTCTATCGTGACCGGCATCGCACTCGGCACAGTTGCTGCATTGAGGCAGAACCGAATCATAGACTATCTCGCCATGATCTTTGCCGTAATTGGCATTGCAGTACCCAACTTCATTGTGGCGACCTTGCTGATCAAATATGTAGCTGTCGAATGGAAACTCCTTCCGGTAGCTACTTGGGGAACCTGGAAACATGTCATCCTACCCGCACTTGCGTTATCAACAGGGCCTCTTGCGATCATTGCTAGATTAACAAGAGCCAGCATGCTCGAGGTATTGACCGCAGACTACATCGAAACGGCAAGGGCCAAGGGCTTGTCGCCCGCAACGATAGTCTTGAAGCATGCGCTTCGCAATGCGGTACTTCCGGTCATCACACTGCTTGGCGCTTTGGTAGCTAACGTTCTCACGGGGAGCTTTGTTATCGAAAAGATTTTCGCTATTCCGGGAATGGGCAAATATTTCGTTGATGGCATTAATAATCGCGATTACTCGCTAATTATGGGCACGACTGTATTCTATAGCGCTCTTTTAGTCTTTATGATGTTCCTGGTGGATATCGCCTACGGCATCATTGACCCCCGCATCAAGCTGCACAGGAAGGAGGGGTAGAATGAACGTTCCAGATTCCTTATTTGTCCCAATGAGCAAGAATAAAGGTACGGCTGAAGCGATTGTCCGAATACGGCTGTCGTTCTGGCAGGAAGCATGGATTAGGCTTCGTGCAAACAAGCTGGCCATGGCGGGGTTAATCATCGTTCTATTAATGTCGCTGATGGCCATCTTTGGACCGTTCCTTACCGACCATAGCTACTCGAAACAGGTGCTGCTCGATGCCAATCAAAAACCATCGGCAGCCCACTGGTTCGGGACGGATGAACTTGGACGCGACGTCTATGCCCGTATCCTTTACGGAGCACGCATATCGCTATTTATCGGCCTCATGGCTGCTTTAATCGATTTTGTAATCGGCATTATATATGGCGGCATCGCCGGTTACTTAGGCGGACGGATCGACAATCTCATGATGCGGTTCGTAGATCTTTTGTACGGGATCCCTTATTTACTTGTCGTCATCCTGTTGATGGTCGTCATGGGCCCTGGCCTATTGACCATCATCGTGGCTTTAAGTGCCACAGGCTGGATCGGAATGGCACGCATCGTGCGAGGACAAGTGCTTAGTTTGAAATCTTCGGAGTACGTGCTGGCGGCAAGGACATTAGGCGGAGGCGCGGGTTATATTATCCGCAAACATTTACTGCCCAACGCGCTAGGAGTCATTATCGTGCAAGTGACGTTCTCGGTGCCATCAGCCATCTTCGCAGAAGCGTTCTTAAGCTTTCTTGGCCTAGGTATTCAGCCTCCCTTGGCAAGCTGGGGCGTCATGGCCAATGACGGTCTGTCGACCATTTTATCAGGTCAATGGTGGCGGTTGTTCTATCCGGCGTTTTTCATATCGATGACAATGCTTGCTTTTAATCTGGTGGGCGATGGATTGCAGGACGCTTTTAATCCGAAGAGGAGGAGGTAGCCAACGTGAATGAAAGCAGCACATCCGATGTTCTATTGGAAGTGGATAATCTTCATGTCTCCTTCACCACACATGGGGGAGAGGTTAAGGCGGTCCGCGGAGTCAGCTTTAAATTAACTAAGGGTGAGACTTTGGCTATTGTAGGTGAGTCCGGCTGTGGCAAAAGTGTAACCGCCCGCAGCATGACGCGTCTTCTTCCCGAGCATAGCTCGAAGATCAGCCAGGGCAGCATCCGCTATAAGGGCAGGGAACTGACATTACTCAGTGAGAAGCAGCTGCGAGAGCTGAGAGGCTCTGAAATTTCAATGATTTTCCAAGATGCGATGACAGCCTTAAATCCCACCATCTCCATCGGTGAGCAGATTATAGAAGGGATCATCCGCCATCAGAAAATATCGCGTGCAGAAGCTCGTAAGCAAGCAACTGAAATGCTCGGGCTGGTAGGTATCTCCAACCCCGAGATGCGTTTGAAGCAATATTTACATGAGTTCAGCGGAGGCATGAGACAACGGATTATGATCGCTATCGCTGCGGTATGCAAACCTTCCGTTCTTATTGCGGACGAGCCGACTACGGCACTGGATGTCACCATTCAAGCCCAAATCATTGAGCTGTTCAAAATGCTTCAGAAGAAAACCGGCGTCTCTATTATCATCATCACACATGACCTTGGCGTTGTTGCTAATATGGCCGATCGGGTCAATGTGATGTATGCGGGTAAAATCGTCGAAGCAGGGACCGTATATGACCTGTTCCACAATCCTCAGCATCCGTACACCAAAGGGCTGCTGGCTTCCATGCCGCGTCTGGACACAGACAAGTCGCTTCCGCTTACACCGATCGCGGGAACACCGCCGGATCTGTTTGCTCCGCCCAAAGGCTGCGCTTTTGCAGCGCGCTGCAGTTATGCCATGGAAGTATGCGGTGCATATCAGCCAGAGCAGACTGCTGTATCGAGCAGCCATTCGGTAGCCTGCTGGCTTCAGGATCTGCGCTCTCAATTTGTATTCCAGCCGCTGATGAAGAGTAACAGTATGTCAGCTCTAGGATAAATAAGACCATGAACGAAGGGGAGATGTGCTCATGAAAAAAGTTTCAGCATTGCTAATCAGCTCCGTATTGGTATTCGGTACGTTACTAGCCGGATGTAGCAAAGATCCAGGGTCCGGAACGCAAGAGTCTGGAGCCAAACAGACGGAAGCAGCCAAAGAAACGAAGTCCAAAATCCTCCTTTACAACAACTTAAAAGAACCAACATCCCTCGATCCTCCGAAAGGATTTGACCAAGTTTCTTACGACGTTGTTAACAATGCGTTTGAGGGATTGACGCGTCTAGGCAAGAACCAGGCTCCTGAGCCGGCTATGGCGAAAGAGTGGAAAGTTAGTCCTGATGGGAAAAAGTACACGTTTACGCTGCGCGATGGCATTAAGTGGTCCAATGGAGATCCCGTTAAAGCTGCCGACTTTGAGTATGCCTGGAAGCGTCTTCTGGATCCAAAAACAGCATCTGATGCAGCTTTCCTCGCATATCCTATTGAAGGTGCAGAAGCTTTCAACTCCGGTAAGGGGACAGCCAATGATGTAAAAATTAAGGCTTTGGATGACAAGACCCTTGAGGTTACTTTGACCCAGCCTGCTTCTTGGTTAGTTGGCATGGTTTCCAGCCCAGCATTCTTCCCCGTGCATAAGGCTACCGTGGAGGGCAATGCCAAATGGGCAGGCGAAGCGGCAACGATAGTTAGTAACGGGCCGTTCAAAATTACCGAATGGAAGCACGATAGCGAGCTGAAAATGGTGAAAAACGACCAGTACTGGGATGCTGCAAACGTAAAACTGACGGGTGTTACTTTCAAAATGATCAATGATACCAATACCGCTTACCAGCTCTTCACTACCGGCGAGCTTCATACAACAGGATCCATTCCGGCTGACATGAGCGATAAATTGTTTGCAGAAAATAAAGTAAAGGTCGAAGATGCTGCAGGAACGGCGTTCTACCGTTTTAATGTGAAAATGGCACCTTTCAATAACGTCAACATCCGTAAAGCTTTTGTTGCGGCTGTAGACAGACAGAAGCTTGTAGATTTGGTATTGAAGCAAAAGCAGAAACCAGCAGACGGTTATGTATCTCCTGGACTTAAGGATCCTGCGGGTGGAGACTTCCGCAAGGTTGGCGGCAGCCTGATCAAGTTTGATGCAGCCGAAGCGAAAAAGCTTTTGGAGAAAGGGATGCAGGAAGCCGGATACACGAAGCTGCCTGAAGTTACTTTGACTTATAACACGAACGATGTGAGTCAACGAATTGCTCAAACTCTTCAAGCTATGCTCAAAGATAACTTAGGTATTGATGTGAAACTGGCAAACAAAGAAGGCAAAGTTCTGACTACCGAACAAAAGGCTCTGCAGCTGCAATTGTCACGTTCTTCGTTCCTCCCGGACTTTGCCGATCCGATCAACTTCCTGGACGGCTTCCAATCGACGAATCCGTTCAGCCGAACAGGGTGGGTTAACGCTTCTTATGATAAATTGATCAAAGACGCATATGTAGAATCAGATGAGGCTAAACGATACAAAATGATGCATGATGCGGAGAAGATTTTAATGGACGAAGCTCCTGTTCTGCCGCTTTACTTCTATAACTCCACTTACCTGCAAAGTGACAAATTGGAAGGCGTCGTTAGACACGCTTTCGGCTTCCTCGACTTTAAGTGGGCAGATTTGAAATAAAATTGAATGACGGAGGGATGCACCTGTTAGAGGTGCTTCTCCCTTTTTTTCAGGCGTAAAAGGAGTGCTTCATGGATGGTTGAGCTAATAAAGCCTAGGCGGTTAAATCCTGGCGATACGGTAGCCATAACGGCCCCGGCTAGTTGGGCTGACAAGGATCAAGTGAAAGCGGCTTCGTCCTATCTGGAGGAGTTGGGTCTCCATGTGCGGCTGGGAGAGACTCTCAATATGCAGCATGGCTATTTGGCAGGAACGGATGAGCAGCGGGCAGCGGAATTGAATGCCATGTTCGCCGATCCGACGATCAAAGCGATCATTTGTGCGCGTGGTGGTTACGGTACTGGGAGAATGGCGGATTTGCTGGACTATGAGCTCATTCGCGCTAATCCGAAGATTTTCTGGGGCTACAGCGACATTACCTTTCTACATGCGGCGATAGGACGTTTAGCGGGTTTGGTTACCTTTCACGGTCCGATGTTGATCGATCTGGGAAAAGAAGATGTGCACCCGCTCACGATTCAAAATTATGAAACGCTTCTTCGCCAGTCCGTTCTTCGCTATACAGAGGAGATTTCCCCTCTGCAAACCTTAGTTGAAGGAGAAGCGTTCGGAGCCCTCGTAGGAGGGAACATTTCCTTGATTGTTAGTACACTTGGAACTCCATATGAGCTGGACACGAGAGGGAAACTCCTTTTTATTGAAGATATTGATGAAGAGCCCTATAGGTTGGATCGGATGCTAAACCAGCTAAGGCTAGCAGGTAAATTTGCCGATGCGGCCGGCATTCTAATCTGCGATTTTAACAATTGTTTGCCGAACAAACGGAAGGTGTCGCTTACTTTAGAGCAAATATTTAACGATCACATCGTTTCTGCAGGGAAGCCGACACTCGCTGGATTTAAGATCGGCCACTGCTCTCCCAATATTGCGGTTCCGATGGGCATAGGAGCAAGAATGAGTACGTATGATAAGCTGCTGGCATGTACGGAACCCGGTGTAGAGGCATAAGCTTATGCTTCCGAAGTCGTTTTGTGGCATAAGCCCGCTTCGCTTGCATAACTGCACAAAACTTTCAGGAGGCAAACATGAACATTCAAAGTGTTGAAGTAATGCGGCAATCGACTCCGCTCATTAAGCCATTTAAAACAGCACTGCGTACGGTGTATAAAACGGAGTCTATCATCGTTCGGATTCAGGCTAATGATGGCAGGATCGGATGGGGAGAGGCACCGGCAACGATTGTTATAACCGGTGACAGCCTGGATAGTATCCATTCAGCAATTGTAAATACGTTCACCCCCTTACTTATTGGCAAAAACCTACTGGCGTACGAACGCATTCTGCAAGAGATTCATCATTCAATGATAGGCAGCAGCAGTGCCAAAGCGGCAGTAGATATGGCTATATACGATCTAGTCGCGCAGTATTGCGGTCTCCCATTGTACCAGTTCCTCGGTGGTTATAAGGATCAGATAGAGACGGATTACACGGTAAGCGTCAATTCACCTAAGGAAATGGGAGAAGACGCTATCCGTTATGTGCAGGAAGGCTTCAATGTACTGAAGATTAAGGTTGGTAAAGATGATATCCAAGAGGATATCGAAAGAATTAAGGAAATCCGCAGCTGTGTCGGCAGCAGCGTGAAAATTCGCATAGATGCGAATCAGGGGTGGCAGGTAAAGGACGCCATCCGGACTATCCGCCGCATGGAGGATTTGGGGCTTGATATTGAATTGGTAGAGCAGCCGGTGAAAGCTAACGACATCGAAGGGCTGAAAATGGTTACAGATAGCGTGGAAACCCCCATTATGGCAGATGAGAGTGTATTTTCTCCGGCACAAGCCTTCGAAGTGCTGAAACACCGCGCAGCCGATTTGATTAATATCAAACTAATGAAATCCGGCGGTATTTACAAAGCGCAAATTATTAACCATATCGCAGAAGAGTTCGGTGTGGAGTGCATGGTGGGAAGCATGATCGAATCTCGTGTGGCTGTAACAGCAGCAGCTCATCTGGCAGCTAGCAAGAAGAACATTACCCGTTTTGATTTTGATGCCCCTCTCATGATGCTGAACGATATTGTGATAGGTGGTGTGAAGTATGACGGCAGAATGATGACCTTCCCGAAAGAAGCAGGCCTTGGCATTCGTGATGTGGTCCCCAGCGAAAGTGTAGTGGGGTCATGAGTATGCTGAAACGGATGACAGTCGCTGTTTCCGTCGCAACGGTTTGGACGAAGCCGGAATCTCCACGGCCCATGGATGAGCCTGCATTGAAGCATCCGGCAGAAATCAGAGAATGGTTGAGCAGCATGACGCTGGACGATAAGCTGGACTTGTGGAAAGGGAACCGGATTCAGACCCAAATTCTATATGGTACCAACGTGCTGGTTGTGGAGGAACTGGAAGATTGGATCAAAGTGCTCATTCCGCAGCAGGGAACACGTAAGGAAGCTTCGGGTTACCCCGGTTGGGTGCCAAGACGCCAACTGATTACAGAGCAGGAGGCCCCTGCTGGCTCGAAGATAGCGGAAGTGATAACAACTCAAGCATGGCTGTACCGGAATCCGTCCGAACGCTCGATCGAGTTGAGCTATCTGACCTCTCTTCCTGTCTTTGATGAAACCGAAGATTGGGTAAAGGTGAAGACGCCAGAGGGTGACGGTTATTTAAAAGCGAACGAGGTCCGCTTAATCGATGGCTCTCTGATCCCTGAGACTGGTGAAGGCCATATCGGATGTGGAATCGTGGAGCAGGGGAGAAGATTTCTTGATCTGCCTTATTTATGGGGCGGAATGTCCTCATTTGGCTACGATTGCTCTGGTTTTGCTTATAACATGCACAGATATTTTGGGATTTCGATTCCAAGAGATGCCTCTGACCAAGCTAAGCAGGGAACGCTCATTGCAAAGAGACAGATGGAACCGGGGGACTTGCTCTTTTTCGCTTATGATGAAGGCAAGGGAGCTATTCACCATGTAGGGATCTATGCCGGAGACAATCGGATGATCCATTCCCCTGAATCGATCAAATCAATTGAAATTGTGGATTTAAGCAGCTATAAGTTAGCCAAAGAGCACTGCGTGTCAAGGCGGTACTGGAGCTAGCTCAGTGTTCAAACAGCTCGTAAGATGATGATCTTACGGGTTTTTTTTATTTTAAAGGAGTGAATAGTTAAGAAAGTTCATAAAAAGCAATATTTTATATATGTGATTTAACATACTTTTTGATAACTGTATAGATTATTCACTATTAATGATTGAAGCGGGCTGTGTATACTTCAGTAGAATTCTAATTCAACTAAGGGGGTACATAGTATGACGAAGTTTAATAACCTTCGAACGAAGATCATGATGGCCATTCTGATCCTTTCGATGGTGTATCCAGTCATTGCTTTACCATCTGCATCCGCAAGTGCGCCGACTGTTTTATTCGAGGATAATTTTGAAAGCGGTTCAACAAATAGGTGGACGCTTACCGGCGCGGCCAATTCATGGTCGATTGCTACGAATGACACCGACAATGCGGCCAACAAAGTATTTTATCAGAACAATACATCAACAGAAGCTTTTGCTATTGCGAACAATCTAACGGCTGCCGACTATGCGATTGAGGCTAGGGTGAAGCTGACAGATGGAGGCGCATATCCTGGTATAGTGGCCCGATACACAGATGCGAACAATTACTATATGTTCAGAGTCAACAAGACGAGTGAAGCCAGAGTCGAACTCAGCAAAAATGTGGCAGGCGCGTCGACTATGCTTGCGGCTGCTGTCCCTTTTGCCAGCGTATCGAATAAATGGTACACACTGAAGATGGTACTAAAGGGTGCCACAATTCGCTGTTATATCGACGATGTCTTGGTTTTCGATGTGACGGATAGTAAATGGACGACGGGCAAGGTCGGATTTCGTACCAAATGGGGACTGGCTCAGTTTGACGACGTGAAAATCACAGACGCTTCTAACCTACCTGCCGCTCCTGCCAACTTGACTGCTGGGACAGTAACGGCGACGTCGATCCCGTTGACCTGGGATAATGTAGCTGACGCAACGGCTTACCGTGTTTACCGATCGACCAGTGCTAACGATACGTTTGCGCAAGTCTACAAAGGTTCGGCTAACGCCTTCCGTGACACAGGCCTTAATGCGCAAACAACGTATTATTACAAAGTATCGACTGTGGTTAGTGCGCTGGAATCGACATTCTCCACAGCGAAGGACGTTACGACAACTGCGAGAGCAGCCGCTCCGACGGGTCTAACCGCATCGAATCCAACGGATCATTCCATTTCCTTGAACTGGCATGCAACAAGCGGTGCAAGCGCTTATGTTCTTTACCGGGGCGGCAGCGCGTCTGGCCCATTCACGAATGCGGTATACACGGGCACCGACACTTCGTATGTGGATACCAGTCTCCGAATGGGACAGACGTATTATTACAAGTTGTCCTATAAGGCGACGGAAGAAAATGCCTTTGATGAATCGAACCTGTCCGAAGCTGCAAGCGAGACGACCACGGTCACGCCAACCGATTCGGATGATCCAATCCCTAACCCGACGGAGCAGGGGAATATTGCCAACGGCGTCCCTTGGTTAGACACGGACGGCAATGTGATGCAAGCCCATGGCGGTGGCGTCATCAAATCAGGCGACACATACTATTGGTTCGGTGAAGACAAGAGCCACAATTCGGCTGTCTTCAAGGCGGTATCGGTGTATGCATCTAAGGATTTGATCCACTGGGAATTCCGCAACCAGGCGCTCACGATTGCGTCGGATACGGCCAACCTCACCGACGCCAAGATCGAACGTCCTAAAGTGCTTTACAATGAGAAAACGAAAAAGTATGTCATGTGGGGTCACTGGGAAATGGGCAGCAATTACAACGAGGCGAATGCTTATGTGGCTGTATCGGATACAGTCGACGGCAATTACCAATTTGTCGCGAAGTTCAGACCTTTGGCAGATAAAGGGGTATATGAAGCAGATGGCCGGTTAGGTAAGGACAATCGGGATTTTACCGTATTTCAGGACGATGATGGTACGGCGTACTTGATTTCTTCGACGAACGGCAATAAAGATCTCGGTATATATCAACTAACTGAGGACTACACGGGAGTAGAGAAGCCTCTTTATACGCTGTATGCTGGACAAAGAAGAGAAGCGCCTGCCATTTTGAAGAAAGACGGTATTTATTATTTGCTTACTTCCGGCCAATCCGGCTGGTACCCGAATCAAGGGAAGTATTCAACTTCTACCTCAATCAAGGAAAATAAGTGGTCGGATCTGAAGAATTTCGGAGAAAATTCGACCTTTTACAGCCAGCCTTCATTTATTATTACAGTGCTTGGCTCACAGGAAACGTCCTACATTTATGCCGGTGACCGATGGTTCGCAAACCAATTAGGAAGCTCGCAATATATTTGGCTCCCACTTAAGCTTAATACCGAGGGCCAGACCCTTGACATGGAATACAGCGGCAATTGGAGCTTGAACGCCGAGACGGGTATCATCGATCAGTCCCGTTACATCAACGCTTCGCAAGGGAAAACTGCGACGTCGTCAACCGAAAGCGCAGCGCTGCCATCAGCCAATGCGGTTGACGGCAATTATGCCACCAAATTCGATACGGCAAACACCAACGTGCCTTATTGGTGGCAGGTCGATCTTGGCGCCTTGTACGATCTTAGCCGAATCGATTTGAGCTTCCCGCAAGTGAATGGATCTGAAATGTATTTTCAATACATCGTGGAGGGCAGCAAGGACGGAAGCACGTACACCGTGATCTCAAATAACAGCTCGAACAAGCAAGTGGCTTTTACAAGCAACACCTTGTCGGGGATCTACCGCTACATCAAGGTAACGGTCTCAGCAATTAAAAAAGCGTCAGACAATAGCACGCAAACTTGGTCCAAGGGTTTCAATGAAGTGAAAGTTTTTGCGACGAGAGAAGTCTATGAGCCCGGCAAGGTAAAAGGACTCACCTTCTCAGATGCACAAGGCTATTGGAACAATGGCAAGACCATCGTTCACTTCAATGCGCCTTCCGTAGCGGGGAACACGTTCAAATATAAGTTGTCGTCGGATACGAACCCGGTTCCTGCTAACTATTACGGTGACGATGCGTCTTCGTGGTCTTCTATCTTTGATGGTCAAGCCATTGATGCAGCGAACGGCCAGTATATCGCTGTTGCCGAAGTGAACACCAAAGGAAAGATCGTTGCGATTAGCCAAGGTACGGCGATTGTTACTGTCGAGGAAGTTGTCATCCCAGATGCACCGGCTGGTTTAACGGCTGTAGTGAATGGAGCGACGGGAGTTACGCTGAACTGGACAGCTGTACCTGGGGCTCAGAGCTACAATGTTTACCGTGCTGATTCAAAGAACGGAACCTTTAAGAAGATAAACGATTCTGCTGATATTGGCACGAGCTATGCGGACATAGGTTTGATGCTGGATACGGCGTACTCCTATCAAGTGACCGCAGTTAACACAGCTGGTGAGTCGGGCTTCAGCAACGCGGCTGGAGTTGATTTTATCGTGCCTCCAGTTACTGTCGCGAAGTTGGAAGGTGTGCAGTATAGCCAGTGGTACCAAACCCCCGTTACGGTAACGCTGAGCGCAACGGACGATTTTTCAGGTATCGGCAAAACGGAGTATAAGCTCTCAGTCGTAACCGAGTCTGTGTATGGTTCGACGGCTCCGACAGATGGATTTGTTGCATATACAGGACCGATCAAACTAACGGATGGCATTTACACAATCGCATACCACTCCGTTGATAAGGCAGGGAATGTGGAAGCTGATCAATACTTACAGGTAAGAATAGACGCGACTGCTCCAGTTGTGTCGCTGAACGCAAATGGCGCCAATCTAAGCGAAGGAGCTCAGTTTGAGAATGATCAAACCTTAACTCTGGAAGTACAAGCAGAAGATAACCTGTCGGGTGTTAACGGAACCTTCATCCTGCTTGATGGAGAGGCATATGCCGCCGGAACGGCACTTGATTTGACCAGTAAACTCGGTTCGCACACTATTGCAGTTACTGTAACGGATAACGCAGGAAACGAGCGTAAAATACAATATACGTTCAAAGTAAGAACAAGCGTTCACGGGATAAATGAGCTTCTAAACCGTTTCGCAACTTCAGGTGAATTGACGGGTCCTGTGCTCACTCAGCTTGAGAATAGCTTGCAGCAAGCAGAACATCAGCTGAATAAAGGCTCGAAAGACAAAGCGGCGAAGCATATGGGCGATTTCATCAAACATCTGACTAACCAGACATCGATGGATCATGTAACGGAACATGCCGCATCTATACTCAATGCGAGCGCAAATTACCTGATCGCATTGTGGACTGTATCGTAGTGAAATATGAGAAGACGTCGTTATTTCAAACGGCGTCTTCTTTCTTTTCTGGTCGAAATGGACAAAAAGGGATCGTACTTGAATACATATATAAGCAAAAACATAAAGGGGTGATGACATGCGCCCAGGATACGGAATGTTCCAACAGCAAGCCGCAAAAATGCGGTTGACTCCGCAATTGCGAAAAGCCATAACGATTCTCCAGCTATCGACACCGGAATTGCTGGAGGTTATCCAGCAGGAGATGAATGATAACCCGGTATTGGAATTTACTGGAAACGAATGGGATGCTTATAACGTCTCTCATAAGTTCCAAAGTGCAGCAGTCAGGCGTGATCATATCTATGACCCCATACATGACGCCGTATCGAACGAGGTATCCTTGGAAAGGCATTTAAAGGAGCAGTTGGGCTTTTCAAAAAAGATCCAGCCATCCATTCGTAAAATGATCGCGTTTATGATCGGAAATCTGGATAAAAATGGATATCTTGTACCATCCTTAAATGAAATATCCGACGTATTTAAGGTTGATCTTGCTCAAGCGGAGCTTGCGGTAAGGATCTTGCAGGGCTTTGATCCCGTCGGCGTGGGAGCAAGAAATTTGAGTGAATGTCTGCTTCTTCAGGTTCAGTCCTTGTCGGAGTGCTTTCCGTTAGTATCCTTACTAATTCGTAATCATCTGAAGGATGTTGCTGATTATCGCATTCATAAATTGTCGACGATGCTGCAAGTGACATCACAAGAAATTCAGGCTGCGATTGATGTGATCAAAGGATTGAATCCTAGACCCGGTGCAGCATTTCATACAGAAACAGTGCCATATATTATTCCCGAGGTCATCGTCGAAAAGGCAGGCGAACAGCTCACTGTGTTGATTCATCAAGCTGCGTCGCCCCGCCTTTCGGTAAATGGTTATTACGAACGAATGGTGAAGGATAGCAGCGACAATAACGAGGCAACAAAGTTCCTCTTTGGTAAAATAAATTCTGCGATGTTCTTCCTGAAGTGTTTGGAGCAAAGACGTAGGACCATATTCCGCGTAGCGCAAGCCATTGTGGAGGAGCAGACTGATTTTTTCTGGAAGGGGACTTCCCATCTCAAACCGATGACTCTGAAGCATATTGCCGATAAACTCAGTGTGCATGAATCGACGGTCAGCCGCGCGACGTCTGGCAAATATGCTCAAACGCCATGGGGCATCTTCGAGCTGAAGCACTTCTTTCCCTCCGGTTTGCAAATGAACCTTGGAGATCCAGCATCCTCGGAACGCGTAAAAGCGAGAATAAAGGAATGGATCCATGGGGAAAACCATGCGAAGCCTTACTCCGACCAGAAGCTGACAGAGCTAATGATGAAGGAAGGTATTCAAATTTCTCGCCGTACAGTAACCAAATATCGGGAGGAATTAGGCATTTCTTCTTCCCTGAGAAGGAAACGCATATAGTTTCTAAAGGGGTTAAAATCACTTCAACATTTTGGCCCACAAATTCATGTCCTCAAATTTATCGTAGATATCGCAATTTTTCGTTAGTCTGCCGTAATAACCATACCCCATCTGGAAGAAAACGGCATTCATTCCGAATGAAAGGGCTCTGGATAAGGAGTAAGCGCATGTGATGTTTCGCGCGATCAATTCATCTTCCAAAGCATGCATAAGCAGTCTCATGAGTCCTTGATTACGATAAGCAGGGAGTGTGGCGCAATCCGTCATTTCCGCATTGGCGTAGACTGTATTGATCTCTGCGGAGGCGGCGCTAATCAGTTGATGCGGCGATTCAACGAGATAATAAATCGTTCCATCCCACATGGTTTTTTCGACGTACAAAGGATCATTCATCGGTGTCGGGTACGTTTGAAATATTTGATCGTATAAAACAGAAAGCCGCTCTGCATCCTCCGTCCCAGCTATACGCAGTTTACATTGTTCCGGAACCAAGGGCCGATCTGGCTTGAGGGGAAGAGCTAGCACTTGCTTTAGAATGTGATCCTCCTCCATCCAATAATCGCTAGTCCGCCGCTCAAGATCATCATACAGAGCCATACAGTAGGCGTCGCGACCGTTGAAATATCCTTTATAAATTCCCTCCAGCATGCAGCCTTTGGATAGAAAGGTTTGCCAGTCATCCTCTCGCGATTTAATAAACACTTTGGTCAAAGCATTTGCTTTGGCAATTTCCACTATTCGCTTGCAGATGGTATCCACATTTCCCAGATAGTCATCCACCCGTAACCTTTTGTTAAAATAATCGAGGCAAAAGCTTACACTAAAATCCTCGCCATTTTCCACATGATTTGTATACGTTGGGAGATTACTTGGCATCCAGCATTCCCCTTTCTCCCTAAAATCGTTCCATTCAGCTATCTGCAAAAATGGTGCCAACTGTAAACCGAGACTACGTTAGTACATCGTGCGCGCAATACCGTATGAATTATTAATTTTGCTGCCAAAAAAATAGCAACTGCAAAATTTTTGGCGGCTTTTCCCGCGAAAATTTACCCTGAAAGAAGTCTAGATGCTTATTTCGAAAAGTTGGCATCTATTTTGCATAGTAATCAGGTAGCGATAAGAATGTTCTATATATAAATATATTCTGGGGTCCCCGCAAAGTAATAGGACTAAGCTTCGAAGCATTACTTCACTTTGTGGGGTACATTGAGGAGGCGGACGAATATGAATTGCATGTGGTGTGAAACAGAGGATATCCGTGAAAGCGTGAAAGATTGCTACTGGGTCATGCCGGATGGGAGAGTTGCGGTTCAGATTTTGGAAGTCCCCGCTATCGAATGTTCCAACTGCGGGACTTACGTATTGGAGAGCACCGCGCAGCAAATCGAAGAGACACTTTATTGGCATGATGTGTCTGCGCTTGGAACGACATTTCGCTATGGAGATCTGTTGAAGGCTCCGCGGGTTAAGAATATGTTTCTCAAATAAAACCGTAGCGATGGTTAACAATGGGGGGTGCTTTATGACGCGGGAGCATTTAATCAAGCCGGTTTTGGATCACCATTATCCCACCATTCAATATGGAAAAGGCGTCTTTTTGTACGATGATCAAGGCAAAGCCTATATAGACGCATCCTCGGGGGCTGTGACAGCCGGAATCGGGCACGGGGTTCAAGAAATCATCGATGCGATGCTGGAGCAGGCGAGCAAGGTCTCTTTTGTCTACCGCTCTCAGTTTACAAGTGAACCAGCCGAAAAGCTGGCGAAGAAGCTGAGTGATTTGGCGCCAGGCAATGATTACTGGGCTTTCTTTGTGAATAGCGGATCGGAAGCTACGGAGACGGCGATGAAGATTGCCATTCAGTACTGGCAGGAGAAGGGGCGTCAAGGAAAAAATAAAGTTATTTCACGACGGATGAGCTATCACGGTATTACGATGGGCGCTCTTTCGATGTCAGGCCATGTCCTTAGAAGAAGAAGATTTATTCCCTTATTAGAGGACTATCCGGTTGTCGTGCCCCCGTATTGCTACCGCTGTCCTTTGAATAAGACCTATCCGGATTGCAAGTTAGCATGTGCGGACGATTTGGAAACCGCTATAAAGCGGATCGGTGCCGAACATATTGCTGCATTTATTGCAGAGCCGATCATTGGTGCTGCTGGAGGTGCTATTGTTCCACCTGAAGGATATTACAAGAGGATCAAGGAGATCTGCGAACGGAATGAGATACTATTCATCGCCGATGAAGTCATGACGGGGATTGCCCGTACAGGAGCTATGTTCGGCATGGAGCATCATGGCGTCGAACCGGATCTGATAGCTCTAGGAAAAGGCATGAGCGCCGGATATACGCCGATGGCGGCAGCTCTGGTCAAAGATCACGTAATGGAACCCATTTTGAAAGGATCCAAAAGCATCATGTCTGGCCATACTTACAGCGCAAATCCCCAATCGGCTGCAGTTTCACTGGCCGTTCTCGCCTATATCGAAAAGCATCAGTTAGTCACGGAAGCAGAGATCAAAGGCAGCTATTTGCTGGGCAAGATGCGCCAAATGGCTGACCAGATCGAGATCATCGGCGATGTAAGGGGCCAAGGACTTCTTCTGGCCATGGAATTTGTTTCCGATCGGACCGACAAGCTGCCATTTCCATCTGGGCTAGGTGTCACCTCTCGAATCGTCGAAAACGCCTTTCAAAACGGTCTTCTCGTATATCCTGCGGCAGGCGCGGTGGACGGGGTAGGGGATGCCATTATTTTGGCCCCTCCTTTCGTGATTACAGAAGAAGAAATCGACCAGCTCGTGCGGATTTTGGATGAATCCATTCGGGAAGTCATGGCCCAGGTTACCCGATCCGAATTGGAGGAGATATGATGGAGCTGCATGAGAACACACATTCGGTCATAGGCGGAAAGGTAAAGACATTGGAAGATGCGCTTCAAGCGATAACCGATGGATGTACGCTGATGTATGGCGGGTTCGGCGGCATTGGAACGCCTCCGACGATGATCGAAGGAATTTTGCAAAAGGGGATTAAAGATCTCACGATCATTGGGAATGATACCGGGTTTCCGCATATCGGCATTGGTAGCTTAATCACAGCAGGCAGAGTAAAGAAGGTGATTGCCTCCCATATCGGCTCCAATCCTAACGCCGGCCTAAGGATGGAGGAAGGGACGATGGAGGTGGTGTTTTACCCGCAAGGAACGTTAGCGGAAAAAATTCGGGCAGGCGGCGTAGGTCTTGGCGGGATATTGGTGGATGTCGGTGTCGGAACGATCATGGAGCAGGGAAAGGCGACCGTGTCCATCGACGAGAAAAAATATCTGGTGGAGCCGGCTTTGACGGCAGACGTTGCTATTGTTCATGCTAAAAAAGCCGATCCGTACGGGAATCTTGTCTATGATAAAAGCGGCAGAAATCTAAATCCATTGGTCGCCATGGCCGGGAAATTTACGATTGCTGAAGTCGATGAGATTGTACCGCTAGGCGAGCTGAACCCCGAAAACATTGTAACGCCAGGCATTTTCGTGGATATGGTGATATTGAGCAGAGGGGTGACTTGGGAATGGGTATGGGAAAAGAAACCCGCGTCCGAATAGCTAAGCGGGCTGCTCAAGAATTAAAGGATGGCATGGCCGTCAATTTAGGAATCGGCATCCCGACCCAGGTTGCGGATTACGTTCCTGAAGGTATTCACGTCGTTTTTCATGCGGAAAATGGGATATTGTGTGCAGGGGGAGCCCCGCTTCCTGGCGAAGAAGATGCTTTTCTCTGCAACGCGGGAGGATACCCCGTCACGATTACCAATGGAGCTTCCTACTGCGATAGCAGCATTGCTTTTGCGATGATTCGCAGGGGATGTATCGATATCACAATACTTGGGGCGTTAGAGGTCAGTGAGCGCGGGGATTTGGCCAATTGGATCGTACCGGGGAAGCGGGTGGCAGGGATCGGAGGGGCGATGGAGCTTGCGCAAAAAGCCAAAAAAGTCATCGTTCTTATGAACCATGTCAACCGGCAGGGGGAATCCAAGGTTAAAAAACAATGTGACTTGCCGCTAACAGCGCAGGCCTGTGTCAAATTGATTATTACGGAAATGGCCGTGATGGAGGTCACGGAGCAAGGATTGCTTTTAAAAGAAATCATGCTGCCTTATACGGTAAAAGACGTTGTAAATCACACGGAAGCTGCATTAATCATTCCGGAGAACATCTCGTACATTCCATAATCGTGTGTTACAGACTCGTATTCATATGCCTATCTGAAGGAGGGAATTTCTTTGCCCAATCTGAACGCTGAACTCCAAAAGCAAATTCATGAATGGATTAGTCTTCATCGTGAAGAAGGAACCTGTTTTCTGCAGAAGATGGTCAGAATCCCCAGCACGCAAGGCAATGAGAAAGAGGTTCAGGTCTTAATTGCCGATAAATTTCGCGAGTTGAGATTAGACGTTGATGTCTGGGAGCCAGATGGAGTGACCCTGGAGACACATCCTTATTTTTGTTCTCCTAGAAACCGTTTTACAGGCAGTCCCAATGTAGTTGGCGTAATGAAAGGTTCTGGAGGGGGACGTTCTATCCTACTCAATGGACATATCGATGTCGTTCCGGAAGGAAATCGGGATCAATGGACAGATGATCCTTTTAGTGGCAATGTGGTGGACGGGAAGCTGTATGGACGCGGGGCAACGGATATGAAAGGCGGAAATCTCTCTCTACTTCTTGCTGTTGAGGCTATTCAGAGTCTTGGTATTAAATTGAAGGGTGACGTCATTGTGCAAAGCGTCATTGAAGAGGAAAGCGGCGGGGTAGGGACATTGGCTGCGATTGTGAAGGGATATCGAGCAGATGCGGCCCTTATTCCGGAGCCTACCAATTTACGCATATTTCCGAAGCAGCAGGGTTCAATGTGGTTCCGTATTGAGGTCAAAGGCCGTTCTGCGCATGGCGGAACCAGGTACGAAGGGATTAGTGCCATTGAGAAAAGCATGATCGTGATGCAGCATATCCGGGAGCTTGAGGAGCAAAGAAATGCTCGGATCTCGGATCCTTTGTACGCTCAAAACCCCATTCCAATCCCTATTAATATAGGTGTCATTCATGGAGGGAATTGGCCTTCATCTGTACCGGACACCGTAAAGTTAGAGGGAAGAATGGGCGTTGCACCTGAGGAGAAGCTTGATGAGGCTAAGAAGGAAATGGCCCGGTGGATGGAGGGGCTTAAGGAAAAAGACCCTTGGTTTGAAGAACATCCGTCTGTAGTTGAATGGTTTGGAGCCCGGTGGGTCCCAGGCAGCGTCGATCCGGGGCATGATTTGATGCGAGTTCTGATGGAGCAATATCGAGAGGTTAAGCAAGAAGAACCTACGATTGAAGCATCGCCATGGGGAACAGACGGCGGTTTGCTCACGCAGCTCGGCGAAACGCCTTGTATTGTTTTCGGTCCAGGTATCACACAAGTGGCTCATTATCCTAATGAGCACATTGTGCTGGATCATGTGTTTGAAGCAGCGGAGATCATCGCATTGACCCTGATTCATTGGTGTGGTTTTGACGGAATGGAGGCATAGAATGGATCAGAACCCGAAACGGACGAAATACATTGATATGAAGACGGCGATCCCGGGGCCTCAGGCTCAGATATTGCTGGAGCGGCGCATGGCGAATATCCCTAGAGGTCCTTTCAATACGGTTCCTACCTTTGCGGCCAAAGGGGAGGGGGCGCTGCTTACAGATGTTGACGGGAATACCTTTATCGATTTTGCCGGTGCGATCGGCTCCTTAAATGTCGGTCATTGTCCGCCCAAAGTCGTGGAAGCGCTGAAGGCCCAGCTAGACCAATATCTTCACCCTTGCTTTCATGTCATGATGTATGAGCCTTACGTAGCATTGGCTGAGAAACTCAACGCGCTAACCCCGGGGGACCATAAGAAGAAAACGTTCTTCTTGAACAGTGGTGCGGAGGCTGTTGAAAATTCGGTGAAAATTGCACGTAAATATACAGGGCGAAGAGCCGTGATTTCCTTTGAACGCGCCTTTCACGGCAGAACCTATATGGCGATGTCTTTAACTAGCAAAGTAAAACCTTATAAGAATGGTTTCGGCCCTTTTGCGCCTGATACGTACAAAATGCCCTATCCTTACTACTATCGTGCTCCTTCCGGGATGTCTCCGGATGAGGAGGATGATCAGATTTTGCAGAAATTCGAGGGTTTTTTCCTGGCTGAGGTCCCGGGTGAAGAGGTTGCTGCTATCATATTGGAGCCGGTTCAAGGAGAAGGTGGCTTTGTCATCCCATCTGTCCGGTTTATTCAAGGTGTGAAGGCGTTATGCGAGAAATACGGTATTCTGCTAATTGCCGATGAAGTGCAAACGGGATTCGGACGGACAGGGAGAAACTTTGCCATGGAGCACTACGGAGTTGTGCCGGATCTGATGACAATGTCCAAATCAATTGCCGCCGGCCTCCCGATTAGTGCTGTGACCGGACGGGCAGAGATCATGGACGCGCCCGGTATCGGTGAAATCGGGGGTACCTATGGAGGCAGCCCGCTCGGCTGCGTAGCTGCATTAAAAGTAATTGAAATGCTAGAGGAGGATCGGCTGGCTGAACGTGCTGTATCCATTGGGTCAGCGGTCAGCGAACGTTTTCTCCGGCTGCAGCAGGAAGTTGGCTGCATTGGCGACGTACGTACATTGGGCGCGATGAGTGCGATTGAGCTGGTGAAGGATCCGGTGATGAAAGAACCAGATAAAGAGCTAACAACTCGGATTTTACAGGAGGCGCATCAACACGGAGTCATCGTGATGGGGGCTGGTCTATACAGCAATGTGATTCGCATTCTAAGTCCGCTGGTCATTACGGATGAGCAGCTTGCTGAGGGCTTGGATGTTCTGGAGCAGGCTGTTAAGGCGTGTACCGGTAAGAATAGTCCTTCATAAGCCTATGCTTTCGATGTCAGTTTTGCTTAAGCAAAACTCTAACAAGGAAGGAGGTTGCAGCATGAGGAAGCATCTATTTATCGATGGGGAATGGGTGGAAGCGGGCGAGTATCGACCCTTATTCTCTCCCTACAGTGGTGAACAAATCGCTGAGGTCGCTTGGGCAGTAGCAGCCGAAGTTGAGTGTGCGATTGAGGCCGCTGAAAGAGCCAGGCCTACAATGGCTGGTATGCCGGCGCATGAACGGGCCGCTATTTTAGAGAAGCTAGCTTCTTTAATCCGAGAGAAGTCGGAAGAGTGCGCCCGTCTGATTGCGCTTGAAGCAGCTAAACCGCTAAAAACGGCGAGGCTCGAGGTAGAAAGAACGATCGCAACCTACAAATTTGCCGCTGAAGAGTCGAAGCGGATTCATGGCGAAACGATCCCCATGGATGCTGCCCCCGGAGGAGAGGACCGTGTTGCGTATACGATCCGTCAACCCTTGGGGGTCGTTGCGGCTATCACGCCATTCAACTTTCCGATGAATCTGGTTGCGCACAAGGTTGGCCCTGCCATAGCTGCGGGCAACACCATCGTACTGAAACCGGCAGGTCAAACTCCTTTATCCGCTTTGTTTTTGGCAGAGCTTATGCAGCAGGCTGGTCTTCCGGCAGGGGCTCTAAACGTGGTTACTGGCAGCGGAAGCGTGATTGGGGACTGCCTGGTGACAGATGAAAGAATTAAGGCTGTGACTTTTACTGGAAGTCCAGAGGTAGGGATCGCAATCCGCAATAAGGCAGGAATGAAAAAGGTGATTTTAGAATTAGGGTCCAACTCCGCTCTCATTGTGGATCAAGGGGTTGATGTGGATGCCATGATCGCAAGGGCGGTCACAGGCGCTTTTTCCTATGCAGGTCAGGTTTGCATCTCCCTTCAGCGTATATATGTTCATGAGCAGTTTTTCGATGAATTCGTCAAGAAATTCGTAAAGCAGACAGCGACGCTTCAAATAGGTGATCCTTTGGATCCCGCTACGGATGTATCTGCTTTAATCGGTCTTCGTGACGTTGAGCGTTCTTTGCAATGGATCACAGAAGCTGAGAAGCTTGGTGCCATAGTCGCGACTGGTAACAGGAAAGACGGGAATATCGTCCATCCTACAGTACTGCTTCATGTTGATGCTACATCTAAAATATCGTGCCAAGAAGTATTTGCCCCAATTGTGATGATTAATAAAGTATCGACGATAGAGGAAGCCGTACGGTCGGTTAATGACTCCAAATATGGACTCCAAGCGGGCATTTATACAGAAAATATCCGAACGGCGCTTACCGCTGCCGAAGCTTTAGAGGTAGGGGGCGTCATGATTAATGACATTCCCACGTTCCGTGTGGACCATATGCCGTATGGAGGCGTTAAGGAAAGCGGGACTGGGCGTGAAGGCGTTAAGTACGCCATTCAGGAATTGACGGAGTTGAAATTGATTTGTTTTAAGAAGTAGGCGACACATGGGAAAAAGACCTCACCCACGCGAAAGATGATTGACGTGGGCGAGGTCTTTTTGTAACGCTTAATTCTCTGTATCTGGAATACTCTCTTTATCCTCCTTAATCTCTTTCTGCTGAGCTTTCATCAATTTATCCTTCATTTCATCTCTCTTTGGCCGACGATCCTTCAACGACGCGTGCTCCGGTGTATCCTGATAAATTTTCCTTCTGCCAATCCGGCGCAAATTTTCTGGCACTAGGTTAAATTTTTCATCTTTCATGAGCGCAATAATTCCAGTGCTTTCCGGCTGTTTCTCGATGCCGAATATTTCGTTGAAATATTCGTCTGCACGGCCCGGCATATAGTTTTTCGGCTCGGGGTAACCAACGATGACACCTTCGTAATTACGCAGAATGACCTTATCCTGGCTTTGTGAGATCAAATAGTTGGGCTGAAGTGCAATTTTCCCGCCGCCTCCTGGAGCATCGACGACGAAGGTTGGTACCGCATACCCGGAGGTGTGGCCGCGAAGCGATTCGATAATTTCCAAGCCTTTGGAAACAGGTGCCCGGAAATGACCGATTCCTTCGGATAAGTCGCATTGATAAATATAGTAAGGACGAACACGAATTTTCACAAGATCATGCATGAGCTTTTTCATAATATAGGTGCTGTCGTTAATACCGGCCAGAATTACCGACTGATTGCCTAAAGGTACTCCGGCATTCGCTAGCATTTCGCAGGACTTTTTCGCTTCGTCCGTCATTTCCAATGGATGATTAAAATGTGTATTCAGCCAAACCGGATGATATTTTTTGATAATGCTGCACAAATGCTCCGTAATCCGCTGCGGGAAAACAACCGGGGCTCTCGTACCGATACGAATGATCTCGACATGGGGAATCGCCCGTAAATTTTTCAAGATATACTCCAAAATATTGTCGTTAATTAATAGTCCATCCCCGCCAGAAAGCAGTACGTCACGCACCTCCGGCGTATTTCGAATATAAGCAATCGCATCATCCAATTGTTTTTTGGGAACCCCCATGCCCACCTGACCGGAGAAACGGCGGCGAGTGCAGTATCTGCAGTACATCGAGCATTGATTCGTTACCAAAAATAGAACCCTGTCAGGGTACCGATGTGTTAAACCAGGGGTAGGGGAGTCTTCATCCTCGTATAGAGGATCCTCGAGATCATACTTAGTTTTCAATAATTCAGCGGATATGGGAACAGATTGCATACGGATCGGGCATCGTGGGTCATCTGGATTCATCAATGATGCGTAATAGGGGGTAATATTTAATGGAATGGTTTGCGTTGAAATCCGAACGCCATCTTCTTCCTCGGGGGTTAAATTCACTACTTTCTTCAGATCTTCCAGAGTACGAATGGTATGTGTCAGCTGCCAAAGCCAATCATTCCACTGTTCATCCGTTACGTTTTTCCATAGCTCAACTTGCTTCCAGTCACGTCGTTCCATTATTGCACCTCCAGTAATGATGCCTTCTTATAATAGGAAGATGCAAAAAGCGTGCCAACATTTCGCCGCAAACTGAAAAGCAAAAAAGACTCCTGTCGGAGTCTTGATCTGTTGATGTTTATGGCTTTTTCACGATGCCATAGCGGCTCAATTTATATTGTAAAGCCTGACGCTTGATTCCTAGGGCTTGTGCAGTGAGCGTGATGTTATATTGATGATTTTCAAGTGCATCGGTGATGGTCTCCTTTTCCATTTGCTTCATTTTATCGGTTAATCTACCGGCAGAGATTGTTGTCATTTGGTTACCCCACGTAGCGGATTGCAGAGTGAGAGAGGCTGTTTGTAAATGATTCCCTAAGAAATAAGCGGGAAGGTGATTTTCCTCAATGATTTCACATTCCAGTTCCATCATATTGTAGGTGGATTCGATGGCATGGCTTAATTCCCGTATATTGCCGGGCCAATGATAGTTCATTAAGCAATTCATTGCCGCCGGGGTAATGCCTGTTATTTTCATGCCAAATATGTGATTAAAGGTATCAATAAAGTGGTAAGTGAGGAGAGGAATATCTTCTTTTCTTTGCACAAGAGGAGGAAGGTACAGATTCACGACATTTAGTCGGTAGAACAGATCGCTGCGCAGTAATCCTTTATCTAACGCTTCCTTCGGATCTATATTCATGGCGGTAATGATGCGGACATCGACTTGCTGTTCCTGGGTTCCCCCGACCCGGCGAACAATCCCGTCTTGAAGCACCCGCAATAGTTTGGCCTGCAAAAATAAATCCAAGCTATTTAGCTCATCCAGAAAAAGAGTTCCGCCGCTAGCTTGCTCAAATAATCCAGCACGGTCAATAGCGCCAGTAAACGCGCCTCTCGCAGTTCCGAACATAATACCTTCCATCAGCTCGTTGGGGACTGCCGCGCAATTTTGAGCAATAAATAGACGGTTTCGGCGCGCTCCAGCATTGTGTATGCTCTGGGCGAACAATTCTTTACCGGTACCGGTAGGTCCGGATATCAAAACAGGCGAGCTAGTACGTGATGCCTTTTTGGCGAAGGAGACTGTATGAAGGAAGGTTTCGCTTTTGCCAATTAAATCACTGAAATGGTATCGAGCGGAGCTGGCGTTTTTCTTATCTTTTGACGGTGATTCGTAGATTTGATGCCTGAGATCAAGGATTTGGTCGTGGAGATGAACGATGCTTGTTATATCCTTTGCCACTTCTAAGGCACCGATGATTTCGCCATTTTCTATAAGAGGATACGTACTGTTAATGGTAGTGATCCGTTTCCCCGTTACACTCACGTACGTTTGTATTTTTTCTCGTATTTCGATACCTGTTTGTAGAACTTTAATGAAGGTGCTAGTTTCATTCGTTAGGGAAGGAAAAAGGTCGAAGAAGTTCTTTCCTACTACTTGTTCTCGCTTAAAACCATCGGTTTCAGCCATCTTATCATTATAAAAAATGGTTATTCCTTTGTTATCAATCAGATGAACACCAACATCAATGATATTCAACATTTTCTCAAAATACTTCGATCCATGATCGTTCTGCTCGAACATTATGTTCACCCGCCTCACGAAGAATGGTTCAATGGCTCAATTAACACCTTATGATATTTTGTCTGGAAAAATGACCGGCGGAAAAATAAAAGGCGAGAATTGGCAAAATAAGTGACAAGCCAGTGCATATTAATCTTGACACAATGTATCTTATAAATTACATTATGTATATAATACTTTACATTAAGTAAAACTTAACGTAAAGTTTGAGGAGGAAAATGCATGAATACCCGAATGAAAGCAATCGTATGCACCAAATACGGATCGCCGGATGTTCTTCAGCTTAGGGAGGTAGAAAAACCTACCCCAAAGGACAATGAAGTACGGATCAGAATATGTGCGGCAACAGTAGGGCCAGCTGACTGCGCTTTTCGAAAAGGAGACCCGTTTATTGTCAGACTTTTTTACGGTCTTAGCAAACCTAAAAACCCCATATTGGGGTTTGAGCTAGCTGGGGAAATTGAAGCAATAGGAAAAGATGTGAAATTATATAAAGAAGGTGACCAGGTTTTTGGTTTAAGTGCAAAGATCTCTGGTGCTCATGCCGAATACAAATGTCTGTCTGAAGACGCACCGCTAGCAATCAAATCGTCCTCTATGTCTTATGAAGAAGCCGTCGCCGTCTGTGATGGGGCAACAACTGCCTTGACTTTCCTTAGAGATAAGGCAAAGATTCAGAACGGACAAAAAGTCCTGATCAATGGCGCTTCCGGATCGGTAGGTGTTCATGCGATTCAGCTTGCCAAGTTCTATGGGGCAGAAGTTACCGGGGTATGCAGTACCACGAATGTAAGTTTGGTGAAGTCATTGGGAGCAGATAAGGTCATTGACTATACCAAAGAGGATTTTACACAAGCAAGCCAGTCTTATGATGTTATTTTCGACGCGGTAGGCAAGCGTTCATTTGCTCAGTGTAAAGGATCCCTAACTCAGAGAGGTGTCTATCTTTCTACTGTCCCTACGCTTTCCATTGTGCTGCAAATGTTATGGACTTCAACGATCGGCGGTAAAAAAGCAATATTTGCTACAGCAGGCTTAATGCAGAGTAAAGAAAATCTAGTCTTCCTTAAAGAGCTTTATGAGGCGGGGAAGATAAAATCGGTTATCGATCAACGCTATCCGCTGGAGCAGACTGCCGAGGCTCACCGATATGTAGATAAAGGACACAAAAAGGGAAGTGTAGTCATCACGATGGGACATAATAGTAAGAGCTAACAAAGCGTTGCAGTTGATGGCGGAGAACTGTGATAATATAAGTCTAACGGTCCGAAAAAATACAATAGACAAGTGAAAAAGGAGCTATGATGACAGAGAAAAAAACAATGATAGAAACAGGATGGAACTTCGACAACAGCTATGCTCGTCTACCGGAATCACTTTTCACCAGAGTTAATCCAGTTCCTGTTCGCTCACCGAAGGTAATTATTCTTAATGATCAGTTGGCAACATCCTTGGGGTTAACCGTCCAGTCGCTGCAAAGCAATGATGGTGCAGCGATGCTGGCTGGCAACCAGATTCCTGATGGCGCTTTGCCTCTTGCCCAAGCCTATGCTGGGCATCAATTCGGGCATTTTAACCGGTTAGGAGATGGCCGGGCTCATCTGCTTGGCGAACAGATCACTCCCAAAGGGGTGCGGGTTGATATTCAGCTGAAGGGTTCAGGTAGGACGCCATACTCCCGCGGGGGCGATGGTCGAGCAGCACTTGGCCCGATGCTGCGTGAATACATCATCAGTGAAGCCATGCATGCGCTTGGAATTCCTACAACACGCAGCCTAGCGGTGGTAACAACCGGTGAGTCCATATTCCGTGAAACCGAGCAGCCCGGTGCCATTCTTACCCGCGTTGCTGCTAGTCATCTGCGCGTCGCAACCTTTCAGTATGCTGCTAAATACGGCACAGCCCAGGATCTCCAAGCTCTAGCTGATTACACATTACAAAGACATTTTCCAGAAGTTGAAGCTGCTGATGAGAACCGATACCTTTTCTTACTTCAGGAAGTGATTAAGCGTCAGGCCGTACTCATCTCCAAATGGCAGCTCGTTGGCTTTATTCATGGGGTGATGAACACCGACAACATGGCGATTAGTGGTGAAACCATTGATTACGGTCCTTGCGCCTTCATGGATGCCTATGATCCGGCAACGGTATTCAGTTCCATTGATAAGCAGGGCCGCTATGCTTATGGTAACCAGCCATATATTGCTTCGTGGAATCTCGCTAGATTTGCTGAAACCCTACTACCGTTGCTTCATGACGACGAGGCGCAAGCAATCAAACTAGCTGAGGATGCCATTGCAAGTTTTTCCGAGGTGTATCACCGCAATTGGTTCGCGGGCATGAGGGCAAAACTGGGAATCTTTAATGAAGAACAGCAGGATGAATCTCTTATTAAAGACCTGCTCACTATGATGCAGCAGTATAGTGCGGACTATACCAATACTTTCCGAACATTAACATTTGACAGGCCGGAAGAAACAACGCTGTTCAGCACTGCGGAATTTGCTCAGTGGCATGAGCAGTGGCAAGCGAGACTGGGCAGGCAGCAGGAAACAAAAGACTCCTCACATCAGTTGATGCGCAGCAGCAATCCTGCGATAATCCCCCGTAACCATCGGGTAGAAGACGCATTAGAAGCCGCGGTGAAACAAGGAGATTACAGCGTGATGGAGCGACTTCTTGATGTTCTTTCGAAACCCTACGCGCATTCCCCCGAACAGGCTGATTACTATACATTGCCGGAGTTATCAGACCATCCTTACCAAACCTATTGCGGTACCTGAGATAGTAGGTACGGAATCTTATTCGGAACTTTGGAAAATAACCTGATTAACAGGTTATTTTTTTTGAAATTATAGCTCCCTTAGTAATTAAACCGTTAATAATCGTAAATAAAAAGGAAAATAGAAAGAAACTCGGATATTTGTTTACATAATAATTGTTATGAAGTCTTACAAACTCACTTAAATCTTTGAATATTTTTTGAGGTTCCGCAACTTCGAACTAGCTTAAGAATATTTTTGACGTAAATTGGAAAAATAGTTGAATCAGTGTTTTCTTTTGGGGGTCTATTCAGTGAAATGGTTTAGGAAATGGATGCACATTAAACCTGAGTTTCCAAATATACCAGAGGATCATCAAACTGATGATGAAGAGAACCCCAGCTTAAGCTCGAATTTAGAGCGAAATGAGTTGATTTTTAAGCGTATATTCCAAAACAGCTCCGATATGGTATTCCGTAAAGTTCGGCTGGCTGGAGAAAATCATTGGCTTGTCATATACCTTGAAAGTCTAGTTGAAGAAAAAATAATTGACGATCATGTATTGAAACCATTGATATCTAAAATTACAAAACAAGATACTTTTATAAATGAAACAACAGAATCTCTGGATGATCAGATGATCTCCGTAGGGACGACGAATATTACATCCAAAGTAACTGACATTGTTAGTCATGTGTTAAAGGGTCATGCAGCCGTACTTACAAACGGAGACAGCAATGCGTTGATGGTCAAGGTTAGCGGTACAGCACAACGAAGCCTTGAAGAACCTTCATCTGAACCGGTCATTCGCGGTCCTAGGGATGGATTTATCGAGAACATTTCAACAAATATTGGACTAATACGCAAAAGAATTAAATCATCTCGACTAAAAATGGAATCCATTACGCTTGGGGAGCTTACTCAAACCCAAGTAGTTATTACTTATATAGTTGGTATTGTTTCCGAATCTATTGTTGAGGAAGTTCGAAAAAGGTTAACTCGGATTCAAATCGACGGGATCCTCGAATCAGGTTACATAGAGGAATTTATTGAGGATTCACCTTTCTCTCCTTTTCCACTAGTGCACAGTACAGAGCGACCAGATGTTGTAGCTGCGGAGCTATTGGAAGGGAAAATAGCCATTCTTGTAGATACCACCCCATTTGTATTAATTGTTCCCATGACATTCTGGAATGGACTCCAGGCAAGTGAGGATTACTATATTCGCTGGCCCATTGCAACTTTTGTGCGGTGGATTCGATTCCTTTTCATCAGTATCGCAATATTTGCTCCTCCCCTATATGTTGCGATTACGACCTTCCACCAGGAAATGGTTCCGACTAATCTCGTGCTGAGTATTGCCTCTTCTAGGGAGCCTGTACCTTTCCCGGCTGTGATCGAAGCCTTAATAATGGAAATTATATTTGAGGCATTGCGGGAAGCAGGGATTCGATTACCCAAACAAATCGGGCAAGCGATAAGCATTGTTGGGGCATTGGTCATCGGCCAAGCGGCTGTGCAGGCGGGAATTATTTCTGCTCCGGTCGTCATTATCGTTTCGATCACGGGCATTGCAGCGTTTACGATACCACGATATAGTTTCGCAAGTGGAATCCGAGTTCTTCGCTTTCCGATACTATTCTTGGCGGGTACGCTTGGACTTTATGGCATTGTACTGGGTTTTCTGGGCATCTTGATACATGTCACGTCCCTTAGATCGTTCGGAGTCCCTTATTTCACTCCGGCAGCCCCAATGACCATCACGGATTTGAAGGATGTATTCATCCGGGCACCTATATGGGCTAAAACTCGTCGTCCACAGGCAACAGGATCTAACAATTTGGTCCGTGAACCGGCAGGTCAAAAACCAAGTCCAGAATCTGCGAGGAAAAGGAAAGGAACTTCAGAATGAAACCATTCCTATACATCGGCTTACTATTCACAATATTGACCACAAGCGGTTGTTGGGATCGTACGGAGATTAATGATCTTGCGTTCATTGCGGGTACGGCATTTGACTTAACGGATGGTGGGGAATATTTATTATCGCATCAAATTGTCATCCCTTCCTCCGCTCAGGGGGGACCAGGGAGTGGAGGAAGCCAGAAAGAGAAGTTTTTTGTTATATCAGCTACTGGAAAGAATATTAATGAAGCGTTCTATAGGCTTCAGAAAAAAAGTTCACGCAGGTTGTTTACCGCACATCGCGTCGTTATTTTTATAGGTGAATCGTTATCCAAACACGGAATTCAAGATATTCTCGATGTTTACACCCACGAATCGAAGCAACGATTAAAAACCTATATCATGGTTGTAAAGGGGGCAGAAGGACGGAGACTTCTGAAAATTAAATACCCTTTTGAACAAGCTCCCAGCGAAGCAATCAAGGAAATGGAAGCTTTAAGAAGCGAGTTGGCGGTTACATTACGAGACTTTTTTTTAGCGTCATCAAGTGATGGGATCAGTCCCGTTTTGGGAGTCATAATGCCTGAGGGTTTAACAGAAGGAGTGAAAGAAAACAATATATTTAAGCTAGCCGGAACTGCCATTTTCAAGGATTTCAAGTTAGTCGGTTATCTAAACGAGAATGAAACAAATGGATTTCTTTGGGTTACAGGTAGAATGAAGAATGTTAGAATCAACGTCAGATTACCAGAAGGTGACGGAACAGTGGGGATGGTTCTGGACAAAGCAAACCGAAAAATCACCTCGGAGATAAGTGGTGATAAGATCAAATTCAAGATTCAGCTGGAAGGGGAAGGATCTATCTGGGAAAATAATACCCCGTTGGATATCAGTTTGCCAGATAATCTTAGACTTGTACAGAAAGGATTAGAGAAAACGGTCGAGAAACAAGTCCTGGATACATTATCCAAAGTCCAGAAGCGGTACAAAGTAGATTGTGTGGGTTTCGGCCAAGAAATTTACCTTAATAAGCCGAAACAATGGAAAGCGTTGAAAGAACAATGGAATCATAAGTTTCCGGAGGTAGACGTTTCCGTTGCAGTTAAGTTAAATATAATAGGAAGCGGGATGGCAGGTCCTCCATTACATTTGAAGGAAAAGGAGATCATAAAATGATCGTCCAAATCGTGGGATATGCATGTTTATTGGTTGTATGGTCTTTTGTTAGTATCCGATCCTTGCTGCGTATGCAAAAAAGCAAGGAAGCAGCGATATTCGGCGTTTTAATGGGAGTATCATCCATTACCGGTTCCTTATTAATTGCCCGGGTTGACTTACCGAGTATGGTTGTCCCGTTCAAAATTATTTTTGAACCCATCGGAAAAATGCTTTTAAAGCACTGAATGGTCCACTTTTCTTTTTATAGTGTCTATCATGAGAAGTGACAACGGTATGAGGCTTTGTGTGATAAAACCCAGGCTCGGGTAAATGAAAGCAAGATAAGCTTGAAGCTCCGCACCACTTTTGAAAATGGAAGCCGATCCAATGATGGACAAAAGTGTTAGCGGAGCTACGATATCACGATAATTTCGGATCCCGAAAAGCTGGCTTACACAAAGACATAATATAAACAACGATACCGATACCTTCACAAAATTCCCCAACACCCACGTCGCAACAGCGATGGCCTCCAGACGTTCAAATGAACCTTCAATACCTACATATTGCATGAGACTTAAAAATGAATAGGTCAGTTTACCTGTTAATGTACCGAGGACCATAATCGTAAGTAATACAATGATCAATACTAAAATGGAAAGGCCGAAATACGCAATCAGCGAGACCTTACGAGCCTTTTCCGGCTGATTCAAATAAGGAAGGAGCCATCCCAATATAAACACTTGATTCATGTATGCTCCTGCTGGAATGATAGCTCCTTGCAATACCGGCAGTATTCCCTCTCCTAAAAAAGGCTTTAGCCGGACGGGATCTGCTTCCCCAAGGGCCAGAATCAAGATCGGAATCAAAAAAACAACCAAGATCAATGGTGAAAGAAACTCATTACATCTTCCAATGACCTCAATCCCAGCAATAACGACTATGCCGCATAGGATTAATAATGACAGACTTCCTACTATGCTCGGACTTTTTGGTAATAGAAGCGTTTTAATAAAAAAGGTATGCTGTATGGTCATAACCGAAATAGAATTAAACCAAAAATAAATATAAAAAGCCCCCAAACATTTGCCTAACCATTTCCCGACGATTTTTGAACTGTATTGTATAATCGTCAAACCCGGATAACGATTGGCGAGTGTAATCAGCGCCCACATAGTTAATAAACCTGTTGTAGTAGAAGGAATCACGGATATCCAACCATTCTGCTTTGCAATCATCACCATCCATCCGGGAATGGTTAAGACGATGGTGGAACCGATAAAAGTAAATAGTAATAAGCCTAGCTGAGTTCCCGTGATTTTTTCTGTTGTCTGCATCTTCACACACTCTCTCCTTACCTCACAGAGGTTGTTCCAAGTATTGACTTATCGTTATCCGCTTATACGTAAATAATTCTTTACCGATCGTTCTCAATATGCTAAAATCTAATCGAAAGGAGGAGTCAATGAAGTGGCCAGAACCAAGGAATTTGATGAGGATGCGGTGTTGCTCAAAGCCATGCAGTTATTCTGGGAACAGGGCTATGAGAAGACATCCATGATGGACCTAGTCTCACATATGGGGGTTCACAAGAGAAGCATGTATGACACCTTTGGCGATAAGCATTCATTGTATATCAAGGCGTTAAAGCGATATAGTGAAATGATAGATAAATCGATTAAACACATTACGAATGGCACCCGTTCTGCGGAAGAGGCTATTAGGCTGTTGTTAGAAATGGCAATCAGGTGGGAAGAAGAAGAATTCCCTAAAGGCTGTCTGATGATAAATACCGCGGTCGAGTTGGCCCCACATGATTCTGAGTCCAGAGATTGGGTCAATCAGAGCATGGCCTATTTAGAGCAATTAATTCGTGAGCTTATTGAGGCAGGTCAACAATCAGGCGAACTTGACAAAACACTCAATGCGGAATGGCTGTCGTGTTATTTTAATAATGCATTTACTGGGCTCCGGGTTTTGGCGAAGACGACA
This sequence comes from Paenibacillus sp. JT22N1, assembly GCF_059692155.1. NCBI lineage: Bacteria > Bacillati > Bacillota > Bacilli > Caryophanales > Paenibacillaceae > Paenibacillus > Paenibacillus sp. JT22N1. The sequence continues at coordinate 186,845 of NZ_JCAUAW010000013.1, forward strand.
GACGACAGAGAGAAATTAAAGCAAATAATTGAAACAACAATGTCAGTTTTAAAGATCAACTAAATTTTTTTGTTAATTCGAGAACGATCGTTCTCAATATAGTAACGGAAGAGACGAAAACTATTAATCACAAAGGAGCAATAGAATATGGGAAAACTGAATGGGAAAGTTGCATTAATTACAGGGGGTAGCAGCGGAATTGGCTTTGCAGCTGCAAAATTGTTTGTGGCAGAAGGCGCAAAGGTTGTTATTACCGGCCGTAATCAGGTTGCGTTAAACGCGGCAATGGATGAGCTAGGTACCATCAACGCTCTTGCCGTACAGGCAGATGCCGCCGATCCAACAAGTGCGGAGAAAGCTGTGACTGCAGCGGTTGAAAAATTCGGCCGCCTAGATGTGGTATTCGCAAATGCGGGCATTTCTGGTCATACACCAGCGGGAGGGACCGAGCTTTCCGTTTTTGAGGAAATACTCAAGGTTAATGTTACCGGAGTCTTTTTCACTGTTCAAGCCGCTTTGCCTTATCTGAAGGCGGGGGCTTCGGTGATCTTAAACGGCTCGATTCTTGCCAAGGCAGGAAGTCCGGGAACGTCAGCCTATGCGGCGAGTAAAGGGGCGGTCACTAGTATGGCGAGCGTGCTGGTTTCCGAGTTGTCACCGCGCGGCATTCGAGTGAACACTGTCGTGCCAGGAGCAACGCGAACGCCAATTTGGGGACAGCCTGAAAGATTAGCACAAATGGAACCCGTACTTGCTCGTACCGTACCGCTGAATCGTTTGGGTGAACCGGAGGAAATCGCAAATATTGCCTTATTCCTGGCCTCAGATGACTCTTCTTTTGTCCAGGGTGCTGAAATTAGCGTAGATGGTGGCGCGGGCTCATCCCCGTTTGGCGCTCCAATTTATCGTCAGAATTAATGTTTCCACCGATCGAACGAAAACAATATGCGAAAATACAAGGAGCGAATCTACGATTTTATTTGGGTTGATGATTTTGAGGGTATTCAATAAGACTACAACACTAAACCTCTTGTTTAACTATTCTCGTTAAACAAGAGGTTTTTTGCGCCAATTGACACCTTCAGCATACTTTCAGTTAACTTTCATATGACTATCAGCCAAACTTAAGTAACACTTCAGGTTAGCGCCCTATACTTCTATCTATCAACACCAATAAAATTAATGGCGCACGAAAGGTGGTAATCGTATGAATGAAGATATGAAAAAAATGATTAACTTAAATGATATAAAGGTTAAAAACAAGACGGGGAGCAGCAAATTGAGATCTATGTTTGCAGCTTTTATGGCTGGCGCAGTCGTTGTCGGTGGGTTGATGTTCACGTCGGATAAGATGAATTTGTTTGGCTATGATGCTGGGCCTGTTCAATCAGGCGTCGCTGCAGGTGCAGCCAACTCGGCGGCAGCGAATGTCCAAACGGCATCATTAAACCCAACAGGGACGAACAGTGTCTCAGCCATTGTCCAAACGGCGAGTCCGGCCATTGTCAAAATCGAAACCAAAGTAAAACAGACGAATAATGGACAGAATAGAAGAAACACACTGGGGCAAGGTACTGAAAGCGGAGATACCATTGAAAATGGGATTGGATCAGGCTTCGTTTTCGACTCGAGTGGTTATATTTTAACGAATGAACATGTTATTAATGGCGCAGACGAAATCGATGTCTACGTGCAAGGCTATGACACACCATTTACGGCAAAGCTTCTTGGAAGCAGTTATGATCTAGACTTGGCTGTGCTCAAAATTCAAGGGGATAAAGCTTTCCCTTCCCTGAAATTAGGCAACTCCGATACTACGCAAGTAGGGGATTGGCTTGTTGCGATCGGTAACCCGTATGACTTCGATTACTCCGTAACTACGGGCGTTTTAAGCGCCAAAGAACGCGAGATCAGCATCGATGATGAGCAGGGCACACGAAATTATAAACATTTGCTGCAAACGGACACAGCGATTAATCCAGGTAACTCCGGCGGTCCACTTTTGAATTTGAATGGTGAAGTGATCGGTATCAATACAGCTGTAAACGCTGAAGCGCAAGGAATGGGCTTTGCAATTCCCGCAAGTACGATTAGTTCTGTTGTAGATAAACTGAAAAATAACGAAACGATTCCCAAAGAGCCAGCACCATACATCGGCGTAGCTCTACAAAATATTTCGGATGATATGCTAGAAGACTTAAAAATTAACAGCACAAAAGGTGCGATAGTTGCTGAAGTGCAGCAAGGTACGCCAGCTTTTGCAGCGGGCATTCGTCAATATGACGTTATTTTAAATGTGAATGGCACAGTCATTTCAAGTACGGATGACATTACAAAAGCTGTGCAAGCCGCGGCTGTAGGAGACGAACTGAAAATAACAATCTCTCGTGATGGTCAAACGATGGATGTTACTGTTGAAATTAAGAATAGAAACGATGCTACCAACTAAGTTAGTATAAATTGTTGAGAAACCCCAAGATTGCCTACTATCTTGCCATTCTGGCTAGGTTGGTTGGCAATCTTTTTCAGTGGTTGCCCCAAGACGGAGAACGTGATACAATCATCCTGACGAACGTTCGGAAGGATGGATCCAATGACTGCAACTCGAATCAAAGAGGTAGCCCTCACACAGTTTGCCAAAAATGGATATGAAGGTGCATCGCTTGCAGATATTGCAACGGAGGTAGGCATCAAAAAACAATCCATTTATACCCATTTCAAGGGGAAAGATGAACTTTTTCTTGATTTGTTTGACGATGTACTAGCGAAGGAATTGAATTTTGTTGTCGAGTATCTCGATCGCCATAAGCATCTTTCGATTGATCAGCTTCTTTATGGCTTTCTTATCCAATATAAAGATTGCTACGAACAGGATGATAACACCAAATTTTTCTTGCGGGTTGCCTTTTTCCCGCCTTCCCATCTCTACGATGAGATTGTCAAAAAAGGCTATGACTATTTAAATAAACTTGAAACGATGTTAATTCCTTTGTTCGATCAAGCGATAACAGCAGGTAGCATTCATGCAGATGTCAGCAGTGAAATGGCGGCAGTTGCTTTCCTTGCTGTACTGGATGGCATGTTTGTAGAGTTGTTATTTGGTGGAGCTGAAAAGTCGCTTAAAAGGATTGAAGCTTCCTGGTTCGTATACTGGCGTGGCATCAAATCGTAAACAGCAGGAGGATCATACACATGAATCGTAATTGGATTTATATATTTATCGGCGCTTTTTTTGAAGTGATATGGGTTACGGGTTTAAAACATGCGGATACGACGATGATGTGGATTGGCACGATCATTGCGATGTATATCTCTTTTCATCTAGTTATTAGCGCGTCTACCAAACTTCCTGTGGGGACCGTGTATGCTGTCTTCACAGGAATGGGGACAGCCGGCACCGTATTGGTGGAAATGCTGCTGTTCGGAGAACCGTTCAGGTTTCTTAAAGTATTCCTTATTTTGCTGCTATTATCCGGCGTATTTGGACTCAAATTTGTGACAAAAGAGCAAGATAAGAAAGGAGCTGCAGTCTAATGGGTTGGATTTTTCTCATGTTTGCCGGGATCTTCGAGGTCGTAGGCGTCGTGGGTATGAACCAAATAAATAAAGCGAAAACCATCCGCTCCTTTAGTATTTTCATCGTAGGCATAGTCATGAGTTTCGCGCTTCTGAGCCAAGCGATGAAAAGCCTGCCTATGGGCACTTCTTATGCGGTCTGGACAGGAATCGGTACAGTTGGCGGCGCAGTCGTCGGGATGCTGTACTATGGCGAATCCAGTGATTGGAAGCGGATTATGTTCATCGCAATGGTGTTAAGCGCTGCGGTTGGTTTGAAATTAATTTCTTAACCACAAAGGGAAAGCTTAAATAGAGATCCGCTTGTAGCAGCGCGTTTTTTTATTATTAATGGCATATATGGATGGAATGAGTGTCGGGTGACAATAAAATAGTCCGTTTAATATCCGCCTAAATGGCGGATTTTTTATTTTATCGGATCATATTCTTGTCATTTCTCAATGTAGAACATTTTTGAATGACAAATGTATATTTAGGTTTAGATATCTGAATTTGAGATGCCCGACATCAGTATTCTGTATTATGCAGGATAATAGGAATCGTTGTATGATGAACGAGCAGATCAGAAGATCTGATATTTTTTCAAATATAAACTACCTTTTAATAGGTAGACAAAGGAGAATAGAGAAATGAGTATTCAAGATAAAGTAGTAGTGATTACAGGTGGAAGCAGCGGTATTGGAAAAGCAGCGGCAATTGAACTGGTGAAACGAGGAGCCAATGTAGTCATCAATGGCCGCCGCGAACAAGCGTTGGTTGAGGCTGCAAATGAAATTGATCCGACAGGCGCGCATGTGGCTTATGTTGCCGGCGACATCTCAGATCCCCAAGTAGCAGAACGTTTGATCGGCGAAACACTTTCGCGCTTTGGACGTATCGACACACTGGTGAACAATGCCGGTATTTTTATAGCGAAACAATTTACGGACATCTCTGCAGCGGATTTTGAATCGGTACTTTCCATCAATGTGGCAGGATTCTTCCAAGTTACTCAGCGTGCGGTGACCGAGATGTTGAAGGCGGGTTCCGGCCACATCGTCAACATCACGGCAAGCGGAACCACAGAGCAGCCCCTTAAAGCCGTGCCATCCGTACTTGCCGCACTGACCAAAGGAGGCTTGAACGCGGCAACGAAATCGCTGGCGATTGAGTATGCGGACAAGGGCATTCGCGTGAACGCAGTCGCGCCAGGGATCACCAAAACGCCGATGCATTCGGTAGAGACACACGACTTTTTGGCTAAATTGCACCCAATGGGCCGAATGGGCGAGGCTCAGGATATTGTTGACGCCATTGTGTATCTGGAATCCGCACAATTCGTGACCGGAGAGATTCTTCATGTCGATGGCGGTCAAAACGCCGGACAGTGGTAAGCCGAAAATAATTTATTAAATGCGGACAAATACTGAATTCAGAAAAGGAGGATGGCGTTCATGCTATACGAACTGCGGATTTACCAAGTGGTTCCTGGCCGTATGCAAGCGATACTGGATCGGTTTCGGGATGATACGATAAGAATTTTTGCTAAGCATGACATGAAGGTAACGAATTTTTGGGTAGACGCGGACGAATCAAAGGATGGGTTGTATTACGTACTTGAGCATCTGGACGCGGCATCCCGTGAACGGAACTTCCAAGCCTTTCTGGAGGATCCAGAATGGCTTGAGCTTAAGGAAAGAACTGAACAAAACGGCCCCCTACATGAGAAAATCGATATTGTTTATATGAAAAACGCGGCTTTTTTCCAAATCAAGTAAATGCCCACGGGCTATTCGCCTCACTAATATTTGGATATTGTTAGCGGCGAAATTTTGTAGTAAACAAACAATTTTTCATAAATGGAGGAGGATAGAGATGTTATATGAGCTGCGAGTTTATGATGTAAATCCAGGCAAGATGAAGGTTATCCAAGACAGGTTCAGAGATCATGTTATTAAATTATTTATGAATCATGGTATGAAAGTGACGCATTTCTGGGAAGATTCGGATGAAGCGAATAACCGTCTTTATTATGTTGTTGAGCATGCCAATATGGAAATGCGAAACCTTAACTATGATCGTTTCCGCAACGATCCTGAATGGATTGAAGTAAAACGAATCTCAGAACTTGATGGGCCCTTAGTTAAGAAGCAAGAAAGTATATTTATGAAAAACGTATCATTTTTCGATAACAAATGAAAATCATGCAGGAACCTGTATGTAAATTAAAAAGATTTCTAAAAACAATGATGAAATGGAGCAAATAAAATGAAAACTTTAGTAATCGTTACTCACCCGAACATCGACGCATCCAACTGGAATAAAGCATGGGTGGAGGAATTGCAAAAGCATGACGATATCACAATTCATGAATTATATAAAGCATACCCAGACGAGAATATCGATGTTGCTAGAGAGCAGCAATTGATTGAAGCGCATGACCGGATTATTTTTCAATATCCGCTTTATTGGTACAGCACACCGCCATTACTCAAAAAGTGGTTTGATTCTGTATTGCTATACGGCTGGGCTTATGGTCCGGATGGCACTAAAACAGCAGGTAAAGAAATCGGTGTTGCGATCTCGACCTATGGTACGGAAGAGTCGTATCAAGCAACCGGGTTCAATCGCTTTACCCTGGGAGAAATATTGCGACCAATAGAAGCACTTGCTCATTTTATTAGTGCCTCTTATCTGCCTCACTTTTCACTAAACGACACTTCTATCGTTACGGATGAACGATTAGCACAGAGCAGCATCGATTACATTAATCATATTAAAACGGTAAAGCCAGTTGTGGTGGACTAATGAAAGACTTGACCCTTAGTTAAGAAGCAAGAAAGTATATTTATGAAAAACGTATCATTTTTTGATAACAAATGAAAATCATGTAGGAACCTGTATGTAAATTAAAAAAGATTTCTAAAAACAATGATGAAATGGAGCAAATAAAATGAAAACTTTAGTAATCGTTACTCACCCGAACATCGACGCATCCAACTGGAATAAAGCATGGGTGGAGGAATTGCAAAAGCATGATGATATCACGATTCATGAATTATATAAAGCATACCCAGACGAGATTATCGATGTTGCTAGAGAACAGCAGTTGATTGAAGCGCATGACCGGATTATTTTTCAATATCCGCTTTATTGGTACAGCACACCGCCATTACTCAAAAAGTGGTTTGATTCTGTATTGCTATACGGCTGGGCTTATGGTCCGGATGGCACTAAAACAGTAGGTAAAGAAATCGGTGTTGCGATCTCGACCTATGGTACGGAAGAGTCGTATCAAGCAACCGGGTTCAATCGCTTTACCCTGCGAGAAATATTGCGACCTATAGAAGCACTTGCTCATTTTATTAGTGCCTCTTATCTGCCTCACTTTTCACTAAACGACACTTCTATCGTTACGGATGAACGATTAGCACAGAGCAGCATCGATTACATTAATCATATTAAAACGGTAAAGCCAGTTGTGGTGGACTAATGGAAGACTTGATCATTGATGTTTATATGGATACGACGTGTCCCTGGTGTCGTATGGGAACTAGTAGTCTGCGAACCGCTTTGAAACAATTGCCAGAAGGCACTAAGGCAACCGTTCGTTGGCATGCTTTTCAGATTAATCCTGGTATTCGTCCTGAAGGAGAAGATTATCGCCAGGTTATGATTGGCAGATTAGGCGGGGTTCCTCAATTCGAAGCAAGAATGAGGCAGTATAATGAAACCGGTGCTCATTTCGGCCATACATTTAATATGGATATTGTGAAATATACACCGAATACTACCTTATCCCATCAGTTAATAGCTATTACGCCAGAGAACTTGCAAGAGCAATTGATTGAGAAGATATATACGGCTTATTTTGAAAATGGCATCGATATCGGTAATGTGGATAAACTTGTGGAAATAGCAATAGCAAACGGGATCACTGATGATGCTGCTGAACTCAAAATGCGGCTTATAAAAGGCGACGGGATTGAAAAGGTTGAATTAGATCAGAGCAACGCGGAAAAGCTGGGAATCAGAGGGGTGCCTTACTTTGTCATCAACGAGAAGGTCAGCCTATCTGGTCTACAATCTCCTAGTGATCTTATAAGAGTGTTTGAGAATAGTTAAGCTGCTGCAATGGCTCGCCATCGACTATCTCATTGTTTCTAGAATATAGACTTCCTCGGTTTAGATATCTTAATTTGAGATACTCAATATCATTATTCTGTAATATCCAGGATAATAGAATCATTGTATGATGAATGAGTAAATCAAAAGGTCTGATATTTCTCAAACATAAACTACCTTTTGATAGGTAGATAACAAAGGAGAATATAAAAAATGAGTGTTCAAGGTAAAGTAGCAGTAATTACAGGTGGAAGCAGCGGTATTGGAAAAGCAGCGGCACTTGAACTGGTGAAACGAGGAGCCAATGTAGTCATCAGTGGCCGCCGCGAACAAGCTCTGGTAGAGGCTGCAAATGAAATCGATCCGACAGGCGCGCATGTCGCATATGTTGCCGGCGACATTTCAGATCCCCAAATAGCTGAACGCTTAATCGGCGAAGCACTTTCGCGCTTTGGACGTATCGACACACTGGTGAACAGTGCCGGCATTTTTATAGCGAAATCATTCACGGACTTCACTGAAACGGATTTTGAATCGATACTGTCCATCAATGTGGTAGGATTCTTTCAAGTTACTCAGCGTGCGCTGACCGAGATGCTGAAGGCGGGTTCCGGCCATATCATCAACATCACGGCAAGCGGAGGCGCAGAGCAGTCTCTTAAAGCCGTGCCAGCCGTACTTACCGCGCTGACCAAAGGAGGCTTGAACGCGGCAACGAAATCGCTGGCGATTGAGTATGCTGACAAGGGCATTCGCGTGAACGCAGTCGCGCCAGGGGTCATTAAAACACCGATGCATGCGGTTGAGACACATGAATATTTGGCTCAATTGCACCCAGTGGGCCGAATGGGCGAGGCTCAGGATATTGTTGACGCCATTGTGTATCTGGAATCCGCACAATTCGTGACCGGAGAGATTCTTCATGTCGATGGCGGTCAAAATGCCGGACAGTGGTAAGCCGTAAATAATCTTTTGAATACAGACAAATACTGAGTTCAGAAAAGGAGGATGGCGTTTATGCTGTACGAACTGCGGATTTATCAAGTGGTTCCCGGCCGCATGCAAGCGATACTGGATCGGTTTCGGGATGATACGATAAGAATTTTTGCTAAGCATGACATGAAGGTAACTAATTTTTGGGTTGATGTGGACGAATCAAAGGATCGGTTGTATTACGTACTTGAGCATCTGGACGCGGCATCCCGTGAACGGAACTTCCAAGCCTTTCTTGAGGATCCAGAATGGCTGGCGCTTAAGGATAGAACCGAACAAAACGGTCCCCTTCATGAGAAAATCGATATTGTCTATATGAAAAACGCGCCGTTTTTCCAAATGGATTAAAAGCGCGAAAACACTATCCAATAACGATGAGGGATGGAAGATAAATTTTTTGAGGGGAGGAAGATGAATATGAAACTTGACACAGAACTTTGTCGCATTTTTAATATTCGTTACCCCATCTTCTTGGCTGGCATGGCAGGTGGACCTGGAACGGTCAGCTTGACTGCGGCCGTATCCAATGCGGGTGGGCTTGGCACGCTAGGAGCCGCTTATATGGAGCCCGAAGCGATCCGCAGTGCGATTCGTGACATTCGTAAGTTAACGAAGGCTCCCTTTGGAGTGAATTTATTTGCTATTCGGGCTACCGACGACAATACGAGAACTGAAGAAGTTCAACGGGAACTGAATGATATGCGAAATAAATTCGGGCTACCGCTGGTCGCGGGAGAAGCCGTGCGAACGCCAGATCATTTCGAGCAACAATTCGCCGTTGTGCTGGAGGAAAAAGTCCCGGTTGTCAGCACAGCGTTTGGCGTTCTTCCTGCACACATGATTGAGCAAGCCAATGCGGCCGGCATTCGAATTGTCACAATGGTGACGACGGTCAATGAAGCGCTCCTTGCGGAACAGGCGGGATGCGACGCGATTGTGGCTCAGGGCAGCGAGGCCGGGGGGCATCGTGGGACATTTGACATCTTCAATCGTCCCATGGGTGCTAATATCGGCACAATGGCCTTAGTGCCGCAAATTGTTGACCGTGTTCATGTTCCGGTCATTGCGGCAGGAGGGATTATGGATGGCCGCGGGCTTGTCGCCGCCCTTGCTCTTGGGGCACAGGGTGTGCAGATGGGAACGCGCTTCCTGACTGCGGTTGAATCGGGAGCGCATATCTCGTATCAGCAAAAACTGCTTGTTAGCACCGAGGAGAGCACGGTGATCACGAACGTGTTTTCCGGTCGTCCGGCCAGAGGGGTTGCTAATGAATTTATCGAGGTCTGGGAGAAGAGTGGGTTAGAGCCGCTTCCGTTCCCTACCCAAAATACAGCAACAAGGGATATTAGAAATGCTGCGGCCAAGCAAAATAATCCCGATTATATGTCTTTGTGGGCAGGGCAAGGTTTGCGGATGCTTACTTCTGGCCAAAATGCAGAGAGTATCGTGCAAGACACTATCAATCAGGCGCAAACGATTCTCTATTAAGCGATACCCATAACATGTGTATCCATGGTTCAATGGGTTAAAAACGGTTTAGGACAATAATAACAAAACATATTATTCCGAATGGGGGAGAATTAAAATGCCGATCGTTACGATACAAGTAACCCGTGAGGGTACCGCACCAGATCGTCAGTCTGTCACAGCAGAAGAAAAGGCAGCGCTTATTAAAGGAGCTAGCGAACTTCTGCTTAATGTTCTGAACAAGCCGTTAGAATCAACCTTCGTAGTTATCGAAGAGGTTGATACCGAGAATTGGGGTTGGGGCGGACTACCTGCGTTGGAGTATCGCAGACAGCTTGCCGCTAAGATGAAGTAATTACTTTAATATCTTTTTAATCGAACCCAGTGCCAACACGGCACTGGGTTCGATTTTTATAAGGGGCATCTTTATTCAATCGTATATGTCTTACTCTATTTGGAATAATAGCAGTGACTGTGTCAACCAGGAGGAGTTTTCATGAGATGGTTTATAAGAAGTAAAGATACATTCAATAATTATCAAAATCTTCCTAAAATGAAAAGCAATAACCTGGAAGAAGACAATAATAATGAGTTTACATCGGATATCGAGCAAAACGAAAAGATTTTAAAAGAAACATTTCAGGATTGTTCTGACTTGCAATACCGAAAGATAGAAGGTAACCATAACCTTCAATGGCTCATTGTTTACATAGATAACTTGATTGATACAAAAATGCTCGAAGAGCATGTAATTAAACCAATGCTCACGAGCTTAACCAATGATAAATTTCCGAAGGAAGCAGGAGATCTTAAAAGTGAGGTGATCTCCATTGGAACCACGAATAGCTCTACAAAAGTATCGGAAACCATTCAAAACATATTAGAGGGTTATGCCGCCATTCTAACGGCAGGCAGCAGTAACGTAATGATGGTTTCAATTCCTGGTTTATCTAAAAGAAGTATTGAAGAAGCGTCATCCGAGCCGGTTATATACGGCCCAAGGGACGGCTTCATTGAACATATTTCAACAAACATAAGTCTGATACGTACCAGACTCAAAACATCAAAATTAAAGGTAGAATATATTACCCTAGGAGAGCTGTCCAAGACGCGAATAGCCATTACCTACCTAAAGGGTATTGTGCAGGAAACATTAGTTGACGAAGTTAGAACAAGATTGAATGCCATACAAGTGGACGGTGTACTCGAATCAGCGTATATCGAAGAATTTATTGAGGATCAACCGTTTTCAATATTTCCCCAAGTCCACAATACAGAACGTCCGGATGTGGTGGCTGCTGAATTGCTTGAAGGAAAAGTAGCCATTCTTGTGGATACTACCCCAATTGTCCTTATTGTTCCGATGACGTTCTGGACAGGACTTCAGGCAAGTGAAGATTACTATACTCGTTGGCCAGTCGCTACTTTTGTTCGATGGATTCGATTCCTCTTTATCAATTTAGTGATATTTTTACCTTCATTGTATGTAGCTATTACGACCTTCCATCAGGAAATGATACCCACTAATCTTGTGCTGAGTATTGCTGCCTCGAGGGAAGCCGTTCCCTTTCCTGCGATGATTGAAGCTTTACTAATGGGAGTCATATTTGAAGGCCTGCGGGAAGCCGGAAATCGTCTGCCTAAACAGATAGGCCCAACCATAAGTATCGTTGGAGGTTTAGTCATTGGCCAGGCATCGGTTCAAGCGGGATTAATATCTGCTCCAGTCGTCATTATCGTGTCCATCACTGGAATTGCGGCGTTTACGATTCCTCGATATAGTTTTGGTAATGGGATCCGATTACTTCGTTTTCCAATGTTATTCTTGGCGGGGGGACTGGGCCTCTATGGCATTGTTCTAGGATTGATAGGCATCATATTACACGTGACCTCCCTTCGTTCTTTCGGGGTTCTTTATTTTTCTCCAGTCTCTCCGCTTAAGTTGACCGGCTTGAAGGATGTTTTGATAAGGATACCGATTTGGGCGAAAGTTCGCTCGTCGACAAGATCGAATCAAGAGGGCGGTCGGTCTTAGCAGTTCTTAGACATTTAGGTGAGGCGGATGAAAGGATTGGGGTTAAGAGATGAGAAGACTAAAATATAAGATACTTCTCGTATTTGTCTTTATTAGCGGGTGTTGGGATCGTACGGAAATGAATGATCTTGCATTTGTCACGGGTACTGCAATGGACCTGTCGGACAACGGCAACCAGCTATGTTCCCTTCAAATCGCAACGCCATCTATTGAAGGAGGAATGAGTGGCGGAGGGAGCGGCAGCAAAGATAAATTTTTCGTTATAAGCGCAGAAGGAAAGAATGGAAATGAAATTCATCAAAAACTTCAGAAGAAAAGCCCACGTAAATTGTTCTTCTCTCATCGCAGTGTTGTGTTTATTAGTGAACGTTTAGCTAAGCATGGCATTCAAGGTGTACTAGATGTCTTTATGCATGACCCAAGAAATCGCTTAAAGACCTATATCATGGTTGTTAAAGGGGAAGCAGCGCAGGATATTTTGCAAATGAATTATCCTTTAAAGCAAGTGCCAATCGAAGCAGTGAGGGAAGTGGAAAATTCGGGAGATGATTTAGCCGTAACATTGAAGGATTTTTTTATTTCGTTTGAAAGTCAGGGTGTTCATCCCATTGTAGGGGTAATTGAATCTGATATCCACTCCAAAGATCCACATAAGCAACTATTTAGGTTAGCGGGCGCCGGCGTTTTTAAAGATTTAAAACTATCCGGTTTATTAGATATAAATGAAACATTGGGGCTGATGTGGGTGACGGACAAGCTGAAGTTCGGTCGAATCACGGCAAATTTACCCGAAGGGAAGGGGGAAGTTGGGATGTTGATAACCCATGCTGACCGCAAAATCATTACGCAGACTGGGCATGATTCTGTACAATTTAAGATTCAATTGGAAGGTCAAGGAAGTTTGGCCGAGAATAATTCCGGTCTGGATATCAACGAACCAAAGAATTTGAAGCTAATAACAAAAGTGCTGGAAGATGCAGCCAAGAAACAAGTCCAAGATGTTATATTTAAAATCCAAAAGAAATATAAAGTGGATAGCGTGGGCTTTGGCCATGAAATTTATAAGCATAACCCTGAAAAATGGGCAATTTTGAAAAATCAATGGGATGCTCTGTTTCCAGAGGTAGAGATATCGGTTGAAGTTAACCTGATAATAAAAGGAGAGGGAATGGTACATTCTTCCTTCGAATCGAAAGAAAAGGAGTCCGAATAATGATGCTGCAAATATCAACTTTTGTTATTTTCACGTTGGGTTGGTCTTGCTATAAAGTTCAGATGTTTCTAAAAAACAAACAACCTAAAGTGGCTGTTGTATATAGTGGTTTGATGGGATTATGTATGATTCTAGGCTTTTTATTATTTGCCCATGTTCAAATACCAAGCATAACAGCTCCTGTGAGATTCGTTTTTGAGCCCATCGGAAAAATCATTTTTAAACAATGAAGTCTAAACCTCTGACTTCCTCCAGCGCCTCTTTATCGTATCAATCATTAGAAGTGTAAGGGGTAAAATGGATTGCGTAAAAAATGCATAACTTGGAAATGAATATCTAAGATAAGTATTCAATTCACTGGAGTATAAATTAAAAACCGTAACCGATCCTATCACTGACAAAATCGTTAAAGGGAATACAAAGTCCTTGTAATTTCTAATGTTAAAAAGATGGCTCATACTTAGACATATAAGAAAGAAGGTGACAGATACTTTAATAAAGGTACCCATAACCCAAATAGCTACCCCAAAAGCTTCCAAGCGTTCAATGCTTCCCTTTATACCTACATACCGAACTACGTCTAACACTGGGAAAGTCAATTTTTCCACTAACGGCCCAAAGATCATAATCAGAGGTATAACAGTAATGCAGAGAAGACCAGCGATAAGCAACAATGCGATGAACGAAACTTTGGTTGCTTTTAAGAATGACGAAATCAAAATTAATCCAGTAATAAATAAAATAACATCCTAAGCATTTTCCAGGCCATTTCCCTATGATTTGAGAGCTGTACTGGATGATCGTAAGACTCGGAATAGCGATTCGACAATATGATCATCGCCCAAATCGTTAATGACCCGATCAAGGCAGCAGGAAAAATCGTTATCCACGCATCTTGCTTGGAGATTTTTGACAACATTCCCGGCATGATAAGAATGACTGTGGGAGCTATAAAGGAAAAAATTAACAAACATAATTGAGTTCCCGATACTTTTTCAGCGGACTCCATTCGCGTTCTCCTTCAGTACAAATAATCTAAACCACTGACTTCTTCCAGCGCCTCTTTATCGTATCAATCATTAGAAGTGTAAGGGGTAAAATAAATTGTGTAAAAAATGCGTAACTTGGAAAAGAATATTTAAGATAAGTATTCAAATCAGTGGAGTAAAATTTAAAAACCGAAACCGATCCTATCGCTCCCAAAATCGTTATAGGGAATACAAAGTTCTTGTAATTTCTAATGTTAAAAAGATGGCATACACTTAGACATATAATAAAGCAGACGAGAGAATCTTTAACAAAGCAACCCATAACCCATATAGCCACCCCTATAGCTTCCAAGCGTTCAAAGCTTCCTGTTATACCTATATACCGAACTACTTCTAATACTGGAAAAGTCAATTTTTCCGTTAACGGCCCAAAGATCATAATCAGAGGTATAACCGTAATGCAGAGAAGACCAGAGATAAGCAACAATGCGATGAACGAAACTTTGGTTGCTTTTTTCGGTTGATTCAAATAAGGAAGAAGCCACCCCAAAATAAAGAATTGGCTTAAGTAAGCGGTTGGGTATACGGACGCCTGAAGGACTGGAACCATTCCTTGACTCATCACAGGAAGGATCCGCTCCGAATCAGATTCCGCGAGCATGAGTATCAAGAGTGGAATCAACAAAATAATGATGAGTAAGGAAATGTACTCATTACTTCTTGCGATAGATCCGATACCCATATAGGCTGCTATACCGCATAAGAGTGCCAACGTTAGACTGACAACAATAGCAGGAGTTCTTAGGAGCAGAACGGTATTTATAAACTGTATGTGTTGATTAAGAACGACGAAATCAAAATTAATCCAGTAATAAATAAGATAACATCCTAAGCATTTTGCAGGCCATTTCCCTATAATTTGAGAGCTGTACTGTATAATCGTAAGACCCGGGTAGCGATTCGACAATAGGATCATCACCCAAATCGTTAATGCCCCGATCAAGACAGCAGGAAAAATAGTTATCCATGTATCTTGCTTGGAGAACTTCGACTCCACGCCTGGTATGATAAGAATGACGATGGGAGCTATAAAGGAAAAAAGTAACAAACATAATTGAGTTCCCGATATTTTTTCAGTGGATTCCATTCGCGTTCTCCTTCAGAGCAGATTCATCCAAGTATTCCCTTCTTAACATCTTGTATACAGGTGGCAAGTAATTCAGGAATAACTCTTCTAGATTAAATCCACCTACATAAAAAAATAGAAAGCCTGATTGCTCAAGCTTTCTTAAATAGAAAATAGGTATAATCAAGAGAATATTCTTCAGCTAGACCCTATCTGCTGCTAAATTTGCTTAGTGACCAGCATTCTGTCCACCATCAACATAAAGGATCTCACCAGTTACGAAGTTGGCAGAATCCAGATATAAAACTGCATCGACGATCTCATGTGGCTCGCCCATTCGTCCCATTGGATGCAGTTTAGCTAGGGCTTCGTGTGATTCAACAGGGTGCATTGGTGTTTTAATTACCCCAGGTGACACTGCATTCACGCGAATTCCTCTGGACGCATACTCAATTGCCAGTGATTTCGTCGCCGATTTCAGACCGCCCTTCGTCAATGAGGCAAGTACGGAAGGAACCGCAGCCGACGGTTGGTCAACAAGACTCGTCGTGATGTTAATGATGTGTCCCGTTCCTTGTTTCACCATCTCAGCCACCGCACGTTGGGTAACGTGGAAGAACCCGATGACATTCGTGGATAAATACGTTGTAAAGTCCTCTTCTGTATACTCTGTAAATGGCTTGGACATGAAAATTCCTGCATTGTTAACTAGTGTATCGATGCGTCCAAAGTGAGCCAAACTTTCGTCGATTAAGCGCTGCGCGATCTTAGGATCTGCAATATTACCGGCAACAAACCGTACTTGTTTTCCTGTAGGATCGATTTCTTTTGCAGCATTAGCCAACTCTTGTTCTCTTCGTCCATTGATAACAACATTTGCTCCTCGATTCACCATCTCAATCGCCATAGCTTTCCCAAAACCACTGCTTCCGCCAGTTATCACAAATACTTTTCCTTGAATAGTCATATGTTATTCCTCCATGTGATTTTCTAATGTAATGAATCGCCTACATGTATGATCTTAATAAATGATAGCTATTATACAGAACCGTTTTTCACCCATTTAGCAATGGATACGGTGCGTTTTGCTTGATATTCAGAAGCAGCGCGAACGTCTTCCTTCATCGCTCAAAGTTAGTTCCGTTGGAATTGTAATAGATGATTGCTAAATGTATTTGTGAAGCTGAGATTTGTCTAGCCTCCTTTTAAGCTATAACCATCTAGCTTATGACGATAGTATACATACAGGTCTGTATAATTACAAAGGTTTATTTTGGCATTAGCTTCTAATAGGAAGAAAGCTCCTATATCTCGATAAATCAAAAGGTCTGCCCCTTGGCAGACCTTTTGATTTATTCGATTCTTGCGATTCATGAACTTTCAGATTACAATAAATTCACAGTCTGTACGTTAGCTGAGTGAAAGAGGTGAGAGCTAATGAAAAAAAGCAAAAAAGAGCACATTCTGAATGTTGCCTCAGATTTGTTTTATAAGCAAGGTATACGAGCAACTGGCGTTGATCAAGTTGCTGCCGAATCGCAAATCGTGAAAATGACTTTATATAATAATTTCAAATCCAAAGATGAACTGGTCTTAGCTTATTTGTTAAGACAAGATGAAATGTGGAGAGAATGGTTCAGCCAATCCATAGATAAATTGAGTCAAACGACTAAGGGAAAGTTAGTGGCCATGTTCGACGTATTGGGGGAGTGGTTCCAGGAACCCGATTTTAATGGCTGTGCGTTTATTAAAACCGCTTCTGAGTTTTCAGATCCTACGCACCCTTATAATGAGGCAGCAAATAAATATAAAACCTATTTAAAGGATTATATAACGGATTTAGTCCAAGAATCGGATGTGAAGCATCCAGCAATGTTAGCAAATGGGGTTTATCTCTTAGTAGAAGGAGCTATCACCATAACAATGCTTCAAACGGATCCATTGGCAGCACAGCATGGCAAGGAAATTGCGTCGCTGCTTATTGAACACCTTGCATAAACGATCCTATGTGAATGAAGAAGAGCAATTGGATAGGCTGACAGCCTGTTCAATTGCTCTTCTTTTAGTAAGCCTTTAGCTAAAATGGGCTCGTATCTCCGATAAGAAGGCTGACAATGCGGGCGTGATTAAAGCGTCTTTGCGCCTGATGAACACGGTTGTGACGATGGCATGCTTGCCGGGGATCTCATGGCAGCGGATTCGGCCTTGCTTTTCCGACTCGGCTATGATGGAACGCGGCAAAAGAGCAATGCCGAGGCCGGCGCCTACACAACCTATAATAGTTTCAATCGATCCGAATTCCATCAGCTTAACGGGCAATATGCCTTCATCTTGGAGCAGCTGATTTAATTTTGCCCGGTAGGAACAGCCGCTGTGGAATACGAGAAGCGTAGCCAGCTGCATATCATGGATGGAATTAATAGGCGGATGGGAGACCGAGGTGACAAGTACCAGCTCCTCATCAATGACGTTTTCCTGAACCAAATCGGGATGCTCCACAGGACCGGCCACGAATGCTCCGTTCTGCTCATAATGAAGAACGGCATGAATGTGCTGCTCGGAAGTACCGGTAATTAAAGAGAAGTCGACCGCTGGATATTCGGTATGATATTTAGTAAGCAGCGTAGGCAGCCGAACGGCGGCGGTTGTTTCCAGAGCCCCGATATGAAGCGGCCCTGCGGGAACGGAGGAGTCTCCGACGGCCAATCTGGCTTCCTGAATGACATGCAATATTTTCTCCGCATAGGAAACAAGGATTTGACCGGAAGGGGTAAGCGTAATACCCCGATTGTGGCGGTAAAAAA
The DNA here is from genome assembly GCF_059692155.1 of Paenibacillus sp. JT22N1. NCBI lineage: Bacteria > Bacillati > Bacillota > Bacilli > Caryophanales > Paenibacillaceae > Paenibacillus > Paenibacillus sp. JT22N1. The sequence continues at coordinate 205,152 of NZ_JCAUAW010000013.1, forward strand.
GCTGAGTCTGCAAATCGGTCTCCAGCTGTTGAATCTTATGGGTGACGTTGGATTGGGCAAAGTTTAATTTATGAGCCGCTTTAGAAATGCTACCTTCGTGCGCCGTGGTAAAAAACACTTTGAGCAACTGAATATCCATTTAGACCTCCTATATATTTAGATTTAGACATCTGAATTTAAGATATTTAATATCACTATTCTGTATTATACATGATAACAGGAATCATTGTATGATGAATGAATGAACAGAGAAAAGTAGATAGGAGGGAAAGTGAATGGAGAGAAGGACTTTGATCGTTTTGCTCGGAGGCATAGCAGCATTGATGGTGGCTATGGGAATCGGAAGGTTCGCCTTTACTCCTATCCTCCCGATGATGATGGATGACCATCTGTTCTCCGCCGCGGGTGCGGGTTATCTGGCTTCAAGCAATTATTTGGGGTATTTGATTGGTGCGTTTGTCCTTACGTTGGTCCAGGTTAAAAGCCGATCCATGCTGCTGTACGCCGGGTTAATCGTATGTATTGCTACCACATGGGGAATGGGTGTGTTCCACAGCCTAGAGGCATGGCTCGTACTCCGGTTTTTGTCGGGCCTTGCCAGCGCAATCGTGTTTGTCATCGCATCCAGCATCGTACTGGATCGTTTATCGGCGCTCCAAGCCGGAATATTCTACGGAGGCGTGGGAGCGGGCATTCTGCTGACCGGACTTTCAGTTCCGCTGCTTGCCCAAAACAGAGATTGGACCGAAGTATGGAAGGGACTGGGACTGATCAGTCTGATCTTAGGTCTGGCAGCCTGGTATTCGATGCGGGACAGGCATACCGGTACGCAGACTTTAAGCTCATCTCATGACCACGACCATCACCCTTCGGCCGTTCGGCGGGTCTTGATATGTTTGATGATTGCCTATGGCTTGGAAGGCTTGGGCTACATTGTTACCGGTACCTATCTTGTAGCTTTTGCCAAGTCCGTTTCTAACATCCCCAATATTGCGTCAATTAGTTGGATACTGGTTGGTATTGCCGCGACGCCTTCGTGCGTCGGTTGGTCGATGCTTGCCTCTCGATGGGGAAAAAAGTGGACATTGACCGTTGCCATGCTGCTGCAATCCATAGGCATTGCGATTCCTGTTCTTCTTCCTTCTTCAACCGCTGTATTCGCAGGCGCCATTCTGTTCGGCGTAACCTTTATGGGGATAACGACGCTGTCCGTCGCTTTTGCCAAGGATTTATACCCGCAAAACAACCGAAAGATTATAGGTTTGCTGACCACCTTTTTTGGCTTGGGGCAAATAATCGGACCGCTTATTGCAGGTCTTTTGATATCGGGAAACGGCAACTATCTCAGCGCTTTAATCGGAGCGGCGTTCATCGTCTTCTTGGGGGCGCTTAGCTTGCCGTTGGGTATAGGCCGAACTGCCCGGAAGCTTAAACAAGCTAAATGATAAGGGTTTGAGGTTTGACAATACTATCTACTAAAAGGTAGAATTAAAATATGACTAAAACTAAAAATACAGCAGAGGCTATTTTGGATACTGCTCAGTCGATTGTTCAGGATGTCGGGTTTAACGGATTTAGCTATGCACACATTGCAGAAAAAGTAGGGATACGCACTGCCAGTATTCATTACCATTTCCCAAACAAGGAGGATTTAGGAGAAGCGTTGATTTCAAGGTATCACAGAAATTTTATGTCTGCAATTACTCAAATCGATACCGAGACACAGAACAATTTGGAAAAGCTACGCAAATTCACTTTACTTTACGGTGGCCCTGTTCAAGATTATTGTACTTGTCTGGGCGTCATGATTTCTACTGACTTGGCTACTTTATCAGGTAAGACACGTGAAGGGCTAGCTCAGCTTTTCACCGCTAATTTAGAATGGCTAGAGCGAGTGTTGGATCAAGGGCGGCGTGAAGGGCATCTAAACTTTGAAGCTGCCGCGGATGTGGAAGCCCATCAATTCCTTGCTTCGCTTCAAGGTGCGCAATTACTTGCAAGAAGTTTTCGGGATAAAAGTAGGTTTGACATGATTGCCGAAAGATTAATATCCGCTTTAACTTAAAAAAGAAGACGGTTATTTTTTTGCAAATAATTTACCTTTTGATAGGTAGGGGATATTAAAGCAATGGAGCTGACTCTCAAGGTGGACAGCGATATACTTAAAGCTTGATACATCATACAATTAAAATGAAAGGAGCTGCCGCGTCAGCTCCTTTTATTTTAATTGTAAACCTTTTTTAATTGGAAAAAATTTTGAACAATTGAATATCAATTAGACCTCTTGTATATATAGGTATCTGATTTTGAGATACTCGATATCATTATTTAGGATTGTACAGGATTTCAGGCATCATTGTATGATGAATGCGTGTGTACATTCTATTGACAGAACTGGGGTCTGTTTTCTATCTTGTGCAATTGCAGCATCGATAGGGTTACCCTATGATGCAGCCATTAGGAAAAGGGGCAGTCATATGAATTCAGAACAACGGAAGATGCCTGAAATTGAATTGGAAAACCTTATTTTGAGAATAAAAACCGATATTTTGTCACTCATCGTGGCTGGAGAGTCTCTAAACCGCATATTACATGAAATTGAAGAAAAAGGGAGGAACTACGTTTCAGGTTACTGGGAAAACGCACGGTATGCACGCGGCGAATGGGGCAATCTTAGACCGGAACAGATGGAAATCATCGCGGCTCTAAACGATCTAACCGATGTAGCCGTCCAACGGAAAGAAAAGGACAGAGAAATCAAAAGCTTGGCTTTCTACGACACCTTGACAGGATTGTCAAACAGGAGGCACTTTATGGATCGATTTGATGTAATGATTAATGAGCACAGACAAGAATCCCAAAAGCTCGCGTTGATTTTCATTGACTTAGATCATTTCAAATGGGTGAATGATTCTCTTGGTCACGATGCAGGGGATCGCCTGCTTATTCAAGCGGCGGAGCGAATTAAAGCAAGTGTCAGTCATGATTGGGTAGTTGCTCGGCTTGGAGGCGACGAATTTACGGTCATCGTGAACAATATTCAATCTGCAGAGGATGCAAGTAAGGTGGCTGAAAGAATCATTGATTCCTTCAAAATCCCGGTGTTGCTGGACAATCATGAAATCCGTGTTACGCTCAGTGCAGGCATCAGCATGTTTCCAGACCACGGAACGGCGGTCAGCAATTTGATGAAAAAAGCCGATAAGGCCATGTACCAAGCGAAGCAGTACGGTAGGAACCTTTGCGTTATGTATGAGCCTTCTAACGATGAGGGAAATGACAATCGTTTCTTGTTCAAATCCCAATTCGAATCTGCCTTGACCAAGCGGCAATTCATTCTGGAATATCAGCCAAGGATCGAGCTGGACACGGGGGAGATAAGCAGTCTGGAGGCGTTGGTGAGGTGGAATCATCCCGTAAAAGGGATCGTGGGACCGGTTGAATTTATTTCTTTGGCTGAGGATACCGGTTTTATTGTGCCTCTCGGGGAATGGGTACTGCGGGAAGCGTGTATGCAAAATAAACGTTGGCTGCAGCAAGGATTACCACCGGTTCGCGTTGCAGTCAACGTCTCTGCGAAACAATTCTGCCACAGCTCATTTTTGTATCGCGTAAAGGAAATATTAGAAGAATCTCAGTTGGATCCCACTTACTTGGAAATAGAAATTACCGAGAGCGCTCTAATGAAGGTTGAAAAACATATCCTTCACACCCTGGAGGTGTTCAAAGATATGGGAATCTATGTCTCAATCGATGATTTCGGTACGGGATATTCTTCATTAAACTATTTAAAGCATTTTACTGTAGATGCGTTAAAAATCGACCGCTCTTTTATCAAGGATTTGCCTAGAGACAAAGTGCTACCCAAAATGATCTTGTCTTTGGCGCGGAAGCTGAAGCTTCAAGTCATCGCCGAGGGTGTAGAAAATTATGCTCAGCATACATTTTTATTGAATAACGGCTGTCATCAAGCCCAAGGCTTTCTGTATTGCAAGCCCTTGCCTGCTTCCGCTGTGGAACGTTTATTAAATAAATCCTGGGGATGTTAAAGCGGAACATCATGATATTGTGAGGGGAGTAAGAGAAAATGCTCCAAGAAACGGATATAATAAGAAAGAGTCCCCTTTCATGGAGACTGTTTTTTGGGTTAAAGCTCGTTTTTGATTTAGCCCTAACAGGTATTTTTTATTTTGAAAATTCAATTACGATTTTTTGGAGACTTAGTTTTATTGTCTTTTCATTGGTGGCTTTTCTTGTGGTTAATCTATTCTACTTAAGGATGAAAAAGCATAAAAATTGGCTATTTCACCTCCTCATCATAGATTTCTTGGTGTCTGCTTCTTATGGTTATATCTATATCGGTGGGAATTTCCCAAATCACCTTTTTATTGGAATTACGGCTTTGGCAATTTTAATGTTTTTAAAGAATACCCGTATGCTCATCATCACTTGTATTTTGTTACTGATACTCTATATTGTTACGATGGGCAGCATTGAATGGTATTTATATAAACGATTTGACGAAATTAGCTATTTTATTACCTGTTCGTTTATTGTTTTCGCAGGTATTGTGAGCTCTTTAATTAATTTCTATCAAGGCGCACGTAGGGATACGATGCAGCTGTATGCACAATTGATGCAATCCCATGAGCGATTGCAGGAGTATTCCCTCAGGACGGAAGAGTTGGCGGCAACTAGGGAAAGAGTACGTATTGCACGGGATATTCATGATACGGTAGGTCATAAACTGACGGCATTGTTAGTTCAAATGCAGGCGGCTCGTAAGCTAAGCAGTTTGGATTCATCCCGCAGTGAACAGACTTATCTGGAATGTGAGGATTTAATTAGAGCTACATTGCAAGAAGTCCGACTTTCGGTAAGGGCTATTCGAGATGAACCTAGTAAATCTACTTCTTTAAATGATAGTCTTCAAAAGATATCCGAGGAGTTTACCAAATTTGCAGAGGTTCAAACGATCTTTAAAGTGGATGGGATACCCGTCGCACTACCGGGTGATCTTCAATTAACTGCTTATCGAATTGTGCAGGAATCACTTACTAATGCTCAGAAACATGGACATGCGAAAAATGCAGTAATCTCGTTGGCCTATTCCGAGACCGAATTTTCTATTTGCATAAGTAATGATGGAGATGTGCCTGTTGAACTGAAGCCAGGGTTTGGTCTAATTAATTTACAAGAAAGAGTGAGGGAGTGCAGCGGAGAGGTGCATTTTAGGATGGATCAGAAAAAGGGTTTTTCTGTTGAAGTAAAATTCCCTTATTCTTCAACGGAAATGGAGCGTGTGAATCATTGAAGATCCTGATAGTTGACGATCAACGGCTTATGAGAGAGGGTCTTGCGACCATCATTGGTTTGGAACCTAATATGGAAGTGGTTGGAACGGCCGTGGATGGGAGAGATGCCTATACCAAAGCGCTTGAATGGCGACCTGATGTGGTGTTGATGGATATTCGAATGCCAGGAACGGATGGCGTGGAAGGAGCTGAATTGATTCTCAAGCACTTTCCGGAGACGAAGGTATTGATTCTTACTACTTTCGATGACGCGGAATTAATCATACAAGTTTTGGAGAAAGGCGTACATGGATATTTATTGAAGGATATGCCATCGGAAGCGATCATAAGTGCTATTCAAACGGTATACAATGGAGGGACAGTATTTCAACCCAATATAACGGCAATGCTGTTAAAAGAGTTTAAGAAAATGTCGGAATGGAACCCGGATAAAGATCACTCCTTAAGTAAAAATGAGCCTAATGAATTGGAATCTTTATCCGAACGAGAGAAAGAGGTACTAGCTTTATTGGGCCAAGGATTAAATAATAAAGAAATTGCAGGCTTACTTTTTATAACGGAAGGTACAGTGAAAAATCACGTTTCAAATCTCATTGCTAAGCTTGGGCTACGAGATAGAACACAAGTTGCAGTGTTTTCAGTTCGTCATTCCATATAATCAAAGGGCATGACTTTTGGCATAGAGCGTGAGATTTATCATGCTTTGGCGACCAAATGTTCTGCCTTTTTCTTTGTGAAAACATGACCTTCCACAGATTTGCTTCCGATCTTTTCTTGTTAAAATCTTAGTGTAAGCAATCGAAGAAGGAGGATAGGCAAAGTAATTAAAGTGAAAAACTAACGTGCTAGATACCACGGAGGTGAAAGGAAAATTGAATTTTAAAAACCGCAAATTATTTCTGTTATCCATCGCTCTATTAGTCTTTATTGTTTATTCCTTTTACAGTTCTTTTCACAAAAATGAAATGGTGAGGGCTCATGGGGTTTTAACTACAGTTAATGAAAATTCGAGCACGGATTACGAAACCGCTATTTTTGCTGGTGGTTGTTTCTGGAGTATGGAAGCTGTTTTCGAAAAGCTTGATGGTGTCTTGCGCGTTGAAAGTGGTTATACAGGAGGACATAAGGAAAATCCCACCTATGAAGAAGTGGGTTCTCAAACTACAGGGCATCTCGAATCAGTGGAAGTTCGTTATAACCCGAATCAAATTACGTATGACGAGCTGCTTCAAGTTTTCTGGCGAAACGTTGATCCTACGGATGCAGATGGTCAATTCGTTGATCGTGGCAATGAATATCAATCCGCTATTTTTTACAATAGCAATAAGCAGAAAGAGTTGGCTGAAGCATCCAGAGATGCATTAGCAGCATCAAAAAGGTTTGAAAAACCGATTGTAACTAAGATTTCATCTGCATCAACGTTTTACAAAGCTGAGGAGGAACATCAGGACTATTACAAGAAAAACCCAATCAGCTACAAGATAAACGAATTCGGCTCTGGTCGCGATACATTTTTGGATAAAACTTGGGGCAACGAACGGGAAGTGAAAATTCCAGCAATGATAGGTTTGTATAAAGATTTTAATAAAAAGGAAAAGCTAAAATCACTGACTAAGCTCCAATATGATGTAACTCAAAATGATATGGACGAGCAGCCATTCAAAAACGAATACTGGGATAACAAAGAAGAAGGGATTTACGTGGATATTGTATCGGGTGAGCCTTTGTTTAGCTCAAAGGACAAATTTGATGCGGGTACGGGCTGGCCTAGTTTTACAAAACCTTTAGAGCCAAACAATATAATATTTAAAGAAAAATCTGGTTTTCTTTCGGTGACTACCCAAGTCAGAAGCCGTAATGCTGATTCCTTTCTGGGCGATGTGTTCAAAGACGGACCCCAACCAACAGGACTGCGATTCTGTATGAACTCTGCAGCTTTACAATTTGTACCGGCTACTGAACTTGAAAAAAGAGGATATGGCGTTTATGCCGACCAATTTAACGGGCAGAAATTGTGAAAATGATTGGATAGAATAGACACTAAATAACAATAACCATAAAATTCAGGAGGCTTGAGAAATATGAGAGATGAATTTGTATTCCACATATTAGACAAACACCATAAACAATTGCTTGAACTTGTTGAGGGATGTCCAGAAGACAAACGCAAGGTTGTGCCTGAAGGTTTTATCAACAGCCTTCATTGGCATATTGGGCATGTTCTTACGGTTACTGAGTTTCATGTGTTCGGTCTTTCAGAGCAAACTCTGGTCCTTCCAGCAAACTACCAAACGTTTTTCGCATACGGTTCGAAACAATCGGATTGGCAAGTAGAACCGCCTGCGTGGGATTTATTAATCGCTCAGCTGAAGGAACAGCTTAACCAGATACATGAGTTGTTGAAGAATAAGCTGGAAGTATCTGTGAAGGAGAACTTTCTGAAAGGCGAAAATTTTGGGGAGTTAATCGTCTCAACTGTGCTGCATTTAGTCAATCATCTGGGTATCATCTGGGCTATGCTGAAAGTGCTGAAATGATCAAAAAGAAAGGGGTTCAGAGAACATGTTATCGATGTAGCATGGTATGAAAGTGACGCTATTTTGGGAAGATATTGATGATGCAAATAACCGCCTTTATATGAAAAACGTTTCCTTTTTCGAGAATAAATGAAATCATGCTGGAAACCAGACCGTAAATTAAAAAGATCTTTAAAACAACTGTGAAAAGGAGCAATTAAATTGAAAACATTAGTAATCGTGACTCACCCGAACATGGAAGCATCCCGCGTGAATAAAGCCTGGATGGAGGAATTGCAAAAGCATGACGATATCACGATTCATGAATTATATAAAGCATACCCAGATGAGAATATCGATGTTGCTAGAGAGCAGCAATTGATTGAAGCGCATGACCGGATTATTTTTCAATATCCGCTGTATTGGTACAGCACACCGCCATTACTCAAAAAGTGGTTTGATTCCGTCATGCTATACGGCTGGGCCTATGGACCGGATGGCACTAAAATAGCAGGTAAAGAAATCGGTGTTGCGATCTCGACCTATGGTTCCGAAGAATCTTATCAACCAACTGGATCCAATCGTTTTACTCTGCAAGAAATACTGCGTCCAATTGAAGCTACAGCTCATTTTATCAGCGCTTCTTATCTGCCTCACTTTACACTGAACGATATTTCTAACCTTAATGATGAACGATTGGCACAAAGTAAAGTCGATTACATTCATTATGTTAAAAATGTAAAGCCAGTGGCGATTGGTTAAGAAAAACTGTGGCTAGAGAGATAGCTGAAGCGGCGCATCAATTATGTCCATACTCCAAAGCTACAAGTGGGAATATCGATGTGAAAATTAATATTGTGGAATAAAAGCTCTCCCAATAGGGTGGCAGCCCATTCATGGCTGCTGCCCTATTTGCATGTTTATAATTTGCGAGCAATCAGCTGAAGGACCCCTTGTTGTAGGAAAATTTGGTTTGCGTTCTTTTCGCAGATGTTCCTACTTTTTACAGGTTGACAGATATAAACTCTAATATTAGAATAAATAATATTAGTATAATTAATTATAGGAATAATATTAATAAGATATTTTTTCTATGGACCCGCTTGCTGCGGTTGGTGGAATGAGGTTGAATATCCTTTGTATGATAAGGACAGATAAGGGGGATGGAGAATGACTGAACGCGATGCTGAAGGTAAGGAACTTGATCTAAAACTAATACGCGTAATAAGAAACATGGTGAAAGTGTTGTACGGGAGCTTAGAACGTGACATTGACAGCTATGGCCTTTGTGGAGAGACCTTTCAAATTTTGGAGTTTCTTTATAATAAAGGACCGCAGCCCATTCAGAAAATAAGCGAGACCTTCACGATTCCAAGCGGGAGTATCACCTACGTGGTCGATAAGCTTGAGAAGAAGGGCTTCGTGGAACGACTCTCCATCCCGGGTGATCGACGAAAAACGAATGTGACATTGACTGCTGAGGGGCGAAGCTACTTTGATAATATCTTCCCAAGGCATGTTCAAACGATCTCCGATAATTTGTCCTTCGCAACAGACGGGGAGAAGCTCGAACTTATTCACGTGCTGAAGAAAATTGGGTATGGTATCAAGAATCGTGAAGTCAATACCAATAATGACGAATCAGATTCTTTTTGAAACAAGGATTTAACTTAAATTTTGTATGTAGGGGGATTTAAAGATGGAAATAGGAGTAGATACATTTGTCGAAACAACTCCGGATGTTAAAACGGGCAAAACAATAAGTCATGCGGAGCGGTTGCGTGAGGTTGTTGAAGAAATCGTCCTTGCCGATCAGGTTGGGTTGGATATATTTGGGGTCGGTGAGCATCATCGTAAGGAATTTGCGGATTCCGCTACTGTCGTTGTGCTGGCTGCAGCGGCGTCCATGACCAAAAGGATACGCTTAACCAGTTCGGTTACTGTGCTCTCTGCTGTTGATCCAGTACGTTTGTTTCAGCAATTTGCCACGCTCGATGGTATTTCAAATGGTCGTGCTGAGATAATCGCGGGTAGAGGCTCTATGGTGGATGCGTTTCCATTGTTTGGATATGATTTAAAAGACTATGATGAGCTTTACGCGGAAAAAATGGAACTATTATTAAAATTAAGGGACTCAGAGAAGATATCCTGGAAAGGAAAGCATCGACCTGCCCTTACGAATCTGGGTGTGTATCCGCGTCCAGTTCAGAACCCTATACCCGTGTGGCTTGGCAGTGGGGGTAATGCGCAATCGGTCATACGGGCAGGGGAACTGGGACTGCCACTGGTTTTGGCGATTATTGGCGGGAGCCCCTTGCAATTTGCTCCGCTCGTGCCGCTCTATAAGAACGCTGCTACTCGTGCAGGACATGATGCATCGAAATTAAAGATAGCCGTACATTCACTCGGGTTCGTTGCGGAGAGTACCTCACTTGCGGAGGAAAAGTATTTCCCTCCCACTCAGGCAGTGTTTAATTCAATGAGCAAAGAGCGTGGTTGGGGACATTATAGCCGCTCTCAGTTCGATGCCTCATGCAGCCCAGAAGGCGCATTCTACGTAGGCGATCCCGAAACGGTGGCCAACAAAATTATTTATATGCAAAAACATTTAGGCTTCTCGCGATTTTTCCTACATTTACCTGCCGGCAGCATGCCACATGAGGATGTTATGAAATCCATTGAACTATTGGGTAAGGAAGTCGCACCGCGAGTTCGGGAAGAGGTTGCAAGATGGGAACCGGCGTAAGTTTGAAGACTATCCTGATGCGAATAAATAAGTAAGAAGAGGCTGACCTGAAACGTAAAAATTCGGGTCGGCCTCTTTATGCAGATTTTGGTAACAGTTCGCATATGGATGTTGATAAATTCACATATGCCGACATGGATGAGAGATAGAGTATGAGCAGAAATTCTTTGATACCGGAATATCAGCATTTAAGGTAGCGCTTTCAACATGTTAATCCATAAGTATTCTAGAATTCTTTTAAATCTTTTATAATGATGAAGCAGCATAATATCACTATATTGAGGGTTACACTTTGCTAGGAGGGGAACTGTTAAATGAAAAAATTCATCATATTTATATTGCTAGTTATTCCTTTCGTCGCTCAATTGTTAGCGCTGCCATTAGTAAACCGAATACATCCTCTCATTTTTGGATTTCCCCTGTTTCATTTTTGGCTGCTTTTGTGGATGATTTTGACGCCGCTTTTTACTTTGGGGATTTATCAAATTCAGAAAAGATCAGGAGGTTTTGAATCATGAGCGGGAATTTGGTAGCCTTTTATATAACAGCAACTGTCGTTATTCTCGTCATGTTGATCGGCTTTGTAGCAGGTCGGAACAAATCATCTAGAAGCTCTGTTGAAGAATGGTCCCTTGGGGGAAGAAAGCTGGGCAGTTTGTTTGTTTGGTTTTTGATTGGTGCAGACGTATATACCGCCTATACATTTCTTGGACTCACGAGCTCTGCGTTTAAAGGAGGAAGTATCGCCTTTTTTGCGACTCCTTATGTAGTACTTGCCTATCCTATCGCTTATTTCTTTTTACCTAAGCTGTGGAAAGTTGGCAAAGCGCATTCATTTACAACCTTGGCTGACTATGTTAAAGGCAGATTTGAAAGTAAAACATTATCTGTTTTAGTCGCTATAATTGGTGTTTTCATGCTGATCCCTTATATTGATCTCCAGTTAAGCGGCATATTAGACACGATTAAGATTGCGAGTAATGGGCAAATTAATGTTGTCTTGGTGGTTATTGTATCTTTTTCTCTAGTAGCCTTGTATACGTTTTTCAGCGGTATTAAAGCTCCAACTTACACGGCGATTATTAAGGACATTTTGGTTTGGGTCATCATGCTGTACATGGTTGTGACCATCCCTATTATTCATTTTGGCAGCTGGGGAAGTATGATGGATACGGTTGTAGCTAAGTCTCCCCAAATGTTAACGATTCCTTCTTCTGGTGCAAAAGGGATTCCATGGTTTTCTACTGCTGCGTTAATTTCTGCTATGGCTTTGTTTATGTGGCCGCATACGGTTACAGGCATATTTAGTTCAAAAAGTGCTGAATCGCTGCGGAGAAACACCATTATTCTTCCTTTTTACAACATTGTATTGATGCTCGTAACTTTTCTAGGAATCACAGCAAGTCTTGTTGTTCCCAAAGGAACAGATCCACGGTTCGCCTTTCTAACATTGATTCATCAATCTTATGGCGGTGTCATGCAGGGCTTGGCTTATTCAACTATAGCGCTCGCTTCTCTAGTACCGTGTTCCATAATGGCCATTGGGGCATCCAATTTATTTGCGAATAACATTTATCGAGATTTGATTGCACCTAAAGCAAGCATGAAAACATTAACCGGTGTTACCCGTTATATGGTCTTTCTGGTTATCGGTCTGGCTTTGATATTTGGATTAATGTTTCCGAATGCATTGGTTTCTCTTCAGCTTATGGGGGTTTCAGGTATTGTGCAGATTTTCCCTGCTGTTGTCTTCAGCTTATTTTGGAGAAATCTTTCCAAGGAAGCAGCTTTATCTGGTTTAATTGCAGGTATGCTAACAGTATTCCTTGTATATGCAGGCGGTCATTCTTATGGCATATATGAAGGATTTTGGGGTTTCCTTGTCAATATTATAGTACTTGGATTGGTAAATCTAATTTATGTTAAAAAAGCAAAGCTTCGTACCAATTCAGTCTTGAATACAATTTTTGACTTGAAAAACGCTGCTAAATGAAGTCGTTCAACATTTGAAATGCCCAAATCATGTATGGATAGACTAGCTAAATTAGCTGGTCTATTTTTTTTTCTTATTGTAGGAAGTGAGGGAAGTGGTTAATCTATGTAAGAGTTGAGAATGAGGGGGTGCATGCATGCTGCATCTTATGGTTGATATGCTGGAAAGGGTAGGATTTTTGACCTCAACTGCTTATGTAATCTCGCGCAGTAAATGGATGCGCAGCTATATGAGCTATCAAGGGGAGCAAAGATACCATTGGCGATTCCTCTTGTTTTTCTGCCTGTATGCCATACTTGGTACGTATTCAGGTGTTGCAGTTTCCAAATACGATTACCACGCAGCCCCATGGGTTGGAAATGTATCTGCCACAGAGGCGATCGCTAATGCGAGAACAGTAGGGGTGGTCATTGCAGGCTTACTTGGAGGGGTGAAAAGTGGATTTATCGTTGGACTCATTGCGGGGCTTCATCGTTACAGTTTAGGGGGGTATGTCGCAATTGCTGGTATGGTAGCTCCGATCATACAGGGAATTTTGTCTGGTTTATGCCGTGACGCTATCAAGAAAAGATTTCACCATGTATCGATAGTACCATTGGCTTTTGTAGTTGGCTTTATTGCTGAAACTCTGCAGATGGTTTTAATTCTCTTGCTGGCTAAGCCCTGGAATGAAGCTTTAAATTTGGTGAAATTGATCGGATTCCCACAAACGATTGCTAACAGTGTTGGTGTGGCCTTGTTCTTCATGGTTTATAATACGATTGAAAACGAAGAAGAACGAATTGGCTCTATCCATGCAAGAAGGGCGTTGCAGATTGCCGATATTACCTTGCCTTATTGGAAAAACCCCTTTGATAAAGCGATTCACAAAATTGCTCAAGTACTCGTGGAAGAAATCGAAGCAGTTGGCGCATTCTTCAGCAAGAATACAAATGATGGATCTGTGAAAGAAGGCAGGACAACACCCTACTGGATTGACATGCCCATTGAGATGCAAAATAAAAAGAAAATCGGAAGTTATCGATTGTACTTCCGGCGGCAGCAGGATATTAATCCTTATCGGCAAATGATGATCGCTTCACTAGCTCAACTTCTTTCTCAGCAATTTGCGTTTGTGGAAGCTGAGAAGCAAGAGAAGCTCGTGGCAGATGCAGAATTTCGTTCGTTACAATCTCAAATGAGACCTCACTTTTTGTTTAACGTTCTGAATACTATGAAATACTTTATCCGGACCGAGCCCGAGACGGCGCGACATTTAGTGACTCAGCTTGCCACATTTTTACGCAAAAATATGACAAACAGCAGTAAACCTTTGATTTCCATTCGTGAGGAACTAGAGCTGGTGATGGCCTATTTGGATTTATCAAAAGCTCGGATGGGAGGTAAGATGACAATCACCACGATCATTGATGAAGGAGTCAAAGAGCGGCAGCTGCCTCCATTCAGCATCCAGCCCTTGGTGGAAAATGCGATCGTTCATGGCATTCAATCAACAGAACAAGGATCTATCAAGCTTATCATCAAAGAGGATGGGGAAAGGGTTCTCATTCTCGTGGAAGATAATGGAGTAGGATTTCCTGTAGAAAAGATAAAGGATAGCGATGAACACACAGGATTGGCCCTGTATAATATTGAGCAGCGGCTCCGCTATCACTACGGTGAAGATCAGGCTCTACATATAGAGTCCGAGGTCGGAAAAGGAACAAAGGTTTACTTTTGGATCAATTAGGAGGGAAATAAGGCATGGGGGTAAAGATATTAATCGTGGATGATGAAACTCCCGCTCGTGAAGAATTGAATTATCTACTTCAACATGTTGAGGGAGTGGAGCAGATCCTTCAAGCCAAAAGCGGTATGGAGGCGATTAAGTTGACGAAGGAAATCGAGCCTGATCTTATCTTTCTTGACATTGAAATGCCTGGTTTAACAGGGCTTCAAGCAGCCGAAGTAATCCAAGAGCTAGGAGTAAAGTCGAAAATTATTTTTTGCACTGCGTACGATCAGTACGCCATTGAAGCATTCAAGCTGCGGGCGTTTCATTATTTATTGAAGCCTTATGATGAAGCTAATATTCAGGGGATTTTCAAGGAAATCCTGGAGAGGAGCAGTGCGGTTATATCGCCACAACCTGCTCCGCTTAAGCTGGCAATTGAGGTGAATGGTTCCATTAAATATTTGTCCCCACTGGACATTATTTTTATGAGCACAGAAGGCAAGCATGTTTTAATACACGCCAAAGATGAAATTCACAAAACGAACTATACATTACACGAGCTGGAAGGAAAATTGAAGTCATTTTCCTTTTTTCGCAGTCATAAAAGTTATTTGGTGAACTTGAACCACATTGTTGAGTTAAAAGCTTGGATGAATGGGGCGTATAACCTAATTATGAAGGACAAGTCCAAAAGCTCTGTTCCAGTGAGCCGGAATTATTTGAGAGAGCTTCGTTTAAAGTTGGAAATTTAAGGTGGGTGGGTAATCACACAAATATGCCTACATAAACCAATTCGAAAAAGCTTGAAAAATCAAGCTTTTTTAATTTTTTAGGGACATTTGTGTCAGAAAAAAATGCATAAATGTCCCTCATTGTAGTATTGTGACACAAAGCTAGGTACAATTTTCGAAAGATGTTGATCTAGATTTCTCTTAGATTGATGATTAGGATAGAAGTTTATTTCAAAGTACAAGTCATTCAGGATCGGTCTGAAAAGAGTAATGATCCAATACGAATGACTTAAACATTTGGGCTGGAAAGTTTAAATCCCTATCTTTATTTACGATAATTCCATGGGTGGAAAAAATCCCTGAGGATAAAGGCAACGCTCGGAAATCTCCTTCATCTATTTCTTTTTTCGCTGCTATTTTAGGAATTAGTGCAAAACCTATACCACACTTTACAGCATTTTTTATCATTTCGATACTTGGATATTGAATGGCATTACTTACTTCTATTCCGGCCTCCGCTAAAACCTTGTTGGCTTGAGTATGATACAAACAACTGTTTCCGTAGCTGATTACAGCTTCATTGTTTAGTACTTTCAAACCATTAGTCTCAACATTTCTTGTCAATTCATCTGAGGCAATAAAGATCAACTCTTCCTCAATCATGGGGTAAAAATTAACGTCATCACGTTGGGGATTTCGAGGAAGAAATCCGAGATCAACAACATGCTGCGAAACATCATCAATTACATTATGATGATATCCTGTTTCTACTCTAAATTTAACATTCGGAAATTTGAGATGAAACTGTTGTATAAGCGGAGACATTCTCGTAACAAAAAAAGATTCATGCATACTTAGGTAAATCGTTCCTTTAGGTTGGTTCGATTCATTCATAGCTTCTTCTAATGTCAGCCCCAAATGTACAAATTGATGGGCAAATTTAGCGAGTTTTAGGCCAGCTTCAGTCGGTTTTACTCCTCTTGATAAACGATGAAACAGCTTTTGACCACATGCTCGTTCTAATAATTGAATATGATTTGTAACCGTAGATTGAACATATCCCAATTTTTCCGACGCACGATTAAAGCTCTTTTCCTCGATTACTGCAAGGAATGTCTTGAAAAATCTCCCTTCTAACAAGTCAATCATAATTCTAACATCCCCTTAGTTATCGATTTTTGGAATAACGGGTATTGAATCTTTCCATAACTGAAATAGCTACCTTTATGATAACATATCCTGAAAGCAATCAAGAAGCTTTTAAATAATTGCTTGAGTTCAAAGAGTTTACTTTGACTCCATGAGGCTAGAAATCATGGGATTTCCGGTGAATCTGGATGGTTCCCTCAAAGGCTCCTTTCGTCCCTAATTGTTGTATAACATCGAATTTGAGCTGAAAGGAGTTTAATTTTTGGGAAAATGGGAGGAAAAAATAATGAAAATGATTGAGGGACAACACTTGGAGCATGAATGGCTTAAGAGGCTTATGAAGAACGACATGGTAACAGGATCGGAGGCACTTGTCAGAAGCTTGTTGATTGAAGGTGTGGAAAGTGTCTTTGGGATTCCAGGAGGAAGTGTCCTGAATATTTACGACGCCATTCATGATATTCCAGAGTTTAAACATATTTTAGCTCGTCATGAGCAGGGGGCAATTCATGCTGCAGACGGCTATGCACGCGCTACAGGAAAAGTTGGGGTTTGCTTTGCAACATCGGGACCAGGGGCGACTAATCTTGTTACAGGTATCGCTACTGCTAATATGGACTCTGTTCCATTAGTAGTGATTACAGGAAATGTTCCGACGCCACTACTTGGTACTGATGCGTTTCAGGAAGCGGATATTACCGGGATCACAATGCCTATTTCCAAGCACAACTTTTTAGTTCGTGATGTCAATGAGTTACCAAAGATCATTCATGAAGCATTTTATATAGCTTCCACGGGACGAAAGGGGCCGGTTTTGATCGATATTCCAAAGGATGTGTCGAGCCAAAAGATGATCTTTCAATATCCGTTAGATAATCCTAAGATTCGGGGATACCACTCGGATATTCATCCAAATTTAACTCAAATCGACAAGTTACTCATGGCTATCAAAGAAGCTGAACATCCAGTCATTCTGGCTGGCGGGGGCGTTATATATTCAGACGCATCCAAGGAATTACTCGAATTTGTAGAAAAAACCCGGATACCAGTTACGACGACATTACTTGGTTTAGGAGCATTTCCAAGTGCACATGAATTATGGATGGGCATGCCGGGGATGCACGGAACATACACAGCGAATAAAGCCTTACAAAATTGTGATCTTCTCATTAGTATTGGAGCACGCTTTGACGACAGAGTAACGATGAAAACTAGCGGATTTGCTCCTAAAGCGAAAACTATCGCGCATATCGATATCGATCCAGCAGAAATTGGGAAAATCGTTCAAACGGCGATCCCTTGTATTGGCGATGTGAAATCCGTGCTTCAACAGGCTAACGTTCATGCGAAACCGGCAAAATCAGAAGCATGGCTGACAGAAATTCAAGAAAACAAAAGAAAGTATCCTCTTCGTTACACGGATTCGGAAATAACTTTAAAGCCACAATTCGTTATGGAATTGATCAGCGAAACGACCAATAGCGAAGCAATCGTCACTACGGACGTAGGTCAGCATCAAATGTGGGCTGCTCAGTTTTATAAGTTTAAGCATCCGCGTTCGTTCATTACCTCGGGTGGACTTGGAACAATGGGCTTTGGTTTACCTTCGGCAATAGGGGCACAAGTAGGTTGCCCAGACCGACTCGTGGTGTCCGTGAATGGCGACGGAGGGATCCAAATGAATGCACAAGAGCTTGCGATTTGCGCTATTCATAACATTCCCGTGAAGATCGTTATTCTGAATAATCAGGTCCTCGGCATGATACGGCAATGGCAAGAAATCATTTACGATAGTCGCTTTAGTCATATGGACCTCTCTGGCAGTCCGGATTTCGTAAAACTAGCAGAAGCCTATGGTGTTAAAGGGCTCAGGGCAACAAACAAAGAAGAGGCTCGTAAGGTGTGGAAAAATGCTCTGGAAACACCAGGCCCCGTGCTTATTGATTTTGTTGTTACTCAGGATGAGAATGTTTTTCCAATGGTTGCCCCGGGTTCCACGATAGATGAAATGATTATGGGGGATGAGAGATGAAACGTCATACGATAGCTGTTCTTGTAAACAACCATCCGGGTGTATTACAGAGAGTTGCTGGATTATTCGGACGCCGCGGTTTCAACATTGACAGTATAACTGTAGGTCAGTCAGAAGAACCTGGATTGTCCCGAATGATCATTGTGACATCCGGGAATGATAAAACGCTCGAACAAGTACAAAAGCAGCTTAATAAACTAATCGATGTTATTCAAATTGTTGAATTAACTGCTTATCCGCTGGTTGAACGCGAGCTTGCACTTATTAAAGTAAGTGCTGTGTCTAAAGTGAAACCAGTTATTTTGAGTATTGTTGAACCCTTTCGTGCTTCTATAGTCGATTTAGGATTGGAAAGTCTGATCATTCAAGTTATTGGAGATCAAGATAAGATTAACTCATTAATTGAGCTGCTGAGACCCTATGGCATCTTGGAACTAACTCGTACAGGTTTGACGGCTATGACTCGCGGAGAAGTCGTAGGTGATTTACTATCTAATACACCATTAACATGTTAACCAACGAGTATAGAATCAAAGTGGACAATAAAAATGGAAGGTAGAGATAACATGAAAACACTACATCATGACACTGAGTTAGACAATGCCATTTTTTTTAGCCATTATGTAATGGTCATGAAGGACGGAAGAATGATCGGAGGAGGTACTATTGAAGCATATTCTTACAATGAGGTACAGGTGGGAAACAGACAATATTCACGTACAGAATCAACCTTTATTGTTTCACCAGCTCCTCAAATCTCAATTAATTTCTAATACAGATCAATGATAAGTCAAAGTGGATCTGTGTTTGTTTGAGTTGCATGAAATTAATAACCTAAGGAACCGCCTAGAGGCGATTCCCTTATTTCGAGTCCAATTGAACGAAAAGTAGAGAATGATTTCCCGGTTAGAAAGTCTAAGAAAATCGAGCCTAGTTTTGAAACGTACTTTGTTCCGCCAACTTTAATTTAATAATATGATTTGATAATAAGTCCATAAACAGCCGGGTAGCCTGGCTTAAATATTTATCTTTATGGTAGATGATGCCAATTTCCCTGCTTAGCGTTGGATTCACGATTTTTATTGCTTTTAACTGTGTGTCGTTGTAGATTTTCAAGTACGTTCTAGATAGGGCTGTCACTCCAGCGCCAGCTTTTACAAGGCTAATAATGGTTTCGATCGCAGTCGTTTCGATGATTGGCTCAAAATTAAAGCCACAGCTGCTGCTGGTTAAATCCATAATTTGGCGGCATTTGTGCGTTTGGGGGAACAAGATTACCGGATATTTGGTGATTTCGTCAAAATTAATGCTCTCTCGTTCGGCCAAAGAATGGTCGTTAGAAACCGTCAAATAAATATCTTCCTTGTATAAGGGGTGTTTGCGAATACGTTCATCTTCGATAGGAAGAATTGTGATCGCCAAGTCAATTTGATTCTGAATGACTCGTTCTACAATATCGTCGAAATTGACGATTTTAATTTGCACTTCAGGATAAATATTGTGAAAATCGATCAACAAAGACGAAACGAGCTGAGTTAGCTCTCCGGGGAGTGCACCAATGGATAAAGTTCCGCGGGTAACCTTTTGAAGCTCCATAATTTGCACTTTGACATTCTTTAAGGAAGAAAAAATCACTTTGCATTCGCTTAAAAGAATTTTACCTGCTTCAGTTATCGCAATTTTTTTACCGATGCGGTCGAATAGTGGAACCCCAAGCTCATCCTCTAGCATCTTGATTTGATGACTTAACGTCGGCTGACTCATACCCAGTTTCTTTGAAGCCCTTGTGAAATGCAATTCTTCACAAATTGCCGAAAAATATTCCAGTTGACGAAACTCCATTGATATACCTCACTTTGATGTTCATCTAGACAAATTGTAGTATGTACTATGTGAAAAAATAGTATTTCTAAATACTCCTTATTTGTAAAAAAGAAAAAGTAAATGATCAATATAATTAATGATAACAATAGAAAGTCGAATATTGATACTTTTCATCAATTAATGAATAATGATAGTTAGGTTAGATAAAGGAGTGATTTTATCATTTATACAACGTATACCTTTAAAGTGCAAGCACATTAATTTCTTGCATCGCTTCAAGAGGCGCAATTACTTGCAAGAAGTTTTTTAGAATTTAAGTCGGTTTGAAGAAAAATTAATATCTGCTTTAACCAAAAATTAAAGCAAATAATAGTAGATTAAACTACCTTTTAATAGGTAAATTAGAGGGCGATAAAAATGAGTTTTCAAGGGAAAGTGGTAGTAATTACTGGTGGAAGCAGCGTAATTGGAAAAGCTACGGCAATTGAAATGTAAAACGAGGAGCA
Source organism: Paenibacillus sp. JT22N1 (assembly GCF_059692155.1). Taxonomy (NCBI): domain Bacteria; kingdom Bacillati; phylum Bacillota; class Bacilli; order Caryophanales; family Paenibacillaceae; genus Paenibacillus; species Paenibacillus sp. JT22N1. The sequence continues at coordinate 225,678 of NZ_JCAUAW010000013.1, forward strand.
AACGTAGTTAAAAATGGCCGCCGTGAACAAGCATTAGCTTAAGGATATGAATTGCTCTGTTGTGCTTATTGCAGCATTCGGGAGAGATTTGTAAAAAACGTTTAAAAGCATGACAAATAATTATTAAAGAAAGTAGTGACTATCATCCATGCAAAGCATAACTGCCGTACAGAAACAAAAAAGCATCGGTTCAATTCAATTTTTGCCCGTTAACCTATTTGCGTCGGTAATGGGAATTTCAGGTCTATCATTGGCTTGGAGAGAAGCAAGCAAGCTATTCGGCACTTCCACCATCATTGCTGATATTATAGGAATTATTGCATTTGTAATTTTTATCGCTTTAAGCATAGGTTATATTTCAAAATGGGTTTTATACCCGCAGAAAGTCAAAACTGAATTTATGCATCCCATCGTGGGTAATTTTTTCGGTACGATCACGATTGCTATACTCTTGCTTTCCTCCGTGATCGGCATCTACAGTCAAATATCGGGGCAAGTGATTTGGATCATCGGAGCAGTATTGGCATTAGCTCTTTGTTTTGTTTTCGTTGCACGCTTGTTGAACGGGAATCACGAGCCGCTTAACAAGGTTCCGGCCTCGCTGGTTCCTGTGGTAGGGACCCTTGATATTTCGGTTGCCGGGGGGACAATGCCGTTCCCATGGGCGCATGAATTTAATTTATTTACCCTTGCAATCGGTGGAACCGTCGCTTTAGTATACTTCACGTTGATCCTATCCAGATTGATTCATCACGCTCCAATGCCAGCAGGATTAACGCCTTCCATGATAATCATGATTGCACCGTTTGAGGTTGGTTTTCTTGGCTATACGAACTTTGAGCAGGGAATTGATCAGTTCGCCTCCATTTTGTTTTACTTTGGTCTGTTCTTGTTCACTGTCTTGTTCTTCAAAGTATTCAAAAAGTCCATCCCGTTTGGCGCTTCTTGGTGGGGTGTAAGCTTTCCAATTGCTGCCCTCAGCAATGCCGCTTTAAAATATGCGATGTTCGTGGATTCATGGCTGTTAATCGCCATTTCCGCAATCATTCTGGCTTTGCTCAGTATCGTTGTGGTCGTTCTCTTTATTCGAACAATAAAGGTGCTATTTAATGGGAGTCTGCTTAAAGGATAATCATGAATTGCTCCACATGCATTCGCTGAATGCCGTCAACCTGTAATACGCTGATGTACAAGCCCATCAATTTCTAGCTGGTATTGAATAGTTGGGGTCTTCTTTTTAGATAATAATAAGGTAAATTACGACCTCCTTAGTTTTAAAAATATTCCAAAATAAATGATATGAAATGGAGCGAACAAAATGAAAACTTTAGTAATTGTTACTCACCCGAACATCGAAGCATCTAACTGGAATAAAGCATGGGTGGAGGAGTTACAAAAGCATGATGATATCACCATTCATGAGCTTTATAAAACGTACCCTGATGAAAATATAGATGTTTCTAAAGAGCAGCAATTGATTGAGTCGCATGATCGAATTATTTTTCAATATCCGCTTTACTGGTACAGTACGCCACCATTACTCAAAAAGTGGTTTGACCAAGTATTACTTTATGGTTGGGCTTATGGACCGGACGCTACTAAGATAAAAGGGAAAGAAATAGGTGTTGCAATTTCAACATATGGTACTGAAGCATCGTATCAAGCAACCGGGTCTAATCGCTTTACACTTCAAGAAATATTGCGACCAGTAGAAGCACTTGCTCATTTTATTAGTGCCACATACCTGCCTCACTTTTCGCTAAACGACACCTCGGACGTCACGGAAGAGCGACTAGCAAAGAGCAGTAAAGATTATATTCATCATATTAAAACTGTGAAGCCAGCAGTAGTGCATTCATGAAAGATTTAACCATTTTTTCCAATGATTAAGAAGATATACACGGCTTATTTTGAAGATGGTATTAATTACGGTGGGCAAAAACTAAAACTTATCGTTACACCGACGAAAAACCAAACAACAGTCCAAAGATTTTTGAATAAATCTTTGGACTGTTATTTATTTCTACATTGGCCTTACTTATAAATTTAATTGATTTTGGGCGCTTTACGGCGTTGACGTATACTGCCTATCATCCATAAAAACGTAAAGCTGCGGCAGGCATTATTTTACATTAAATAATTACATTTAACGTTGACACTATAACATCTTAAGTTGATTTTTCTGCATCTTAAGTAAAAACGCTTTCAAATAAAGAAAACCTTGTTATAATTGTAAGCGCCCCCAAAAGTGAATCGTATTCATCCAGTCATCCAAAGTGTTTACTTATCTATTTCGATGACAGCAAATTGTTTTAAATTCTGGAGTTCTGATGTTAAAGATTTGTAGTTAATAAGGATTCAAGATTAATTAAAAGTTGCGTTATCGTATATATTAAGGTTACTAAATATCTTTCTTGTTTATGGCAATTCTAGACGCTTTCAAATAATAAATATGGCATGACAATTTTGAGGAGGATAATAATGACTCAATCCGTTGAACGTGCGAAAACGCGAAGCATCGCAAGCAATATCTTCAAAGGTTCGGTTGGAAATTTGATAGAATGGTACGACTGGTACGTCTATACTGCTTTCGCTGTGTATTTCTCGGCACAGTTCTTCCCAAAGGGGAACCCGACAAGCCAACTGTTAAATACAGCAGCGGTCTTCGCTGTAGGCTTCTTAATGCGCCCGATAGGGAGCCTGTTGCTTGGTCGATATGCCGATCGTCATGGCCGCCGTGCTGCGCTAACGCTTTCCATATCAGTTATGGCTGGAGGCTCGCTGATCATTGCTTGCACGCCTAGTTTTGGCACCATTGGCGTGCTGGCCCCCATTATCTTGGTTCTTGCTCGCCTACTTCAAGGATTGTCAGTAGGTGGAGAATATGGAACGTCGGCAACGTATTTATCCGAGATGGCCAGTAGTGGCCGCCGTGGATTCTATTCGAGTTTCCAATACGTAACACTTATTGCCGGACAGTTGGTGGCACTCGGAGTCCAGATCATCCTACAGCAAATGCTGAGCGAACCTGACATGAAATCTTGGGGCTGGCGGATTCCTTTTGTCATCGGAGCAATGGGGGCATTGACCGTATTATGGCTGCGTCGCACGATGGACGAATCAGAGCAGTTCTCGAAAATGAGTTCTGAAAGCCGTGATAACGCCGGGACTGTTCGGGCTCTGATGAAGCACCCCAAGGCAGTGCTGACAGTGATTGGACTAACTCTCGGGGGAACCGTTGCTTTCTATACTTACACGACGTATTTACAAAAATTCATGGTGAATACTGTGGGACTACACAAAGAGACTGTGAGTTGGATCAACTTTATTGCATTGCTGGTATTTGTCATACTTCAGCCGCTCGCTGGCATGCTATCCGACCGAATCGGTAGACGCCCGCTGTTGATCAGTTTCGGTATCCTTGGAACATTATTAACAGTGCCGTTGTTCCTGATCATGGAACACACGAAGAGCCCTACCGGTGCTTTATTGCTCATGTTAGTGGGTCTCATTATTGTTACCGGTTATACATCTATCAATGCAATCGTGAAAGCCGAACTCTTCCCGACAGAAATCCGTGCACTTGGCGTGGGTTTCCCATACGGACTCACCGTCGCGGTTTTTGGCGGGACCGCGGAATTCATCGCATTATGGTTCAAAAGTATTGATGTCGAGTCGCTCTTTTACTATTATGTAGCTGTCTGTATTGCCATAAGCTTCTTTGTTTATTGGCGCATGGGAGAGTCTTCAAAAGTTTCCCGAATAGAAGCCGAACTCGACGCTAAACATTAAAAAATTGATAACAAGTTAATTTGCACTATAGTCAAAAATACTGCGTCTTTATGCATCTTGAAACTAACCGTAAATGACTCGGGGGAGAGGTCGTAGTTGATTTACTAAGTTTTACTGCAATGATGACTAACCAAATTCCACAGAAATAAGATAGGAAAAGAGAGATCATGGTATGAACGATTCAGTTGTAACAAAAATAACGAAAAGCTCAAAAAGGAAGTCACTATTTCATTTTACGAGAGTCCGAAACTTGCCTTCAATTGTGCATCTCGATGCTTTGTATTCATGTAATAAGGTTGATCCTACTTTATCGAATGAAAGACGGATAGTGAGTAGAGAAATTCATTTTCACGGAAATGTTTTTATAGCAAACGCTCATCTACGAATTGCAGATCAAGTTATGGATGCAAAAACAACTCATCGGCAATTTCATAATTATCTTGATCAGCACGTATTTTTTTGGCCGACGCAAAGAGATTGTCAAAAAATGCTGGAAATTTATTCAAGAAGAGAACCAGATGAAGCATTTGCTATCCTTCAATTGGATGCACATTCATTGCTTTGTGACTTCTATGACACTGTTAAGTTGTCTAAGTACGATTCGGGAAGCTCACCTCGTTACCCAACTCGTTGTTCCTATAAAAAAAGTTTGCAAATGTTTTTGCCACTAGACCAATTCGAGATCGTGAGGGAAAATGATGTGCCTTCAAAACCTTCTGAGATACGCGAGGTCCTTGTGGAAGAAAAGGTAACGAACCTATCCCGTTATTTACAGGCCGTTTATTGCAAAAATATGGAGGAGATTCCCGAAAGATGGAGGAAGTATGTACAATCTTTTCAGGATTTTAAGAATCGAGTTATGTAGGATCGCGTAATAAGGGATGGTGCCATTATTAAAGATACTACATGGCTTTGAAAATCTATCAACTTATTTTATTGGTGATCTGCTTCGTGAATCTGTGGGATAAATGTGCGTTGTAGTTCTGGAGAAAATTGCATAGTTAACTACATAAGGGGGGGCAATAAAATTTTACACTAAAAACGGCATTAGCCAAGGTAAAGATAGCCGAAGAATTTTGGTATAGTAGGGGCCCAGAAAGAGTATCGATAGCCTGCAATTCCGTTTGTTTCAATCGAAACGAGTTTAAGGAAGAGAGACCAAAAAAATTTTTAAATTCAGGGTAACTTCGGAGGGTACTTGGTGTTCTCGCCCGCGAAGGATTTCTGAAAACGCGAGAAAGGTGTTATGGCGGATGCCGGCTGAGGAAAGCAACTGAGTCGATTACTCGGCCGAAGTTTACAACGTATTTCAGGTCGGGAGTCCACTTATTGTCGGAAAACATTGAAATGTTAAACGAAGGCGTATAAAATTCACTCGTCAACGAATAATAAAAAAAGTTAGCCCTTAAATATTCGTCATAGTAAATGAACTGGTCTCGAAAAGGAGAAGTATTGAAATGGTTTGGAATATCCTAAAATCCAGAAGTTTTTTATCAGCTTACATTGTAGTTATTCTCATGCTTATTGGTGCTGTAGTTTTACAACAAAGGGATATTCTCTTCCCGGAAATCGCTGGTATGGCCATGGGAGTTATGGTGTTTCCAGTACCGGATTGGATGAAAAAGCCAGTTCACCTGTGGCTTTCCCCAACATTAGCTGCATTCATGGGTACTTCTTTGAACTATTTGTCCCTAACGCCTCTGCTGAAAATATGGTTTGGTCTTGTGATTATTGTCATTCTATTGCATATATTTCGCGTCAATTTTGGACCAACGATTCCTGCTGGATTGTTGCCGATTTTTTTAGGTCTACATGACTATGTTTTTGCAATCACAACTGCTGTCTTTACGTTTGTGATTATGTTAGCCGCTTTTAGATTGAGAAATCCAGAAAAGTTGCCTGGTGGTCCGATGAATTTTCGAAAGAAAACGGATACGGTTATCATAACCATTGTTTTAGGCCTTTGGATTGGGCTGGCATTCGCAACAAGACTAGAAGTATTAGTGGTTCCACCTGTATTTGCCCTGATTTTTGAGGTGTTTCATGCTGAGAAATTCACTTGGAAATTGATTCCACCCCGTTTAGCGGTATTGACGATAACGGCCATTCTTTCAGTCGGAGTCTATCAATTGTTGGCAGGTTCAATCATTTGGGTTGGTGTCGTTAATGTTTTGATTACACTCATTCTTTGTAATTTGTTTAAAGCACCTGTTCCTGTTGCATTTGGTGTCTCGTTGATGCCACTTATATTCCCAGAATGGGGGACCTGGGGTTTTCCAGTTGGTGTCTTTGTCACAACAGGAGTTTTGATGTGTATTTCTGCAGCATACCGTCAGTACAGAAACAAACAAGCGATACGAGACACAGCTGTGTGAACAGAATGTAACCATCATAAGTATCCAGAACCCCCACCTAGTAGTCAGATGGAAGCCAGAGTATGGTGAATTTGAGGGATACGGCAGATATCCGGCAGGGAAGAGGACCATGGCATAAATGGCTTAAGCGCCTTCGGAGCCTGAAGGTCCGAACGATGGACGGCCGAACAGATGTGTCGGGTGACAAGAACATTGTCCTATTTAGTCGGCTAACGACATGAAAATACCCACAACGAAACCTTGTCAAATCAAGGTTTTTTTGCTTTTACGGTTTGAAAGTGCTGAAAATTGAAAATGGGGATGATTTCTACGCGGTTTCGTTCTGCTTTACTGTGAAGTAGTATATTTGGTGAAGGAAAAGCAGCTTATTATTTTGCGTCGCGAACACTGAAAAGGCTGACTTTTTGAACGCAGGTGGTGCTGCAAACCGGGGTATTCAACTAAAAGGGCAGATTAGTTTGGCTATTGACAAAATATACCTTCTCATCTATTGTGCATATATATTCAATTTTCTGTATCTATATAAAAGTTGAGAATATAACAAGTGGAAAGAAGGTCATTGAATGAACTTACCCTCTATTATCCAAAACGAAATGAACAAACAACTAAAAAGAATAGAAACATGTTTAAATTTATTGTCTGAAGAACAAATTTGGAATAGATTTAAACCAGGTATGAATAGCATTGGTAACTTATGTCTACATTTGGCAGGGAACGAATATCAACATTTTTTGAGCGGAATTGGTGGTATACCATTCGTTCGCACAAGAACGAATGAGTTTACAAAAAACTATGGAATGTCGGGAATTGAATTGATAAAACTGCTCAATGATGTCAGAATAAAATCATCTAATGTTCTTGAACATATATTGGAAACCAGTCTTGATAAAGTCGTCACCATTCATTATTCAAACGAAGATTGGAACAGCATGGTGGTTCGTCCCAGCTATGAAACACAAGCCAGTTATTCTAAATCAATCAAAATAATTCTGATTCATGTTTGTGAACATTATAGTTACCATACCGGGCAAATTGTTACCCTTACTAAATTATTAAGTGATAATCAACATAATATTACCGGAACGTATCATTGAATGTACTGCAGGATGAATACAAGATCATCATACGGTTTTGTGCTATACAAGCGGTAGAATTGTTACGCTAACGCGAAACGATAGAGAAGGGATACAATTCAACCCTAAATCTATAGCAGAATTAGAAGAGTTGTCGGGTGACAGTAAATAGTCCGATTAATATCCGCCTAAATGGCGGATTTTTATTTTTTATCTGATCATATTTTTATCATTTCTTAATGTCAAGAATATGATCCGATTGCCGATCTAGACCAAGACCGTTGATAATCAGCACAAAACGGTTCCAAATGATCATGTGAGCACATGCCGCTAATATATATATAGGTAGTAATCGAGGCGGGAGAAACAAATTAATCGTAATTCGAAACGAGGGGGGTGTAAGAATTGCTAAGCAAAAATCATTTAAAACTTGTCGTAATCATCTTAGGTGTAGTGGTTTTTAATATCGCGGTCCTTTCACCTGGGATTATTGGGATAGAGATCGGCGGTAGTGCTCTTGGAACTGCTTCAGGTGTGACAATAATTTTTGCCAGTATCCTCGCTCTATCGTACGCGACCAACGTGTTGATCTTCAAGCTACCGTCAGTTAAACCAGTAAAAGAAATCAGGACTCACAATGAATATATAGATGCCCTTTCTCATTATAAAGGAGTCAAAACATTGCATAGCGATATTGGGCTAGCCCTTCGGCAGCTCGAGCGTCTTAGAAAAAGAATGGAGACCCTGTTAGGAATTTTAAATCAAAGGTTTGATCCTAATGAACTCACTTATAAGAAATTCACTTCTGTGGCGCAAGAAGTCGAAAATTTGTTCTATCTCAACATTCGCAGCATACTGGGCAGAATGCATGTATTCGATGAGAACGAGTACAAGATTGTCATGCTCAAGGAATCGTCGAGGTTACCTTCAGATCTCATCGCAGAAAAGACGATGGTGTATAACGAGTTCCTGTCGTTCGTTAAAGATTCTCTCGGTACAAACGAAGAAATATTGTTGAAAATAGACAAACTTTTGATGGAAATCTCACGATTGGACAGTTTAGAACTTGCTGACATAGAGCAGATGCCGTGCATGCAAGAAATAGACTCGTTGATAAAACAAACAAAACACTATAAGGAATAAGAGGTGACTTAGATGAAAAATAAGAGAAATTTGTTCCTCATATCGGGTATTATCATTGTTTTAGTATTCGGACTTGTATATGCAGGTGTGAAACTGACTGCAAATCTTGGGAAATCCAGTGTTCAAGTCGCAGCTGAAAATGCTGGAGAACGGTTATCCGAACTTTTCTCCGATATATCTATTGCCACGGATAAGCCTGTAAAGGGACAGATAGACCTTAATCCGGCTGATGTAGCTGAAACGCTTCCGGATATCTCGAAGTTTCCAATAACAGTGGGAAGCACAACGGATAATTTTGTTGAGATCTTCTCCTCTACAGAAAAGTCGGGGACCGGCGTTGATGGTTGGTTAACCGAAGTGGCAACGGAGTTCAATCAAGCCAAGATTGAAGTAAACGGCAAACTAGCTTCCGTGAAGATACGTAATATTGCTTCAGGTACTGCGACGGACTATATCAAATCCCGCAAATACATTCCTGACGCATTCACTCCATCCAACGAGTTATGGGGAGAAATCGTAAAGGCAAATGGCATCAAGACTCAGTTGATTACGAAACGTTTAGTAGGAAACGTGCCGGGGATCGTCATTTCAAAGGCAAAACATGATGCTTTGGTAGAGAAGTACGGATCAGTGAATGTCAAAACCATCACAGAAGCGATTTCCAATAACGAGTTCGCAATGGGATATACCGATCCATTCGCAAGCTCTACTGGCCTGAACTTTCTCGTTACTGCTCTGAACACCTTCGACAGCTCCAACATATTGGGGGAGAAAGCAGTTAAAGGCTTCGAGAAATTCCAGTCCAATGTACCGTTCACCGCGTCCACAACAATCCAAATGCGTGAAGCTGCCAAGTCTGGCGCTCTAGACGGGTTTGTCTTGGAGTATCAGACATATGTCAACGCGGCGGACCTTATAGGTAGCTATGTGTTCACACCATTTGGCGTTAGGCATGATAGCCCACTTTATGCATTAGGGGACCTGCCACAGAATAAACTCGATGTAATAAAGAAATTTGCTGAATTCGTAACACAAGAGAAATATCAAAAAACAGCGAAAGAAAAGGGTTTTAACGGCCTCGAAGATTACAAGTCTGAACTCGCACCTGTTGATGGTAAACTTCTAGCTTCTGCTCAAAAAGTATGGAAAGAAAAGAAGAATGGCACCAAACCAATTGTCGCGGTATTTGTAACGGATGTTTCCGGAAGCATGGCGGGGGCGCCGCTCAATCGCCTCAAAGAGTCTCTATTCAAGGGACAGAAATACTTGGGCAAAGACAACAGCATCGGTCTGGTTTCTTACTCCAGTGGTGTAACAATCAAACTCCCGATCGCGAAGTACGACACAAATCACCAGTCCATGTTCGTCGGCGCGGTCAATAGCCTTCAGGCGAGTGGTGGAACGGCAACCTTTGACGGTATTATTGTTGCCTTAAAGATGATTCAAGACGAATTGGCTGTTAATCCGAATATGAAGCCAATCATTTTTGTTCTGAGCGATGGCGAGACAAACGAAGGGCATTCTCTGAAGGACATAAAGGGATTAGTCGAAATCTATAAAGTCCCAATTTATACGATCGGCTATAACGCAAACATCAAAGCCCTCGAAAGCATTTCTAGTATCAACGAAGCTGCAAGCATCAATGCAGACACTGATGATGTGGTGTATAAACTCGGCAACCTGTTCAACGTCCAAATGTAATTCAAATCGAGGAGGGATTCACATGTCATTCACATTGGAAATAGCCAATCCTGAAGAAATTAAAGCAGTGATCGAACATGAGATTAAGCCGGTCCCCGAAGAATTCGCCAAGTTGAAAGAGCTCGCTAACTCTAATGTAGCTACGATCATGTCATTGGAACTTGATTCGCTCGACAAACGGAGGGAAATTCTACAATCGATCGATACATTCGGTGTAGATACAATGAAATTGTCTTCCTCTAAAAATGCGTTACTGCAAGTGTCGGTCGGTAATCTTTCAAAAGCTGGCGAAGATGGCGGGCAAGTAGCCAAGGGATTAGTAGACCTGCACACACAAATCAAAGACTTGGACCCAAGCCTCGTTGATTTCGCCAAAACCGGCATCTTTGGTAAGTTCTTCAGCCCTATTCGGAGCTACTTTCTTAAATATGAAAAGGCAGATGGCATCATTGCAGATATCATCGTTTCTTTAGATAAGGGAAAGTCCACGCTCAAGAATGACAACACCACACTGGAGTTCGAACAACAATCCTTGCGTGAATTATCCAAGAAACTTAGAAAGGAAATTCAGCTTGGAGCGCTGATGGATGAATCCATCGAGGTACAAATCGAAGCGGCAAAGATACGGAATGAAGATCCAGAAAAAATTCGGTTTATTACGGAGGAAATCCTTTTCCCCTTAAGACAGAGGGTTATGGACTTGCAAGAGATGTTGGTTGTAAACCAACAGGGCATTATGGCAATGGAACTGGTTATACGGAACAATAAGCAGATGATGCGTGTAGTCGATCGCTCAAAGACCGTAACGATTTCCGCATTGAAGATATCTGTAATGGTTGCCAGCGCCCTGTACAATCAAAATATCGCTTTGAAGAAAGTTGAGCTCTTGAACCAAGTAACTAGCAATATAATAACTGCTACTTCGCGTATGCTGAACGAACAAGGAGCCGAAATTCATAAGAAATCGATTGAATCCAACATTTCAGTTGATACCCTAAAACAGGCATTTACAGATGTAATTTCTGCTCTGGACTCGATTAGTACCTATAAACAGGAGGCTCTGCCAAAAATGCGCGAAACAATCAATGAGTTCCGCAATTTGGCTGATATCGGCGAAAAGCAAATATTGCGTCTGGAGAAGGGCAGCCAGTTATCCATATAATAGATTGAATGTCCTATAGCAGGAAAAAACAACCCGGCGCGCCAGCTGGGTTGTTGTGTAGGTTCTCTGATATTGGATTGGTGGGTCAATCAGATTTTACGGATGATGTATCATAACAGGGTACACACACACACACTGAAGCGATTGTAAGAGGACAAGAACATACATCTATAGAGATCCGCGCGCAGCGCGGTTTTATTATTTCTTACATCCTTTACCGATACTGGACAAGAACAAATATCCTTTGCCACTGAACCAAATCCAAAATTCCCTGTTTGGTGGACACCTAGAGAAACCATGTATTCAGATGATGTTAAACCCAATGATGAAGCATTGGATGAATTAAAGAATAGGCTTTTAAATGAGTTAAAGCTGCTTATTCCATATAGATTCATGAACCTTTTCAATCAACAGAGGAACCAGAACTATAGCTTAAGAGCTGCATTGTCGGGTGACAAGAATATAGTCCGATTGCCGAACCACGCCAAGAATATCGTCCGATTGCCGATAACGAGACATATACGGTGGGTCATTCCACTAACTGGCAGATTAATCCTAAAAGAATGAGAAGAATGTTTTAGTTGGTGTTGTTTGCATTACGAAAGGGATTTGGAAGATAATTGACATTGAGCGTCATAGTATGAAATACAAATTTAGGGTAATGGAGGGTTTTTAGTAATGTCGGATAACATTGCAAGCAACAAACCTGGAAAAATACACTTCATGTTATGGTCTACGCCGCCAAGAACAACTTTTTCCTCAGGATATGACCGTAGAAGAACGGAATGTTATGCACCAACACATCGCCTATTGGACTGATAAGCAAAATCAGGGGATTGCTCTGGTTTTCGGACCGGTTCGAAAACCAAACGATCCTCATGGACTCGCCATTTACCGAAATAACACTCTTCACTCTGAAGTAAGATGTAAATGGGGCTGATGCGACAAAGGTATTGGCTCCATTCCATCTGGGAAGGAAGCTCGGAAACATTCGTTCTTCGATTGTTCAGAGTGTTGGAGTGGAAGGAGGGATTCCTTTTATCCTAATTTATTGGAGTTTAGGCATATAAACATCACTTGAATTTAACATTAGCGTCAAGCAAGATAGCATCCCAATTAAAATAAAACATAAGGAGATAGAGATATGACGGAATTCTGGGAATCAAGTTTTATAGAAAAACAAACGATGTGGGGATTTGAACCTACAGACTCCGCAATCGTGACAAAGGACTTTTTCCTTGAAAGGAATGTTAAGGACATACTGGTACCAGGTATTGGATATGGCAGAAATGCAAAATGCAAAGGTTTTTATTGACAATGGAATAAAAGTAACAGGTATTGAGATTTCAAAAACAGCGATTGATTTGGCGAGGCAAAACGGGCTTGATATTAGTATTTTTCATGGTTCAGTAACTGACATGCCTTTTGATCACAAACTCTATGACGGTATATTTTGCTATGCACTTATTCACTTATTGAATAATCGTGAGAGAGATAAGTTTATTAAAGATTGCTATAATCAGTTAAAGCCAAATGGATATATGATTTTTACAACTGTTTCAAAAAAAGCCCCAATGTTTGGAAAGGGGCAAACAATTGGATAAAGACTATTTTGAGATAATGGAAGGCGTAAAAATGTTTTTTTATGATTCTGACTCCATAATACAAGAATTTGAAAAATATGGACTGGTAGAATTTTCAGAAATTGACGAGCCAAGTAAGAATATAAAAAATAAACCTCCAGTAAAATTTATAATTATAAGATGTAAGAAACAGTTAGCTTCGGGTTATAAAAGTTAGCCAGTTAATGCACCAGAGAACAGGAATTAGTTCAAGAGGCAATCCAGGAGATGATTCAAAAGTACGATTCTTCGGGTTATAAAGAATTTACAGAGTGACATATTCACAAAACCCGTATTTTATACATATGTATGAACATCTTTAGTTAGTCCTTATTGTTGTGTTAGTGTTGTCATGTCGGATGACAAGAACATTGTCCGATAACTGACAAGAACATTGTCCGATTATCTTTTCCTTCCATTTTCTTTTTAAAAAAAGAATACGCCGCGTTCCCAAACGTGGCGCGGCTTAATAATGCAAGTATTTAGTTGGAGCACATAAGCCTAATACATATTTATCAATATCCTTAGATTCACTTTCAAAATTTTCTGGATAGTTTGATCCATAATATCTCATGGAATATGCTAGAGGTGTATGCCTTTTTTCTTTCATTTGATTTATCTTTTTATTTTGCTGGTTCGGACATTCTAAATCTCTCATTGATTCATTATTGTTCTTTTTGAACTGAAAAAATGTAATCGGTACTCTACTCGCTAAATCTTTTGGATGCCTAATAACAATGAATGGTATTGTGTCATTAACCAAAGACTCGTAGAGTTTGCTAGTTGGAGCAAATTTTTGTTTAGCTCCACTTTCAGAACACATTCGAAATGCATTTAATGAACTAGTTAAAAAAGCAGCTGCAACTTTCTGTACTAACCATTTCAACTCGAATGGTTTCTCTCTTTGAAAGTTGAATGAATTTTGCAGGAAGCTCCCAAGTAGTTCTTGTTGTTCATCGTAGAAATATCTATCGATAAGCGCAAATGAATGAAGATTCTCCCTCCTATATGCACCCATCTTATGTTCGTAGAAATTCTCATAGCCCAATATAGATTGTTTCCACAATATATATGCATAAGCATGAGGACATATTGGCGGGAAAGGTTGATTCTCCTGTTTTAAGACGTTTTGAAACCGTTCAATACATGCTTCATGTCCTCTGAGAGCAGTTCCCTTATGTACTTATCAATCGCTTTAAAAACTTGTCTGGAGTTCTCATACATGAAATCATAGAACTCCTGATTTTCGTAATCCTTGAATGTGTTAATTAACATTCGTGAATTTATGCGATCAGGCTTCTGAGTTCGGTGAGTGGGAACATTTAATCTCGCACGGTTCCATGATTGGTACTTGGGATTAAAATCAGTTTTACATACCACTCCTTCTTCTTCGTTGATAAAAAACGATTCATCGAGGGCGTGGATCAAGTACGCTAAGACATTCTTGTTGTTTATTGCGTACGCTGGGATAAACAAATGACTCATAATATCAGATTTTGTTTTTGATAAGTCTAACCATTTTTGAGTCTGACTGCAGTTAATTGTGGTCTGAGCACTTCCCCAGTGCGTCCAACGATTGCTTAAATTAGTAAATCTGTGACCACATTTACATGTAAATGGCGCAGTTAATTTTTTGTCTGACAACAAGAATGGTATGTTCGAATTGCAGTTCGGACACTGGTTTACTAGTGATGTAAGATGAAATGGGCAATGATGAAGCAACACAAATTGATGCAATATACTGTGATAACCTGACTCCAAACATTGAGTGCACCATGTCAAGTTAGCTCTAAGCCAGTTATATCGGTCATAAGATAAATTGACTTCTAAATCAGAAATAATGCCTCGTACGTGTTGTTTCAAATCATAGTCAAGGGCAGTTTGAAGAAACTGATCATCGAATCCATCTAGAGTGCGCAAGTCACGATGGTGATCACCAATGGTACTTCCCATTATTTTGCGAACGTCGCTTATGCCATATTTTTTGAGTAACTCGGACCTCTTCACTAAATTAGCGTAGCAAAATTTCTCGAATATAGACCACGGTGATTCAAAGGGCTTGATCCACTCACGATTCCATACAACCTGCGTCATACATTAACTCCCTCCTTCAGCTAAACCCATATAGATCTCAGATTGAATGTAACCGGATCTATTGATGGCCTCCCTCCAATGGTTCAAAGTGAGCCACTCTGCTCTGTTTCCATTAATCCCAAACTCTTTAAGGGCATTTTCAACAGTTAGCGCGAGATATTCCATTGGCAACTCTATCTTCTTTTTCAAATGATACTCTTGCCTTATCTCAAGAAAGAGCTTGTACAACTCCTTTCCAAAATCGCGCAATCGCTTTCCTTCATTGTAGGCCTCGGGAAAAAAGTATCTGGTAAACGTCCAGCCACTTCCCTCTGGATATTCAGTGATGTCATAACTATACAGGCATGCGGAAAGCTCTTTATCTGTCTGCATGCCATGGTATTGATACTCGCTCGTCATGAAGCGTCCGATGATCTGCGATTTTTTATTTCTAAGAAAAAACGACCTTCTGTTTTTAAGCTCTTCTTGACCTACAGAAATTACGGTCATACAGATTTGTGCTCGTATTAATTCGTTATAAATGTCAATCAAACAATTGTATTGCCACTCCGTCATACGATGTGCCTCATCAATGAAAAGTACCACCTTCCGGAATGGTGACCTTTCCCCCTTTTCAATGAATAAGTGTACGATTTGTTTTCTAAGCTGCTGAACATCTCTTGAGGAGCCGAAATCGAAATTGAAATCATCAAGCATGTCTTTAAAGAAACTTCTCTCACTAGGAACACGACTTTGTTTACATTCAGTAATAAAGATCGGGATATCCGTGTGAAGTTCTTGGGGCAAATAGTTTAGCGCAAAAAAAGTAGCTCTAGTTTTACCAAAACGAGGATGCCCGTAAACGATCGTTCCTGGTGCTCCGTTTCTAATGATTTGCTTCAAATGATCCATTAACCTTAGGATCTCCGGGGTAGGCAACGTATAGAGCCCTATTTCAATTGGATGAGTTCCTACCGGTACGTTTGGGCGGTCCATATTTTATCAACTCCGTTAATGGATAATCGTCTTATACTTTGCAATTTGATCAATATCAGGGTCAACCATTGCTGCTTGGTCAGCTAACCAACGAGCGTGTTCCAGTGCATCTATTTCACCCTTCTCCTCATTCAGAACTTTAACTTGTTCATCATGCAATACACGGTTGTTCCTATCATCAATAACTTTTTTTACTTGTGCTGCTTTATTAGCCTTTAGCTTCGGTTTTTCTTTTGCCTGTTTCGCTAAATAATCATAATATGCGAATATTGGATCTTCCCCATTTGTAAAATGAAGCAGTTTTCGGATTACGAGCCTGTTGATCGCTTTTCTCATATTTAATGTATGAGGAGTAAGTGACCACTTTCCGGCAACAACTAAATATCCTAGCTCGCTTCCATCAGGTAAAAATGCTCGTAGTGTTCGAATATCATCGACATTTACGTGCAGAGTTAGTTCCGTACCGATTAAATGTGCAGAGTGAGCAAGTAGTTCACTTCGATACTCAGCGCTAAAATAGTCAATATAAGGTCTTTTCCCAGACTGGACGCTTCCACGAACAGTACGCTTAATTTCCGTCTGGAAAAATAGAAATTCAGAACGTTTCAAAGGATCGAGTAACCGTGGCAACATTCCTCTTCCCAGCCTCTGACCTAAACACTCCAATGGCGACTGATAGTATAATCCTCCATGTGGAGTTCCGTTATAGTTAGCAATGACTACTTCAATGAGTTGTTCTAAGTGTTCGTAAGTGATCTCGTACTTTATAGCAGCTTCTTCTGGATTACGACGTCTTGGATCATTAGGATCGCTACCAGTTGTGTTTAACATTCGTTGAAAACTATTTGCCTCAAGTGTTTCGAAGAAACGTTCCTTAATGCTTCTTCGCATCGGCAGATCAACAGGACCAAGATTTATTGCACAACCTACCATCTCATGGAGTCGATCTTTAACCATATTTGAAAGATGTGCTTTTGCATTATCAAAGCACATAATGTCCCATAGCGCCCACTCTAACTCAGGGTACTTTTCACTTGGATAGCCGCCACTTTCTTGGAACGTTAACCCGTCAATGCTAAGCGATATTCTTTTGTACGGCATTACGGCGTTTCGAACGCATTGCATAACATCGCTTTCATTGTATTCTTTATTTAAACTAAGTGTAGGCTTTCCAATTATGTTACGTGTTGCAATATCAATTATGGAAAGCAACCAAATCCGATCAAGCAGCCTGATGATCTCGTCTCCATCAGGTGTTGTAATGATTACAGCAAAAAGACCATCGATTCGGTGACCATCAAACTGGACTTTTTGATATGGAGTGATGGTCCTGGGATAATTTTGTTCACCTTGGCCAGAATGTTTGGCTTTCTGTTCCGCATCATGCCCAAATCGTGACGAAGACTTCCCGAAATATTTATCACGCAGCTTCCCTAAATAGCGACATAATGCGCGATATCCCCTAGTTTCCGTATTGAACGGATATTTTGTAATGTGAATATTCAGTTCTTTACATTTGTCCAGAAACTTTTTATGAATATATTTCGGACGCATGACAGGCTCAACTCTACCTTTACCCAAGTACAGATCATGAAGTAAATCGCGGATAACAGGATAAGTATCCAGCAGTAGATTAAATTCACCGGTCATCTTAGATGAAGATTGTTTTTTATCAACTATATCCAGTCTATAATCTTTGATTTTCTTTTGCGGAATTAAAGCTCTGTAACCCCACAACAATCCATTCGGATCATAGGAAATACACCTGGTGATAAAACGATGAAGATTACGTGGTTTAATGCCTGTGACCCTTTCAATATCCCTTATTGTAATTTGGCTTCCTAAATAATATTCAACCGCCTCTTTTCGTTTTAAGAATACGGCTCGATCTGCTTCGGACAGTGAATCCAAATCTACTTGTGGCCAGCAATCAAACTGAATTTGTTCAGGCAGCAAGCCTTGATCTATTAATTTAGAGCGGCTCATTCACCCACACCTCCGTTTTAGTTCCTAGTAGGCTATGATTTAGGTTTGCACGAATATGCCCTTTATAGAGATGCCAGAGGCACTCATTCCTTACGGTCATATACGACATTTTTAATTGATTAGCAATTAGCGATAAATTCATTGGCCCTTGAGATAATATGCTACGTAGATCAAGAGTCGGTTTGAACCCTACGTTGTTTTTGATGAAGGAAACGATACTAACTTTATTTTCGAGATCCAGTAAACTTGATCGAATCGTCTTCTCCGTCACCACTTTATATTCGAAACCATTTTGCTTACACCACTGCTTTTGCGCATCGATTTGACGTAAGGTTCTGGTATTTCTTAGGTCGACGGTCTTTAACTCTGATTCGTACTTAACTTCATGGATTGCTTCCCGCCCATCGCGATATTTAATCCACATGTCAAAGATAGTTGAATGCAGCTTATCATCAGTAAGGTAAGCAATTTCCTTAAACTGCTCACAATATGTAACGATTTCCGGATCGGTTTCAATTTGTAACCAATGGTCAAATTCAAGGTCGCTATACAAAATGACCTCTCTCATTCCCACTTTTGGACCCATAGAGTTCCAATAATTATTTCCGTATTTCTTGCTTCGAGGCATGATGATCGGCGTATACAATTGATTGGACAGCTCCATTCTTTCAATTATTTTAGACTATACAACAACTGAATGGTTTGACTTTTCTAAATCATATCCAAAATGTCAATTTCTTAAACATAATGTTTATATTATTGACATAGCGATTACAACATTTTCTAGGGAAGGCGATAAACTATGAATAGTTTATCGCTAATTTCATAGAGTAGATTAAGAGAGTATTTTATTGGAAAGAATGGAGGTATGGAGATGAGTAGGTTTTTATGTACATCATTTCTAATTAAAGATGAGGATTTAGTAGAGGCGGTAAATAGGCAAAGTGATCAAAATAAAGAACAAGGATATTGCGAGCTGTACAGTCAAATGTGGACTGCTATTTGGTCTGCAGCAAAAAAATCTATTATTAAGATTTTAAAACAACGAAGAAGGGATGTTAATATGAAACAAAAATCAAATTATCGTTATAGCGATTGGAAAGTTGAGACTCTTTTGTATGCAGAAATTGGCCAACGAATAAGAGCAGCTCGACGATTTAAAGATTTAACTCAACAAGAGTTAAGTGATCGTATACGCCTTTCAAGAACTTCAATTACAAACCTTGAAAATGGTGTTCAGAAAATTTCATTATATACTTTGTACGAAATATGTTTTGTTCTAGATATAGAAATTCATAGATTAATTCCTAACAATAAACGGGAATCCTCTTAATTTTTTGTTGTTTATATTTTTTATTTGTATATTAATATATATATTAATTAATTGATTAATATATATAAGTTCTATCAATGGTTGTGTTGGCCTCTGCTGTTCAAAATAATGTAGTTTCATTTTCTCGATTATAAGGATATACCACTCTCCTACTTTCTCAGTAAGATCGAACCCTGTTTTTTAAACACTTCGAGCCTGAACTTGATGTTTCCATTATTAAATCCCTGCCCAACAATACGAAAGACTCTTAAGTGTTCACCCCCTTAGCTCGTCGGAGCTGCTCTTTTAAGGTTCTGATTGCACTTTGATATCGAAGAATTTGATCATCTTCTACTGGAGTTTGAACAGTTGTAGCAACCTCAATTGATTTAATATCAAACAATAGGATGTCATTAAGATTCTGCGGGTCATACAAAATGATGACCTTCCACTCACCTTTTATCATAGCATGCTCGAACCACTTCAGTTTGACCATGTTTGCACATGTGTACACCAGGTCATTAAAGAGTACTCCTTTATTTGACACAGTTGCCAAGCCCAATTCGAAATTTTGTTCATTATCCATTTTTATCACCTCATCAATCATTTTGTTCAATTAATAATAAAATAATACCTACAGGTCTCAATAAAAATTAATGAGACCTGTATGTGTATGTTATCGCATTAAACCTTTGAGTACTCTATATTTGAGGTGTAATGATGGATAATAATGTGCTAGGAATCATCGGTCAGAGGATAAGGGATCTTCGGAAACAACGTGGTTTATCTCAGGAGCAACTAGGTGAAATGGCAGGCGTACATTTTTCTTACATAGGTAAAATTGAACGAGCTGAGAAGAATGTTACAATCGTTAATCTTGAAAAAATAGCAGGAGCGCTTGGGGTTTCTTTTTTTGATTTACTTCTATTTGGAAAGTTTATAAGACCGGATCAAACTGAGAAGGATAAAATCCTGAATCAATTATTTCAAAGTCTTACGCTTATGAAAGTTAATGATTTGCGAAAGCTAGGCATCCTAATCCATAGTTGGTTTCAAGAACAATGAAAAACCATCTCCGTTTTCGCGGATGATGGTTTTTCATTTGTCTCAGGAGTTTGATAAGTCACTATAACGTCGTTCCAATGTATTGTGAGAGCTTGCTTTAAAGCGGCTTTCGGATATACCTGAAACAACATCTTCGCTTTATGGCAACTCAGGTAAACCAGGTTATGGACTACAAGTAATCTAAAAGTTTTATTGCCATGATGGGTAACATTGATAAATGCATAAGTTTTCCGTTTTGTTGTAACTTAACCCATAAGTTTGCCGCTTTGGAAAGCTTATGCTTCCAATTTACCATGGCAAACTTATGCTTCCTAATACAAAAAGCCCTTGAAAATCAAGGGCTTTTGATTAATAAGAATTCAATTTGTGTTCAGACTTATTTCTATTTCTCTGGGACAATGAGTTCCGCATCAGTAGCAATAGTACAAGACCTATTCAAAGCATAGGAATGAATTGAGATTAATGATGATAGCCACTCGTATTCTACGAGTTCTAATTAACCATGCTATAAGTGAACATCGTACAACAGCGATCGAAAAAATGCTGATATTGATGCAAATCATAAACGGATTAACAAAGATACCTTTCTTCGTTTGCAATCAACTCAAGATAGTTTATACGCATAATAGCTACTTATCCGTTAACCTCACATCGATCCTAAAAATAACGTCGATACAATTCTCTCCGTCGTTCACCCCTCAACTGGGCATAAATCTGAGTGGTTGATGCTTTTTCATGCCCAAGCATCCCTTGTATAAACTCCAATGGTGCACCGTTATCTAACAGTTGACAAGCATAGGTATGCCGAAAACGATGTGGGTATACATTTGCAGCTACTTCACCTCGCGCTGCCAACAGTTTTATTGAGTGACGGATCGTTGGGATACTCAAACGGCGGATAGGATGACTTTCGGTGACGAACAACGCTTTACTGGAATCCCCACGACTCTCAAGGTATCTTTTTAACCATACCTTGCACTCTGTCGTAAAATATACTTCCCTTTGTTTGGATCCCTTACCATTTACAATTGCCGAGCAGTTTTCCCAGTTGATGTCTTCAATATTTAATTTCTGTACTTCACCGACGCGGCAACCCGTACAATACAGAAATTCTAGAAGAGCATGCTCACGTGGTGAATGACATGAAATCTTTAAATGGATAACATCTTCTTCAATCAGAAATTTGGGAATTCGTTTATCCATCTTTGGTTCTCTCAACTTAATGGATGGATTTTTAGGAATATGCCCTTCTTCAAAAGCAAAACGAAAAAGAGAACGCACAAATCGGATCCGATGTCCTAAACTGCTTGGCTTTAATCGCTCTGTTTGTTTGGCCAAATAGTCTTTTAGCAGATTTAAAGATACCTCCTCGAGTTCGAGATTACCCATTTCGCGGATCAACATCTTTAACTGAAGAAAGTAAGCTTTTAATGTGTGAGGACTGAACCCCAATATTCGTTTATCGGCTTCATACAGCATCCATAACTCGTCTAATTTCATAGAAAACCCTCCCAATTCATCTAATAATTCTAGCTTTACTAGAATCGGGAGGATTTAATCTATCTAGAGTATCTTTTTCAAAATAATTAAGATAACACGCTGATTGAATCTAAGTGCCCATGAGCTTAATTGACAAAATCTTAGCAAAATAGTCGAACCAGACTGTTAAAATTATTTCATAACTTCTTGAGTGCTATTGTAAATAATTTCATAAAGGGAGATAACAATGCCAAAACAACGTCAACTAAAAGAACCTTCAGACTTTGAACGAATGCGTATATTTCAGCAGCCAATCTCGATCTTTTTACAAGGTGAACTTATAGGTGAGAATGTAATAATTGAATCTCATGATGAAGAAATTGTATTAAGCACCATTGGAGAAAGGTTCGTAAAGGCAAGTTGTCAATTTCTTAGTAAAAGATAATTCCAATACCATACTCATAGTCATAGAATATAGTTATCACTAAGAAGAATAAACGTAATAATAAAAGGTCAGTCTGCTGAAGCAAACTGACCTTTTATTATTCAACTATAGTTTCTCGTTAGTTGAATGGAAACGGAGCAGCTGCCACAGCTGGAAAAACTGCTCCTTTTTTTAATAAAACTATCGGTCTACAAGTTCTTAAGTGGCCTCCAGCGTTGAGCGTTTTTTTGAGCAACGAAGCTTAGTCTCGCTTCCGTTTTTGGCTATGCGAAGTTTTCGGCCACCGATAGGAAGGGACATGGTCCAGCATTGTTTGGAAAATAACGCCCCATTCGCGTTCGTTTAATGCGTAAACCGGCTTATCCCGATCGATCCCAAGGCTCGACGCCAAATGTTTCAATTGCGGGGGGGTAAAGACGGTACTGAACGCTCCGCCGAAAGGTAACTTCGGATTTCTTAGCCCCCATTCAGCAAGACCCGTAAACAAAGCGCCATAGCGGCATGGAACTTCAGGGCATGCCTTTCTCCATATCGATAATATGCAGCATTCCACCTTCGGAGGCGGCGAAAAATAACCCGGGGGGAGTGTCTGCACCAGTTCCATGTCATACCTCATCCTCCAGCTTAATAGCTGAGGATTCGTCACGACTGAAGAGGTAAACCGTTTGGCCGCTCCCTTCTCTAAAATGATGGTGGCCCGCTGCAGCGGGGTAGAAGGATCATCCAATAGCTTTCTCAGAATTGGAGTCGTAATCGAAAAAGGGATATTCGACACGACGCAAAAGGGCTCTCTTGGAAGGTATCCCCGCATAAAATCGCCATGAACGATTTTAATATTAGATTCGCCTTCCACCTTGCCGATCAATTTTTGAACATACGCGGCATCGTTCTCAAAAGCGATGACGATCCTCGCCTTCTCCGCCAAAGGCAGCGTGATCGCGCCGAGGCCGGCCCCTATTTCAATGATGACGTCTTTTTTCGTAATTTTTGCCGTTTCGATCAAATCACGCACCGCGCGTTTGTTATGCAGGAAATGCTGACCGGAGAAGTTAGGGCTGCCTCCGCTTTTATTTGGATTCGTGCGGGACCTGTTCCCGGGAACGACGGGCTTTTTATTCTTTTTACGCAACACAAAAACACCTCATTCATTTGTTTAGGTAAATGAAAAAGGCACACCACAAATAGACCCGATCCCTCTTTCAAAAAAACGGATGAGTCAACCTGTACCGCACCTCTTTTTACCGTAAACGCATGTAATGGGTGATCAAATAAAGCACCTCCTAAATACTATTGCCATTATAACAAATACGCCAACCATTTCAAATTACTGCTGCTTGGTAGCACTTCATGAATAATTACCAGACTAAGAAGTAACTTCAATTCAGTTCCACCATTTCTATATAGTTTTTAAATTAATCTCCCTCTTAAAAAAAAAGCATTCATTACTGTAACCTGCCCGTTACTTCAATTAAAACGGCAGCCGGAATGTTTTCCGACTGCCATTGTTTTATATTTGAACTATCGTTCTCCGTTAGTTTATCAACCGATACATTTACTTGAGATCCAAGTTAATCGAGTATACCACTTTAGGGAGAGCATTATTACATTCCTTCGACGGTTCTGATATTTCCCTCTACATTCACAGACATGTAAACGTCTATGAGATCCTCACTTTCAACTTTAAAACCAAACCGTTCATAAAGACGTTTAGCAGAGCTTCCTTGTAAAACATTTAATGTTACACGTTTTCCTTTTACATCATTTTGTTCAAGCAATTTTTTTAATACATGACTACCGACCCCTTTACCTTGGTAATTGGGATAAATATAGAAATGTTCCAATAAATAACCATCTAACGTTGGTTTAAGAGCTACGCAGCCAACAAAAGAAGAATCTGACTCAATAATCCAAGTGTGATCTGAGTCAAATGAATTACGGAAGCGTTGACGAACCTTCTCTTCATCAAACCTTCCTAACCTAGTTAAATCATTTCGTAGTACAATTGCCCGTAAATTAGCAATTGTCTCAACATCGGAATTTTGGGATTGGCGAAGAGTAATCTGTTTCATTTAACGTAACAGCTCCTTTATTCTTTTTTAGACAGCATAGAGGTTGAGCCCCCTTAAAAATCATTGAAATTATTTATTTTAAGGTCATTATGTCCTTCGCATATTATAGCGGTTTAATAAGGGCGTATCTATGTAGTCATTTGTAATGCTAAGATATTAACATTGGATAGCTGCCCGTTAACGGAACAGGCTACCGAGAATAAATCTGCGGTAGCCTGTTTTGGTATTTTATTGAGCTATCGTTCAGCGTTAACGTAATCAAAAAGTTTTGGACAGAATTTATCAATAAACTCTATCATATATGTTAGCTGAGCAACATGAATGGAAACTTAAGCAAGCGATGGATCGGTTCCATAGAAGTGATCCCTTCCCCACTCACAGTCGCTGTTCTAATCCCGGTTGATTTGCGGCGGATTGGCTTGGATATAGGCAATAAACTCCCGGGATGCATAAGAAAGGTATTTATCCCGGGGATAAATAAGCCCCAACTCCCAAGCAATCTGCGGAAAGGAAATCGAAACGGTATGAACGGCAAGATGATGCAAACGGTTCGCCATCGATCTGGGAATCAATGAAATTCCTAATTGAGACGCCACCATCTCGCAGCAGAAATCCCACAGGGAGGTCATATGAACTGCCTCGGGTTCGAATCCGGCCTGCAAGCATGCTTGCCAAACAACGTCATGCAGGGCGAATTCCTTGGTGAACAGAATAAACGGCTCATTCTTTAATTCGACTAAAGTGACGGAATTTCTCCCGGCAAGCCAGTGATGATTGCTTACAATGACAACCAGCTCTTCAGATAACAATGGAACCGTTCCATACAGTCTAGTGTTCACCGGTAACACAGTGACCCCAAAATCGATATTTCTTTGATCCATCTGCATTTCTACCTGTTTCGAGCTATATTCTACCATTTGAATTTCAATCCTGGGATAACTCTTCTTGAATCCGGCAATTATTTTTGGGAAAAGCAATGCGCTGATTGTAGGCAATATTCCCATCTTCACTTTTCCTCTTTGCAATTGAACCAGCTCATTAACAGAAGAAGTTAACTCCTCCAGCAGTTGCAAAATTATTAAAGCCTTCTCGTTAACCAGCTTTCCTGTATCCGTGAGTTCAACCTCCCTCTCGGAACGGTCAAGCAAAGTAACTCCCAATTCGTCTTCCAGACTTTTGATCATCTTGCTGATGGATGGCTGAGAAACAAAAAGGGCCTGCGAAGCTTTTGTAAAATTTTTATGTTTGGCCACCTCTGCAAAATAATGAAGCTGTCTAATATCCATCTGATCCGGATCTGCCTCCTCCCCCTATAGGCAAAGTGGTATCCAAACCATTCAACCTTCGTCTTAAGATTATGATATGTCGTACGCGCAAAAAACAGCACCGGCGCGCCGCTAAACGCTTAGTGCTGTTCGAAAATGCCGGCGAATTAAACCGGATATACCGGGTGCTTCCGCTCAGAGAAGACGACAACCTTTGAAGAATAAGCCTCGAATCGATTCACTAACTCGTCGCGTAACGAATCGGCCGGAATAATCCCATCAATAATCATTTCTGAGGCTAAACGGTAAATATCAATATCCTGCTTATATTCCTCCCGCTTTTGTTGGATAAAAGAGGCCCGTTCGTTTTCAGTCAGTTGAGCAATTTTATTGGCATAGACGGCGTTAACCGCAGCTTCCGGTCCCATCACCGCAATTTGAGCTGTAGGCAATGCGAGACAGCAATCTGGTTCAAACGCAGGACCAGCCATCGCATAGAGTCCTGCTCCGTATGCTTTACGAACAATAACCGAGATTTTTGGTACGCTCGCCTCAGACATGGCAGAGATCATTTTCGCACCATGGCGGATAATTCCTGCCCGTTCCACTTTGGTGCCGATCATAAAACCAGGGACGTCGACGAGAAACAGAAGCGGGATATGAAATGCGTCGCAAAGGTTAATAAATCTCGTTGCCTTATCCGCCGAATCGTGGAACAGTACGCCTCCTTTAACCTGCGGCTGATTAGCAATGATCCCAACCGGTTTTCCGTTCATTCGGGCCAATCCCGTAATCAGTTCGCCGGCAAACAGCTTCTTCATCTCAAAGAATGACCCCTCGTCAATAATCCGGTCAATCAGGTCATACATACTAAACGGGGCATTCTGATTGGACGGGATGAGCTCTTCTAATGACTTCTCAAAGTATTGTGGTGCCGCTGCTTCCACGACCGGCGGTTTTTCGGAAAAATTGGCAGGAAAATAGGAGAGGTATCGTCGTGCCATCGAAATGGCTTCTTCTTCGTTTTTGGCCAGCACATCACCGCATCCGGATACCGAGCAATGCATGCGCGCGCCACCCATTTCTTCTAACGTAACCTTTTCTCCGATAACCATCTCCGCCATCCGCGGAGAACCAAGATACATGGATGCATTTCCATCCACCATAATCACGATATCGCAAAATGCCGGAATGTATGCTCCGCCTGCAGCCGACGGACCAAAGAGCAAGCAGATTTGAGGAATTTTCCCCGACAATTTGACCTGATTGTAAAAAATACGGCCAGCCCCGCGCCGTCCGGGGAACATCTCGACCTGGTCCGTAATGCGAGCACCTGCTGAATCCACCAGGTAAATCAGTGGCACTCTCATTTTGTCGGCCGTCTCTTGTATTCGAATGATCTTCTCTACCGTACGTGATCCCCAAGAACCGGCTTTTACGGTGGAATCATTGGCCATCACACAAACGATTCTCCCATCAATCTTTCCAATTGCCGTAACCACGCCATCCGACGGAAGATCTTCTGCCAGGCAGTTGGCAAATAACGCATCCTCCAGCTCGAAACCCAGATCAAACAATAGCTTCAAACGTTCGCGAACAAATCGTTTTCCTTGCTCCGCGTTCTTTTGATGATAAGACTGTGCTCCCCCTTTGAAGATCCGTGAAATACGTTCCTGCAGCTGCTCCGGATTTATTTCCAGTGACATCCCCTATTCCTCCTTATCTCAAAAATGATTGTTACTCACCATTAAATATGGGGGGACGCTTTTCTTTGAAGGCCTGTAGTCCTTCCGAGCGATCCTTTGTCGGAATCGTTACTTCATAGGCATTTTGCTCAATTGCAAGCCCGGTGCTCAGATCCGCATCAAATCCCTTATCGATTGCGAACTTGGCCTGCGCCACGGCGATAGGAGCATTTCGAACAATTTGGCCGGCTATTTCTAGTGCTTTATCGAGAAGTGATTCAGGCGGTGTCACATACTCTACCACCCCCATGTCCCTAGCCTCTTTGGCATCGATTCTTCTTGCCGTGAAAATGAGCTCTTTGGCGCGCCCCTTCCCGATCAGCCTCGGCAACCGCTGCGTTCCTCCTGCGCCTGGAATAATCCCAAGCGAAGTCTCCGTAAGGGCGAATGTTGCCGTTTCGGAGGCGATCCGAATGTCACATGCCAACGCCAATTCCGTTCCCCCACCAAAAGCGGTACCGTTCACGGCGGCAATGACCGGCTGGGGCAAGGCTTCTAAATCATTGATGATCTCGCGAATCAATGAAACCGTCCTGCGCACCCGGTTCATGTCCATTTCTGCGCGCTCTTTTAAATCGGCACCTGCGCAAAAAGCTTTCTTTCCAGCCCCTGTGACCACGACACAGCGAACAGATCGGTCAAATTTACATGTCGCAGCTGCATCCCGCAATTCTTCCAGCATTTTTATCGATAGCGCATTAGCGGCTTCCGGCCGGTTTAAAGTCATGAGCACAATTCCATTGCCAATGTTGGAGACCAATACAGCTTTTTCCATGATCACTACCCTTCCTTGAACCGAATCACGAGACTGTCTTTCCGTTCGAGCTGTCGACCTGAAGATTATGGCTTGGTAAAGCTCTTCCTATCTTTTCCTGAATAAAACGGGCAGCGGAGAGCAGCTTTTCCTGATTTACCCCAGTTTTAATCCCCATCGCATCAAGCATGTAAAGTAAATCATCCGAAGCCACATTGCCTGAGGCTCCAGGCGCATACGGGCATCCGCCTAAACCGCCGACGGAAGCATCAAACGTCGTGATCCCCATGTCCATGGACACCAGAATATTAGCAAGAGCCGTCCCGCGCGTATTATGAAAATGCAGGGCCAGTTTTTTGGCATCAAAACGCTTTAAAAGAATATCCAATACACCTTGCACCTGCTTAGGATTTGCAATGCCAATCGTGTCCCCGAGAGATAACTCGCCAATCCCCATATCGAACAAAGTTTCCGATACCCGGATCACCTCGTCGATGGAAACAGGACCTTCATAGGGACAACCGAAGACGGTTGACACATAACCGCGGACTGACTTTCCTGCTGAAAGAGCTTCTTGCGCCACTTCTCTTAGCATGGGAAAGGTAACGCTAATCGACTTGTTTATGTTCCTTTGATTATGGGTTTCGCTGGCTGACATAAAGATGGCCGCTTCATCCACATCGACTTCCAACGCTCGCTCCAGCCATTGACGATTCGGAACGAGAGCTGAATAAATGACGCTAGGCATTCGTTCAATTCCTTTCGCAACTTCAACGGCATCTGCCAGCGCCGGGATCCACTTTGGATTCACAAATGAAGTGATTTCGATGGATTTGATTCCGGTGCCGGACAATTGGTTAATCCAAGCTATTTTATCCTCTGTCGAAACAAAGACCTTCTCATTCTGTAATCCATCCCTCGGACCAACCTCTTTGATCGTCACACTCGCCGGCCAGTTGATCTCCCCCACCCCTAGCATATGTTTAATCCAGCACGATCAATAGATCTCCTTCATCAACAAAGTCGCCTTCGCTTACGATTACTTCTTTTACCGTCCCTCCGGAACTAACCGCAACTGGGATCTCCATTTTCATCGATTCCAATATGGCCACATCTTGTCCCGCTTCGACTTGATCCCCTGGCTTGACAAGAATTTTATATATACTCCCCGCCATAAACGCCACGATTTTGTTCACCTGAATAACCTCCTGTTTTACGAATAGCCTTCCGGAAACTCGCCGAGGCGCCATCATGTCATGTCTTCTCTAGTAAATACTTTGCAACGAAATCCGTTGTCGTATCGCCTGAACGGAATGCGGGATGCGCGATTACTTCTTGCAGCATCGGGATGTTTGTTTTGATTCCCTGAACTTGATAATGGGCTAACGCCTCTTGAAGTCGGTCAATCGCCTCGTCGCGATCTTTCCCTTTGACCACGAGCTTGGCAATCATCGGATCATAGAAGGGAGTGACCAAGGAGCCTTCATGAACAGCCAACTCATGGCGGATTCCCTGTCCTTCGGGAATGGCAAACTTCGTAATCGTTCCCGGAGATGGGAAGAACGTCTTCGGATCTTCTGCATAAATCCGCACTTCAATCGCATGACCGTCGCGTTTCACATCGGATTGACCAAGATTCAAGGAATGTCCGGCCGCAATTCGCAGTTGTTCTGCAACCAAGTCCAAGCCGGTAATCTCTTCTGTAATCGTATGCTCGACCTGTAGACGAGTATTCATTTCAAGGAAAAAGAAGTTTTTGTTCTCGTCAACTAAAAACTCAATGGTTCCTGCATTCCGGTATCCGATGGATTTAGCCGCCTTTACCGCCGCTTCTCCCATTTTGCCGCGTGTGAGTTCATCCAAATAGGTAGAAGGGGCTTCCTCCACTACTTTTTGATGGCGGCGTTGAATGGAACATTCCCGTTCCCATAAGTAGACTGTATTCCCATATGAATCGGCTAAAATCTGAATTTCGATGTGCCGGGGATTTTCCACAACTTTCTCAACATACATGGCCCCATCTCCGAAAAAATCAGAGGCGCGTTTCCGGTTCCCTTCAAATGCTTTTTGAATTTCCGATTCGCTGCGAACGATCTGCATACCGATCCCGCCACCGCCGGCCGAAGCCTTGAGCATGACCGGGTAACCGATACAACTAGCTGCGCGTGCTGCTTCTTCCGAATCCGCTAACGGATAGGAAATGCCAGGGACTACAGGCACACCTGCCTTTTCTATTATATTCCGGGATTCAATTTTACTGCCCATGCGGGAGATGACATCCGCTGATGGACCGATGAATACGATACCGGCTTCCTCGCAGCGGCGGGCAAATTCGGCATTTTCCGATAGAAGGCCATATCCTGGGTGAATGGCCTCCGATTTGGAAAGACGGGCGATTTCCAAAATTTTTACGATATTCAAGTAGCTCTCTGCTACTTTAGGACCTCCCACCCCGTAGGCCTCATCCGCCATCTTGACATGAGGGGCTTTCTTATCCGCTTCCGAATATATACAGACGGTGGCAATGCCTAGCGATTGGCATGTACGGATCACTCGAGCCGCAATTTCTCCCCGATTAGCGATTAGAATCTTCTTGAACATATAACTACTCCCCTTTAACAGCCGATCTGGCGTGCAATCACCATTCGTTGTATTTCCGAAGTTCCTTCCCCGATCTCTAAAAGCTTGGCGTCCCGGAAGAAGCGCTCCACCTGGTATTCCTTCATATAACCATATCCGCCATGGATCTGAACGGCTTGATCGCAAACCTTCATACACATTTCCGAAGCAAATAATTTGGCCATTGCCGCTTCCTTCTTAAATCCTCTTCCTTGATCCTTAAGCCATGCCGCTTTATAAACCATGTTGCTTGCTACTTCAATATTCATGGCCATGTCGGCCAGTTTAAATTGGATGGCTTGAAAGGCGGATAAGCTTTTGCCAAATTGTTTTCTTACTTTGGCATATTGGAGCGATTTTTCATAAGCTCCTTTAGCGATCCCGACCGCCATAGCCCCGATCCCGATTCTCCCTCCGTCAAGCGTAGCTAAAAATTGCTTGTATCCGTTTCCTTCTTTCCCCAGGAGATTTTCTTTGATAACGGCTGCATTTTCCAAAATTAACTCCGCTGTATTCGAAGCGTGTAGACCCATCTTTTCATAATTGCTAATGACCGTAACTCCCGGTGCATCTGTAGATACTATAAACGCACTGATTCCATCCGTCCCTTTGGAGCGATCCGTTACGGCCGTGAGAGCCAGGTTTTTGGCAAAGCTTGCATTGGTAATAAAGCATTTGGAACCGGAAATGATCCACTGATCCTTATGCAGCTTCGCTGTCGTTTGGGTTCCGCCTGCATCGGAACCTGCATTCGGTTCCGTCAGCCCGAACGCCCCCAAGTATTCTCCTTTACAAAGGGGGGGTAAGTATTTTTCCTTTTGCTCGTGCGTTCCGAATAATTGGATTGGTGCCCCGCCTAATGAAATATGGGCAGAATAGGTGATACCTGTAGATGCGCATACCCGACTTAATTCTTCTACAGCGATAGCAAAGCTTATTGTATCTGCTCCCCCGCCGCCATATTGTTCGGGAAAAGGCAGACCCATGACTCCCAGCTTCGCTAACTTATCGAAAACAGCTTCCGGAAATTCCTTTGTACGATCCCGTTCATCTGCGCCCGGAGCAACCTCTCCTTCCGCAAAATCACGCATCATTTTCTTTATCAACGTTTGTTCTTCATTTAAATCAAAATGCATGATTTCATCGCCCCTTTGAATCGTTAATAGAGTCCGGTTTCCATGCCGTAACCTTCAATCTTTTGCTTGACTCTCTTCAAGAAGCGGCCGCACACAAGACCGTCCAATACCCGGTGATCCAAGGAAAGACAGATGTTCATCATATCGCGGACGGCAATCATGTTATCTATGATAATCGGACGTTTTACGACGGCTTCAACACTTAAAATCGCCACTTGCGGAGGATTGATGATTGGGGCTGAAAGAATGGAGCCGAAAGAGCCTGTGTTATTAACGGTAAACGTTCCGCCGGTTAAATCCTCTAGCGTTAAACTGCCCTCCCTCGTCTTCTTGACCAATTCATCTACTGCTTTTGCAAGACCGTAAATGCTTTTTTGGTCAGCGTCCTTAATGACGGGAACGAATAACGCTCGATCGGTGGCAACGGCAATCGAGATATGAACCGCTTTTTTGACGATAATGTGATCTTCCGCCCATTGTGAATTTAAGGTGGGGAATTCCTTCAAGGCTTCTACAACCGACTTGATAAAGAATGGCAAATAATTTAGATGGATTCCTTCTTTTTTCTTAAATTCCTCTTTTATCTGGTCTCGATAACGTACCAGATTGGTGACATCGCATTCAACCATAATCCAGGCGTGGGGGATCTCCTGCTTGCTTTTTAGCATCCGTTTGGCAATAGTTTTACGGATGGCGGTAACCGGGATCGTCTCGTCTGCTTGATTTAACGTGGAATTGACGCCATCAACCGAAACGGACGGCTTCGGAATTTCGCGGGCCGATTCTATCAGTTGGGACGGCTTAGACGGAGGAATGGAGGCTGCTACGCCCTGCCTCTTTCCTTGCAAAGTCTCCAAGATGTCCTTTCTGGTGATACGTCCGGTAAAGCCTGATCCTTCCACACGGGAAAGATCCAGGTTGTTTTCTTGCGCCAGTTTAAGCACGGCAGGCGAATAGTGTTGGTTCATGGCTGCTTGCGTTGTCACATCATCGGCTCCCTGATATTGAGCGGCAGCTGACGTCTTTGATTCAACCGGCGAGATCGCGTGATCTTCCACCGCAATACAGCAAATCAAAGTTCCTACCGCTACCGTTTCGCCTTCTTGAACGACAATTTCGGATATCGTGCCACTAAAAATAGAAGGAACCTCCGCATTAACTTTATCTGTAATCACTTCGCATACGGGATCGTATTTTTTGACTTTATCCCCGATGTTTACGAGCCACTTGGAGATGGTTCCTTCCGTTACACTTTCCCCTAACTGAGGCATTACGATTTTCTCAGCCATATTCTCCTCCCGATCGGATCAAAATTGGGCCAATTCTTTCATGGCCTGATATACTTTATCCGGATTGAGCATGAAGAATTTCTCCATTGGCGAACTATACGGCATAGCGGGGACGTCCGGACCGCAAAGGCGTTTGATCGGAGCATCCAATTCAAAAAGGCATTCCTCTGCGAGCACAGCTGCTACTTCAGCCCCAACGCCTCCCTCTTTGTTGTCTTCATGAATAATTAACACTTTCCCGGTTTTACGAGCAGCCTCTATAATAGATTTCTTATCCAGAGGATAGAGGGTACGCAAATCCAGAATGTGAGCGCTGTATCCTTCTCGGGAAAGTTTTTCTGCCGCTTCCAACGCAAAATGCAAGGTGAGTCCGTAAGAAATAACCGTGAAGTCTTCTCCTTGCCGCTTAATATCCGACTTCCCGATGGAAACAATGTAATCCGAGTCTGGCACTTCTCCTTTGATCGATCGATAACATCGCTTATGTTCAAAGAAAAGAACAGGATCTTCATCGCGGATGGCTGCTTTTAGCAGTCCTTTGGCATCATAAGGAGTGGAAGGTGTGACCACTTTTAAACCGGGAATGTTGCAAAACATGGCTTCGACGCTTTGCGAATGATAGAGGGCACCGTGAACTCCTCCTCCATAAGGAGCACGTATGACCAAGGGACAGTTCCAATCTCCGTTCGAGCGGTATCTCATTTTGGCTGCTTCATTTACAATTTGGTTTACGGCAGGCATGATATACTCCGCAAACTGAATTTCTGCTACAGGCCTCAATCCATATGCGGCTGCCCCAACCGATACACCTACAATGGCCGCTTCTGATAGTGGCGTATCGATAACCCGTTGTTCTCCAAACTCCTCATAGAATCCCTTTGTAACCCGAAATACACCCCCACGTACCCCGACGTCCTCTCCTAATACAAATACTCTTTTATCTCGCTGCATTTCCTCTCGAAGAGCTTGGGTCACTGCATCAAGATAAGAAATCACGGCCATTTCTCACTCCCCCTGTTCTGCATAAACGTGTTTAAGGGCATCTTCCGGAGCCGAATCCGGAGCAATCTCTGCATATTCCGTGGCCTCATTGATTTCCATCAGCATCCGGTCATGGATTTCCTTCTCTTTAGGTTCATCTAATATCCCCAAATCTTTAAGATAATTGCTGAAGGATGCTAGCGGATCGTTCTTCCTGGCTTCTTCTACTTCTTCACGGGAACGGTAGGTTCGATCATCGTCGTCGCTTGAATGAGGAACTAAACGATAGACGACCACCTCGATAAGCGTAGGCCCTTCTCCTCTTTTTGCCCGATCGGCCGCCTCTTTCGTGACCTTATATACTTCTAAGAGATCATTGCCATCCACTCTGATGCCAGGAAAACCATAACCTTTTGCTCGATCCGCGATACTTTCGCAAGCCGCCTGCTTCGAAAAGGGGACAGAGATGGCATACTTGTTATTCTCGCAGAAGAAAATGACAGGAAGCTTGTGCACCCCCGCAAAGTTCGCCGCTTCGTGAAACTCCCCTTGATTGCTGGCCCCTTCCCCAAAGGCCGTTAACACGACAAGATTTTCCCCCTGCATTCTTCCAGATAAAGCGATTCCAACAGCGTGCGGCACTTGACTCGTTACAACACTGGACCCCGAAAGAATATTCAATCTTTTACTCCCATAATGCCCTGGCATTTGGCGTCCGCCACTGTTTGGATCTCCCGCCTTGGCAAAAGCGGAAAGCATCAATTCCACTACCGTCATCCCGAAAACTATGACCATTCCCATGTCCCGATAATACGGACAAAGAAAATCTTTCGTTTGATCCAACGCAGAAGCCGCTCCTACCTGTGCTGCTTCATGACCTTGGCAAGAAACTAGAAAAGGGATCTTTCCAGCACGATTTAGAATCCACATCCGTTCATCTACTTTTCGCGCCAAAACCATATTCTGATACATTTCAAGAACCTGCTGATCCGATAAACCTAGTGCTTGGTGCCGGTTCTTGACTTGACCATTTCCGGTTTTATTCATAACGTATCCCTCCAACAATTGTGCCGTTTGCATATTGCCGTTTCCTTTATTTTACATAACATCATTCCAATCGAGAAATATATATTGTGCATAGAAACTATGCAAAAAATATATAGCCAGTTTATTTGCAATAAGCTTTCCAAAAAACTACGACGAATCGAATTTTCTACAAAGTAGTTAGATTTGTGTCACAAAACTTAAAATTAGGGACATTTGTGCATTTTTTATTGACATATATCTCCCCACATAAAAATAATAAAAGCCTGATTTCTCAAGCTTTTTCTAATTGGATTATGTGGACAACAACGGCAGCCGATCGTGTGCCGGCTGCCGTCATGTCGTGATTGACTATCATTCTTCGTTAGGGCACAGTGGAGAATACGTGCAGCATTTGGAATGAATTGGGTGAATTAACTCCACCTCTGTTCCCGCATACCTTTTTAACGACACATCCTAATATATCTCGCTATCTTTCATTCATCATCGAAATCTAAAGGATGAAATCCTGCGAATAGACGAGCTTGCGTGAGGAATTTAAATCATACCGAGGGAGTTGAATAAGCGGATCGCGAGATCCGGGTAGTTTTGACGACACTATGCAAAAAGAGACCCACAGCTACGAGCTGAGAGTCTAAAAATATGTTTTAAAGGTGGTTGACTTTTATTTCTTTAGAATAATTCATCAAAAACCCATCAGTGCTAGGGTTGAATTAATCGCTGCACCTTGACTATACGGCCCTTCCACAATGGATCCAGAACCTTGATATTCACGCCTTTACCGCTTGGGTTTGAATGAAGCATGATTTCCTGCCCCTGATCGTCCTTGCCCAACAAGAGAGCCATCCATTCGTGCTCCTGATTGTTCATAAATTCTATTTTCTTCAAGTTGCTGAAGCTTGAAACCAATCTCTCTAATTTCCTGACTGTACTTATTTACAACATCATTTTTTTGTTCGGACATTTATTTTGCCTCCAATTTTTCTAATGTTTTTTTACTTTTATAAGACTTTTCACTTGTCAGTATTACGAAACCATGGTATTCTAATGAAAGATAATTATAATAAGATTTTTAACTCCTCACTGTAATGAGGATGTAAGCAAAGACTCAGTTTTCAAGGATCAGGAAACGCAACCTCCTTTTCACATAATTAAATAAGCAAGGCCTAACTGACTAACGAAAATCGTTGAGTCTATTTTTACGTATGCCACTTTTCAGGTCTCATTCCTAGCATAACATCGAAATTAAAATATCGTCAACAACAATTTCCCTCTTTATTTCCATCCCCTTTTCCTCAAGTGATTTTTAGGTGTTATTAGAGTTTTTTTTAACGCTTTACTAACATGCATGTTCTACCTCCCTATCTAACCAACATGAATCTCCACTTACCATGTTCAAGGCGACCTTTACCATTCAGTTGGTTGATTATTGAATCATGTTCCTTCAGGCCGACAGTGATTAGAAATTGAATGAATGCTTCTTTGGTAAACATACCTTTTCCGATTACCGCGTACATGTCATTACATCCCTCCTGTAGATGAATTTCTCATACAGACCGACACTGATTAAAAGCGCAATATCGATTTTAGACATGGTATCCTCATCAAGTTGTGCTATTTTACTTGTTAGTCTCCATTTGCCGAAACAGCGTCTAAACTTAATCGTTCGACAGCAGCATGTGGTTTTAGGTGGAATAAAGAGATTAGAAAAAAATACGAGAATGAAATGAAGGAAGCAAAACTAAATCGACCTAAGCATAATCCAATTCAACAAGAACCAAAGAGAGAGCTACTTGTCACTATCTCAAGTGCTCCTGATGTAGCCGCAGTCAAACCAATTGTACCAATTTCTAATAATGATACGTTACAGCAAATAATTAGATTAGCTAATGAACAAATACAAAAGTATGATGAGCTGCTTCAAGAGAACATAAAACTCAAAAAAGAAAACGATGAATTAAGACAGAAACAACATGATGAAGATCCAGAAGTTTTAGCAAAGGAAGACCTTGACGCATTCCTTCAAATAATGAAAAGAGCAAAAGGTTTAACCTCAGTAAAATTGAAATGCATAAGAATTCCTTACACTCCACACAATAACATTACACCACGAGAAGGAGTTGGCATAAATGGCTAACAACAACACATTAGTAGTTCCACAAGCAAAGGCCGCATTAAATCAAATGAAGATGGAAGTTGCTCAAGAGTTAGGGATTGCATTTCAACCTACTGGTTACAACGGAAACCTCACTACACGCGATGCAGGCTTCATTGGTGGCAACATCACAAAAAGATTGGTACAAATAGCTGAACAACAACTTCAAGGCTTCCAACGCTAATCCTTTGATGTAGGAGCAAGCAAGCAAAAAAAGACTACAAACACCTTTTCCTCCTTGGGGTGCATGTAGTCTTTTTAATTTATATCATCATTCCTGAGCTGGGTATTCGCTTTTGATTAGTTCAACAGACGCATATTTAGCAGTTTCAAAAACTAATTTAGCTACAGATTTATCCGTTTTGTTCTTAACGATATGACCGTAAAATTTTCCATTCTTCTCGAAAATGAACATAGTCTTATCAGGCTCATTTATTAATGTGTATTTCTCAATCATGTATGACACCTCCAATGGAGTATAAGTTAAATTCTAAATAAAAAACCTCCATTATACAATAGGAGGTTTAGCTGCATTGAATTCTATAATTTATTTTATGGATGCTTATCAAATTTTCTAAGGATATCGGCCAATTTGTCATACATGTTTTTATGATTTCTAACTGATCCATCTTTCTTATTTACTGTTGTATGAAATCCTTTTACATCTTCTGATTCAGGAGCAGTGATATGAATTTCATCCGTTTCTGAGTTATACCAGAAATCAACTTCCATTCGAACATATTTTGTATCTGGTTTACTTTTCATCTTCTCTCTCCTTTATAATAAATCTTGCATTTCAATTGAAGCGCTGATTGACTACAAGTAAAATCCATTTTGTTTAAAATGACTCCATCTAGTTTCAATTTTAGGAAATAATAACAATCTCATTTCCCAGTACATAAATCTAATAAGTAGCCATGCAGGAAATCCAGAAATAATCCAAATATATTTATTGCCCACTTCAACGTCTAGGTTCCCGTGAATTATGTAAAATATCAGTACTCCCATTCCTGCACTCATCAACATAGTCAAAATCTTTTCAGGAGTAAAGAAAAAATCAATAAACGTCAAAATAATCTTTAAAAATATTTTCAAGGAAAGCCCTCCTTTAAAATAAATCATGCCTTTCATTTACGTTTTATTTACAACATAGGTATCGGCCATCATGTCATGAAGTCCTCTTTTTTTAGGATTACTAGCAACCATGATATAACCGATAAACAATATTGCACCCGACAGAATGTTTGCTAAAAAACGACCAATAGAATTTGAGTAACTTAGTTGCTTTCCATTCTTATCGACGACTATTGCTCCAATCGCCAATTTTCCAATTGTTCCTTTGAGGCGTGTGGATGGGAGTATAGTATAATATAAAAACCAAGCTATTAATTGAAATAATCCTATTGGCTTTACGTTTAGAGCAGTAAGAAAATAATACAGTATGATTGAAAGTATGGCTATAACAATCCAATCAACTGCTCTAGCAAAGAATCTTCTCCAGAATCCAACATAGGTTAAAGCAACTTCATTCTGTAATACATGATAAATTACAGATTTGTTCACATGCTGCGTAGGTTTAATATTACGATCTGACTGATATTTGCTCTGTTCTGTTTGCTCCAACCATTTTTTGAGTCTTGGATTCTCATCGGACAATAAAATCACCTCTAGCGATTCATATAATTATGTTCTTCTTAAATAGATCCACCATAAAAAGACAACAAATGCAGCCGCGACTATCAACACAAAGACTAAATCAACAGTTGACGGCATATGTAATGGTGTTCCTTGGCCTATTCCACCTGCCATATTGTCATCTCTCCTGTATTATTAATGTAATGAAAAATTGAGTATTATTTGAGATATTGCATCAAAATGCTCACTGGTCAGCATTAAGTTGAGCACAGAAGCAAACATAATAAAGCACAATAAAGCAGCTATTCCCCAGCCTAACCCCTTTAAGAAGGATTTAACTAAAACATCCAGCATTACTTCTTCCTCCTTTTGAAATAGCCATTTTATTGCGCTTTCTTAATCTTACTTAAATAATCCTCTTCAGTATTAATAAAGTCTCTTTTGCATATGTGCTTGAAACCATATCGCAAATGACCGTAACTAAACACTTTTGAACAAATTGGACAAAGTACTTTAGTTGTCTTTAACATCAAATTGGAATCTCCTTTTAAAACAGCCATTATTTTAATCTTTGTATTCAAAAAAATAACAATATTCCAACTTGGTACGACATCTATGCTGGTTTATTCTCGACTTATCTTGCCAACCATTGCAAAGAAGTGAACCTGTAATCTCATGTTCAGAATTTTGTATTGCAAGTCGAACAGTAGAATTCAAATCATATCCTCCACTTACACATTCCCTACAAATGCAATCAACCTCAAAAGAACTTTTATTACTGCCATCCAATTTCCGCTCAATAGTTTTAGTTAATTTACCTGTCTCGGAATCATAGAAATTAAACACCGCGCTAATCAATGTAACATTCGGATACTCATCTTTGATATAATTTGAATACATATCTATCCCCTCGTTTCACCTATAAATAACGCTTTAAATGGAATCACTTTACCATGATCATAACTTTAGTTCCATCAGGATAATTCTCCAATTGATTTCCCACCCAAGATCCAGCTCCACGATTATCTGAAGGAGTTACGTATTCGATATCTGCACCAGTTCCACCTTCCGCACACATTGCCATTGGAAACTCATCTCTGTCCTTATTGGGCTTTGTAGGGATACCCTTTAAGGATTCCTTGCGATTCTCTTCTGCACCGTTTCGGTCAATCGTACATACTGGAGTTTCGCCTCGTTCTATAGCTGCTTTGACATGTGCCGCGGTTTCTGGGAAGCGATCAGATGGAATGATGATGGTGTATTGAGTTGATGTATTTTGGCTTTTATGTGGAATAGTAAAGACTTCGTATTTATAATAATAAGACAAACCAGCAACCAGTAAAATAAATATTACTAAATATAATAATTTCTTTTTCATTGAACCTACTACCTTTTTAGAATATTTTTGCATCTACCGTAGTTGTCTAATTTTCTTTAGTTTCATAAAAAAGTGAACTTTATCTCAAATAAATCCCATCTTCGTACCTTGACTAAACATTTGAACTTCATGTTCAAATTGATTTTGAACAGTCCACTCTGTATTCATGTGAAAGAAAGCATCATTTATCCCTTTAACAATCATCTTTTTAACTTCAAATGAGAAGATGTCCTTGTCTCTAAAAGTAAATGACTCGGCTTTCCAGCCAATTTTTGAAATATAAGCAAAATTTCCATCTTCATTAATAAATAGTTCTCCCAACACTATATGTGGAATGTCTTCACGTTTAAAGTAGAACATAATTCTTCCAGTGTAACATTTTTTAATGCTGGATTCAGTTAGGATTTTAGTATTATCAAAAAACGTACCCTCTGGAATTGCAGTTAAAGATACAGCGTCAAATACTTTAATAAAGAAATTTGTGTCAATTATTTTAAAACTGATTGTAGAACGGTTATCTATTGTTAACTCAAATCCTTCTAAATCTTTCATCAAATCTATTGCAACCTCTTTAACTAAACTAAAACACTCTGTAGTTTTTTGGATAACGGTTTTACCTAATTGGTCTAGCAATTTCTTTTGTTCCATAATTTGCTCAATATTTTTCATAAATTAGTTTCTCCTTTTTTGTAAGTGTTAATAAATCTAGTATTTTATTAAAGGCGCTCATCAAATACTTCGATAACTTTGCCATTATTTCTTGCTGCATGAAGTTCAGCTACGCTTTGCATATATTCGGGAAATCTTGTCCCTGTATTATCAGAAACCCAAGCAAAAACTTCACCATGTTCTTTATGATTAAAAACAGCTAATTGATTACTATAATTGTCACTGTCTACTACAATGAATGATCTAGCGGCTCTAAAAGGGTATTCTTTGGGTGATGGTGTATTCATTAACTTCACTATCCTTTTTTTATTATTAACATCTAATGATGCCAGTCTTTATCTGAATTTAATCTAACAACAATTGAAGCAAAGATTTCACAGCTTCTTTTTTATGTTCTGGCAATTGTTCTATCAAGAATGAAAACTCAGAATTCTTATGATCTCGGCGGAATAAGTAATCCAATGACACATCATAGTAATCTGCAATTTTTACTAGAGTTTCAAAATCAGGTTCTCGACCTGCACTTTCATATCCAGAGTATGTAGTTCGAGCAACACCTATTATTGCAGCAATTTCACCTTGTGATAAATTGTTACACTGTCTCAACTCTTGTAGCCTTGATGAAATCACATCGGTTCACTTCCGTTCTTCTTTCATAAAATCCGTGTTTAAATGTAATTATTCGTAATCAATTATTTCATTATCAAAGTACTTTTTCGCTGGTAGCCAATTGTTCAATTCATCTCTAAACCATTCCAAATCATTATTCTGAAAATCCTTTGAAACATAAATCTGCGCTCGAATCCCCAATGTTAAACCTTTTTCATCAGTTTTCATGATTATTGTGACCCATTTATCAGTTGGTTTTCTGCCTGTGTTCATTTTCAGGTCCCCTTTTCTCATGAATTCAGACATTTAAAGTCCAATAAATTAACAATTTAGTTCATAAAGACTATTTTACATGTGTCGAACGATGGAAGGCAATACAAATATTACCTGAGAAGGTTTAGCGAATTTTTACTAATAGAAGCATGAGTT
The DNA here is from genome assembly GCF_059692155.1 of Paenibacillus sp. JT22N1. Taxonomy (NCBI): domain Bacteria; kingdom Bacillati; phylum Bacillota; class Bacilli; order Caryophanales; family Paenibacillaceae; genus Paenibacillus; species Paenibacillus sp. JT22N1. Next base: position 267,679 of record NZ_JCAUAW010000013.1, read on the forward strand.
AGGACTATAAGAGGCTTTAGCAATTCATTGTTACAAGTATGAAGTTATGGCTTAGAATGGATTGTAGGGCATTGTGGAGCGTTGTAAGGGGCGTTGACAGGGAATACAAGATGGCTAGAAATAAGGATAATTCCACATAAAAAAGAACCAAAGTTACAGTTGATTCGCTTTATCTTGAGGAATTATTTTTAGCATGGTTTTGTTGCATAATATTTTTGTATTATGCATTCCTGATATTACTTTTATCATAGCGTCTTTAACATTATCAGCTTTACTTCCATTTGTAAGATAATCTGCTGGAAGCATATTTAAAAACTTATCCAATGACATGTGTAAGTATGGCTCATCAATAATCCGTTGTAATTCTAACGAAATACTGGTTTTTCCTGAACTTGAAGTACCATTTAAAAAAATGATAGTCCCTGGTAGCATGTTAATACACCCCTCTCACCCATATATTGGTATTATTACATAAGATGCTGATATAATCTCGAGAAAAATTCGTATATCTGAACGACGTTAAGCATCTACTGCCTTCTCTTTGTTGTTGAACTATTCTGCCCGTTACTTCAACAGACAAAGGCAGCCGATCGTATGCCGGCTGCCGTCATGTCGTGATTGAACTATAGTATCCGTTAGCACAATGATAAAAGTCAAAAAAGCTGGATTACTACCAAACTAGATTTATTCAAAAGGTTTTATGTTTAGTCGCCTTTCCAGAATAGCCACCTTGTTCAATTGATGAACTCTTTTTATTCCAAAAGTAGTAATACGTAACGTCAGGTTCGTCTTTAAACATAACAGCTGTCTCATAAGTTTGGGATTTCATCCATGAGTAACTTATTCCAATAGATAAAATATCTTCTTTTTTATAACCATCTTGTTGTAATTTCCAAATGGTATCTGAAATCATGTTTTGCCTACTTATAATATCCCCAGTACGATATTTTTCGAAAGTTAGGTAACCAGATGAGTACAGTAAAAATAAAAAAAGAACAATGAACAAGATTTTGATTCCTTTTCTGACCACTGATTAACACCTCTACTGTTTTACTGCTGTTAATTTATTGGTTATTACTTTAATCTAATACATATAATTTCGCTAAGATAGTTCTATATTTTAATAGTACCCATTGCTTTCCTATATTTATTGAATAATGCTGCCCGTTAGCTGAGCGAAGGGCTGCCACGACACGGCAGCCCTTCTGTTATTAACTATCGTTATCCGTTAGCTTAAAGGCTAGAAACTGCCACATGAAACCACTCATCAAATTGATTTTGTGTATTGTTTCCGTATCCATATGTTTTATGGAAATCGTTGTGGCAGTCTTTGCATAAAGTTATGCCATTATCAATGTTAAACCTGTTTTCTTTATCTAGGTTGTAACCATTGATATGATGGGCATTTAGATTGCCGCCTTTTGCATCCTTACATTTCTGGCAGGTATATCGGTCTCTTTCATATACAGCATTTCGCCATTTAATAACCTCCCATAAATCTCTATTCTTGATTCTTTCCTCGTCGGTCAGCGACTCATTGTAATTATGGTGTCTTTCTCCTTGGGGAGGAGCGCACTTTTTGCACAGCCTTCCGAGACCGTTTAGAAACTTGCTCCATATTATTTTTCTTTCATGACCGCATTGAGCTACATAACGCAGTGGCTGTTTGTTTATATATTCATCGCTAACAAGGGTGCATCCATTATTTTTCATCAATAATGCGATGTCCTCCAATGTGTGTTTTTTTATCTTTTGACACTTATCACACTTTTTGCTTGCTCCAGGAGCATTTTTGAATGTATCAAAAGAAATGATGTGTTCGTGTTCGCATGTCGCTATATATCTCATTGGCGTTTTGACGTTAACATATTCTGTCTCAATCAAATAGCAATCATTGTTCTCAAAGTATTCTTTCACATAATCAAACTCGTATCTGATCGATAGTGAGCATTTATTGCATACCCGCCCAGCTCCACTCCTGAATTTGCTGAATGAAATTTGATTCTCATGACCGCATTGAGCTATGTATGTAAGTTTAGTTCTAGAGCTGTTGTAGGTTTCAGAAAGCAACTGGCAGCCATTAGCTTCAAAAAGCAACTTTACATCGTCATAAACTAATCTTCTGGAATCGCCAATTGAATAATAATATCTGCATTTTCTGCAAACGTCACCTTTCCCTTTTGAAAAATTATCCATGGATATTTCATGTTCGTGTCCACACCTAGCGATATACGACAGCTTCTTCTTGCTGCTTTCATATGTAGTGCCTAGCAGCCGACAGTTTCTCTTCTCAAATTCGATTCTCACCATTTCTAACGTCCATTTTCTATTCATTTTAAGACCGTCTCCCCTTTTACTAGTTGTATTCGCGTAGGGAGTACGCAATCCTGCCCGTTTAAAAAGGAAATTCTTCAAGAAACGAAAAAGAAGGCGCCATTGAGCGCCCTTCAATTCCATAGTAATCCTCGACGCGCCGGTTACCTCCTATAGTCTGGGTTTCCACATACGTAATTTGCTGGTTTCTCTTCGTTGATTGAGTATTCTTTAATAACCCAATTTCCCCTGGGATAATTGGATGTTTTTACTGTGACAATATCGTTAGGTGGGTTATGTGCACCTTTGAAAGTCATCGCTTCCAATGTTACCTCAAAGTAAAATTGACCTTGCTCTAATCTCTTAATTTCTAAAATTTTTTGGCATTGAATCCCCAAACCATGACCCACGCCAAATTGTTTATCAAGGACTTGAGATATACTAGGTAACAGTTCATGAATAAGTGAATCATGAAGGATCTCTTTTTGTAGCCCCTCAGCATTTGGCGATTCTGTATCAGCTTGTATTGATGATGAAAATGCAAAAAAGAGAAGAAGGAAGATTATCCATTTTTTCATTAGACATCACCTACCTTTTTTGATTATTATCCCCAATGAACAGAATACTATTAAGTTTTTGCCTGATCGATGATTCTTCCGAAACGAAAAAAAAGACGCCAGTGGCGCCCTCCAATATTGAACTATCGTTTCCCGTTAGTTCAGCCGCTAATCTCTCATTTCCGTTTGTCATAAAAGGTTTGGTAAGCTTTTTCATAATCATTTGGTTCAAAGGTTACATCTTTGCTACCAAATCCCATACCATCATATAGTTGAACCTTGCCTTTATTAATTACACAAATACTATTAGCATACGTAAGTGATATTCCACTTCTTTCATAATCCCTTAACAACAGCATAACTCTTGTGCCTTTTTTAGGAAAATTAAAGTCAACACCATCTGTACGCATGATATCTGTTCGAAAATCTCGCTTTAATACAATTTCCTTTTGTGCCATACTGCCTTTTAGAACGGACTCGACTGAAATCCTTACTTCCTTGTGTATGGTTGTATACTCAGCATTTAGTTTTTTTGTAGTAACGTCTTTTTTAATTTCTCCAACTACAATATAATCCGAAATACCAATCATATCTTGTGGAGAGAATACGGACATTTTCGCTCTTAACTGTGGTAGAAATGGATTTAACAATGTTAGACAAACCAACACCGTAAGACATAATCCAGTTTTCCTCATATTGCTCCTCCAGCCATAAATGGGTGTGTTATACAATAACAACATCCCCCGTTGAAGCAACTACTATTCAATATTCAAACATATCTGTCCGTTAGCACAAATAGGCTGCACGCGGCAGCCTTTTTACGTTTGTTCAACTATCGTTTCCCGTTAGCTCAACAACATTTTGTCTACATATTGCTTACCCACAATGGTTTGTCCTCACTAATTAATTGTGGAGTTAGTTCTCTAGGCCGTATACGGCAAAGGGTAATCTTTTTTTGTAGTATTTGATTACTTCATCGGTTGAATCGGATTGCTCTTCAAGATGTCTTCCACTTCTTGGTAGCCATCAGGGTAGGCAAAGTTATAGCGCGCCGGAAGTGCGAACACGTATTTGTCATTGCGCGTCAGTTCGCTTGGGCCGATAGGCGCTGCGCCAATGTGGAATTTATCTTGCTGAAGCTCGTTCCATTGGTCGACAGTAAAGACGAGAATAGGGATATCCTGTCTAGGCTGTTCAGCGGTCCATTCGGGATGGCGGATGCTGAGTTTCGCGCCGCTGACCTTATCGCCTTGCGCATCCCCTACAGAAAGACCCTCCCATTTGTCCGTTACGATCGTGTACCCTTTCCAACTGTCCGGCAGCGTGAAACGGAAGCCATATTGGGTATTCTCATAGACGGTTTGGCCTACTTGGCCTACTTGACCCGTTTGTCCCGTAATACTAATCTCCCGTTTGTCCCCATCCCACTTTACATTAGCTCCAAGTGACTCAGAAACAACCCTCAAAGGAACATAGCTGGATCCATCTACGATCTGCAAATCCGCATTGATTATTTTCCCGTTAATAAATAATTTAATATCCGTTGCCGCATAAGCGCCAACAGCAATAGATGCTGCGATAACACCAGTAAGTCCAAGCGCAATTAATAATTTCTTCTTCAAGTAAATTCCTCCTCATTTTGTTTCCCCATCATTTCTCTAATGCTTACGCCAGTTTCTATCCCAACGTTGAGTTTAGTTTTCGCTTACAGCACCTCAAACGTATGATTGGTTGAAATTGTTGCAAAAAAATTTTTATCCATCGCATTAGTCTATTGTTCGTTGTCACCATGAAGCAAATTACATCAAATTAGTTATTCCGTTACTCAACCTGATAGGTGGGAATTAGTCTTATTTTACCATTACACTTTTATTCTCCTAGTCACTCACAGATTAATTTTAGGGGTCTAGATTACCTATGACTATCTCATCATGACCACGCTCTACTGCCCGTCCCTCGGTTTTAAGGGTTTATCTCACATATACTCACTCATTCGCAGGATTTTGACACCTTGGTTTGCAGATGTTGTTCAGGAGAGCGCTCATCAGACGTAGCTATTCCCAT
>NZ_JCAUAW010000014.1:0-254983 GCF_059692155.1 Paenibacillus sp. JT22N1
CCTCATCATAACTTTCACGTTGGTTTCCCATGCCACACCTCGACCTTGAATTTATATCTATTATTATAAAGGCCGTCCCCTAGTGTGTGTCTACTGAAAAGTCTAACATCAATCAGCCATTTTGCAGCACGTTAGCGCATCGTCGTTCCTCTTCCCTCACCGAGTTGACAGTTGGCACGTTTCATTGGGAGGCGAGTAGTTTTGGCTAGCAGTTTGATTTTCCTGTTTCTCAGTTTACGGCAGCTCCAACCACTGATAAGGCGTCTTTGCGGCCTTCATTCCAAATTCCAGAATCGTTGCAATCGCAATCGTTTCTGCCTGCGGAACAGACGGCTTACCCGTCTCGAAAAAACCGATAAGATTCTCAATAAACGACCCAAAGAAATCCGACTCGATTTTTAGAAACTTCGATGACCCCGCTTCATAACTGAGCGCCATGCTGAACGGACATTCCCACCCATATAGGTTTATCGTTGCTTGGCGGCCGTCCGCATACCCGATCAGCAGCGCTGGTGTGTTTGCCGTTCCTGTCCACATCACTCGTTTGACATCCGTCCCCATCAGCGAGACGATCGGCTCCACCTGGTGGATCGAATAGTTCTCAAATTGTCCCGGTCCTAGGCTGCAAATGGACTCTATCCCCTGCTTTTCTAGTCCTATATATTCTGAAGCGAACCGTAAAGCCGAAGTCGAGTACATGGGGGTCCCATGTTTGTCTGCGAGTTCGAACATCCTCAAGGCCGCTGCGCGGTTAGGCGCAAACGTTTTATCGATATAAGTAGGCTTGCCGGAACGAAGTGGAATCAACGACAATTCCTCATGGTACTCGGGATGATCCGGCGACAGAACAACCAAGTAGTCACTCTGGTCCACAACAGCCTCGATCGAGTCAAGAAGCTGGATTCCCTTCTTCTCGCTCCAGTCCGCATTACTGAGCTTTCCTTCAATATTCGACTTGCCATAGGCGTATGCGACTTTCATGCTGCCACTCGATGCCTTTTCAATCCAACCAGGATATTTCTCCGCATGCCACTCGTCCAGGAAATAGTCAATAAACCCGATCTTTTTCATCCTTATCTCACTCCCTCAGAGAAATAAAACCCCCACGGAGTGAACCGCAGGGGAATATTGCGCCTTAAAATAGTCTTACTTCTTGTTCGCTGCGTACCATTCGTTGACAGCTTTCGTCATTTCGTCTCCGCCATCTGCTTTCCACTGAGTCAGGAATTTATCATAATTTTCGAGCTGCTCTGCACCAGTAATGTACTTCAAGAAGGTATCTTCCATTAACTTTTGCAGCTTTAAATTGTACTTACCGATTGCTTCAAGCGGAGGTGCAAAAGAGAGCGGGTCTACGACGATGTTGCCTTTGGCAGCTTCCTGATTTTTGTTAAATGCATCGGTCAGGATAGGATCTTTACGAACACGCGCCTGCCAGTAGATCGGGTAGTTTTTCTCATCCACACCTGTGAGAAATGAAGAAGCGTTGTTATACTGGTCGTTGAAAATCGGCAGAATTGGGAAGTAGTTGCCGTTTTCCACCTTATGGTGAACCCCCTCTTTACCGATCGTTGCTTCCTTGTGAATGTCTTTGTCGAGCTTCAAATCCAGGTATTTGATAATCTCTTCCTTGTTTTCGGCCCATTTCGGTATACCCACGTAATAGCTGATACCTGCTGAACCCATAACTTGTACTTTGCCATCATCGCCTTTCAGGTACGGTAGGCTTGCGATTTTGGCGTTTGGCGTGTTTTTCAGAAGTGCATTTTGAACGGTAGGCGCGTTGAAGTAGCCGTTCGAGATCATAGCCGTTTTGCCGCTCGTGAAGTTCTCGATGACTTTATTCGCCTGATTGAGAGACCATTCCTGATCAATCAATTTCTCCGTATACAGCTTCTTCATGAACTCTAAGTATTTTTTCATGTTCGGGTTTTCTACCACATTGACCAGTTTGCCGTTAACATCCTGCCAACCGGTAGTTGCGGTCGACTGAACCAGCGTGAGGCCGAACGTCGGCATGATTTCAGGAACGAGCGGTGTTTTACCACCGGACAACGCCATAACATTTTTCTTCTCTTTGATCGTCTTCATAACGTTGTACAGCTCATCGCGTGTTGTCGGGGCCTTAAGTCCGAGTTCATCCATCCAATCCTGACGCACGATAAGCGCTGTGTTGACGATCGTACCCGAACCGGTCTGTGGAATACCGTAAATTTTACCGTTCAGCTTGGCCCCGTTCCAGGAGTTTTGGGAAATAACGTTCTTCATGTTCGTGCCATATTTGTTTACCAACTCATCGATCGGCTCCAGGGCGCCAGATGTTGAGAGTCTGGAATACTGTGGGCCACTGAGCAGCATGAATCCATATTTTTCCTTGTTGGCCATGAGCAGGTTAAGCTTGTCGTCTGGGTTCTCGACCGGCAGCATGTCGTAGGTAACTTTGTAGCCGGTTTTTTCGTTCAGGAACTTCGCCACGACTTCAGCATTGGGATCAAAACGCGCATATTGCAGCAGCGCCTTGAATTCTGGCTTCGGCTTATTGGTATCTACAGTTGCGATTGGAGCTGTTGATGCAGACGGTGCTGTGGTAGTCCCTGCTGTTTGGCCGTTTCCGCCACAAGCGGTGATAGACGCTGCCAAAGTCGTGATGGACATCAGAGCTAAAAATTTTTTCACCATGAAAGAGCCTCCCTTTTTCATTCTTTGAGTATGGAGAAGTGCGTAAAACCAAATTTCATGGAACCATCTTTGAGCCTGCCCACCACCACCCTTCAAGTTTTGTTTGTGAGATTCAGCCTTTTACAGAGCCGACCAGAACACCCTTAACGAAATATTTTTGTAGGAACGGATACACGAATATGATCGGCAGCGTCGCCAGAATGATGGAAGCCGCTTGGATCGACTGCGGTGAAACGTTCAGCGATGCGTCAACATTGGTCCGCATGAAGGCATCCGTCGAAGAGACGAACAATTCCTTTAAATAAAGCTGCAGCGGTTTCATTTCTACCGAGTTGATATAGATAAGCGACGTAAAGTAGTCGTTCCAGAACGTAACCGCGTAGAACAATGCGATGGTTGCCAGCACTGGCATCGAGAGTGGCAAGATGATACGCACAAGGATCGTCATATTGCTGGCCCCATCCATTTTCGCCGATTCTTCGAGACTGTCAGGCAGGCTTTCGAAGTAGCTTTTGACAATGAGCATGTTGTACACGTTAATCATTAATGGCAGGAAGAGCACCGGCAGTTTATCGATAAGATTAAGCTTGTGCATTAGCAGGTAAGTCGGGATCAATCCACCGCTGAACAGCATAGTAAACAAGTACATGATGATAAAAAACTTACGTCCCCGCAGCCTCGGCTTGGAAAGCGGATAAGCGGCTAACGTCGTCATGAATAACGCGAGCAGCGAACCAACCAGCGTCACTGTTATGGATACCATAAACGCATTCAGGAATAAGGAATTGCTCGCCACATACTTGTAAGTCCCTATTTGCAAATCGATCGGGTACAAGGTAACCATCCCTGAAACGACCGCCGCCTCGCTGCTAAGCGATTTGGCGATGAGATTAATGAACGGAAAGATGGTGGAAAGTCCCATCAGGATAAAGAAAATATGATTGACCACTGTGAAGATTTTCTCGCCACGGGATGTTCGGATGGCTCCAGACCTTCTAACGGCAAGTGATTGTAAGGTGCCTTTTGTATGCATAGCTGATCCTCCTTTATTCGCCGTTTACCAGATACCTCGTCCGAAAAACTTACGGGCCAATCCGTTACCCGTTAAGATCAAAATAAACGCAACCACGGATTCGAATACTCCTACGGCGGTTGAGAAGCTGTAATCCTGTTCACCGAGACCTATGCGATACACATAGGTGCCAATAACATCTGCGACGTTGTATACGCTTGGGTTGTACATAACGAGAATTTGTTCAGTTCCCGCCTCGAGCACATAGCCGAGACGAAGGATGAACATGAGCAGGATAATCGGAACTAGACCGGGCAGCGTAATATGTATGATTTGCTTCCATTTATTAGCGCCATCTATTTTGGCCGCTTCGTACAAGCCGGGATCGATCCCGGCCAAAGCCGCCAAGTATATGATCGTGTTCCAGCCGGTCTCCTTCCAACCTGCCGTGCTTATGAGAACCGAGCGGAAAATGTGGCTGTCCAGGAAAAAGCGGATCGGTTCGCCACCCATGGCGACGATTATTTTGTTGACAATACCGCCGTTCGTGGAAAGCAGATCGATGAACAAGCCACTGACGATAACCCAAGACAGGAAGTGAGGCAGATAAACCACGGTTTGTACGCTTTTTTTGAACGCCATGTTCTTCAATTCGTTAAGCAAAATGGCGACCACAATCGGGAGAGGAAAGAGAAATACGATTTTGTATATAGAAATGATCAAGGTGTTCTGGAACACTTGCAAAAAACTTGCGGAAGAAATCAATTTATCGAAATGCTTCCACCCGACCCATGGACTTGCAGCCATACCATCGAAAATATTGAAATCCTTGAAAGCAATGATAATCCCGTACATCGGCGTGTACTTAAACAGCAGCAGAAATGCGATGCCGGGAATGAGTGCGAGATACAAATCCCAATCTTTCTTGATATCGATCCACAATTGTCGTCTATAGCTCTTTTTACCATTTTTCTTTGTAAATATGACAGTTTCCCTAGTAGTGGTCGTTTCTCGCAAGGTGTCTCCTCCTTCTTACCTGTCTTTCTTAGATTTAGTTTATCACCCACCGTTTTTTTGCGAATTAGAGGAATATTACTTGTTTTGGTACTTTCATAACTTCTCGCGTCTGACATATGAGAAAACCTCTACCCTCGGCCATTCAAAGATGAGCGACCGCGTTTAGAGGTAGGTTTTATCGCCAATAAGAAAGCGGTTTTCGGGAACCGAAAACTTATACTTTCTTATGTGGTAAAAAAACCTTCCCAGATCAACTGAGAAGGCTGCCAAAAGGCTTGCAAGGAATTCAATGACGAACTTCCCCGGGCGTCACGCCCCAATATTTACGGAATACTCTTGTAAAATAGCTCACATCCCTATACCCGACACCAGCTGCGGCGTCGTATACCCGTGCTCCCTCTTGCAGGATCGCCTTGGCTCGCTCCATTTTACGTTCCATTACATAGGTGGAAAAGGCTTTTCCTGTTTCTTGTTTGAAGAGACGGCTAAGGTAGGATGAGTTAACATACAGTCGGTCGGCGACAGCATGCAGCGTCATTTCCTGATCGATTTCATTTTCGACGAGACTTAATATGGTCTTGATCATGCCATGACTCGTCGATTTCCGCCTCTGGCTGGCATAGGTTAAATACGCCTTTATCATCCGCTGCAGCCAAAACAGAATTTGTTCCTTTGCGGCCAGCTCCAAGTGATTTTGGAAATAAACGTAATCCTCACCGGCCACTTCCCGCACTGGCCAGCCCTGTTTCTGGATCATGCAAATAAAGAGGCTTGTGAAATAAAGGATGTGCTCATGCATGTCTTCAACCGTTTCCGCTTTGGCCATGCCACCGTCCCAGAGGGCAGTTAAGGTTTCGATCGCTTTGTCGCCTTCCCCTGTTTCGAGTGCGATTTCCAGCGCTTTCTCCAGGTTTGGTTGAAACGATAGTTCCGGCTCTCTCCCCTGCTCTTCCCGGTACGGGATCGCCAGATCATAGCCCAGTACAATCCGATTCTGTAACGCACGAACCGCCTGTATGTACAGCTTGTTCATATCCTCTTGGCCGCCTGTTATCCCGCTAATCCCCGCGCTTGCACTTAGCCTAAGGCAGCTTCTTACAGTTAAAAGCAGCTTTTCGGTCAGTGCGTTGATTTTCTGGAGGGCTACTCCAGGCTCTTCATTTCCATCAAGCTGGAACACGACGACCGTGCAGCCCGCATAATCGGTAGATACCCAACAAGGAGTGGCCAGCAATGTTTCCTTCACGATACTGCTCAGCGAAAATTGGAGCAGCGAAATATCTTTCTTGCTGAATCTGGTTTCATCCTCAGGTAGCGGGTCCATATCGACTACGGCAACTGCATATTCGGCATCTTTTTGTATATCCAGTTGAAGATCCTTGCTTTTCTGCTCAAGCTCCCAAGGTTCGTACTTCCCGTTCAGCCACCCCTGGAAAAATTCATTGATTAGCTGTGGAAGATGCAGCTTCCATTTTTGCTTTAGCTCATCCTCGTTATGTCGCTGCTCCAGCTCACTCTTTAACCGATCGGCCGCTTCAAGCACCGTCTCCAATATCTCCTCGTCTCCAGCCGGTTTTAACAAATATTTCATAACACCAAGCCCCAGTGCCTCTTGAGCGTATGCGAAATCGTCATGTCCGCTGAGAACAATGATTTTCAACAAAGGGTCGGCTTGGCGAAGTTGTCTTGCTAAGGTCAGCCCGTCCATTTCCGGCATCTGCAGGTCCAGCAAGATAATCTCAGGCTTTTTGCGGTCGATCAGCCGCAGCGCTTCCATTCCATTTCCAGCCTGCCCGACGACCTCAATTCCGTGCTTGTCCCAGGGAATGTTGTTTGCTAGTGCGTTTCGGAGTCGGATTTCATCTTCCACAATTAATAAATTCATAGTCGGAATCTCCTTGATGGATAAGATGTATTCAGAACCCATTCGCTCATGAAACGGTATTTTCCTGCCTAGGTCTTACTTCACTTGTTTAATTCGTGAGTATAGCAGAAGCTCTTGAATATCCGTTAAAGTTTTAGTCAGCTGGAGCTCGACGGCCGGATGAACAATCCCCGCTTCCATCTTTTCCTTTAGCCATTGCTTGAACTCTAATACCTCAGTTTCCAATGTGACTAACCCATCCTTTTGTAATAAGCCAAGAGCGAATTCCACTCGGTTTACAATCTCTATCGCTGCCTCTTCACTGACTACCCCGCGCGGAATGTACACCTGCTCCACATCTACTACGGCCTTTTCTAGTAATCCTTGTATAGCACGCAGCGGAAACATCCCCGTGGATATCGCCTTATTTCTCCACGGGCCCATCCGCAGAGACCTTATCGCTTCATCACTCGCTTGACCGAATGCAAATATCACCGTTCCCATATCCAGATCCCGCGCTGCAAGTACCTGATCAACTGTTTCGTGTGCTCCCAACCGGATGTACATTGGGTAAATGCCGCTGTAAACCAGATTTCCTGGCTGCAGCTCGTTTTTGTGCAGTTGAACCGACTCCCGTACCGCAATGGAAATAGAATAATACGCCTGTGGAATAACGATATCGACATGCTGCGACCAATTCCCGATTTTCTCAGATTCCGCCCCCGGCTCCGGTGCAGCTGACACGATGATCTGCGGATTGATGCTTTTTATTTCCTTGTATAAGTCCGCCACAAAATCATCCTCAATCTGCTCCAGCCAATCCGTCCACGTTTTCCAAAGCTCCTGCTGCCGCTCTGCATCAATCCCAAGGGGATCAATGCCATGCTCACGCCGAAATGCCTCACGTGCATACTCACTGAAGCAGTAGCTTTCCTTCCAATCAGCGGAATGCGGAAACCGCATAAAATCCAGATTGATTCCGGCAACCCCATATGTCATAATCATCTCTTTCATGATGTCGAGCACATATTGCCGTACCTCCGGATTCGTGATATCGAGCCAAAAGTAACCGGTCTCTTGTTGAGGCAGGGGCTTTTCGGACCCAGTTTGGCGTCTCGAAAGCGCGGACCATTCTGGATGCGTCCGAAGCACTGGACCTCCTGTTGGGTCGACTCCGACCATGAACCCGTCCAGCCAAGCGTGCACGGCGATGCCCCGCTCCCCGGCCTCCTTAACGAAAGCCTCAAGAGGATCCCATCCCCGAAAAGCAGGGTGCTGCTCCTCCACCCGCCTAGCAGCGGCTACACGGCTCGGATAAATCGTATACCCCCAAAACCAAGTCTCCAGATACAGCTCGTTGAAGCCAGCAGCCTGCACACGGTCTAAGGTACGGCATACCTCCTCACGGCTTTGCTCCGTCGGGCGGTACCAAACTCCTCGGGCTTCCGCCACTCTGCTCGGCAGAGCTAGAAAATAACCGTCCAATGCCTCCGCTGACGCCTGCTTCGCGACTCTCATACACGCATCTGAGTCTGTGAGCTGAAGTTCCCGCGCTTCCTCCAACAGATGAAACGCCCTTCCCACATATTCTCTTGCAAAGTCAAAAGGAGCATTCACACATGCGTCCCAATTCTCCTTAATAGTCCGCTGTGCATTTGCAATCAGCTTTTCCGCCTGTTCCAGACTCAAGTTGATTTCTTGCTCAGTCATAGCAAATTATCCCTTCATTATGTGTTTGGTATAGAAATTATCATATCTATGGCGGACTAGATAGGGGACAGTGGTTACTTTCTTTGGTATTTTGACATGAAAAAAAAATCTCCTGGCGATTAAAACCCTCACCAAGAGACTTCTTCTTATTTTAGTGATCCCAGAATGGCTTTATGATTACTCTCTCAGCGCTTCTTTCAATTTCGTAGACATGCTATCCATGGAGCCCGAAGATGGACGCTTAACTCCACGTAGTTTCGCGATTTCTTGCTTCAATCTCTCGTTTTCTAATGTCAATTTTTTGATCTGATCTAGGAGCTGTTCCTTTTCTGAGCCTTCTTTATTTTCCATCGGTATCCCGCCCTTTCCTTCCGGATAAAAATAACCATTCGCCGCTAGCAGATCATCACCTTGGATTCTCTCCATGCGTCAAAGGGACTTATATAGGGATCTTTGGTCGGAGATCAAAGTCTCTCCTTTTATTTGTTCAATTCAACCGTATAAAGGCGTCCTGTTTCTTCCCAAATTTCGCCTGGCTCTAAAGAAACAAGTCCAATTTGATCAGCAGGGAGATCTACGTTCGGTGCATTTACTAGATTCATTTGCGGTTCTGGGCAGAAAAACCCTTCAGAAGCGCCATTATTCCAGATCATCCATTGTTTGTAGGAAGTCCCTACATCATAGACCAGTTTGATACCTTCGCGTGAATCTGTCAACTCCATGTAGTTACGGCCATTTTGCGGCGAGGTTGTGTAATGATTATCCATAGATTCAAAGAACGGCGACAAACCGCCTACTTTCATCTTCTCTTCGTCAGCTGACAATGGCTGATACTCACCAGTGGGCAGCATTCTTTCACTCATTTCCCAGCGGTTGCCGATCGTCATTTTGAACCCATAATCAGCTGCCTGACTGTTCGGCGCAAAAGGTGCATTGATCGTCGTGTGATACGCTAACAAGCAAGGCATAGCCTCTTTGCCTTCATTATGTACGGATACATGCTGATGCAAACCGTGTGCATTCAATGTGTAAGTCAAACGTATCGTGAACTCATGCGGTAAAAACGCATAAACCGAATGTCCTTCTCTTACGCGTAAAGCTAAGGTAACACAGCTCTCAGTTTCATCTGCACGGAATTTCTCAACAGCCCATGGAATATTGTGTACAAAACCATGTAGATGATTTCCCGTTTTCGGTTCATTGATCGGAAATTCATAGACTTTGCCTTTCCAAGGAAACTTCCCGTCCTCATACCGATTAGGTGGAAATAATACCGGGATCCCGTGCACAATTGGACGTGCTTTAAAATCTTCCATCTCTTCCATTGCAGGCTCACGCAAAAAACGATATTCTTTTTCAGTATCTCTAAAAGCAATTAGATTAGCGCCAATTTCCGGTAAAACAGCTGCTTCGTAACGGCTAGCCTGTAACCAAATGGCTTTCTCTCCTTGGAATGTTCCTTCAAACGCTTTCGTCGTCATTTCGCGTTAACCTCCTACATAGCTGTGCCTTTTAATTTTGGACAGGCTTATATGAATTTACTCTAAAGCATGTGAATCAAAGAAGTCAATGGATGAAAATAACGTGAACAATGATAAATGTGACTTTCGGTAAGGTACGAATGAGAAAACCGTCCTCCTCAAAAGGATGAACGGTCTTCACTTTTTATATAAGATATCTTTATTATAGCTGTTTACTTCTGTTTAGTGTTTCCAAGCAACCTCACTCCAGCGAAGCTCATTACGGAACTGCAGCACTGAGGTGTTCTTATTAATAATCACAACTTCGACTCCAGCTAATTCTGCCCAGTCCACTAATTGCTCCGTACTTACGTTGTATGAAAATACCGTGTGATGCGCGCCACCAGCGTAAATCCAAGCTTCTGCAGAATCTCGCAGCGATGGTTGCGGCTTCCAAAGCACACGCGCTACAGGCAATTTAGGCATAGCTTTGACTGGTTGAACAGCGTCAACTTCGTTAATCAGCAAGCGGAATCGGTTGCCCATATCGATCAGCGATGCATTCAGAGCTGCCCCTGAAGCACCGTCGAAAACGAGGCGTGCTGGATCCGCTTTACCGCCGATACCGAGCGGATGAACCTCGATTTTGGGACGCGTAGCTGCAATTGTCGGACAAATTTCTAACATATGTGCGCCAAGCACGAGCTCTTGACCTGGCTCCATATGATAGGTGTAATCCTCCATGAAGGAAGTTCCTTTGTTGTCAGCGATGATCTTCATCACGCGTGTCAGCGCCGCTGTTTTCCAATCGCCTTCACCGCCAAAGCCGTATCCTTGCCCCATCAAACGCTGAACTGCAAGTCCTGGCAGCTGCTTTAGCCCATGCAAATCCTCGAAAGTTGTCGTGAATGCGCCGAAGCCGCCTTCTTGCAAGAAACCTTTCAGTCCAAGCTCGATGCGAGCTTGCTCACGAATCGCTTCACGCACTGGACCTGCCGAGCGGCCTTCAGCTGTAATATCATAAACTTCATTGTACTCGTCCATTAAATGATCAACCTCAGCTTCAGAGATGTCTCCTACGCGCTGTACAAGATCGCCAACCCCGTAGCCATTGATGGACCAACCAAATTTAATTTGCGCTTCCACTTTATCGCCTTCTGTTACCGCCACTTGACGCATGTTATCTCCAAAACGAGCCACTTTCAGACTACGTCCTTCTACGAAAGCAACCGCTGTACGCATCCAACCAGCAATGCGGCTAAGTACTGCTGGATCTTCCCAGTAGCCAACAACCACTTTACGGGAAATACCCATCCGTGTACCGATAAATCCATACTCGCGGTCGCCATGCGCCGCTTGATTCAGGTTCATGAAGTCCATATCGATCGTTTCCCACGGGATATCACGATTGAATTGGGTATGTAAGTGAAGCAGCGGTTTGCGATATTCAGCGAGACCGGCAATCCACATTTTTGCTGGCGAAAACGTATGCATCCATGTAATGATTCCCGCGCAAGTGTCATCCGCATTGGCATCCAGACAAAGTCTGCGGATGGCATCTGGTGTTGTCAGTACAGGCTTGAAAATTAGTTTACTCGGAATTGACGAGTCACGGTCGATCCCTTCTGTGATTTGTTTGGAATGCTCATCCACTTGCAGCAGTGTCTCAGGTCCATACAAATGCTGACTTCCGGTGACGAACCAAAATACTTTTTCTGAAAAAGGGTTCATGGCTAATAGCCTCCTTGGTTGGTTGGGAATGTAAGAATCCGAACTAATGACGAGCTTCCTCACGAATGGAACGAAGTCTCTTCATCACGTCATTCTCTCCGCGTCCGAAATAATCATGCAGCTTGCTATACTCCTGGTATAACTGCTCATAAACAGCTACATTTTCTGCGATTGGCTTGAACGTTTCTTTACGAACACGGGCCATTTTGTGTGCTGCGTCAACGATATTGTCATAACCGCCATTGGCAGCACCTGCTGCAACAGCCCCGAACATCGCAGCTCCTAGAGCTGGCGTTTGTTTGGAATCCGCGATTTTGATTTCCCGATTTGTTACATCGGCATAAATTTGCATGAGTAGGCGATTTTTTTGCGGCAACCCGCCACAAGCGTATAATTCTTGCACTTCTACGCCATTATTGTGGAATGCGTCGACAATTTTACGTGTTCCGAACGCTGTTGCTTCCAGTAATGTACGGTAAATTTCCTCTGGTTTCGTTAAGAGAGAATATCCTAAGATAAGACCGTTTAATTCTGTGTCCACGAGTACGGAACGATTTCCATTCCACCAATCCAACGCGAGTAAGCCCGTTTCTCCCGGCTTGTAAGCGGATGCATGGCGTTCCAGCCATTCATGCACATTCATTCCTTCTTGCTCAGCCGCAGCTTGCACATACGCTGGTACACCCTGCTCCACATACCAAGCAAAAATATCCCCAACCGCCGATTGACCAGCTTCATAACCCAAATATCCAGGAATGATGCCGTCTTCTACGACACCGCACATCCCTTCAACTTCTCTCTCTTCTGTCCCCAGCAGCATATGACAAATGGAAGTCCCCATCGCCATGACCAGTTTACCTGGCGTTACCACACCAACACCTGGAACAGCTGCGTGTGCATCCACGTTACCAACCGCAATGGCAGTTCCTGCCTTCAGACCCATCAACTTAGCCATTGCTTCTGTTAGCTCACCAGCTTTGGTGCCGAGTGGAACGACATCACCGCGAAGCTTGGTTTCTGTCAAATTTTCAAAACGAGGATCGAGAGCCTTAAAGAAAGCTTTACTCGGATAGCCATCTTTTTTATGCCAAATGGACTTATAGCCTGTGGTACAGCTGTTACGGACAATGTCCGATTGACCCGTCATTTGCGAGACGACCCAATCTGTTGCTTCCAAGAATCGATCGGTTTGCTCATAAATATCAGGAGCTTCGTTTAAGATTTGCCAAACCTTCGCAATCATCCATTCGGAAGATATTTTACCGCCGTAACGAGGAAGGAATGATTCTCCTCTGCTTTCCGCGATTTCGTTAATAAGATTCGCCTCGTCTTGAGCCGCATGATGCTTCCATAACTTCACCCAGCTGTGCGGATTATTCGTTAGTAGCGGATTGAAACAAAGCGGCTGGCCCTCTTTATCAATCGGGAGCATCGTACATGCCGTAAAATCAATACCAAGTCCGATAATATCGGCTGGATTCACACCGGATGCCTGCACAACCGCTGGAACAGACTGGGTCAATACATCGATATAGTCTTGGGGATGCTGCAAAGCCCAATCATACGCAAGCTTGATCCCAGATCCGGGCAACTTCTCATCAATAACGTTGTGCGGGTATGGCGTTACATGATCGGCAACCTCAGTTCCATCACTCAAGTCGACCAGTACGGCACGGCCAGATTCCGTTCCATAGTCAACACCAATCGCATATCTCTTAGACATGGATAGCCTCCTTCATATTTCAGCTATTTCTACACTCAGTATATCACTTGTACGTACAAGTTGGCTAGATGAATTTTTAAGAAAGTGAAACTTGGATGGTTGACTCCCTGACGATTAATTCTGGTTTGTAGACTTTCCCCGTTTTTCTTCCATTCGCTCGTTTATTCTGTATCATATCGATCAATATCTCAGCTGCATCTGCACCCATTTCCGTTTTGGGATGTGAAAGTGTCGTCAGCTTGACCTCTGTTGCGGTTGCTAACGAAGAGTCATCAAAACCGACCAGCGAAATATCCTGCGGCACTTGAAGACCTGTTGTACGTACAGCTTCAAGTAGATGAATAGCTATCTCATCATTGTAGCAAACGAAAGCCGTTGGCCGCTCATCCACCTGACCTAGCATCGATATTGCGCTTTCGTAAGGTTTTTGTCTCTTCTCCTCCGTCGAATAATGAATGACGAATTCCGGTAACAACGGGATTTGATAGTGATGATGAGCACGAATAAACCCTTTCAGCCGATTAACCCCTTGCAAGTCATCCGTCTTGAAGAACCCAGCAATACGGCGATGTCCAAGCTCAATTAAATGTTGAGCAGCCTTGAATCCGCCCTCTTCATCATCCACGACCAAAGAAGGACAATTCATCTCCGGATACCGCTCATTAATCATCAAATAAGGAATATGTTGATAGTCTAAGGAAAGGTAATAGCTTAAATTCGGATTGCCTTCCGCGCTTTTGGTCGGCTCAATAATAAGGCCGCTTAAGGGCTGACTCATCATCATGTCGAGGCTTTCCTTCTCTTTTTCCTTATCGTTGTCTGTGGATGATAAGAGCAATCTGTATCCCCTCGCACGTAAGGCAGACTCCGCTCCTCTTACGATATGAGGAAAAATATAATCAGATATATAGGTTGTCAGAATGCCAATGGTTTGCACATCTCGACTTTTTTGCGTTTGGGGCGTGGAAACAAATGTCCCTTTTCCTTGCATCCGATACAGCCAACCTTCTTGCTCTAACTCGCCGAACGTCTGACGAACGGTTTGACGGCTCATCTGAAATTGCTCGGCTATTTCATTTTCCGATGGCATTTGATCATTCGGTTTCAGCTTCCCGGTATGAAGCCACGATAGGATTTCCTGTTTCAACTGTAAGTATTTCGGCATTTGCTTTTCTTTCATAATTCACCTCAGGTTATTGATTCTGACCGTATTATATCATTTGCTCAACTTGTATGTACATATACGGAAGTTTAGAGGTGTGCAATAAGTAAGCGCGGAAAACGCGCTAATTCAGGAGCGCTCGAGCAAATAAGCGCGTTTTCCGCGCTTACAGCGAGAGCTCTGCGAGCCGAAGCTCGTTGACAGTGTCTGAGAACCCGAAAATCGACTTCTCAGCAGACCATCCCGCGTGATCGTTCTAAATAAGCGCGAAAAACGCGCTTATTCAGGAGCGCACGAGCCAATAAGCGCGTTTTCCGCACTTACAGCGAGAGCTCTGCGAGCCGAAGCTCGTTGACGGAGTCTGAGAAGCCGAAAATCGACTTCTCAACAGACCATACCGTGCGTTCGTTCTGAATAAGCGCCAAAACCGCGCTTATTCAGGAGCGCTCGAGCAAATAAGCGCGTTTTCCGCGCTTACAGCGAGAGCTCTGCGAGCCGAAGCTCGTTGACAGTGTCTGAGAAGCCGAAAATCGTCTTCTCAGCAGGCCATCCCGCACGTTCGTTCTAAATAAGCGTGAAAAACGCGCTTATTCAGGAGCGCCCGAGCCAATAAGCGCGTTTTCCGCGCTTACAGCGAGAGCTCTGCGAGCCGAAGCTCGTTGACAGTGTCTGAGAAGCCGAAAATCGACTTCTCAGCTGACATCCCGCGCGCTTATTCAGGAGCGCTCGAGCAAATAAGCGCGTTTTCCGCGCTTACAACGAGAGCTCTGCGAGCCGAAGCTCGTTGACAGTGTCTGAGAAGCCGAAAATCGACTTCTCAGCTGACATCCCGCGCGTTCATTCTGAATAAGCGCGGAGAACGCGCTTATTCAGGAGCGCTCAAATAAAAAGGGGAAGCTTTGCTTACCCCAAACCCAAACAAAAGACCATACGCATTCAATACGGATGCAATCGGATAGTTAGAATCTTTGTCTACCAATGTTCCATGAAGATCTGGGGTTTGAAGAATATCAAATACTTTGTCCGTAAGGGCTGCACAGGCCCTCTACCGAGGAACGCACTGCTTTTATTTGCGCAATCCAGATCAGTCAACATATACACGTATATGCTGTATCGCATTATAGCCATAACCTTTTACATTCCAATCTGCCATTTCACTTTGCATGTTACCTGCTCCATCCGTCGCTCTGACTTTAATGTCATAGGTTCCGGACTCCATTACCGTCCATTTCCAACACCAACGCCTCCAAGAATACGCTTCTTGCTGTTCCAACCAAGATGCTGCCAGCCAAGTGTTTCCATTGTCCGTACTTATCTCTACCAGAACGACTGGATCACCGCCAGAGATTGCCGTTCCCCATACCCAATTCTCCCCTTTTGCCAATACCTCCTGGTCTGTTGGCCCAGCAATGGTCGAATTGAGACGAATGGTTGTAACCGGTTCGGGGGAAGATGGAGTTAATTCTTTTCGATTATACACATAATCTACGACTTGGAAAGGTCCTTGAAAGTGTTCCTCTAACACGACGATACGGTGAAGCCATTTGACTGAAGCCATTCCATACCATCCTGGAACAATTAATCTAGCTGGATAACCGTGACGGAAGGGCAGCGGTTTTCCATTCATGTAAAGGGCTATAATGGTATCGGGATGCAGAGAGCGTTCGAGAGATAAGCTTCTTGTATAGGAAAACACGCCTGGCATATCCTTTCGAACTCCCTTATCCATGCCCTCGAACGTCACTTCTCGTGCATTCCTTTGAACGTCTGCTGCATACAATAAATCTTGAAGACGAACCCCTGTCCAAACAGCATGACTAATTGCCCCTAGTCCCCACTGCTCGCCGCGAGTTTTCGGATGAAAAAACGATCTCTTATCTCCGACACATTCGAGCGTTACTGGCAGTGTAACTTGAGGCATATTCAAGAGATCATGATACCGAAAATAAATCGGTTGGTTTACACATCCTTCGACGGAAAGTCCCCAAGTGCGCATGTCCACATTCGGATATGGAAAATGGTTTCGGATATAAAACAGATGTTCCGGCGTGATTCGACTTGACAGTGACAGCATTGGGAATTCTTGATTTTCTGGCATAATTCTTCGTGTAATCAAATGAGGCGAATACAACAATTTAACCATCCTTTCGTAAGAACAAGATCTTACTAAAGGATATGGATCACGAGTTGAATTGAGACTCTTATAGTGTGGTTTGTGGTTGGTCCTCCTCACTAGAAGTTGATTCAAAAAAAAGTAACCTGCTGCTTCTGCAACAAGTTACTTAAAGTTAATTATAATCTTTTGACTATGAGGTCCTCAGCTATTTCTGTAAATCTTCTTCATGAATGGATTGATAGGAGTGTGTTCCTCTAGAAAAGAAATAATTTCTAAGGCTGATTCGGGACAACGCTCATACCCTTGGATCATACTTGGTAAAGAGTCGGCAAATGTAGGGAATCGCTGCTCGTAACGTCGCTCATTTTGAAAAGGGTCCTTAAAGCAGGCTTCTTCATTCGTAAATATCTGCGAGCAAGCTAGTAGCTTATCTAGTGCGATGTTTTGAATCAGTCTGGTAGCTGATAGTTTTTCGCCACGAGCATAACGACATAGGCCTACATAGAGGCTGGATAAAATTTCACCCACTGCATAGCTAATATCCTGAGGTTTTAAGTCATAGCTGCTTGAATATGTAGGCGCTGTAATATCGTGGTCAAAACCTTCCTCACACCAAATGATACGGCCTGTCCCATGTGGAATTTGTTTGACCTCATCTGCTTCAAGAATTCCAAAATCGCAGAATATCCCGTCCTTATAAAAAAGCTTGTACCCATCGGCAGTAAATTGGTAGTAGTACCCAACAGGGCTGATCGACGTTAGCCAATCCAAATTTTCAATAAGGTCTGTTTTGTATTCCTTTTTCGGTATGACCAAAAAGTCTAAATCTGAGTAAGCATCAATTCGCTCTTGCTCTGCCATGGATCCGAAACCAATGAGTGCCCTAGCTTTACCTGTTTTCCTTAGAGATTCCCCTATTTGTTCCAGACGCAATAATTTACTTTCCTTCAATTGTGTCCAGTACACAGTTACTCCCCCCCCTTTTGCACACGTACGATATTGCTTATTTAAACAAGAATTTTAGTCCGTATATATCCATACATTAGATTATGCCCTTCACTTGAAAGGAGTCCTTCTATGTGCAATTATCCAGTTAATAAGTCGGCCTCTTTTTCCCATTATGAATGCCCACCTACAATAGAAGTCCTAGGTACGGGAACAGCGGCTGCAGCTCCCGACAGGGCGGTAGTGGTGCTGGGAGCCATAACCGAAGGTCCTGTCTTACCCGCTGTCCAAACCGAAAACGCAAAGATCGTAACCAACATCATTCAGTCCTTATTAAAACTAAACATTCCACGGGAAAAGATACAAACGTACGATTTTGGAATTGAAATTCAGTACGATTATCAAGAAGGGAAGCAAATTTTTCGAGGCTATAAAGTAACCCATCTCTTACAAATCACCAACGATAAAGTAGAATTGACAGGAATTATCGTTGACACCGCCGTTTTCAGTGGCGCCAATAACATCACCGATATTAAGTTTACGACATCACAACCAGAATATTACGAGAATCAAGCATTATCGCTTGCCATTCGAAACGCCCATCAAAAGGCTGTGACCATTGCAAATACACTGGGAGTTACTCTTGTCACAGTCCCCAGTCAAATCCAAGAAATTACCGGAACTGCCGAACCCATCCTCTATGCAGCTACCATGCTTTCCAAAAGTACCGTTACCCCGATCCAACCGGGACAATTAACGTTTTATTCCAAAGTACGTGTGTGGTATCTGTTCGCCGACCGATAAATGAATCTTACTGATTATCTTACTTAGAACTTGTCACTTCGAACCATCTCACTACAACTTCTGCAAGCTTCTCTTTCTTATCCTCCACATCGCTCATATCTGCTAATTTGACAATAGCTTTATCACCTGTACCCCAATCTAATAAGCCTGTTGTATCGTCAAAAAGCGGTCCATTCCCTGCATGATCTTTTACCTTGGCTCCACAATGAAAGACAAGCCTAAAAAATCCTTTCCCTTGCAAATTAAAGGATTTTTCGAACTTCTTCTATTTCCTTCTTCAGGGGATGTTCAAGATTGTTTAAAAAATCAACTACTTGTTGATGACCAGATGGTTTCATTGATTCCACAACCTCTCAACTAGGTTTAATTCATGTTCTTCAAATTCTAGTCTATAAATATCAGGTTTAGTGGTCTGTTTCCAAAATTCGAATCCGTAATTAGAATTAAAATAATTCAAAATGATCGTCATTATATTCCCGTGTGTGCCAATAGCAATTTTTTTGCCTTTAAAGTCAGACAATAATTTCTTAATTAGAGGTATAGCCCGTTCTTGTGCCTGTCTTGTTGTTTCTCCTTCGGGCAGGCAAAAATCAATATCGACAAAAGATTGTTCGATTCCAATTAATAATTCCTCTTCGGATACTGCGTAATTCAAGCTAGCGATAGGTCTCTCGATAAGCTCTATGTATGGAATAATTTCTTTCTTTAATTGCTCTGCCAACGGACTAACCGTTTCTAATGCTCGAAAATATGAACTAGAAACAATAACATCAATGTCTTCGTTACTTAACAACTCAGCCACTCTCTTAGCGTCTAATTTTCCTTGTTCAGAAAGACTAGTGCCTCCTGATCTTTCATGTTCAATTGAAAATGGGGCTATCCCATGCCGAATAAAATAAATATAGGATTTCATTCATTCTCCTTTCACTTGCAACTTTTCACCATAAATCTAATATTTTGAATCATAAGGAGGTGCATAACGAAGTGGATAAAAAGAGTACTTGTCGACTTATCCGTTCGTCTCGAACTTATCATGGAAAACAAGGGCTTGATTATGCCGAAGCCATATCAAAGGAAAGCGTTGATGCTCAAGGGATCTGCATGCATTTATTGACTATTCCACCAGGAAAAAGAGCGAAGGCTCACCTTCATCAAGATCATGAGACAGCCATTTATATGCTTCAAGGAAAATCCGCAATGTGGTATGGTGAGCAGCTTGAACTGCATATGGAATTGGATGCGGGGGACTTTCTTTACATCCCAGCAGGGATGCCCCATCTCCCATATAATCCGAGTGAAACTGAGTCCTGCACGGCTCTAATTGCCCGTACTGATCCTAAAGAACAGGAGAGTGTCCTCCTACTGCCCGAGCTCGATGCTGTTTGGCAAAAAAAACAGTTAAAAGCAGATTAGCGTAATAGAGGCTGCAAATAAGTTGTTAATCTACAATAAATAATTTTGCTCCAGTTTTCGTATAAGATCTATGTGGGTTTGCATCATCAGCCACTTGATAACTGACTCCTGGCGTGAGTTTAAATTCTCTTCCATCTGAAAGCTCGGTATACAATTCACCTTCTAGTACTAACAGAACGTGCCCCCTATTACACCAATGGTCAGCTATATAACCAGGCGTATATTCGACCATTCGCACCCTTATGTTCCCCATTTCAAATGTACGCCAAAAAGCATTACCTTCAATTCCAGGATGTTGAGTAGCTCTTATTTCACTCCAGTCAATTGTACAAAATGGAACATCCGTTATTTTCATAAAATGGTCCCCCCTATCATAATTTGGTTTTCATATGAGTCCATATATTAAAAATAAGGTTGAACACGACTTGTGTCCAGCCTTATTTCCATTTTTTTGAATAAACATTATTTATCACTTACTGTGTTACGGTTGTTCGAGAAAAATAAAGTTTTAGACTGAAAAATAAAGTCTTAGACACAGAAAATAAAGTATTAGACTGGATTATTCATGAAGCTTAGGGCCAGTCAAGTATCATAAGAAAGAATCAGCCCGACCTTTTGATCGGGCTGATTCTCTTTTTACAATCACTCTAATAGAAACATGCTCAGCTTAGAGATCGTATCGTCATCGTTTGACGGTATATTGATCGTGACTGTAAGGTGGGGAGCATCAGATACAAGAAATGAAATTTGATCGAATACGATCAGTCCGGCCGTTGGATGATAATTGATTTTCTTTCCTTCAGGGCCGTTCAGAACATCGTGCTCTGGCCACCATGTCCTGAATTCTTCGCTTGCCCGATTCAATTCATCGATGAGCTCCATCCACCAAGGATCACCCGCGAACTTCCCGTAGTTGGCGCGAAACTGAGCTAACCGGTGTCGCGCATGAGTTTCCCATGTTTCCTGGAGCAGCTGCCGGACATACGGGGAAGTGAACGTCCGCCAGACGGAGTTACGCTCGCGCGTCGACATAACCTCATAATTCCCGTAAATCATGCTTGCAACCTTGTTCCATGCAACAACATTCAGACGCTGATCAGTAACGATGGCCGGACTCGTCCCCTGAAGATCAAGGAAGCTCTGCAATCTCGAGCTAATAACGCTTTCGACTGGTGCCAGATCGGCAGGTAGTTGCTGGAGGGCCAGCAGAAATAAATGTTTGCGCTCATTCGAATCAAGTTGGAGAGCCCGCACAATACTCTCCAGCACTTGAGTGGATACCTGAATGTTTCGCGCTTGCTCCAGCCACGTATACCAGTCCACACTGATGCCCGAGAGCAACGCTACTTCCCCGCGCCGAAGTCCTGGCGTCCGCCGCCGACCTTTATTAGGCAAGCCGGCCTGCTCGGGTGAAATACGGGCACGCCGCGTCTGCAAAAACTGAGCCAGCTCATGTAATCGTTCATTGGCTGATTGTTCCATTATTTCACACCTGCCCCCCTTGTCGAATTGTCATCATAGGAGAATAACTCCTATGATAAACAATCATCTCGTTCTAGTATACGATCTATTTTACACTAATGAAGGAAATGGTGAATAATTCAATCTTGTAATGAAAGGGGAATAAATTTTGGAAAAAGTGATGCAAATACAGTCCAACAGTACCAGTAAGCTGGTAAAAGCGCTACTGCTTCTAGGACTTTCTCTAGGATACTTTATGGTACTCCTAGATATGACAGTGGTAAGTGTCGCATTACCTGCCATTCGTTCTGATTTGGGCGGAGGGATAGCTGGCCTTCAATGGGTGGTCAACGCCTACACGATCGTTTTCGCGGGCTTGCTGCTGTCGATGGGTGCGATTGCCGACAAGTTGGGGGCCAAACGAGTCTATATCGGCGGTCTGGCGCTATTTCTCGCCGCATCAGCCATTTCAGCAGCTGTTCCGTCTCTTGGTGTACTTATCGGATTGCGCGCAATACTCGGTGTGGGAGGTGCAGCCCTGTTGCCAGCCTCACTCACTCTCTTTGCCCATACTTTCCCTGAACCGGCCCAACGTGCTCGGGCTCTCGGCATATGGGCAGCGGTTACGGGAATAGCGATGGCCGCAGGGCCTGTCATAGGTGGACTCTTGGTCGACTCACTCGGTTGGCGCAGCATTTTTCTTCTCAATGTGCCGCTTGCTGTCATTAGTTTGATCATGACTTCGCAGTTCGTCAACGAAACAAACCGTAATCCGCAGCAAAGCTTTGACCTAGCAGGCCAGGTCTCGGCCATTGCCGCCATTGTCGCATTGTCCTTCGCTCTCATGGAAGGCGAATCATACGGATGGAACTCCCCAGTTATTTTAGGGGCATTTAGTCTGGCACTGCTATGCGCCATCGTATTCTTGATGGCGGAAGCGAAAGGCAAGACACCGCTGCTTCCGCTGCAGCTATTCAGAAATTCCACCGTTTCGGCGGGAATGATTGCCGGGATGGCAATTAACATCGGCATGTCGGGGATTCTGTTTATACTGCCATTATTCTTTCAACAGTTTCGCGGATTATCGGCCCATATGGCAGGACTCGCGCTCCTTCCGATGATGATTCCAATGGCCTTCAATCCGATTTTTACCGGTCGAATCGTGGGTCGAATCGGAGCAAGAATACCGATGACGATCGGGTTTAGCCTTGGGGCTCTAGGTACACTGCTGCAAATATGGGTGGATGTGAATACGAGTTATGCACTTACCCTGATTGGTTTGCTCCTGATCGGTTCCGGAGTGTCCTTTACGATTCCATCGTTGATGGCAGCCGTTATCTCTTCTGTCCCTAAGGAACAGACCGGCGCTGCTTCAGGAGCGCTGAATTCAAGCCGACAGCTTGGCGCGACGCTGGGGGTTGCCGTCCTCGGCTCGATTCTAAGTGGCAGTGAATCTTTTATTGCCGGAATGCATATGTCGCTAGTTGTTACAACCGCTATTTTGTTCGGTGGCAGCTTACTCTCGTTCGCGTTTATTGGCCGCACAAAGGGATAAAAAAGGCTTCTAGGTTGGAGGTGATACAAACCGAATTGATAAAGCTATAAAAAAACCAGTCTAAAACATTATTTTCGTGTTTTGACTGGTTTTTATTTATCAGGATTAAATAGTCTAAAACTTATTTTTACGACTTTAACCCATAAAAAACGCGTCAAATCAACATCGCCAGTCTAGTACTTTCACTGAACAACGGTAATAACCATGGCGGTTAATCCCCTACTATTTATAGAAGCGTCTGTTATACCGTTAGCTGAACCTGTAATTGTAAACGAGTATTTATAGGTGCCTGGACCCGGATTATCCACCCAAGTTAGAGAAGTCGTTACAGCTGCTTGCGGAAAAAAGGGCTGATCCTGATTTTGGATCATTAAAGCATGATCCGTTGTTACTATATCCCCTAGATTTCTGGATATGGAGCTATCCACCGAATAATTTTGAACGACGATAAAATTAACATTCGTAAATGCATCTAATTCGTCTAAAAGTTCAAGTCGTTAATTTAGCATATACACCAAAGAATAACATCACTTCTCCAATAATCATGTAATTTGGCAAAATAAAAAACAAATCCACCGTGAAAAAAATCCCAAGTAACCCTACTAATAACACTAAATGATATATACCGAGTCTTTGATGTGCGTGTCGATATTTATGGAAAACTAACGTGGTTGAGAAAAAGTAGAGCAGTACAGATCCAAAAATGAAACTTAGCATAAATGAATAATTTAATTGTTTCAAAAATAACAATTGGATCGAAGCTGCAATCATACACATGGATAAATAAATGAATAAATGGCCATAAATGATGGTTTGCCCGGCAGTTTCTAATGTCTTATTCACTTTCTTTTCAACATTATCAAAATATTGCCACCATATAGCAATAATCAATAAAAAAGTGATTGACGCAAATGCAATAGATTGCCACGTCCAGTCGCTAGACTGCAAGACTGCAAGTATACTGATTACGGATTCTCCAAGAAGAATGAGTGTAAATAACGAGAAACGTTCTAATAAATGATGAGTATTTATAGGGCTTTTCACCAAGTAGTGTCGACCGATTAATGGAAGTAAAATGTCTACAGTAATTCCCGCATACAAAACTGCATAACGAATCCATGAGTCGAAAAAAAGTGAGCAAGAAGATATCACCAATCCAATCCAAAAACGGCTGCCTAAATATCGGGCAGTGATCTTTCTATGTGCTTCTTCTTTTTTATGTACCGAAAGATATTGGATGGCTGTCATCGCTCTTAAACCAACGTAGCCTATTAAGAAAGGAACATAGTATTGGTCAAAATTAACCGATAGACTGGCCGTCATGATTAGTACAAAGAATAATTGTAAAATCAGGAATATTCGGTGAGATAAGATATCTCGTCCAAAGCGGTTTACAAAGAGGGATTGCCCAACCCAAGCCCACCAAATCGGAATAAAAATGAGAACAAATTTGGCTAAGTATTCAATTGGAATTGATCCATTTTCGACATGCAGCAAGACATGACTCGCCTTTGAAACTGCCGCTACAAAAAGCAGATCATAGAAAAGTTCAAGCCAGGTAACTTTCTTCTCAGCAAATGCTGTGATTTGTTGAGATCCCGATGTGTGTTTATTCATCATTCTGCTCCTTTGGTTTGGATGTGATTTAATAAAATGCTATCCACATTTTAGCATAAAGGCTTATCAAATTATTAAACTTTCTGGTGTTTCAATGTTTTTCACGCTATTAGGATTCCCACAAATTGGAAAGCAACTAACACCCACGTAGATGCGTCTATATATATTATCAAAGAAAACTTAGTAAGGGTGTATAAAAATGAAGATTAAAACAAGCTTCCTTAAAGGCACAGCGTTTACGCTGCTGTCCGTGATGTTACTTCAGGCAACATCAGCACAAGCCGCTGAGAATCCGTCGCCTTCTGTATTTCTGGATGGGCATCCGATGTCCTTTCAAACTCCTCCCGTTATCGAAAACGGCTATAGCCTCGTCCCGATGCGTGCCATTTTTGAGGCTGAGGGTGCAAAAATTTCTTGGGATGAGAATACAAGAACAGTAACTGCCATTAAAGATGGCATTGTCCTTACATACCGAATCGGAGAAACAGCTGCTTATAAAAACCAAGAACGGCTGGAGATACCTGTGCCAGGCAAAATTATCGACGGGTATACTATGGTTCCAGTACGATTTATTAGCGAAACGCTAGGCAACCTAGTGAAATGGCATGAATATTCCCGCTCCATTACCATTTCATCAGCTCGTGACTATGAAACTACTATCGAATACGGCGTCAACCTGCGCGACTCTCCAGCTAAAGATACAGATACCAGCGTCCTCCGTGTGCTTCCGAAAAGCGAGAGAATCCACGTAATCCGAGAAATCGACGCAAATTGGTTGGAGGTACAGACCAAAGACAATACAATTGGCTTCATCTCGAGCTTACCGATGTATACCGATTACACGAGCCCCGCGTTGGCCGAGAAAAAAGCGGATGAGTTGCTCACTTTCGGGTCTAAATTCCTGGGAACTCCTTACGAGTTCGGTGCCGCTTCCGGCCAAACCAATACGTTCGATTGCTCTTCTTTCGTCCGACATGTTTTTAAAGAAGTGCTGTCCATCGATCTGCCACGAGTCTCTTACGACCAAGCCCAAGAAGGAAAAGAAATCGGAATTGACAAAATACGCAAAGGTGATCTGCTGTTCTTCAGCGCTCGTGGGCTCGATATCGGCCACGTAGGCATCTATGCGGGAGATGGAAAAATCCTTCAAACCTATTCGAAGGAGCTCGGCGTTCACATCGCAGACTTCGATGAAAAATGGAAAAAGCGTTTTGTCACGGCCAGGAGATTATTCTAAATGAGGGTGAGTCATGTTGCAAATGCAGCATGACTCTTATTTTTAACGTGGGGTCAAGTCCTTGGACTATTATTCATTAGGCTTTTTGTTATTTCTTCTTAAAAAAGAAAGATGAAGGCGTAGCAAGATAATTCCAATTATATACACTCCAGCAGAATACCAAATCGACCAGTTGTTATAGGTCAAATAATCGACGCGTATAGTTATCCATTCAAAGATTAAGGAAAATAGCGTAGATCCAATTAAATAAGCGAAAAACTTGAATCTACCTATTGGCATAAAGTTTAAGATTATAATCCCAACCGCCCCTGGAAAAACAGTTTGAATCACAACGCCTTGCCATTGTATGCCAGGACCAAGTTGATCATAAAGATGAAATACAAGGTCTAACAACTGATCAGTGGTACGAGTAACAAACACCATGAATAACCAAGTACAGTACATTTCTTGGCGAGTCAGTCGCTTAGGCATAAACCAGACAATAAGATTGGCTAAGATTGATACTATTATCATGAACAGCAAAAGTCAGCACCTCATCTCAACGTACCACGGTTCTCTCAATGAATTACAGTATGGTCAGAGAACTTAATGTTAATTCTTGTTAATTCAGATAAAACCCTAATCCTTGAGTGAAATAATCCATTCATCGCCAGGAACTAGTAACGAAAATAAGCCTAATTAGTTCAGCTAACTCTGAACTAATTAGGCTTATTTTTCCCGGAAATCTTCTGGTATTTGTGTTACTTAGGTTCAGAGAACAATCGAGCCTGTTGATCATAGCTCATCTTGAGCGTTGCCTTCACCTCAGGATCCATCGGCGTTTTCTACTATCGAAACGATCGTTATGTAAGCTAAATGTCTTACTTCACAATGGTTTTTTGAGCTGCATCCACGAGCATATCAAACCACTCGTCGTCTTCCAGCAAGTCTTCAACAGCTTCAATATCCTCTTCTTTTCCTGATTCCTGTAAAAAGTGAAGGGCGTAGCTCCAGTCATCTTTACCACGTTTGCTTTGTAGGGTTATTTCGTACGGATGCTCGTGGCCTTCCACCTTGAATTGAACTTGCCCGAGGTAGCCTTCTTCTTTGCTGTGTTCCATGCTCGCTTTTAGAATTTCAATCATGTTCATCATCCTTTTCTATTCGTTGTAACCAAGTCCAAATCGTGTTCATCGTCGTTTGCAGGTTCGTTGCTTCATTCCATATATAGGGATTGTGATCTCTGAAATAATCGGCATGTCCACCTATTAACGGTAAAGTTTGTCGATGAGAAGGAGCATGTTTCATGCCATTCCAACTGCGCAATCCCAAGCGCGTTCTCATCCAGCCACCCCATGTGCCCAGTCTAGGTACTGGATCATTGGAATTATCCAACTGATTAGCAGCATCTAGATAAAGAACACGGCTCTTTAACGATGGAGGAATCGCACATTTCGGCGATCCAATTTGGACCACACCAAGGATGGAAACCCCCTCTTTCATAAGGGCATCGGCCGCCAGAATAGAAGCCACAGCCCCTGCACTATGCCCAATTAGCAGCAGTTGCTGTCTAGGGACAAGGTTGTCGGTGATCAACTTCAATAAGCTTTTGCCACCATAATGAGACCTTTTCCGATGTGCATTGTTCCATAGATCACTGGTAATTTCTCGGAGCTGCACTTGCTTTCGCCGCGTCCAATCGCCATATGGATAATGAATAACGACTTGGACACGTGAACCTGCTTGTTCAAAACGAGAAGCTAGTTCCGCGGCGAAAACATCTAGGAAATAAGGTGCTGTGGCAAAACCAGCAGATACATAAATGACGAATTCCTCCGGTTCGGAGTGGATTGTCATGGCTTGCTCAGTTCCCTTCTCGTGCAAATTAGGTTAGGAACGCGGTTTAGCTCGATTTGTCGGCATCGCCGCCATCGGATCGTCCGGCCAGTAATGCTTGGGGTATCTGCCTTTGAGATCTTTTTTGACTTCGAAATAAGCATCCCGCCAGAAGCTCGCCAAATCCTTCGTCACCTGAACAGGACGTTGAGCAGGCGATAATAAGTGTAAGGTCACGGGCACCCTACCTTTTGCGATCCGTGGGGTATCAGCTAAACCAAACATTTCTTGCAAACGAACCGATAAAGCAGGCGACTCACTGATGCTATAATCAACGGGAATTCGGGAACCGCTGGGTACCTGAATGTGCGTTGGCGCCCATTCTTCTAACCATCGACGCTGCTCCCATGTTAGCATTTCTTCTAATATGCTTGTCAAGTTAAGACGCCCTAAAGCCCCCTTGCTTTTCAAACCGTAAAGATGGAGCCCCAGCCATTCCTCTAAAGAAGCAAGCAAACTGGCGTCCCCCATATCTGGCCATTCTACATCAAATCGATGCAAAAACATAACACGCTGTTGAAGCTGCCTCGCACTCCGTGTCCAAGGCAGCAGCTCCAAAGATTCTGCCTGAATTCCGGATATCAAAGCTTGCAGCACCAAGTCTGGGTTTGGATCCTGCAATGGGTTTTCTTTGAGGATAATGGCACCTAACCGAAGGCGTTGTCTTGCTTTAACGGAACCCGTTGCCTGTTCCCATACCACTTCTTGCTCTTTCAGCAAGCGGTCCTCAAAGACTTCAAACAGCTCTTCCTCCTGAATGGGGGCTGCCAAATAAATACGGCTCTCCGCTCCGTTATCGTCCAGCTCGGCAGCGACGAGATAACGCTCGTTTGAGAGCGGCTGCAGCTCGGGCAGCACAGCGCCACGCCCACTGCTGAGCAAGAACCGACCTGTCGACCGCCGCTGCGCGACGCGGTCGGGATAAGCGAATGCGAGCAGCAATCCGCTCGCATTCGCTTTATTCCCGCTCGGCCGTATGCCGAGCTGCTGCATGAGGACTTTGGCTTCCGCCGCGATGCGGCGGCATAAGCCAAAGTCAACGTCTGCGCGCTGCTCGCCCTGCGCAGCGCGCCAGAGCACTTCGATGCGGGTACGAATATCCGCATCTCGGCCCTCAGCAGCGCGCATGAAATCGCGCTCGCTTAGCATTATAGCGAGCTCGCACGCCAACGCGCCGAGCTCAAGCGGTATGGCTTGCAGCACCATGTGCGCAAGCCGCGGGTGCAGCGGGAGCGACGCTAGGCGTTTGCCGTGCGCGCTCAAGCCCCCGTCCTCGTGCAGCGCGCCCAGCTGCACGAGCAGTTCCCGCGCCTGCTGATACGCAGCAGCAGGCGGCGGGTCTAGCCAGACCAGCGAAGCTGGGTCTGGCACGCCCCAGGCGGCCAGCTCCAGCGCAAGCGGCGCCAGATCCGCTTCGCGGATCTCTGGCGTGCTGCTCAGCGGGAGCTGCCGCTGCTCGGTCTCGGTCCACAGGCGGTAACACACGCCTGGACCGAGCCGACCGGCACGGCCTCTGCGCTGATCCGCAGAGGCTACAGACACAGGCACCGTCGTAAGACGGGTCATGCCGGTGCGTGGTGAGAAGCGGGGCACGCGCATGAGCCCGCTGTCGATAACGACCGTGACGCCTTCGACGGTCAAGCTTGTCTCGGCAATCGAAGTGGCCAGCACAACCTTCCGGTGCCCTGGCGAACATACTGCCAGCGCTTGGTCCTGCGCCTCTTGGGAGAGATTACCATAAAGAGGTGCGATCTCTATCTCTTTTCCTAATTTAAGCGCAGCAAGGTTATTAGCTACACGATGAATTTCAGCTGCTCCCGGGAGAAAAACGAGCAAGCTGCCTTCATTCATTTGCAGGGCGCGTTGGATGCTTGTTACTACCACCTGTTCTATTCTGCTCGTCATTTTCGCATCCAGATAATGAGTTACAACTGGATAAGTTCGCCCTTCACTTTGAATAATAGGTGCATGATCGAGCATGGCTGAAACCGTGTTGGCCTCAATCGTAGCCGACATAATAAGAATTCGCAGATCCTCACGAAGCAAGGTTTGTGATTGCCTGCTCAGCGCTAACCCCAAATCAGCATGTAAGCTTCGCTCATGAAATTCATCAAAAATAACAGCCCCCACCCCTTCCAGGGCAGGATCTGATTGAAGCATGCGCGTAAGAACACCTTCCGTTATCACTTCAATTCTTGTGTTCGGTCCAACCCTCGAGTCATTTTTCACCCGATAACCAATGGTCTGCCCGACTTCTTCACCACGAAGCTTCGACATATAGCGAGCAGCTGCACGAGCTGCCAGTCTTCTTGGCTCAAGCATGAGTATCTTTTGGTTTTGCAGCCAAGCCTCTTGCAGAATAGCAAGCGGTACTTGTGTTGTTTTGCCCGCACCAGGCTGAGCGACCAATATTGTGCATGGATTTGTTCGTAAGGCTTCTTTCAATTGAGGAAGCACGGTTTCAATCGGTAACGAGTTCATTAGTTTTCACTCCGAGGCTTCTGTCAGTCTTGTTATCGCTTGTTCCATGCGTTTCGTGCGGGTTTCCGTCATTTCAAGTCTGGACTCATTCAATTAACGACATTAATTATTAATGCGGTGAAGTTTATAATGTCGATTATTGTTCGTATTTCTCCTTGCAAAAACTGTTCCTCATCAATTCAATCGTGTATACTAGATTAGAAACTGGTCACTAAAGGAGAACTTTAAGATGAATGTACATGAAGCGATATCCAAACATTCGAATGCACAGCACCTACATCTCGTTAGGTTTGCAGAGCTAGATGCACAGCGTGAGCAAGCTATTGACGCTGCTGTTGATCTGTGTAGAAGCGGGCTCACTTTTAACGTTGATGCGATCAACGCCGTAACAGCCCAAATCATCGCCCATGCCAAAGAAGGTATTTCTCCGCTCCGTTCTTATGTAACTGAAGACATGGTGCGTGATTACGTAAACAAAGGTTAAGGAGATAAGTATCCGATGGGTGTTCTAACTTTTATTTCAATGCTAATTATGGGATCGTCATTTAGTGCCGGATTCTTGCTTTTGTTTAAGCGGAAGACAGCTCTTGGTATTGTCTGTATCGGACTCTCCATTGTCTGTTATATCGCATATGCTTACATAGCGAACAAGTATTTCGTCTAAAAAATGATATGTACGCAATGAGAACCGATTGGGTCACCCGATACGGTTCTTTTTCATTCAGACCATTCATTTTCCCTTAATGTACGAAACACAAGATCAAAATAAGCAACTGGATGCGGTACCAAATGATCTATGGTTAGAAGCAGATTTGTTTGATCTAACTCGCCTTCGATCCCCATTTTATAACCACTTGCCATTATTTCATTTGCTTCTTGATGAACTAAACGCTCAAGATCTACGACACTTACTGCGAACAGACCACTTACCTCATCTGGCTGTAGGATATAACGATTCAGCGGTTGGTCGCAGCGATATATAAACACATGACAAAACTCACGATCAATCAGTTGATCTGAAATTAGATCTTCTTCAGCAAACACCCCGCAAGGGGTTAAATCACTGAAATCGACCTTCAACCCAAGCTCTTCCTCTAGCTCCCTCACACCGTCTTCCGTGGTTTCTCCCGCTGTGAGATGCCCAGCGCAAGAAATGTCCAACAAGTTCGGAAACAGATCCTTTTCTGGATGTCTTAACTGAAGTAGGAGTTTAGGTTCCTTCCCTTCTAGGCTAACGATCCAGCACTGAAATGTGCGATGCCAAAGCCCTTTCGCATGCACTTCTGAGCGTCGAGCCACCCCAAGCCTATTCATCTTTTCATCATAGATATCAAACAGCTCTTCGGACTTGTTCAAATTACTCTTGTTCTCCCCTCAGAACCCTCTATGTACCTGCTACCTGCGTATTATTTTTTTCGTCATTTTCATGGCATAGAGGTCTTCTTCCAATGAACTCATTCTTTCCATCAATGTTTTGCCAGCATCTTCTATGGCTTGGTTATAAATAGGTGCAGCCAATTGTTGAAGCATATAATCGATTAATTGTTCCGTGGCCAAACGTCCTAATTCAATATTATGGTCCAACTCCAGATGGCTTTGCAAATCCTCAATCAACAATTCCTTCTCTTCTTTCGCTAATTTCAATGGTTTCATACGAGCACCTCACTTAAAAATCATCAAATCGATTTCTTGAAACCGACTTACTTCTTTTACCCAACGCTCCGAAACATAATGGGTATGTACCGGATGAACATTGTAAGCTTCATAAGCCGCTCTATCTGCAAAAACCATTGAAAATCCGTAATCATAATCTGTCTTTGTGCTAACTTGACGAAACACTTCGAATTGCTCCACCCCAGGTATTGCCGCCAGCTCCTGAGCACTGCTTTTGAGAAATTGTTCGGCTTCCAGCGTATTTTTACCTGCGTGTAAATTAAAGACAACCATATGTTTGATACTTGCCTGATTCATAAGTCTCTCTTCTCCTTTTTTCTCCATCTTTCTATCCATTATAGCGGATTTTGTATCAACGAACTATATAACCTCTTTACTTCTTCCAAGCCCGTCTCTACCTTGCTTAAAGCTTGCTTTAACTCATTACACAGTCGATTCACTTCCATCGATTTATCTTCTACTTGTTTTGAAGTTTCGTGAATCTTACCTTGAACCAACCAGTCGGTTAATAATCCGTCAAAGAAGTAATCTGAGAATTTAAGAAATCCGGTAATATGGCTATCCATAGATAACGTTATATGGACATCCTTTAGTTCCTTCTCAAAACGGCTTAATCTACTCTGAGCAGCGTGTACATGATCCATGGCTTCATCAATTTTTCCGTGTTTGATATGCGTTGACAGCATGCCCCCGCCGAGCATATCATAAGTGCCCCAATTCCGTGCAGAACGAAGTGAGTCAGCTGCTAATTGCAAATATTTCAGGACTGATTTTCCTGCACTTACCGCTTCTTTAAGCTCTTTGATTTGTAATTGAAATTCCGCTATCCGTTCAGAGAGCTCCCGCAGCTGTCCGCTCTTCCCAGAGTCATTAGCATGAATATAGGATTCAATTCGGAGAGTCAGACCTTCCACTTCTATGTCCCAAAATCGCACGGAATGGAGCTTATTCCGCAGCTCTTGTATCTCTTGCTCGAGATGCTCCCTTCGACGAACAGCTTCATTATATCTAAATTTCAATTCCAGCAGTTCTTGTTCCTCAACAGCCAGTTTCTCTGCTTTCTTGTTCATTAAATCATACAGAAAGCTGGTAAAGCTGTGAGTCTTCAATTTTTCTACATCTCTTTTTTCTTTGATGAGCTGTTCTTCCCAAATGACAATATGATCTTTTGAGTTACTCCATTCTCTTTCTAAATCCGCTAACCGGGCCGACCAAACTGCTTGCAAGCGGCCATTTTCTTTGGCTGCTGCCAATCTTTGCACAAGCTCTTGAATCATATTCCACCATCCCTTACACAATTCATCTACTCTACTAGACGACGCCCAGCTTTCTTTGGTTTCATCAACTTTCCTTTTTATGGAGAATAAAAACAACCACAAGTGTACACGTTAAAGCTGAACGTTAAACTGCCCTTGAAAGGATGAACGACATGGAAAACGAGAAGCATAGAGGCAAATACAAAGGCACAACGAATATGAATGCGAAAAATCAAGATATGGCTTTCGTTAACGACACATTAGAAAATGCACCCGACACGACACCTGTCAACATTGCCGAGGACGACATTAGCGAAGGTAACGAAGAACGACAATTAAATCAGAAATAAGGAGTCATTCTTCCATTTAGAGCAGTCTGCTATTTCCTAAGGTTAGGTATAGCCGTCTGCTCTTTTTTACTTTACGCAACTTGGCATCTCCTTCAGCTTGCGATACTATGGAATGAGTATTTAGTCTTTGGGGAGGTTGTCACATTGGAACAAGTCATCGTTATTGGTGCGGGTCCTTGCGGTTTGTCAGCCGCTATTGCCTTACAACGCGAAGGCCTTTCACCTTTACTTATAGAAAAAAGCTGCATCGTTAATGCCATTTATTTATATCCAACCTATTTACAATTTTTCAGCACGCCAGAGCTGTTGGAAATTGGCGGTTATCCGTTCACAACACCTCATGAAAAACCTTATCGCCAAGAAGCTTTGGTCTACTACAGAGAGGTTGCGCGAAGAGAACGGCTGCGAATTCATTCCTATGAGGAAGTTGTTTCTATCGAACGATTAGAGACGGGATTTAAAGTCCATACAGAGGACCAATTCGGGAAAAAGGCGGCATATAACACGCGCAATGTCATCATAGCTACTGGTTACTTTGATCATCCTAATCTGCTTGGTATTCCCGGTGAAGAACTGCCAAAGACAACGCATTATTATAAAGAAGCACATCCTTATGCAGGGGCAAAAGTAGCTGTTATTGGCGGAAACAACTCCGCGGTCGATGCTGCCATGGATTTGCTCAGAGTTGGCGCTGAAGTTACGGTGGTTTACCGCGGCAAGGACTTCTCAGCCAACATTAAACCGTGGGTTCGTCCGATTTTTGAAAGTATGGTGAATAAAGGTCGTATTCGCATGTGGTTCGATTCCCAAGTGGAACGTATTGATGAACATACCATTACAGTTCGAAAAGCAACCGAACACATCACTTTAGACAATGACTTCGTACTTGCCCTAACCGGATTTCGACCGGATCGTGGGCTACTGACCTCCATCGGTGTGCAATTTCACGAAGAAACCAACGCTCCACTTGTTCAACCTGACACAATGGAAACGAACATCCCTGGTTTATATGTTGCTGGTGTTGTCGCTTCCTCTAAATATGATGCGAACGAAATTTTCATTGAAACAGGCCGTATGCATGGTCTGGCAATCACGAAGCATATCGTTTCCAGAACGAACCTCCAATCCATTTGATTGGAGGTTTTTTTTCATATGAAAATATTTCCCATTTTTCATAGATTCCTCTTCCATTACGAACACTTGTTTGCTATAATGTAAATAAGAACAAATGTTCCAATTAGATGAGGAGGTAGTTAACATGATGAACACCAGTCACAATTTCCGTTTTATCGAGAGAGATTATTGGTACCACAAGGCATTGTGTGACACTGACCATCTTCTTCCCGGACAGATTGACGCCATGCTTGACGAAGCACACACCCACTACGCCGATTATACGTTCAAGTTTTATGACGATGGTTCGGTGACAATCATAGATAACGACACAAATAATCGCATTAAACCTCGCGAACTAACAGGAGCTGTTTATGACTTTTATATTCGCAAGAGAATCTATTTAATTAAAACAAACTTGATGGAGAAACAACTCCAATACGCCTGATTGAAGCACAAAAAGGCCATCTGATTTGGACGATCGTCCTATCAGATGGCCTTTTCTCTACACTTTATTTATATCGAAAACAGGTTTGATTGTGATCGTTCACCATACCAACCGCTTGCATATAAGCATAACAAATCGTCGAACCTACAAACTTGAAACCACGCTTCTTTAAGTCTTTACTCATGGCATCGGAGATTTCTGATGTAGCAGGCACTTGACTCATATCCGTCCATTGATTGTTGATCGGCTTCCCACCAACGAACCCCCAGATATAGGAATCAAACGTACCAAACTCTTGCTGTACCTTAAGAAAGGCTTTCGCATTCTGAACAACAGACGCTATTTTCAAGCGATTGCGTACGATCCCTGTATTCTCAAGAAGTTCATTAAGCTTCTTATCGTCATAGTTGACAATAAGCTGCGGATCAAACCCATCGAACGCTTCCCGATAGCTCTCTCGCTTCTTCAGAATCGTATACCAGCTCAGTCCCGCTTGTGCGCCTTCCAGATTAAGCATCTCGAACAAATGCCGGTCATCATGGACAGGAACCCCCCATTCATGATCATGGTAATCGATATATAACGGATCTTCATTAACCCAACCGCATCTAATAGTCATTTAAACACTCACCTTATCTAGAAATAGAACATGCGTTCTGTGTTATTATAAAACCTATACGAATAGATGTCCAGTTAGATTTAATTAGAATAAGTAAGGTGAAGGAATGCCATAGAATTGTTTGGTATTATTCAATAGCGTAAGTGCCGCTTCTTCCACTGGCAGTCCTTTTAGAAGAGCTATCTGTTCAATGACAGCATGGATCATGCGCGGATGCGTCTGTTGCCCCTCAAAGGGGCCTTCGAATGGCCATGGGCCATCCGTTTCGACCATCAACAGGTTAATCGGATAGCTACGAACAAGTGTACGAATTTCTTCTTCATAGAGAACATCAGGTGTTATAGAGATGAAGTAGCCAGCTTGAATCATACGCTCTACCGTTGAATGAGACCCTTTGAACCAGTGAAAATGCGCCTTCTTAACACCATGCTTCTCAAGCAGGTCACACACAACGTCTGCATCCTCGTAAACAGCGTGCAAAACAACTGGTTTATCCAAATCTGCTGCCAGCTTTAAGAAGCTCTCAAGCAGTGCAATATAAGGAGCTAATTCAAAGACAAACCCTGCCGATTCAGCTTCTTGCCTCATATAATAAGGCAAACCAATTTCACCAACAGCGATCATCCTAGACGAATGCTCACGAATCCATATGATTAAACCATTCAACTGATCTTCCGTAGGCAGATCTTGTTCAGGGTGATAGCCATATGCTGCAAAAACTTGCTCTGGGGCTAGCATTAATAGCTGCTCAGTTGCCTTACAGGAGTCCAGGTGTCTCGACACTGCTATCAGTGCCTCAATGTGGCACTCTGCTAATTCCATTAACAGAGTCTGTGCAGCAGTTTCTGTGTACATATCGAGATGAATATGAGCATCAATGGCTTTTATCATACGTAATCTCCTGACGCAAAAGCCCTTGTATATGCTGCCGGAGCTCTTGAAATTTCGATTCAAGCATGACGGACTCTTGACGCGGCCTTGCAAACGGAATAACCAACTCTTCTATGATTTTGGCAGGTTTGTTAGACAGTACATAGATACGATCTGATAGAAACAGTGCTTCTTCAATGCTATGCGTAACAAATAGAATGGAGCGTTTATTTTGTTCCCATATATTAAGCAGCCACGCCTGCATGTCTTGCCGGGTAAGTGCGTCTAAGGAGCCGAACGGCTCGTCCAGACACATGAGTTCCTGCGGACTGAGCAAAGCTCTTAGAAAAGAGACACGCTGCTGCATCCCTCCTGAAAGTACATGCGGAAGTTCTTGCTCATAGCCGCCTAGTCCAACCTTGGGCAGCCACTCTCTTGCTTTGGCTAGCGCATCTGTTCGCGTTTCTCCTGCAACTTCCTGAGCAAGTGCTACGTTGGACTCAATAGAACGCCAAGGGAACAAGGCAGGCTGCTGCGGCATGTAAGAGATTAGGCCCTTAGAGCCTGTCACATTCACGCCGTCCAACCAAACTTCCCCTGACGAAGGCTTTACTAGCCCGCCAATAATATGAAAAAGGGTGCTCTTTCCGCTGCCAGAAGGACCGATAAGTGAAACGAACTCCCCCTCTTTAACATGTAAAGAAATATCCGCAAGCACGGATACGCGCTGTTTTTTACCAAGGAACGTTTGATGAATGCCTCTAAGTTCTAATTTACTCATGAACTCATCCCACCTTTCTTAAGATGACCGTTTCGCGTTCCATCGGATGACGAGCTTCTCAAGCCCTGCGATGAGCCAGAAGAAGAGTAAGCTGAGCGTGACAATCATCAGAATAGCGACAAATTCGCGGTCAGCGCGGAACGCCGATTTTTGCAAAATCATATAATAGCCGAGTCCAACGCCTCCACCAAGCCATTCGGCAATCACAGCCCCCATCACACTATATGTAGCCGATATTTTGAGTCCTGTGAAGAGAAATGGCAAAGCATGCGGCAGCTCTAGTTTATAAAAGATTTGCCGTTTGCTGGCGCCGATCATCTGCATATAGTTGTACATACTGCGGTCCGTTTGCATGAAGCCATCCAAGGTAGACATCGTCACAGGAAAAAAGCAAACAAGTGAGATTAATAGAATTTTAGGTAAAATGCCAAAACCAAATAAAATGATGAGCAGCGGCCCCAGCGCAATGGTCGGGACATTTTGAGATAAAATAAGGAGCGGGTAAAAACCAGCCTTTAATGCAGGCACCCGATGTAAGCAGCTAGCAACAATCACGCCGCCTGTTACACCAACACTAAACCCAATCAACATCAAACGCAGTGTGGCAAATGTGTGCATCCATACTCTGGGCATATCCGTAGTGCCGTCTTTCCATATTTTGAGCGGACTAGGCAGCAGCCAGCTTGCTGTACCTCCCCAAGTCACAGCAAGCTGCCATAAAAGCAGCAGAAGGATGACCACAACAATTGGTGGCCACCCCGCTTTGAACCAGCGCTGCTGTTTCATTATCTGTATTTCTCCGTCAGCTTGTCCATAGAAGCACCCGACGGGTTGAAGTATATTTTCACCTGCGAAATAACGTTAGGGCTGCCCATCTCAATCATCGCGGCATTCATGTCTTGAATGATCGCCAGAAGTTGGTCGAGC
The DNA here is from genome assembly GCF_059692155.1 of Paenibacillus sp. JT22N1. Taxonomy (NCBI): domain Bacteria; kingdom Bacillati; phylum Bacillota; class Bacilli; order Caryophanales; family Paenibacillaceae; genus Paenibacillus; species Paenibacillus sp. JT22N1. The sequence goes on from NZ_JCAUAW010000014.1 coordinate 37,901, forward strand.
TCCCCTTCCATCGTCGTTTCCAGCGGTGATACAAAATAATTCACACCAGACTTGGCAATGACTTCAATAGCACGATCTACATAGGGGATGACATCTTCATTGTTTTTCGTTTTCGGAATGATTTGAATACTGACAAGTGCGTTAGCCACTATAAGTGCCTCCTCCAACTAATCGTGTTATTTTGAGCTTTCCGGTAAGAATTTGTTCGTGAATGCAGCATCTGCATCGATATTTTTCTCGAGCAGCTTATGATCTAGCATCCAGTTCGCATAATTTTCCCATACTGATTTTTTTTGTTCGCCCCAACGAGCAGCATCATCTTGATAACGTGGGCTGAGCCATTTCTGACTGGCAAGCACAAGTTTTTTATCTAGATCAGGAACGGCTTTGATCAAAATATTAGCGGCATCCTCAGGCTTGCTGATTGCAAATTGATACCCTTTCGACGCAGCAGCCATGAAGGCTTTAACGAGCTCAGGCTTCTCTTTGATCATTTTCTCGTTCGTAGCAAGAACCGGTGTATAGTAATCCAGTTTATCCGAATATTTGTTTAAATAAATCATGTTCAGCGGCTCGCCGCGAAGCTCGGCGTCTACACCTGTCCAAGCGTAGTAAATCCAAGCGAAATCAATATCCCGTTTCACGGCTGTGAAATAATCAGCATCACCGATGTTCACGATCTTCACTTTGCTCGGATCCGCTTTCTCGGATTGCATAAGTGAGTCGATCATCGCACTTTCTGACGGAGCACCCCAACCGCCATACGTTTTTCCCTCGAAATCCTTAGGTGACTTGATGTTCTTCGCTACCGGTGATGCAAAACCAGAAGTATTATGTTGTATTACCGCAGCAATGGAAACCAACGGTACACCTTGAATTCGTCCTTGTGTAATGCTTTCTTGATAACTGACACCGAATTCCGCAGCCCCTGAAGCGATCATGGCATCGGCTCCGCCTTCGCCTGGAGCAATAATTTCAACATTCAGTCCCTCTTTTTCAAAAAAGCCTTGATCCTTTGCGACGTATAACCCCGTATGGTTCGTATTTGGCGTCCAGTCCAGAACGACCTTCACGTTCGTTAACGGCTTGGCCGTTTGTTTTGCCGGCTGTTCTGCCATCTTATTACCGCAACCAGCCAAGGCTACTGTTAAGCTAACTAGCATAAGTGGTGCAATTTTCTTCCATTTCATTCTTTGTTTCCCCTCTCCACATCTCTATTTAACCACAAGAAAAAGCCCCCGTTATCCGGGAGCGCCATGTGTAGAAAATGATAAACCCATTCGAAACAGATCGAATGAACGTGCATTTATGTGAGTTCTCTACGCTGGCATTACCCAGATCAGATTAACGGTGAGTGACAATGACGGTCACAATCTCAGCCTGACTTCTCAAGCTCCCGTGGGTTCTTATTGGTTTGATTATACCTTACCTCATGTTCGTACTTATTGCAAACAGAAATGAGCTTTGGTGCTTAGATAGTCTCGATCCAGTCCTTCACCATCCCTTAAAACAAGAAAAAACCACCATTCACCTTTTGAATGCACCCCCAGAATTTTCATCAGATTAACCCAAAGGTTTTTCCAATGTCTACTCTATGGGGTGCACTTAAAGGAACAGTGGTCTTTATTAATATGTCTAGTTTTTCGCAAGAGTCAATTGCCAAGTGACTCCAAAACGATCACCAACCCAACCAAACTTTTCACTAAATGGGTAGGCTCCTAATGGCATGAGCACGGTGCCGTCTTGCGCTAACTTCTCATACACACGATCAATTTCTTCTTCACTCTCACACGTGACATACAACGAAATCGCAGGTGTAAAAGTGAAATCATGCTTCACATAGCTATCTATGCACATAAATACCTGTCCATGAAGTGAAAATGTGGCGTGCAGAACACTTCCCTCAGGGCCAGCTTCACCCGCTCCATAGCGCTTTATGGTCAATATCTCGGATTGGTCAAATAAAGAAGTATACAAATTCATGGCTTCCTCAGCTTGGCCGGAAAACATTAAAAACGTAGTTATTTTTTGATTTGATTTTTCCACGTACACAGCTCCTTACAGTCAATTAAGTAACCATTCTTTCATCTGTGATCCCATTCGTTTCGCATCCTGATACCCAAGCTCGTGCAGTGCTTCTAGTTTCTTAGGATCCTTTTCCATACGGCCTACTACCACTTTGGACGAAGGTCGTATAACGATCGCACTTCCATCTGCTTCCATTCGTTCAATGGTTTCTAAGGTTCCATTATAGATTTCACTTCGATTGACAAGAACATTTACAAGCCCGTTATAAGCCGGATAGAAGCTTTTAGCTAGCCACCGCTGTTTAAAGGGACTCTTACGATACCCTTCTTCTTTGGTCAGTACGATGACATGCTTTTTGTTCCCATCAGCGAGAGACTTCTTCACAGGAATCGGATCAACTAAGCCACCGTCAAACAAGGTCCGACCTTCATAATGAATGGGTGTGGCTACAAATGGCAATGAGCTTGAAGCTTGAACAATCGGCATGGTTTGCTGCATGAGTTGATGCTTCGTGTAATAAATGGGTTCGCCCGTATGCGCATCGGTTGTACCGATGGCGAACTGCTGCGGTGAGTTATAGAAGGCATCGTAATCAAACGGCACCAACTTATTTGGCAGCTCATTGAATATGAAATCCATCCCAAAAATGCTTTTATGACGGAATAAATTGCGATAGCTTAAATATCGGTGATCCCTAATATAACCAATCGTTACTTTTTTATTACGGCCTGGTTGTTTGGAAATATACGAAACGGCGTTGCATGCCCCTGCCGATACACCAACCACATAAGGAAAATATAAATCCTGTTCCATAAAGTATTCCAAGACTCCTGCGGTGTATACGCCTCGCATACCTCCGCCTTCCAGTACGAGTCCAATTCCTTCCATGGTCACACCTTCTTTCTCTTTCTCTCTGTCTCTAGCCCCTTTCTAGCATACAGGAAATGTAAATTAAAAGAAATGCTCCTCCATCTCCGTAAAAGAGACAAAGAAGCAGATTTCATACCACTTTATTAGACGGATTCAGGAATTACCCCTGATAATCCGCGTTTTTGGCGAATTTTACGGATGATCAGCCCATTAGTCGGCGACAATAGGAAAGCAATAACGAACATGACCCCTGCCACACTAATCATACAACCAGCAATGGAAGCATCGAGTAAGTAAGCTACGAAGTAGCCAGCTATTGAACTGATAACCCCTACAGTCACACTCAATACGATCATAACACTAAGTTTTTCAGTTAAGAGATAAGCTGTAGCTGCGGGAACAATTAACATCCCAACAACGAGAATCGCACCTACACTTTCGAATGAAGCCACTGTTGTGATCGACACCAAACCCATCAATAGATAGTGGAATAACAAAACAGGAATACCCACTGCCGCTGCAAGTGCTGGATCGAACGAGCAGAGTTTAAACTGTTTATAGAAGAGCCCAATCACAACACTGCTAAGAAGAAGAGCAAAGCCTACTGCCCATACGGCTTTAGGTCCGATACTCACACCGCCAACTTCAATGGTATTCCATGGCACATAGGCGATTTCTCCATAAAGGACACAATCCAAATCCAGATCGATTTGTCTAGTATACAAACTGACAAGAACAACGCCTATGGAGAACATGGCTGTGAATACGACACCTATAGAAGCATCTGACTGTACACCGCTTTGTTGAAAAAGCTGAATTAAAAATACAGTTATGAGACCGATAACCGCAGCACCGATAAGCATAAAGATAGAGCCTCTAGAGCCGCTTATCAGGAAAGCAATGACGATCCCTGGAAGCACCGAATGACTGATCGCATCGCCGATCATGGCCATTTTACGCAATACGAGGAAGCAGCCTACCAAAGAGCAAGCAGCAGCGACAAGAGCAGCAGTTAAGATAATCCACAGATCATTCAACTTGGCTCACCCCTTTTGCCTTAACGTAGGACTCTACTTCTGTATCTTTTTGGATCTTTTGTTTCATGGAAGACTGTCGAATTAATTTAATAACAAGTCCACGTTTCGGAGCGAAAAAGAGGGAAAATACGAATAAGACCGTCGCTGCTAGCACACTAAGCGGACCTGTTGGCAAATTACTTCCCATCGTACTCAGATATGTCCCTACGAATCCGCTGAAAGCCCCGAATAGTCCAGACAAGATGACCATTAGGCCCAACCTCTCCGTCCAATATCTGGCCGCAACAGCAGGCGTAATCAATAGCGCAGCCATCAAAACCACGCCTACCGCTTGAATCCCTACTACAACAGCAACGACAATTAGAAACATCATGAAGTGATCTAGAATCGCCACCGGAAAACCTAAACCTCGCGCATATCCAGGATCAAAGCTTAATAATTTAAATTCTTTAAAAAACAACGTACAAATACCAACTAATAAGAATGATATGATAGCCATTGTAATGACATCGGAGTTAACCATAGATGCCGCTTGACCGAATAGAAACTTATCTAAGCCGCTTTGATTGCCGCTTGTGCTATGCTGAATTTGTGTCAACAATACAATACCTACACCAAAAAACACGGATAATACGATACCTAAAGCCGAATCCTGCTTAATTTTGGAATACCGTGTGATCCATCCGATACTCAGTGTGGCAAGTAAGCCCGCAGCGGCTGCACCGATCAAGAAGAAAAAGATCGATTTGGATCCCGTTATCATGAAGGCGACGCAGACACCTGGAAGGGCCGCATGGGACAAAGCATCCCCCATCAACGATTGTTTGCGTAAGTAAGCAAAGCTTCCTAACACACCGCTGCTTAGTCCTAGTAATGAGCATCCGAGTAATATCCATCGCGCATTCGGATCTAACCATAAGTGAAGTAAAGAGTCCAACATGTTGTTCACCTCTTTTATCCTAATTGCGTCGCGGCATCTTCCCGATCCCAGATCGCTAGTTTACCGCCATACGTTTGCTGTAATTTATCTTTCGTAAATACTTCATTCGTCGGCCCAATGTCCACAAGACCTACATTAAGCAAGATAACCCAATCGAAGTACTCTTTAACAGTGGATAAATCGTGGTGGACCACCAATACCGTCTTCCCTTGTTTCTTGAGCTCTCCGAGCAGCGTAATAATCGCTTTTTCCGTAGCAGCATCTACACCCACGAAAGGTTCATCCATAAAATATAAGCTAGCATCTTGTGCAAGTGCTCTTGCTAAGAAAATACGCTGCTGTTGACCACCAGAAAGTTGACTAATTTGTCTATCTGCGAAGTCAGCCATCCCAACTTTCTCTAAACAAGACATAGCGATTTGTTTTTCTTTATTTCCCGGTCTGCGGAACCAACCCAGATGACCGTACCGCCCCATCGTTACAACATCAAGGGCATTGGTTGGGAAATCCCAATCAACTGATTCTCGCTGTGGCACATAACCAACAAGATGGCGTTGTTCTTTATAGGGCTTTCCATATATCTTTACTTCACCGGACAGACTCGGAATCAAGCCCAGTGCCGCTTTAATTAATGTGGACTTCCCTGCACCATTGGGACCGACAATTCCAATTAATTTACCTTCCGGAATGGTTAATGACACTTGCTCCAGAACGGGTTTCTTATGATAAGCAACCGTCATATTTTGTATCGATAGCGGCGCGTTCGTCTGTTTCATATTCACTCCCCCTAAACCATTCTATATGCAAAACATTCTTAGCAGCGACTGCTATTTCAGAGCGTTTACTATGGTATCTACATTGTGACGAACCATGCCTACATAAGTGCCTTCTGGCGTTCCTATTTTACCCATGGCGTCAGAGAACAATTCTCCGCCAATTTGAATTTGGTGACCCTTTTCCTTCGCTCCTTGAATGACCGCTTCAATCGATTTTTTGGGAACACTGGACTCAACGAATACCGCTTTCACCTTTTTCTCGACTAAGAAATCTCTGAGCTGACTTACATCCTTGGAACCGTACTCCGATGCCGTACTGATCCCTTGAAGTCCCTTAACTTGAATGTGATACGCATCTCCGAAGTAACCGAAAGCATCATGTGCAGTTACTAGAACCCGGGATGCCTCTGGAATTAAGGCGATTTGTTCAGTCGCATAGCGGTCTAATTCTTGAAGTTTTACAAGGTATGCTGCTGCGTTGTTCTTATAATCTTCTTTATGTGTTGGATCCAACTCACTTAGGGAATCTCGTACTTGCTCAGTAGCTTTCATCCAATGTTTCACATTAAACCAAATGTGCGGATCATACTCCGTTTCCATTTCGGCGCCGGACCGCAATGCTTTGCGATCGATTTTATCTGACACGGCAACAGTCGGTTTCTGCTTACCCATCTTTTCCAAAATTTCAACCATTTTGCCTTCTAAGTGCAGTCCATTGTAGAAAATGATTTGAGCGTCATCTAACTTTTTAATATCGCCTTGCGAAGCTTTATATAAATGCGGGTCCACTCCAGCATTCATTAGACCGGTTACTTTCACATGAGTGGAACCAACATTTTCAACAATATCTGTAATCATACCTACTGTTGTGGTGACTTTAATTTCCTTCTCCGTTGAAGTAGTTGTTGATGCAGGTATTTTTTCATTATTCGCACACGCTGACACGGTCATCATAACGCCTAGTAATGCAACAGCAGCACTCTTTTTCCAAAACCCTCTTACAGTCATCACGTTCATATAAATATGTCCTCCCCAATTCGTTCATCTTACTTATTATTCTAATTAATTTGTACAAGCTCACATTTGTTGACCAAAGGCAACTCTCTAGATACATTATTACCTAAACTCGCAAATGTTGCAATAGGGAAAGACATTTTCATCGATGCATTTTTTTTATCCGAACACATCTTTTCACTAGATGTCGTTTATCAATCTTTAAACGCAACACAAAAAGCCCCTGTCCAAGGACAAGGGCTCCGCGTTCATTTAGGGTCTGGTTTTGCTGGTATGAGAAGGCTATTCGCATATTATGCTATTTAGGTAATTAATGCCGTTAACGTTGCTCCTTGTAGAACTCCTTGATTACCAGGAACTCATCCAAATGTTTAATGAAGAGATCTACGATTACAGGGTCGAAATGACGTCCGCGTTCCGTTTTAAGCAAATCCATCACGCGATCAAGTTCCCAAGCTTTCTTATAAACACGATCACTGCATAGAGCGTCAAATACATCCGCTAATGCGGTTATACGACCATAGAGATGGATCTCATCGCCGCGAAGTCCTTGGGGATACCCGGTTCCATCGTAACGCTCATGATGCTGCTGCGCGATGATAGCTGCGGCATTTAAGACTTGCTTGTTCGAATGTTTAAGCATTTCGTACCCAAGATTCGAATGGGTTTTCATAACGTCGAATTCTTCACTTGTAAGCGATCCAGGCTTATTTAAAATCGCATCTGGTATGCCAACTTTTCCAACATCATGCATCGGAGAAGCCAAGCGAATGACTTCGGCTTCCTGCTCGGATAATCCATATTTGATGGCTAGTAAACGGGAGTATTCAGCAACTCTTTTTACATGGTGTCCTGTTTCCTTGGATCTCGTTTCCGTGATTTCACCCATCGTATAAATAATTTCTTGCTGTGTGCTCTCCAGCTCTTCGTTTAAATAAATATTTTCGAAAGCCACGGAAACATTCGCACAATAAATATCAACTAAATAATGTTCCCACTCGCTGAGCGCTTTGAATCCATTCATATAGATGACATTTTCCATCCCCATCTTACTTTGAAAATAAATCACAAAGCGATCTGATGCGAAGCTGCTTTTTTTGGAATGAAAGGCATGTTCAATCTCTTCGAGTACATCCGTAGGAACAACATCCCGTGCTCGTTCGTCTTGATTGGATGCATAATCCCCGCTCGCTGCTAAGATATAAATATCTTCGACACCTTTGGTAACAGCAAAGCTGCAATGAAGCGCATTTTTATGTAAGTTAACGATGGATGTCATTTGTGTCAAAACACCGGAAGCAAATTTCTTCATAGATTGCAGCTCAAATAGCGAAGCAGATGACTTAATAATCTCCTCCAAGCCTGATCTGCTTTTCTCAATCGTTTTAATATCACGATAAGAACGAAGTGCCGTAACCACAGTCGTGAACAGCTTTTGTGTTGTGAGTTCGGTCTTTTCTTTATAATCATTAATGTCGTAATCCATAATGACCGTGCGCTCTGGTGCTTGACCTGGTTGACCAGTACGCAAAATAATACGTATCGCCTGATTATTCAATTCTTCGCGTATGTACTTAACAATTTGAAGCCCTGCATCATCTTGCTCCATGACAACATCTAGAAGAATTAATGAGGCATTCGGCTGTTGTTTTAATAACTGTTTGGCTTCTAAAGCCGAATAAGCACTATGGAATTCCAGCTTCTTTCCATCAAATTCAAAATCTTGTAGAACCATTTTTGTCACTTGATGGATTTGTTTCTCATCATCAACAATGAGTACAACCCAAGGGTCTTGTTCGATCGTAACTTCCTTAGCTGAATCGGTCTCTTCTTCCTCAGCAAAAAGAAGCTCATCCTGGTCCATTAACCCATCTTGTCCTGTCATTGCACGGCTTCCTCCTCTTTCGGAATCGTAATGGTAAATAAACTTCCTTGACCCAAGGTACTGGAACCATCGATGGTTCCATTCAGTGATTGTGTAACGAGATTATAGACAATATTCATCCCTAACCCTGTTCCGCCTTTGCCGCGGCTCGTCGTGAAGAAAGGATCAAAAATTTGATCTAGAACTTCTTGCGTCATCCCTTTACCGTCATCTGTATAAGCAAGGATAATATAGTCTTGATGATCTTCAACACGTATCGTTAAACTGCCTTCTTCCTCTATCGCATAGGCATGGTTCAAAGAATTCATAACTAAATTCGTAATAATTTGTGATAAAGCACCTGGATATGTGTAAAGAATTAGCTCATTATCGCAATATACATCTACTCGGAGCCTTGTTTTCTTGAGGGTAGGTTTCAAACTTGAGATGATTCCCTCTAAATACTCCTTCAAATGAAAGGTACGCTTGACTTCAACACTCTGATCTACGGAAATTTGTTTAAAACTGCGCACCAAGGAAGAAGCGCGCTCCAAATTGGATTGCACCATGGCATTCGTCTCTTGGGTAACGGATAGGAACTGTTCAAGGTCAGACTTTTTCATCTTCCCCGTCTCATACAGGATCTTAAATTCCTTCGTCTTTTGATCCAAATAACTAATTGCGGTTACACCGATCCCGATTGGTGTATTGATTTCGTGTGAAACCCCGGCAACCAAATTACCCAAAGCCCCCATTTTTTCCGATTGGACAAGGTGGTCCTGTGTCACCTGCAGCGTATTTAGCACCTGTTGAAGCTCATGGTAGCGCTCATCCAAATTTTTGACCATGTCATTAAAAGCTTCAGACACCTCAGCGATTTCAGGAGAAGCTTTGAACTGCAGCTTAGGAAGGTCTCCTCCTTGCTTCACAATAAGCGCGGCTTCACGAAGCCGACTTAATGGACGAATAACAATCCTTCGCAAAATAAGCCATAGCAATGTTGACATAACAATAGCAACGCTAAAGCCCACAATCAGAATAAGTTTCGTTCGCTTTGTCAGCAGCGCGGCTTCCTCAGAGGAATCAAAAATAACTTCTACCGCACCTACAACAAGGCCATCCTCCTGAAGAGGCGCCGTTAGACGAACAACCGGTTTATCCGTTTCCGCCATGGGCACACGGTCAACAATGGTTTGATCCTGCTTAGGAACGACTACCCTAGAAAGAGGCATATGATTACCAACTTCAGAACGATTGGAAGCCGCGAGAACAACGCCTTGATTATCGTATAACTTCATTTCGAGTACACGCGTATTTTTGTATTGAATATAATCAAATATTTGCTGCACATCGGCAACGGAACGAGATTCCTCATAGCGTCCATTGATGGCAATTGTCATGCCGCTAATTTGACTCACATAGGCTTCTCGAATGGATTGATTTAAACTTATGGTATCGAAGATCAACATGGTTGAGAGCATACTGACCGTAACAGCAGTTACGACGAAAACAATTCTTTTCTGTAAGCTCAATCTCTTTGGAAGAAATGGCATGGGATGCTCCTACTTCACTTCAAACGTGATCGTCTTGCTTACATCGTAAGGCGTGTGATCGTTATTATGTAAGGAAACTTTTAATTCGTGAGGACCTTTGCTTAAATGTTCATAATTTTTTTCAGTGGTCGTCATGATTTCTTTTTCTGCTTTGTCCAAGGAAACATGCACGTGCCCTTCCCCTTGCTTGCGCTGTTGATCATAATGCTCTTTGGAAAGCTTAAGGTCCGTTGTAATTCGAAGGGTTGCTGAATCTCCATTAACAGTGGTACTTGCCTCTAAGGTAGGCGTGAACGAATTTGCTGGTATTGTATTGGTTTTGGATGATCCACATCCGGAAATACTTAGTGTAACAGCTGCAATTATACAAAAACCTTTCCATTTCCTCATCGTTTCATCCCCTATTTAGACCCTAATTGTCTAATCATGTCAAAAAAAAGCTATCTTCTCTAGCTTATGAATATTCAAGCGGTTTGTCCACTTTTATTTTGGAAACAATAGCCTTTTTATGCAATTGATTTTGTATTCGAAATTTTCTGACTTTTCATGTCGAAATATCATAAGTACGCTCACATTTTGCGCTTCCCCAGGAAATAATTTCATTTCCCAAACGAAGAATGATTTCCCCAGCTTTGGAGCAATGTAGTAAAGTCGCTGTTCTTTTTTACCCTTAACAATTATCCTTAGGAGGCATTCCCCTATGACAGAAACCCATCAGCATCAGCAGCCGCTTCAGCACGCCATTGACACAGCAGATCATGCTATACTCCAAGCTCAAGACGCTGAGCATCAACTGCAAGTAGCCATTTCACAAGCCAACCCTCGCTCTATACAATCTGCAAATGCAGCTCTTACAGAGGCTAAGCAGCAAGTATACGAAGCGCATGAGCAGCTTCAAGCTTTTAATAATGATGAGTATGGGCAGCAGATAAAGCAAACCATGGAACAATTGACGCAAGCTTCACAAGATCTCGAGGCCAATCAAGAGAAGTTCCATACCCCGAAGCAAATTCGATAAGGCAAATATTCTCTGCAAAAGGTGATCGAAACTCGATCGCTTTTTCTTTTTATATGCACATTATGTTAAACTACGGAGGAAGGTTTTCAAGTTATTTGGGGAGGCACTACATTTCATGCTCGTTATCGGAATTGCCGGTGGTACCGGTTCAGGAAAAACTACAGTAGCTCGATCCATCATTACCAAGCTAGGGTCCACGAACGTGACATTAATTTCACAAGATAATTATTATCTTCATCATAGTGGTCTTACATTAGAAGAACGGGAACGTATTAATTATGATCATCCCCGTGCCTTCGAGAACTCCTTGCTTCTTAAGCATTTAAAAGAATTGAAAAGCGGCAATGCTGTTGATATCCCTGTATATGATTTCTCGCAGCATGCTCGCTCAGAAGAAACGATTCGCATCGAAGTAAAGCCAATTGTGCTGCTCGAAGGCATTCATGTCTTAACTGACGAAGAGCTTCGCGGCGCTTTGAACATAAAGGTGTTCGTTGATACAGACCCCGACGTTCGTATTCTGCGCCGACTATCCCGAGATATTAATGAGCGCGGACGTACGCTGCAATCTGTCTTTGATCAATATTTGACGACCGTTAAGCCGATGCATGACGCATTTATTGAACCGTCTAAGAAATATGCTGACATTATTATTCCTGAAGGCGGAGAAAATCAAATCGGCATTTCGATGTTGACTATTTTGACAGAGCGATATATGACGGATCAAGCTGCGAGCTATGAGATAGGCTAGTGACGTACAAATGAAGAAGGACACCAAACCTTGGTTAGGTTTAGTGTCCTTTTTTCATACAGATTGACGTCGAAAAGTAAACCCAGATAGGGCAAATAAGACATAGATAAAGCTTATCAAGTAAAAAATACTTGCCGTGCTTACATAACGTATAGCTAGTCCTCCCATTAATGGGCCGGCTATACTCCCTAAGCTGTACTGGATAGAAGCAAGTACATTCGCAGTAGGTACTAAATGTCTGGGTAGTATGTCTGCCGCATAGGCCAAACCTAGTGAAAAAAACGAGCCTACCATACCCCCGGCAACGCCGAAACAGAGTCCAATCAACCAAAGATTCGAACCTGCAAACGGAATACATAGAAATGCGATGGAGCCAATGAGGCCACTCACAATAAGGATACTTTTCCGCCCAACACGATCACTCCAAATCCCTAACGGCAGCTGCATGATGAGACCCCCTACCCCCATGATGGGCAGCAGAACACCAATATTAGATTCAGTTAGACCAGCACGAAGCCCATAAATCGGAAAGTTGCTGTTCATCGAGGCTTCCATATAGCCATAGAGTAAGGAGGTAATGAGCGGGAACCAAGCGATTGCCAATACCTTTGAAGCACGCTTATGCACTGCCTCCACTTTGTCCAGTTGCTCTGGCTTCTCATTGGACAACTGCAGTACAAGCGTCAGAACGATTAAGAAAAAGCAGCTGGTCGTCAAAAAGGGAACCCAACTACCAGCCTTGAGCAAGGTAATTCCTACAGGTCCTAAGCTAAAACCAACACCATAAGCCATGCCGTATAAAGAGATATTACGTCCTCTACGCTCTTTAGGGCTTGACGTTACGATCCATAACTGCGTAGCATAATGCAGGGCGCTATCCCCAATCCCTACAAGCAAACGAAGTACAAACCAGAAACCAATCTGCTGCCATACCGGGAACAAACAAGTTGCCATGATGACCAGTCCCATCCCAACCATGATGACCGGCTTATATCCGTATCTTCGCACAGGCCTTTCTATGAAGAACATCGTGGAGAAAATACCAATATAAAGGGCTGCAGCATTCAGACCATTCGCTTCCGTTGAGACACCCGAACGATCCAAAAGGATCGTTAGCAGCGGCAGGAGCATACCTTGACTCATCCCTGCCACGATAACGACCATAATTAATATGATTAATTTGTTACTCGAGATTCGTTGTTTAAGAGCCATTTCCAAAATCCACAACTTCCCATCTCTCCACGTATTCATTCAGCTTACCATGGAGAGGGACATGGAATTGGTTGATGATGACGAGTCTTACTTTTTTTATCCATTCCTTGAAGGAAGGATACGTAACGAATAGATTCGCATACCGGTCACTCATACACACAAAATGGGGTCCGGGCGTTTTATCCGTCAAAAATTTCAAAGATGTATCTATTGGTGTGTACTTTTTACGCTTCCCTTCCCACTTATCCAAGTCCAATTGAAGGGTGGTATCCACTTGTTCCAGAAGGCTTTCCAAATGCTTCACACGGGCATAATAGGGCTGCTGACAAGGTATGTCCATTCTCCGAAGGGTTTCCTCATGCTGGGGATAAAAGATAGCTCGAACGAACTTTCTTTCCTCCGCCCATCTAGTAAAAGCGTGCACTTCTGTCTCCGTCCAGTCCTCAAATGTTTCAAATAATAAGACGGTTCCTTTATGAGTCTCCGCCGGAGGTTCGTACCCGAATGGTACTTTAATCTGATCTCTTGCCATTGCGTCCTCCTCTAGTTGTAATTTCTGTTGTCTGTCATTCCTTGATATATTGTAGCATACCCCACTAAGTTCCACGAAATCATTAGTCATTATTGGCTTAAGAACGCCTGTTGCGATATAATTTGTAAGTACCTATATTCAATTAAGGGAGACCTATAGAATGAGAGATCCAAGACTTCAAACTTTTGCCCGAAATATAATCCGTTATTCAGTAAGCCTTCAACCTGGAGAAAACATTCTAATTGAAATGATTGGAGTCAAAGACCCCGAACTCGCCAAATGCTTCATTGAAGAAGTATATGCAGTAGGCGGAAAACCTTTCATCGAGCTGCGTGACCCAGCAATCATGAGAAGCTTACAGATGACCGGTACACAAGAGCTATTTAGCCAATGGTCCGAATTTGAGCTTGCGCGAATGAAGCAGATGGATGCTTATGTAGCTGTCCGTAGTGGTGATAATATTACCGAATCGTCCGATGTACCCGATGATCAAATGAGGCTCTATCTGAAATACTTCCAGCGTCCTCTCTTCGACGAACGCATTAACAATACGAAATGGTGCGTAATGCGTTATCCGAATCCTTCGATGGCTCAGCTGGCCGGCAAAAGCACCGAGGCTTTCGAAGATTTCTACTTTAATGTATGTAATCTGGATTACAGCAAAATGGCTGTCGCTATGGAATCGCTTGTCGACCTGATGAACCGTACAGACCGCGTTCGCCTTGTTGCCAAAGGGACTGATATTAGCTTCTCAATCAAAAATATTGGCGTCGTTCCTTGCTCTGGTCTGAGAAACATCCCTGATGGTGAAGTATACACAGCACCTGTGAAGGACTCCGTTAATGGTGTAATCAGCTATAACACACCTACGATATATTCTGGCACTTCTTTTGAGAACATTGTATTACGATTCGAAAATGGTCGTATTATTGAAGCTACCAGCAATGACACTAAGAAATTGAATGATATCCTGGATACCGATGACGGTGCTCGATATATCGGCGAATTTGCAATTGGCGTAAACCCATACATCCAACATCCAATGAAAGATATTTTATTTGATGAGAAAATTGATGGCAGCATTCACTTCACTCCAGGTCAAGCTTATGAGACAGCGGATAATACGAACCGCTCCTCCGTTCACTGGGATATGGTGCTTATCCAACGTCCCGAATATGGTGGCGGCGAAATCTACTTTGATGATGTTCTCATTCGCAAAGACGGACGCTTCATCATCCCTGAACTGGAAAAACTCAACCCAGAAAACTTAATGTAGTTAATTTAAAAAAGCAGCCTGCTTCCGACTATTCTTCGGAAAGCCTTGGCTGCTTTTTTATCCGGTTCGCAAGAAAAAATAGGTAATGCCATTAACAAAGTGTGATTAACCAAGCCAATGAAATACCTGTTCAGGCGATTCATCAAGGGATGGCAGCTTAATTGGAATTAGCAATAACGTGTCCTTCACTTGCTCATTATGGATCGTAGCCCCTTTGGCTAGATTTATTTGAACTTCTGTGCCTTTAGGAACAAATTGAAATAATTGCTGCACATCCGGATTCGTCAGTCGAATACAACCCAACGATTGATCCGTGCCGATTGAGCTCTCATCGAATGTTCCATGAAGCGCGATCGCTCCAAGTCCCAAGCCGGCCTCCCCATAAACCTGTGCATGTTTCCCTTTGGGCTGCTGAACACGATCCATCACCCTAAAATCACCTTGGGGTGTGCTCCCATTGGCGCCAAGACCAATATCTTTAACCCACAGTAAATAGCCGCCGCTAACCAGTTTCAATTGATGTTCAGCCTTGTTGATTTCAATATGTACGGGCTCATAGGGGACTCGACCAACGCCTGCTGCGTTCGCATAAAACATCTGCTCGACTTCAGCCACACTAGAATCATAGACCCATCCCCCTCGTCCGTTAAACTCCGTGGAAATGTCATTAGAACTTGTGATCGCTTCTAATGGAATGAAGCTCAAATAATTATTCGGATAATCTTGCAGGAGAGCATTCAGATGAACAGGAGCCCTTCCATAATCTTTGCGGTACGATTCCAAAGCTGTACGAACTAAATTAGCACCAATCGCACTAAGCGGTTGGTGCTTTTCAAATTCGGAATTCAGAAAGCGAATTCTTACTGTGCGATCCGTCGCGGGATGATACTGAGCGATAACAATGGCGCTCTTCGTCAATTCATCATTGGTGAGAAGTAGCGTTTTCCCCTTGTTCACGTTATCTTGTGAAACGATGCCATAAATAAGAATGCTGGAATTCGGCATCTCCTTGGCTAATTCCAAAGCCTGCTTATGCAACGCTGTTTCAATATCTTCATTTTTGGTTTCTGGATCAATGTACATGATAAACGGGACATCCACCGTCTCATACGTAACGTCACTTCCAATACCCCAGATTTTCATATTCGAAATCGTTTTATAAATAGGGGCTTCACCAACAAACAACACAACTAACATTAAATTAAGTACAAAGAGAACGATAAGCATTGTTTTCATAAATGGAGGTAACAGCCGCTTTTCCGCCTCTGGGAAAGCCTTTTGCATACTTGCTGCATGTTCCGCTTGTTCTTGATCCAATTCACGAATGGCTCGATTAGCAGCCGAATAGAATGGCGATGGATACGTTCGAAGAACCTCTTTGTAATGAAAAATCGCCCTTTTCAAATTCCCTTTTAAGTGAAATTTTTGCCCGATCTTAAAATGAGCTTCCGGTGAATTAGCGTCAATATATCGGATCACTTTCTCATAATATTGTGGATCAGAAGGGCTTATGAACAAGTTCTTATGCAGATGAATCAGATTATCGTCGAGATGGTTACGAAATCGTTGGCTTCTGCGAATCATTCGGCTCCTCTCCGTTCAATAGAATAGCTTGTCCATTCTAGATGAATGATACAAATAGTATCTCTGATACATAATGTATCACGCACGAGATAGAAAGACAACTATTTATTACCACACTGAATGAACGATAATCATTTAGCAAAAGCTGAATCGACGGAGGTGATAAATCATGAGTGGAAGAAATAGTAAGCCCAAAAACAATGGACCCTCAGGCAGCCCTTCTCGCTTAGATCAATTCGGAGAAAAAGCGGTACAACAAGAGAAACGTGAAGCTAAGGAACGAAACAAGCCGACATGCTAGACGTACTCTGAGTAATTTAATGATGAGAATCATCGTAACAGGTGACATCTTCAGGGGATTAAGGTTGAGTCGGCGTCTATAAGCATGTTTTTCATCGCATAAGAATGTTTTTCATCGCTATGGAGGGAATTACAGGTACTCCATGTACTTTAGCGATGAAAATCATCGTCTCAGCTGCCATTTCCTAAGTTTCACTACTATCCGAGGCATTGCAGCAGTCCAACAAAACATGTAAAAAAGACGTTCCCACCACGCCAAACGTGGTGAAAACGTCTTTCCTTTTCTTAATGAGCCACTTGATTATAAGTCATAATCCATATCGAACCGGCTACGATAGTCAGCAAGATGACAAGGCCAAAAATCAGCGCCATGATATTCCAGCGTGCGTTCTCGCCCTCTTTCACATGCATGAAGAAGAACAATTGAACACCGAATTGCAGTACAGCCATGATGAGGATCAAGACGATTGTGCCTGTTTTGCTCAACATATGGTTCATGACGGCAACGAGTGGAATGATGGTCAGAATGATCGAGAGAGCAAAGCCAATGATATAAGATTTCAATGAACCATGAGCGTCATGATTTTCATGTGAACCTGTATGCGGTTGACTCATCTTACATCACCCCCATCAAGTAGACGACTGTAAATACGAAGATCCAAACAACGTCAAGGAAATGCCAGTACAAGGAAATGACAGCCACTTTGCGTTTGGTTACTGCTGTGATGCCGCGGCGTTTCAATTGCAGCATCAACCCGACCATCCAGATCAAACCAACCGAAACGTGTAAGCCGTGTGTACCTACTAATGCAAAGAAAGCTGATAAAAATGCGCTCGTGCTAATTGTTGCGCCCTCATGATTAACCATGTTAATGAATTCATATAACTCGAGTCCAACGAATGAAGCTCCCAGTAGCACGGTTACGGCGAGCCAGCCGATTAACTGTTTCATGTTCCCTTTGTGCATGCCAAGAACGGCTAGACCGCTTGTGAAGCTGCTAGTAAGCAAGATAAAGGTTTCCGCAATGATACCTGGCATCTTGAACAATTCTTCCGGGGTTGGACCCCCGTTTGTATTTTGATGAAGAACCATGTAAGTTGCAAATAAAGATCCAAATAAGATACAGTCCGTGATTAGAAATATCCAGAATCCGAACGTTTTGAGCGACTCGTGATCATGTTCATGATCGTGGGCGTGATGCCCACCTTGCGTAGCTGCATGTGCCATTATACTTTCGCCCCTTTCAATGCGGCTTCCGTACGTTTCACTTCATCAGCAGGAATATAATAATCCGTATCATAGCTGAACGAACGTGCAATCATCGTGATCGCGACACCAATTAAGGCCGGAATCGTCAGCCACATCCAATTAAATACAAAACCAAATCCAGCGAAAAACCACAGAGCGGACATTAGGAATGGAATGGAAGAGTTCTTAGGCATGTGAATCGGTTCATATACAATCTTGGCTGGTTGCTTGGTAGTTAAGCTTTGCTTCTGCTTTTGTTCCCACCATGCATCTGCCTCGCTTACTTCTGGCAATACAGCAAAGTTATAAATTGGAGCTGGCGAAGGAATCGACCACTCTAATGTACGGCCATCCCATGGATCCCCGGATACATCCGGTTCTCTGAATTTAATCGAGTGGGCAATTTGCCATACTTGGAAAATGAATCCGACTCCCATAAGGAAACCACCAACGGTTGACACGAGATTTAACGGTCCCCAGCCCATATCGAAATCGTACGTGTACGTACGACGAGTCATACCATCTAATCCTAAGAAATATTGCGGCATGAAACAAACATAGAATCCAATGTTCCATAGCCAGAATGCCCATTTACCTAAGTGTTCGTTCAGCTTAAAGCCGAACATTTTCGGCCACCAGTAGTAAAGTCCAGCGAAGTAACCGAAAGCCACACCACCAATTAAGACTTGATGGAAATGCGCAATTAGGAAGTAGCTATTATGGAATTGAAAATCAGCTGGCGCAACAGATAACAATACCCCTGTCATGCCCCCAACAACGAAACATGGAATGAAGGCAATCGTCCACATCATAGGTGTCGTAAAACGAATCTTACCGCGGAACATCGTGAATAACCAGTTAAATACTTTAGCTCCGGTCGGTATCGCAATCAACATCGTACTAATGGCGAAAAAGGCGTTAACATTCGCGCCTGACCCCATCGTAAAGAAGTGATGCGCCCAAGTGAAGAAGGACAATAAACTAATAATCAACATGGCAAAAACCATTGATTTGTAACCAAACAATTTCTTTTTGGAGAAGGTAGAAACAATTTCCGAGAAAATTCCGAAAGCCGGAACGACAACAATGTAAACCTCAGGGTGACCCCACATCCAGATCAAATTGATGTACATCATCGGATTCCCGCCGCCATCCAAAGTGAAGAAATGTGCGCCAAGGAAACGGTCAAGGAATAATAAGGCTAACGTCACTGTTAAGATCGGGAAAGCAAAGATAATCATAATGCAACTTGAAAATACGGACCATGTAAACATCGGCATCTTCATCAACTTCATGCCAGGCGCACGCATTTTCAAAATGGTCACGATAAAGTTAATCCCTGTTGCCAAACTCCCGATACCGGATATTTGAATCCCCCAGATATAGAAGTTCTGTCCAACACCAGGACTGTGTGACATTTCCGAAAGAGGCGGATAGCTCAGCCATCCTGCATCCGGTGATCCACCGATGACGAACGATACGTTGAAAAGCATAGCACCCCAGAAGAACATCCAGAAGCTAAGTGAGTTCAAGAACGGATAAGCGACGTCTCGAGCTCCAATTTGCAGAGGGACTACGATATTAAATAAACCGAACATCAAAGGCATAGCCATGAATAAAATCATGATCACACCATGCGTTGTGAAAATTTGATTATAGTGCTCCGCTTGTAGAAATTCGCTGTTTGGCATCGCTAGCTGTAGACGCATTAGAAGCGCATCCACACCGCCGCGGAACAGCATCATGATCGAACAAATGATATACATGATCCCGATTCGTTTATGGTCAACACTTGTTAACCATTCACGCCAGAGCCAGCCCCACTTTCTGAAATAAGACAGTACGAATATCATAGCGATCATCGAGAGTCCGATACTAACCTGAGCACCCAGGATGAGTGGATCGCCCGTTACGAAAAACTCTGATGCGAATTGCTTTATTTTATCCAACATGAGCAGATCTCCCTTTCTCAAAAGCTTTGATCGATCATTTTGTCATTTTCATTTGACTATGATCATTATGGTTCATAGGGGCATTTTTGTCCGTTGATTGAGGCTTACTCGTCTCTTTCACGGATTCTGTACTGCCATGACCACTGTGAATGGATTGACCATTCGTATATTTCGTTACAATCTTTTCGAAAAGTCCATCTGGCACGGAGGAGAAATATTGCACATCCGATTTACCAGGCTTTGCTAATGCTTCATAGCTTTCCATCGTAAGTTTTGTCGGAACCTTTTTCGTTTTGGCTACGAAAGCATCGAAATCGCTCTGAGATGTTGCATTCACATCGAAAGTCATATCCGCGAAATGCGCACCACTGAAATTCGCTCCTGTTCCGAAGTAATGCCCGATCTCATCGGCTTGCAAATATAGTGTCATCGCCATACCTGACATCGTATAGATCTGTCCACCCAACTGCGGGACCCAGAACGAGTTCATCGGAGCATCAGAGGTTAGCTCGAATTTAATCGGTGTATCCTCTGGAATTTGCAAATAGTTGACTGTTGCTATGCCCTGCTCCGGATACGTAAACAACCATTTCCAATCCAGGGATGTCACTTGAATGGTGACGGGTGGTTTATTGGATTTCAACGGCTTTGAAGGCTCTAGTTCGTGTGTATAACGAATAGTTATGACAGCCAAGGCTACAATAATAATGATGGGAACTGACCACCAAACGATTTCTAAGGTCGTGCTGTGCGCCCAATTCGGCTTATAAGATGCTTTATTGCCTTCTTTATCACGATACCGCCAAACGATCCATGCGGTTAGCGCAAGTACAGGAACGAGGATTACCGTGCATAGAATAGTGGAAATCACAATCAAATCTTTCTGTTCTGCACCCACAGGTCCTTTGGGATCCAGTACCATAGCTTGATTACTGCAGCCTGCCAATAAAACAATGATGGCGACCATCATGAAGGGCAGCATAGCTTGTACGAGTGTTCTCTTCTTCATCCTACTTAACCTCCCTATCAACAAATCTGATCTATTATCAAGATATCATCTCGCTGATAAAAGTACACTGTCGCAAACGCAACTTAACAAATACGTCAAAGGATCGACGTTTTACTGTAAAACAAATGTCACAGAACGTTTGTTGACTATTATAGAAATGTATGAAAACGCATGAAAATGAAAAAGCCCTTCAAGTTGTCACTTGAAAGGCTTTTTAACTGCTCTTAATACGTTATACTCATTCGGTCTTTGAAGCTGCACGTGAATGCACCAAGTGAATTGCTGTCCGAATCACATAGATGTGCACACTACCTACCATGAAGCCAATACCAACCATCAAAGAGGCATTACGATCACTAAAATGATCCATATTCAACAAACTTAATAGTAATCCTATGCCAAGCAACGCCCATGCCGCTATTGTCATCATCTTGACTAATGGCATCACATCGCGCTCACTGCGCTCATTACTACTGATCAAAACGGCTCTATTTGCCATAATTATCACTCCAAACCTTCAATGTAAGTGCTTTATAAACATAGTATATCACAAATCCAAAATTTGTTCATATTTTATTCACACGTTGATCAAAATTTGGACAAAACTAAATACGTCGAGTTCACAGATAGAAATATATTGACTTTATTCAAGTTTTGTGTTATATTTAAATATTTGTTTGACAAACCATCAACCTCCTAGGTATGATAGCACTGTTCTTTCACTATCATTTCTCTTTGGAGGGATTCAAATGCAGATTGCAAACGGTATTTATATGCTTGAACTGTCAGTTCCTATCATGGGGCGTATCGATGTCATACACCCAACCCTTATTTCCGATGAAGGAGGTGCCGTTCTGGTGGACACCGGATATCCCGGTATATTGCCGCTTATACAGAAAGCCATGGAGGAACATAATGTTCCACTCCGTCATTTGAAGACGATTATTATTACCCATCAAGATATAGATCATATAGGAAGCTTACCAGATTTCATAAGCATATCTCCGCATAAGCTTGATATCCTGGCCAGTGAAATAGAGAAACCTTATATTCAAGGTGAGAAGATGTTGATCAAAATCACCCCAGAATCGATCGAACAAGCGGTCGCTAGCTTACCTGCGGATATTTCACCGGAATGGCGAAAAGCCTTTCGATCAGCTTTGGAGAATCCGCCTAAAGGTCCAGTCAATGGCATTCTTGAAGATGGACTCGAACTTGCGGGCTGTGGTGGAATTATCGTCATACATACCCCAGGCCATACACCGGGACATGTCAGTTTGTACCACAAACAGAGCAAAACATTGATTGCGGCTGATGCCTTAGTAGTTTCAGATGGCCAACTTCTCGGTCCGATACCGGAGTACTCTGTTGACTATGAGTTAGCGATGCAATCACTTAAGAAGTTCAGCGAATACGACATCGAAGCTGTTATTTGCTATCACGGCGGGTTGTATACAGACAACGTAAATCAACGTATTGCTGAATTGGCAGCTTCATTTTAAATCATCATCGGTTTAAAAAAACTGAGGCTACACCTCAGGTGCGGACTGTAAACGCCTTTTCGGTGCTTAACGGCGGGCTTCTCGCGACGTGTCAAGCTGTAAGCGCCTTTTCGGCGCTTAACAGGCGGGCTTCTCGCGACGTGTCAAGCTGTAAGCGCCTTTTCGGCGCTTAACAGGCAGGCTTCTCGCGACGCGTCAAGCTGTAAGCGCCTTTTCGGCGCTTAACAGGCGGGCTTCTCGCGACGTGTCAAGCTGTAAGCGCCTTTTCGGCGTTTAACGGCAGGCTTCTCGCGACGCGTCGAGCTGTAAGCGCCTTTTCGGCGCTTAACGGCGGACTTCTCGCGGTACGTCGAGCTGTAAGCGCCTTTTCGGCGCTTAACGGCGGGCTTCTCGCGGCAGTCGCAGCGTTAAAAAAAAAGCAGGCTGCCGCAATCGGCAACCTGCTTCTCATATGTATGTCTTACTACTTCAACAGTGTATAGCCTCCGATAATCGGGAGTGGTTTTACTTGACCTTGAGCAGCAGCTACAATGCCCAGAATAGCTAAAATAAACACGCCCAAATTCGCTAAAGGCAGTAGAATCCAACCAATAATCGGGATGATTCCCAAAACAACATTCAAGATGACTGCGGCCAAAAGCAATGTAAGGCCTTGGTTAGCGTGGTACCATGCAAACTTGGAGTCTTTTGCAGCGATGAGCGGGATAAAAAACAAGATGTATGCAATGATGGCCATTCCCTTATTACTTTGAATATCCGCAGAATCATACATGGACAGCACCTCTTCCTTTTTCTCAAAGTATACTATTCCATTATATTCGGTGTTATCCATCTATTCTATTGAATTTCACACATTTCGAAAAATTATTTTCTGGACTCAAATCTCCATCAATTGCTTAAATCACGCCATAGTCCAAGCAGTTCTTGTTCGCGGGAGGGGTCCATTCCTGCAAGGCGCTCTGTATCTGCTGATCGTCCTAAATCCCAAGCCAATGTATCTTGGACGGTCTCGATCAACGGTCTTGTAGTTAGCCCCGATTCAAAGGCTTTGGCATTATCTATTGCCAACATCCCGACTAAACTATCGCTCTTTATCCAAAGCGGAAGCTCCATCCACTCCCCTACTTCGTGTGCCACTAAGAATGGCTCTGATACCCATGAACAAGCTGTTTCTTTAACACTTACACTTTTACATGCTTCAACTACTTCTTCCATTGTATAATTGTTGCCGCTTGCATGGAGGGTTCCTGTTGTGCCTTGTTCAACTAGCCGAATAATCCAAGATGACAAATCTCTTACATCAATAAATTGGAGCTTCCGTTCTTTCGGTAAAGGAACTAGTACGTCTCCCCCGCGATGAAAACGAGCTGGCCAATAAGTGAATCGATCCGATGCGTCATTCGGGCCAACAATGAGACCTGGGCGTATGATTAATGTTCGATCAGGCAATGATTGCTTCACCGCTTGTTCACAAAGTGCTTTAAGAGCACCGTAACGCCGCCCTGGATCAATTGTTTCTATAGATTCCAATACAGCCACTGGTGCTGACTCATTCAAATTCACTTTCCGTAGATCATCATATACGGAAACACTTGAAATGAAGGTGTAGTGTTTCACTTGATCCTTCAACAACTTGGCAGCCGCATCTACAACCTCTGGCTGATATCCACTTGTATCGATCACCGCATCCCATTCTTGCCCTTGCAGCAAAGCTAAATCAACGTTCCGATCACCAATGATATGCCGGACCTGTGGAAAGGCACTCGCGTCGTGCAGTCCCCGGTGAAATAATGTTACTTCATGCCCCATTGCTATAGCGGATTCCGTAAGAGCTCTTCCCAGAAATTTGGTACCACCTAGAATTAGTATGTTCATGGAACACCTCCAATGATTTGATGATCAATTGATTGTTCAATACGTTATTATTACACGCGATAACCCAGAAGCCAATCCAATTGCTTCATTTGGACAACATCAGGAAGAAGTCTAAGCACCTGATTACGCAGCATAATAGCAGCCGGATTACTCATTTGCACGATGCGAGCCATTCGTCTGGATTGACGCACAACTTGATTGGTTCGGGGTTTGCGATTACTTTCATAAGAATGAAATGCCGCTGTCACGCTGTTTAATGAAAGCATTGAAATTCCCTCTAGAAATCTAGCTAATATCAAAGCATCCTCCATCGCCTGAGCGCCTCCTTGCCCGAGATTAGGCAGCATAGGATGAGCCGCATCACCAAGCAGTGTTACTCTCCCTCGGCTCCATCTTTCAAGTGGTTTACGATCATGAATGTCATGCGTTAATATTGACCCCTCATCTGTTGACTGGATAGCCTGCTCAATCGGATTATGCCAGCCCTCAAATTGCTTAAGAACGTAGTCCTTCTTACGATCCACACCTGTCCCTGAAACTGTGTTGATTGCAGCGAACCAAAAAACTTGTCCCTCGCCAATTTGGGAAAAACCAAACCGTCGTCCTCTTCCCCATGCCTCAAATCCTCCACCGATCTCTGGAATATATCGCTTATCCAAGAACGTAGTAATACCCCGGAAAGCTCTAAAACCTGAATACCGCAGCTGTTCTATGCCAAATAATAGATGTGCCACTCGTGAATGAATGCCATCTGCACCGATTAAGATATGCCCGGTATCTTCTGTTCCATCATCAAAATAGACAATAACCCGATGCGGATCCTGTTCAAAAGTTATCAGTTTTTTATTCATATAAACGGTTGTTCGTTCATTTAGTTGTTGAAATAAAATCATTTGAAGCTTAGCGCGATGAATAAGGTAGCTATAAGTTCCGTATTGAGCGGCTTGCTTCGAGACGGGAACTGAAGTAATCGGTTTACCATCCCATGAGCGAATTTCAGCCATTCCAACTTTAGCGCCTGCTACCCTCACTTGTTCATCACAGCCAAGTTCCGTTAATACATGCATGGCATTCGCAGCTAATACAATTCCGGCACCGAACTCGGATAGCTCTTTCTTTTTCTCGTAGATGACAACTTCCCAACCTTGCTTTTGTAAGAATAGCGCTGTCGTTAATCCACCAATTCCAGCTCCAATGATAATTGCTTTCCTAGTAGTAGGTAAGATATTAGTCATGTTGCCCTCCATAACCTACAAACCATTTCCATCTACTGTAACATAATCCAGTCAAGACAAAAACCTCCTAAAACCAAAGGTTAAGGAGGTGCGTTATTATGAGGGCATGAAGTTTATATTCTGTTATGTTGCAACTAATTGTTGTTTAACCTCAACGATCTCAAGATTAGAGAAAAATCGGCTTAACTTCATCATTTTCTCATTTGCTGCCAATTTAGAAAGTGGCGGGCACATAGGCTTTCCTCTGTAACATACGATAAATAACAAACTCATCACCTACTCTTCCATTGAAGAATTCACTTCTTTGCATGATACATAATGTATCATACAATAATTTTACTCGAGATACAACAAATAGAGATAAATACCGTCATATTTCGATAGTATATGTAATTTCACAGGACTTTATAACCAAATGAAAGTAAAAAGGAAAGATCTAGATCACCTTTAATTTCTAAACCCAATTAAACTCCTACATAATTCGAAAGACCCCCTCGGTATGAGGGGGCCCATCGATATTTCCATTTTAAACGATGACTAATTCGGAAAGCTTGGCACGTACCTGCTCAACTAATTCGATCGCATCTTCTGAACGATTCACAACATCAACACGATCCATATCTACAATCAACACTTCAGAGGCATGATAATGATTCATCACCCAGTCATCATAACCTGACCAAAGCTGCCGATAATAATCAACTAAAGATTGATCTTGCTCGAAGCTGCGTCCCCGCAGTCCGATGCGGTACATAACCGTTTCGAATGAAGCTTTTAGATAAACCATGAGGTCCGGCGCTTTCTTAGGAAGCTCGGCAAGCTCAGACATCATATTGTCCGCAAGCCCCTCATAAACATCAAATTCCAGCTGTGAAATACGACCTAACTCCCGATTCACTTTGGCAAAGTACCAATCCTCATAGATACTTCTATCCAGTACATTTCGATTATGTACTAACGCTTGTTTAATTGCCTTAAATCTTGTATTCAAGAAGTGTAATTGAAGTAAAAACGGATATCGCTTCTTCTCAATTTCTTCCGGAGTTGCCGTGTAAAAAAGCGGAAGTATCGGATTATCATCAACACTTTCATAATAAACATTTGAATTTAATTCTTGTCCAAGCAAAGTCGATACAGATGTTTTACCTAGACCAATCATTCCCCCAACCACGATCACAGCCATTGACCCCTTTCTCCTTCTGCCCATTCCTAATTTACCGTTAGTCAATT
This sequence comes from Paenibacillus sp. JT22N1, assembly GCF_059692155.1. Taxonomy (NCBI): domain Bacteria; kingdom Bacillati; phylum Bacillota; class Bacilli; order Caryophanales; family Paenibacillaceae; genus Paenibacillus; species Paenibacillus sp. JT22N1. The sequence continues at coordinate 64,708 of NZ_JCAUAW010000014.1, forward strand.
CTTGCAAAGCTTCCCTATTATACAAGGAATTCATAGTGGTGGGAACCCTATTTTTTTACGTTTATCTATCGTTTTCTTCTTCTCTTGTAATCCGCTCAATGACAGCATGAAGATCATCTGGTCTTAGCAATTCAACTGGTGATACACCTTTTTCAAAGTGTAAATAATCGCCTTCAATCAGGATGACATACCGTTCACCTTGTCTGGCAATGTGAACCTTGCGTCCATAATCGGCAAGCTGCGCCTTCACACTGATATGATCAAGCTTAATGCGCATTTCCAGATCCGGCTTCTGCTGGGCCAAATAATTGGCGGCATCCATGACCTGAGTCGGTGTCCACTTCTCCTGAAGCTCGCGCTTTTCACTGGCTGCCCAGATTTCCAAATCCTTTTCTTCCTGCTCACGTTCCTCAGGTTTATGCTGATAGTCTCTCTCTAACTGCTGCTGAACGAGCCCTAGAACTTGATGATGCAATATTTCTGGCATGGACTGCTCATATTCTACATATTTTAGGAAATCCTCAAAGTAACGAGCATGTGAAAGGGATCATCGAAATATTGATTAAGCTTCGCGCTTGCGACAAGAAAAGCTCCGCCCCTGACCGCGCTTGTGTTCAGATAAGCATTCAAAAGTTCATCACTAACATTAAGAAAGTCCTGTTTGTTCTCTGCATAGCGCAGACGCGCGAATAGATTATAGTTCGGATTGCTTTCTAATTCGAAGCCTGGCTCAGTAATGAAACGCCCTATTTTCGTAGGCACCTGCTCAGCTACCGGGTTACGCTCAACTTTGCGTTTAGCAATTCGCACGAACTCACCGTCTAGGAATTGTTGTAACGCACTATCTTCATAATCGTTTTCGTCCAAAGTCTGATAATGGCGATAATTTTTAGCCTATGCCGCGTCGGCACCTTCCCCTTGGATCACAAAAAATGATATATATTGAACTGCGAATTTCATGCTGATTCTCCCTGTCAATCGTATTCAAAATTGCACAACTTTGATTGTACTTGGTATAAAACCGAAACGCTACAAAAAAATAGGAACAGTTTGTGATTGTTTGTAAGTTCATGCTGTCACTAGTAATAAGCGCTGTTTTTTCAAAATACTAAGACAGAGGTGTGAAGATGATTTACGGAACCAAACTACTGGAAACAGATACAGAAATTTTCATTGCCGCTCTTACAAAGACACCTGTTTATGTTTGGTCGTTAGATTCATTAGGCGTTTATTATCAGGTAAATTCGGGTTTTATCGTAAAATATACACCTGATGAAGTACAAATTCATTGTGAACAAGACTCCTCGATGACGAAATGGTATTCCAGAGAGTCGAATGAATTTAGTATCCGTTTTTAGAAATGAATAAAACCGCCCGTTCCTGTTAATTGACAGGTCTGGCGGTTTTTACATTCATGCTATTCGAAATCACTCATGTCCTTACTTATCGTCTGCGTCGGCAAAAACACATCAATTATGGTTCCTTCTCCAATTTGGCTCTGAATCGACATTGTGCCTTTGTGCGCTTCAACGATCTTGAAACACATCATTAGTCCGAGTCCTGTGCCCTTTTCCTTCGTTGTATAGAAAGGTTCACCTAATTGCTTGACCCGCTCCTCTGGTATGCCACATCCATTATCCTGAGTCCTCACTCGGATCATCTCGCTGCCCTGCATGGAAACGGTAATCTTAATTTGTCCATCCTTCGTTATGGCTTCAATCGCATTTTTCACCAAATTAATAAACAATTGCTTAAGATGCATCTCGGAACAAACGAACTCCGGAATATCAGACTCAAACTCGAGCAATAGCTGCACATTGCAAAGATTAGCCTGCGTATCAAGCAGCGCAATCACGGTTTGTAATATATTGATCAAATCACTTCTTTTGTAGTGAATAGCTTCCGGTTTCGCAATAACGAGGAATTCGCTAACGATGAAATTAATCCGATCCAATTCGGACAGCATGATGTCAAAATAGTGCTGTTTTCCCTTCATATCGTTCTGCAGCAGCTGCAAGAAACCTCGGAGTGACGTGAGCGGATTTCTGATTTCATGAGCAAGCCCTGCTGCTAACTGGCCTGCGACAGAGAGTTTATCTGATTTACGCAACAATTCTTCTGTTCGTTTCCGTTCTGTAATATCTCGCGTAATACCAGCGAACCCGATAATCTCGCCCTTCTCATTCTTAATTGGCGTTTTGGTCACACTTACATGAATGAGTTGTCCATCTTTACGAACTCGAACAGTCTCTAACCCTGAAATTTGATTTCCGGCTTTCAATATGTCATGAATTTCTTTCGGATGCTCTTCCAAGAAATCTGGATATATGGGCAATGGTTGGTTTAGAAGCTCATCCTGATTCCAACCAAATACTTTCTCATAGGCGGAATTTACAGAAATAACCTTAAACCGTTGATCAAGAACGCAGATGGCATCTGTTGTATTATTAATAAAAGATTCCAGCAGCTCCTTCGTTTCTCTAAGCTTCATTTCCATCTGTTTACGTTCCGTAATGTCCACACAAGAGCCGATCACTTCAACCACGCGGCCATTTTCAAAAATGGGACGTAAAGATGTCAAATACGTAATCCCCCGGAATGTGGCTTCATACATGACATTTTCTTCCCCGCTCCATGCCCTGCGGTAATACTTATCGAGATTAGCAGCCATATAAAATGGCCATATCTCATATAAGCCGTTACCAATGATATGCGATGGCTTATAGCCGAGCCTATACAGAAGTTCACCGTCACATAAGGTATGAATGAATTTCCCTCGCATTTCTCTGAACTTCATGGTCATTCCTTGCTGTCTGCGAACAGTGTCATGCAGATCCTGCTGCGCAACTCTCAATGACTCCCGGTCTTTATTATGCTGCGTGATATCTCTAGCGATAATATAAACGCCTTCTATTATCCCATTCACGATAATTGGCACATTTTTTAAGCCTAATTCAATCTTATCACCACTCTTTTGCGTAACCCGAAGCATGTAATTATCCGTCTGCAAGAGCACACTATCGGTCGGGTATTCTGTTGGATTCTCTTGTTTTTCTTGTTCCCAGAATTGATGGATAGATAGTCCAACCATGTCCGTCTTCGTGTAACCCAGAATCCGCTCCATAGCAGGATTCACACTAATGATCAAACCGTTCAAATCACTTGTTAAGATCCCCGCAGGATTATGCTCAATTAATGAATTATACCGCTGTTCACTCTCCTCAAGTTTACGTTCCATCTCGGACTTTATCGAGAGATCTTTCATTTGGGCCATATAATAAAGAGGTTCATTGTCAGAGTTTCTAATTAGCGAAATCCCGCATTCCACCCTTATAATTGTTCCCTCTTTTGACTTCATTCTTTGTTCGATCTGAAAAGAGCGCAAATCCCCAGACAACAATTGCTCTAAGTGTCGAAGCAGTTTGTCGGTCTCTTCTGACAAAAAGATCGTAGTTATATCCGTATATAATAATTCTTCTTCCGAATATCCAGTTATCGCGCTTAGGCTGTTATTCATCTTCATCCATTGACCATTGAGCGAAATAATCGCCATGCCCATCGTTGTGAATTCGAATACCGCGGCAAATGACGGTTCCGTTCTCGAAAGCATATCCATTCATTTATCCCCCATCTTAATAATACATGGATGGTTTCCATCACCAAATGTTTGAATTCGACGATGTAAAGATTATTCCTCCTGTAACAGCTCTTAGTTGATCAAATAGTTCATGAAATGTGCCCTTAAAATTCCTCTTTATGATAAAATAAAATGGTTCTTTCATGTATGTTTGTACATCACTTATTAGGAGGGGCACAATTGCCTAACATCTGGACACATCTGATTTTCGGTCAAGAATTAATGAACCAATTGGGGCATGCCAATATGCTTAGTGATAAGCAGCTGCGACATGTTTTCTCCCTTGGCTGCCAAGGACCGGATTTCTTGTTCTATCATAACTTCTTACCTTGGAAAAAAGACAAGAAACTCAATCAATTGGGAAGTCTCATGCATACGAAAGCATGCGGTCCGTTCTTAATGGATCTACTTTCCCATATGCAAGGCAGGGGCTTGTATAATCCCGCTGTTGTTTATGCACTTGGATTCCTTACACACCATATTCTCGACCGCAACATGCATCCCTACGTTTTTTACAAATCAGGCTTCAAGAAATGGGATCACCAACGATTTGAGATTATTATGGACACACTCATTGTTCGTCGCAAACTTGGACTACAGACATGGAATACGCCTGTATGGAAAGAAATAGATGTTGGAGAAGCTCTGCCCCTCGGCATTGTTCCAGCGCTTGCCCACGCTGCTGCCATTCACTATCCTGACCATGCATCGCAGGTTTCTGAGAAGGATTGGAACGATGCTTACATCGACATGATTCGAGCTCAACGCTTGTTCCACGATCCGAAAGGAATCAAACGTTTATTCACCTTCGGTCAAATATCGCCTTTGGTCTATACCAAGCATCCGGCTCCGCTTGATTATTTAAACGAAGCCAAGACGGTTTGGAATTGTCCTACATCATTAGATGAAACGTACACATACAGCATTTGGGACTTATGGGATATTGCGATGGAAGATGGACAAATCGTCCTCCAAGCAGCCATACAAGCCTTACAACGAGGTTCTTCGGCTGATTACCAAGCCTTAGAAGAAGTTCTCGGCAATCGCTCCTATGAAACTGGTAAGGACTGTGACAGCGGACTGCAAATCACTCATGTCCAGCCTATGATTTAAAGCTTAGCATCATCAACCTGATCAAGCCATGAATCGATATGACCAATTACCGATGCCACACAGCCTTCTTTGAAGGGTGAAATTAGCTTCGCGACTTGAACAAGCTCTGTGAAATTCAGACTTCCGCCTTGCTGACAAAGTCTTAAGTAATCCTCCCAAGCTAATTCTTGATTTTCATTAGCTCGTTTCCAGAATTGAAACGCACACACTTGCGCAAGTGTGTAATCAATGTAGTAAAACGGGCTTTTGTAAATGTGGGCCTGCTGCTGCCAAAAGCCCCCTCTATCCAAATAGTCGTTATCCTCGTATACACGATGCGGCAAATATTTGCGCTCAACCTCGCGCCAAACTAGCTTACGCTCAGCGGGTGTCATTTCCGGCTGCTCATAGATCCTGTGTTGAAATTCATCTACCGCAACACCGTATGGAATGAATAAGAGTGATTCACTTAGATGCTTGAATTTATACTTATCTGTGTCTTCCTCGAAGAACAACGACATCCAAGGCCAAGCGAGAAACTCCATGCTCATGGAGTGGATTTCACAGGCTTCCAAGGTAGGGAATATGTATTCAGGTACTTGAAACTCTCGGCTGCTATAGCCCTGGAAAGCATGACCTACTTCGTGCGTTAAGACATCAATGTCACCTGAAGTTCCGTTAAAGTTAGAGAAAATGTATGGTGCTTTGTATGTACTAATATAAGAGCAATAACCACCTACGCGTTTTCCCTTCTTAGCCACTAGATCCATCAAACCGTTATCGATCATAAAGGTAAAAAAATCATCCGTTTCTGGGGATAGCTCTGCATACATCTTACGAGCTTGTTCCACAATCCAATCCGCATCGCCTTTTGGCGTCGCATTCCCTGAGGCGAAACCAAACTTGTCATCATAATAGTGCAGCGAGTCTACGCCAATTCTAGCCTTCTGCCGTTCCTTTAGTTTGGATGCCACCGGTACAATGTGTTCAAGAACTTGATTCCTAAATACTTCCACGTCTTTGGCATTATAATCTGAGCGGTTCAAACGAGCGTACGCGAGTTCAACAAAATTGTTGTATCCGAGCTTCTTAGCGATGAGCGCACGAATCTTCACTAATTGGTCATACAGTTCATCCAATTTCGCTTCATTCTCTATAAAAAAGCTATATTTCACATCATTCGCTTCTTTACGGACTTTTCGGTCTGTTGATAATTGAAAAGGCACGAGTTGGGATAAATTTCGTTCTTCCCCTGCATAAATTAGCTTCGCAGAAGCAAGCAGCTTAGAATATTCACTGGCCAGTTTGTTTTCTTGTACGAGATCTTCAACAATTTCCGGCGAAAAGGTTTTCAATGATAAGGAGGCAATCGTAAACAGCTGCTTCCCCCATTTGACTTCTAACTCTGAACGATAGGAGGATTCAATGAGTGCTTTATAAAACTCTGTAATCAACCCTTGATATAAAGGCTCAATTTCATCGAGATACTCTTGCTCAGCTTTGTAAAATTCATCATTTGTATCCACACTGTGACGAATCCGCGCAATAGATTCCATAGATTCCAATTCACTTCGCAGGCTAACGATGGCTTCCATCGCTTGGTCTTGATCGCCAAACGAATTTGCTCGTTTAAACGCCTCTAAAAGCTCCTTAAATTTAATTTCAAAAGCGCTAAAGTCGGGTCTTTCGTACTTAAATTCTTGAAATTTCATTGGATTCACTCCTTTGATTTCTCGCCAGAACAACTGGCAGACTAATTACATAACTGCAATACTGTAGGGAAACAATTCACTGGTCATAAGTTGATTAGCAACAGCAGGGTCTTGTTCCATGATCAGTGTAGCTTCTAACTCATTATCCACCCTTAGGATAACAATGCCAAATGTTTTTTCGTCAAAAGTTTGTGTTCTTCCTGCTAAAATGAGCTCTCCCTCCTCTTTCAACTGTAAAAGGTATTGAAAGTGCTCTTCAACAATTTTTTCTTCTCTTTCTGTCCAAATGCTGCGGTCTAGAAAAGCAGGTTTTAATCGTAAGACATAAATGAATTCTTTATGGTCGCTCATTACTCCCGCTCCTTGCCAATAAATTTGGTATTTGCCAATCAATTTCCGAACTTCCAAGATCTCTAAGATACGCATTCGCTTGCGAAAAAGGCTTACTGCCAAAAAATCCGCGATACGAAGAAAGCGGACTTGGGTGAACTGATTTTATGGTAACATGCTTCGTTGTATCAATGAGACGTTGCTTGGTCTGTGCATGACTTCCCCACAGTACAAAAATGATCGGCTTCTCCCGATCACTTAGCGTCGTTATGATTTTGTCTGTAAAACGTTCCCACCCTTTTCCCTTATGCGAATTCGGCATGTCTGCTCTTACTGTTAGAACCGTGTTCAATAGCAGCACGCCTTGTTCTGCCCAAACCTTCAAGTAGCCGTTATCAGGGATATAGCAGCCAAGGTCAGACTGTAATTCTTTATACATATTTTGCAAAGATGGCGGTGTCGGTATACCTGGTTTAACGGAAAAACTGAGGCCATGGGCTTGGCCTCTACCGTGATAGGGATCTTGTCCTAAAATAACGACTTTGGTATTCGCATAAGATGTTAAATGAAGTGCACTATAAATCTCATTTTGCTCAGGAAAAATAGTTTGTGTTGTGTATTCATCATTGAGAAAATTTTGCAAAGCATGGAAATAGGGCTCTTGAAACTCTGAACCCAATAAAGAAGCCCAGTCGTTTGTTAAATGGCTCACCATTCTTCCTCCTATCACTCCGTTTCCGTGCCGAGCTCACCCGTATCGATGTTTCTCAGCACGATTCGTCCATCCGCTGCTGTACCATCAGCAAGTACGAGCTTCAGCTTCGTCGTTTTCCCTTTATTTACGAGCGCTTGAACTTGAGCGTCCGTTAGATTCCGGCCAAAGCTTTCTTTCCAGATGACGAATTTGCAGCCTTCCTTATAATGCGAGCAGCCGTAACCTTTACGTCCCATGAAAAGGGAGCCTCCGCACCCTGGTCTTGGACAAGTAGCTAGGAACGTACTAGCTCCATCTGTTTGTTTAGCAGGAGCCGCTTTCTTAGCTGCAGCTGCTGTTTTGGTGCCGCCTGTTGATGCCGCACTCGATCGTGCAGAACCGCGTTTGGGTGCACCTGCAGGAGGCGTCTCGCCTTCGAAAGCTGTTTTGGAAGCTCTAGCCTGCACGCGAACCTTATCAACGATAAGCGTTGCGAATCTTTTGACGTTATGCATAAACTGCTCGTCCGAAGCTGTTCCTCGGGAAATTTCATTCAGCCTGCGCTCCCATTGCCCAGTCATCTCAGGTGAAGTCAGCAGCTCAATGCCTGCGCCGCGAATTAATTCAACAACCGTTCTCCCCTTCTGGGTCAAGACGATTTTCTTGCCCTGCATGTCGATGTAACCAACCTTCTTGAGACGCTCGATGGTCGCTGCACGAGTTGCTGGAGTGCCGAGTCCCGAATCCTTCATCGCATCGCGGAGTTCCTCATCCTCAATCTGCTTGCCGGCGCTTTCCATGGCTTTGAGCAGCGTTCCTTCATTAAAGTGCTTAGGCGGCTGCGTATCTTTTTCCTTCACGATCGCGTCATGGCAAAGGACATTCCCCTGTGGATCGATTGAGAAAGGCTCGTTTACTTCAACCTCTTCGTCTTCTTCCTCATCCTTCTCCTTGCCCTTCGTGCTCTTCGCCTTTTCCTTTTTCTGATCAGCGTAGATGACCTTCCAACCTAATTGGAGCAGTTCTTTGACCGTTGTTTTAAACATTTCTTGTTCAACTTCAGTCATCACTGTATGAACCTTATACTCAGCCGGTGGATAGAACTGGGATAAGAAACGCCTTACAATCAAATCGTACAATTTCTGTTCATCCGGACTCAATCCCGATGCTTTGCGATTCGTTGGAAGGATCGCATGGTGATCTTCAACTTTGCTCGGATTGCAAATAAACTTGTTATTTTTGTGCACCAGATTACGATTTGCCCCTTGCACAAGATCATGGTAAGCCGTTCCTTGTAAAGCGGATAAGGACTTGTGCATTTCCGGAATATTTTGCTCAGTCACATAGTTGGAATTGGTTCTAGGATAGGAAATGACCTTATGCTTCTCATAAAGTGCCTGAGCCGTATCCAGCGTCTTCTTTGCCGAGAAGGCGTATTTCCCATTCGCCTCACGCTGAAGCAGTGTCAAGTCATACAATTTGAACGGGTATTCCTTCGTCTCTTTCACTTCATAGGAAATAATCCGTGCTGGTTTCCCTTTGACTTTGGCTGCAAGCGCTTCGACCTTAGGTCCGTCCGTCAAACGCTCTCCCTGCCACATGCCTCTATACGTCGTCTCGCCTTGTGTAAAATGCCCCTCTAGCTCATAAAATTTGAGCGAAGAGAAGGCTTCGATCTGCTTCTGACGGTCATAAATAAGCGCAAGTACGGGCGTTTGGACGCGGCCAACGGAAAGCAGGACGTTATGCTTCGTTGTGAATGCACGTGAGCCATTCATTCCGATTAGCCAGTCTGCTTCACTGCGTGAGCGCGCGGCGCGCGTTAAATTCTCGTATTCAGCACCATCCTTTAATGTTGCGAAGCCATTTCGAATCGTCTCCGAGGTTAAATCGGAAATCCAGAGACGCTTAACAGGCTGATTCAGTTTAAGATGCCGCTGAATAAGCGAGAAGATGTGCTGCCCTTCTCTCCCCGCATCGCACGCATTAACAAGCATGTCGCATTTCTTCGCAAGCTCTGCAATCACCTTAAGCTGATCGTACGTCCGCGGGTTTGGAATCAACTTAAATTCATCTGGAATAATCGGCAGGTGGTTAATATTCCATTTTTTATATTTATCATCGTATTGATCAGGTTCAGCCAACTCAATTAAGTGTCCAATTGCCCAGGTGATGATATATTGTTCACCTTCTAGATGGGACCTCATATTTTTGGCTTTGGGCTCTATTGCGGCGGCTATATTACGTCCCATATCGGGTTTTTCCGCAATAATTAATGTCTTCAAGAGAGTATCGCTCCTTAATTGAACTTTCTAAGTGATCAGAATCTGTCGCCTCAGTGTATCCCACTTTATAAATGGCTGCAATATGGTAACGATCGAAAAATTTTATTTTTCCAAGTAGACTTTACTCCAAGTCCCTTCACTTCCTTTGAATATGATAACTGGAAACATCAAATGAAGCCAAGAGGTGAAGGTTCTTATTATGCATATTCTGATTATTGCTCCTGAACAAATCCCCGTCCCTCCTCCCGTCGGAGGCTCTGTGGAACATTGTATTTACCAAATTGCCAAAAAAATATCCCCTAAGCATAGAGTGACCATTATAAGTCGACTGCGCGCCAATTACCCGAAGAAAAGCAGATTAGGTCATATCACAATTCTTCGAGTATCCGGTTCCAATAAACGAGCCTATTTATCTAATGTACTTAAGACTGTCAAAGGACATCATTATGATAGGATTCAAATCGATAATCGCCCTAGATTTGTGCATGCCGTAAGAAAAGCATTCCCACATACGCCTATCTCTGTTTTTTTGCATTCAACGACGTTTATTTCCCCACCTATGACATCCAAAAAACAAGCCGCAAGCGATCTCAGTGGTGCTAATCGCATTATTTGCAACAGCCTTTCGCTGCAAAATCACCTGAAACGAACCTTCCCAAAAATCAGCCATAAGGTACGTTACGTTCATTTGGGCGTTGATCTCGCTCAATTCCGTCCTCGTAAAGAGAAAGAGCATTCAACAGGCGGTCGCTTTGTCATTCTGTTTGCAGGCAGGTTAATTCCGAAGAAAGGAATTCCCGTGCTGATGAAAGCCACACAGATCGTTAGAAAATCCATCCCTTCAGCGAAGCTTTACATTGCCGGCGGAACTGGCAAGCCAAGCTACAAGCAATACTTGAAACAATTAGCTTCCTCACTTCGAATTCCAGTGAAATTCAAGGGTTACGTTTCACGCAGTCAAATGCCTCGTTTCTATCGATCTGGGGATTGTTTCGTCTGCCCATCTCAAGGTCATGAAGCATTTGGACTAGTGAATGTGGAAGCGATGGCATCCGGCATTCCAGCGATCGCCTCCAGAAATGGCGGGATTCCCGAAATTATACAGCACGAGCACAATGGACTTTTAGTTGTGAATTATCGAAGCCCTGAGGCATTTGCTAAAGAAATTATTAAACTAGCCAAAGACCCTTCTAAGGCCAAAAGACTGGCCAAGCAAGCCCGGCTAGATGTAACAAGAAAATTTAGTTGGCGAGCCACTGCAAGCAAATTAGAAAAGATTTATGCGTCGAAAAATTCCACGTAGAGGTGCTGTTATGTCAATGAATCGAGCTAGTACAGTCGGCAGCAAATGGATCAAGACGAAAGTTCTCTTATTAAACAAAGAACTTCGCAAATTTGTTCCGGAAACAAGAATCTACAGTCAACAGAACCTGCTTGCTATGCTAAATAAATATAAGATGGTTTATGTCAAACCCAACAATGGCACTTCCGGCCAGGGCATTATTCGTGTAGAGAAAAATGAGACTTATCGATTTCAGTCCGGAAAAGCAGCAAAATCCTTTCGAACTTATTTAGGTTTATTCGGTGCTCTAAACAAAGCCAAGTTAAACAGATCCTATTTGGTCCAGCAAGGCATTCATCTCTTAACCCATCAAAATAAAATTTTCGACACACGCATTATGGTACAAAAAAGCCCTAAGAAAACTTGGGAAGCTACTGGTTATATCGGTCGTGTTGCTCATCCACACAAAATAGTGACGAACTTTCATAATAGCGGTAAACCGCTGCCATTAGAATTATTACTTGCTCCCTACTTAAAGAATCAGAAAAAAGATGATTATATCAAATGCTTACGACATCTAGGATATCAAATCGCAACGCATTACCAGAAGATTTATCCGGGATTTAAAGAAATTGGTGTTGATATTGGTATCGATAAAGCTTTGAAACCATGGGTACTAGAAGTAAACACAGCGCCTGACCCCTTTATATTTAACCAATTAAATGATAAAAAAATGTTCTTCAAAGTTCTGCGTTATTCGCGAGCGAACGGCCGATTCTTACCCAAAAAACGTAAGTAACTTTTGTTTCCTAATGTTAGTAAAAACCTCCAATCCCACTTGAATGGGACTGGAGGTTTATTTGCTTTATGAGGTTAGACGGCGTTGGCGAACCATCATCTTAGTTAACAAGCCAAGACCTATAATAACAGCCGCGACAATAATCCATATTGGATGATGGAATTGTGTATAGATGTGGTGCCACGCTTTTCCAAGCTTTTGACCAAGAAGAACAATAACCAAAATCCAAGCCAAAGCGCCAAAGTACGAGATACTCATGAATTTGGTGAACCGCATTCTCGTAGCCCCTGCAATGAAAGGAGCGGCATGCCTTAGCCCAGCTACATAATAGCCAACTAAAAGTAAAATGGCACCATGCTTTTTAAAATGTTCTGCCCACTTTTCTAATCTGTTCTCGGAAAGCTTAATCCACTTTGTTACCTTGCTGATTCGTTTTAAACCAACACTTTTTCCTAGCAGGTAATTAAGTGTCATCCCGGCACAAGCACCAAGCCAAGCAAAACCGATGATACCACCTATATGAAGATTAGCTTTTAACGCTATATAGCCTGCTCCAAGCAGAATAATCTCAATCGGAAGCGGTATGCCTACGATGCCAATGAAAAGTAACAAAAATATACCCGGATAGCCATATTGGGTGATTAAATTGATCATAGTATGATGATTCATTTTGTTCACCTGCCTCGTAATAATCGTACCATAGGAATGTGAGAAGACCATGAGAATAAAATGAGATGTGGAACATACCTTTGTTCTTTCTTGTCAAGGTTTTTGGCCTCATTGGATTCTCATGGTTTTCTAATAAACCTCGTTTCAGCCTGATTTGACCTAGTATTCCCCTATCGTTGGTAATCTATAGGTCATTCTTGATGTGTTAAGGTTATCCCAGGTGGAAGCCTAAAACACGATCCTGAAGGAGGACAACCAATCATGAACAACATGAAAAAGAACCGCCTAAGTAAATCGCTATTAGGAATTACACTTAGTGTATCCTTATTTGCATCAGCTAATCTAATAGCGGCACCTCAATCCGCACATGCTGCAAGCGCAGCTTATATAACAGCAGCTTCGACATCGATGTCTGGTAAAGCAAATAGTATTATCTCTACAGGTAAGCAGTACCTTGGCGTGAGCTACAATTTCGGAGCACAGAAAAGCACTACAAGTTCATTTGACTGCTCGTCTTTTACGCAATATGTATATGGGAAGAATGGGATTAGTTTGCCCCGTTCATCCAAGCAGCAATCACAGGTAGGTACATTTGTGCCTAGAAATCAGCTTCAACCTGGAGACCTTGTCTTCTTCTATTCACCCATTCATCATGTCGGTATTTATATGGGTAATGGTAAGGTTCTTCACACGTACGGCAATCCTGGCGTAACGATTTCAGATATGAATTCCGGTTGGTGGAGCAGAAATTACAAAACTGCTCGCCGCGTGATTAACTAATCCGGATATTCACTTAGTTCCATCATATACCGCTGTCCTTACCTGCAAAAAGCTCCTTACAGATATCCATCTGTGAAGGAGCTTTTTTCATTCATTAAATGACTTTACTTTCTTCATGATCTCCGCTTTTAATCATCTAGACTCTCCTTCATCCGGATCAATACTCTCATCTTATATGGATAGCGAAACTGGTTTAATATTCATTCTAAGCATCATATCATTCACGATGTGAACAGCCGCTTGACTTCGTTGCAATGCTCTCATGCGTTCTTTTATTTCTTCATGCAAGCTTGGATGATTGATTAAATAACTGATTTTACTGGTAAATTCCTTCATATTAGTAGAAATCGAAGCCATCCCGCGGCTAGAGAGATATAAGGCATTTTCCTTTTCTTGACCGGCATAGGGCCTATAAATAAAGATAGGCAGTCGTAAAACAATAGCCTCTGTCAATGTTAATCCCCCTGCTTTCGTTACAATACAAGTTGCCTGAGACATCCATTCATGCACATTGTCAACAAATCCAAGAATCGTTATACCCGGAAAAGCAGCAAATTCGTCTTCAAGCTTACCTTTCAACCTCTCATTTCGGCCACAAACAACGACCAATTGACAATTGTCCAGTAAAGCTAGCTCATTTAACATTTCCTCTATATAGCTAGTGACACCGCTGTCTGATGCCATAATAAGAATGATCTTCTTTTTTTGACTTTGGGTGTTGGTATTCCTCTCATTTGCGAACTCTTGTCGCAACGGAATTCCGCTAACCTCAATACGGTCCTTGCTGAATCCTCTGAAAATGATTTGCTGTTTTAATTCTTCCGTAGCCACATAGTATTTATCTACATTCGGGTGTAACCAACTGGCATGTAAAGCGTAATCCGTAAGTACAGTGACATTCGTAATACCCATAGAACTGCACACTTCCGGCGATGCGCCAAATGGGAAGGTGTTAACAACAACATCCGGACGCTCTTGATGAATAAGTTCTCTCAACTTCTTTTTACCAAGATAGGTCATGGATCTCTGGAATAAAGCGGTCCGTTTGGTTTCACGGGTTAAGTAATAGCTCCAGCCGTAATAATCAAGTCCTATGCGAGAACTTTTTGTGCTTTTGTTTATTAGCGAGGTAGTAATTAAGTTAATGAATGGATGGCCTTCTTGCATCAGATTGACAATCTTCACCTGATCTACACCTTGCCTCAAGAATTGCTGCTGCAAGGCTTTTGAAGCTTGTAGATGTCCGTTACCATAGCTAGCTGTAAGTATCAATACACGAGGATTCTCATTCATGCTCAAGGAATAACCACCTTTCATCGCATACATCTATAAGCGAAAACGATAACCTGCACCCCATACCGTTTCAATATATTGAGCGTTGGATGCATCTATTTCAATCTTCTCTCTTATTTTACGAATATGGACCGTAACAGTCTGTGGATCTCCCATTGCTTCCATTCCCCATATACGGTCGAAAAGGTGATCCTTGCTGTACACACGATTCGGATTCATAGCCAAAAAATAGAGTAAATCAAATTCCTTCGTCGTAAGGCTAATTTCCTGCTCATGAACGAAAACGCGACGGGAACCATAATCGATCAAAAGACCATGTATGCGAATTTCTTCACTGTTTTCTTTGGTGCCTATTAATCGCTCATAGCGTGCCAAATGCGCTTTAACTCTTGCAACCAGTTCTCCAGGTTTAAACGGCTTTGTAATATAGTCATCTGCCCCAAGACCAAGGCCCCTAATTACATCGATATCCTCTTTTTTTGCAGTTACCATCAGGATAGGAATTTGATGCTTCTCGCGAATTTGCTTGCATACTTCGAATCCGTTCAATAGAGGGAGCATGACATCAAGAATGATTAGATCATACTCTCCACTGAGACCTAGCTTCAAACCTTGCTCGCCATCCATCGCGATATCAACTTTAAAGCCACTCACTTCCAAATAATCACGTTCGAGTTCAGCAATAAGTTGTTCATCTTCTACAATTAATAGTCGTTTCATTCGTTTTCACCGTCTTTGTGCCTTCTAAGCGGCAAGTTGATAGTCATACAAGTCCCTTCACCTTTCATACTGCGCGCCCCAATGGATCCGCCATGACCTTCGATCATTTGCTTCGAAATCGCTAATCCCAAACCGCTCCCCCCATTATTACTGTTCCTGGACGGATCTGCTCGGTAAAAGCGATCAAAAATATGCGGAAGCGCCTCCGCATCCATACCTACTCCATTATCTGTAATTTCAATGATGACATGTTCCCCAGCTATCCTAGCGTGCAGACCAATATGTTTCTCTGGTTTATTCATATATTTTAAGCTATTGTCCATTATGTTAGTGAAAACGCGTTTCATTTTATCCCGATCAATCGAGACCTCAATATGCTTGTGTAACGCGATATCTGACTTATAATGAACGCCTTGTTTGCCAAGTTCAAATTCAAGTTCATCGGACCAATCTTCTAAAAAAGATGCGAAATCAACAACTTCAAAATTGAAGGGCATCCGCTTCAAATCCAATTTGGAATATAGAAATAATTCATCAATTAAATGATCCATCTCTTCAGCCTTGGATGAAATGATTTCGATGTATTTTTGTTTTTTGTCAGGGGTATCGGCTATTCCGTCACCTAGACCATCTACATAGCCTCTAATCGCTGTAAGAGGTGTCCGAATATCGTGTGAAATGTTAGAGATAAGCTCTTTACGATTTTCTTCGTATTGAATTTGCGTATGAATAGACTCTCGCAATTGTTTTCGCATTTGTTCAAAGGCTATGCTGAGTTGCCCAATTTCATCCTTACTTGTGATCTGTACTTGGAAATCTAGATCACCAGATTGAATCCTTTTCATAGCATTCTTTAACTTTCGGAGAGGGGTAATGATACTTTTTGAGACAAAATAGGTTAACAAGGTATGCGTGAGAATCAGAATAATAAGTAACGTGATAAAAAGAATAGGGAAAAATTTCTGCGTGAAATTGACGATCGGATTCACCGTCGTAATAATGAAAACACTTCCCGGTTGTTGTCCGACATAATAAAAATCGAAAGAGGTTACTCCCAGTAACTCTCTCCCATACCGCTTGGCATCTTCCCGTTCTGGATGTCCAGGGTGCTTGAATGCAGGCAGCTGCTGGAGTACATCTGATCCTTGCAAGGTTGGAGAAACATAGATTAACGTATTATCCTTACGTACAACCAGCTTTGAATTACTTAACTGAAGCTCTTGATCAATATCCGCTAAGTACGCTGAGTCGGCTAGGATGGACGGATTTTTCTCCGAGGAACGTTTCATATCTTTAAGCGTATGTTCCACATTCTGATTCTCGAATAGTCCGATACCAGATCCATACTGATCACGGATACTTTGGAAATCGCCTTTAAAAACAACGACCAATAGAACAGCTGTAATAATCATCATAACAAGTGGAATTAGCAGCATCGCCGCATAGGAAAGCAATAACTTCAGACGAATGGACATGAGTAGATTCCCCGTTTTTATACTTCTTTTCTATCAAATTTATAGTAACCAAGTGCCAAAAACAACATACAACTGGAAATCAGGAACAGAGACGTAGTCAATAGCTTACCCGCGGAAACGGTTTGACTGAGCCATAACATATGCCAATCCGTATAGGAGGCAGGTGAAAACGCAGCAATAGAGCTCATCAAGAATGGAGCAATTTTGGCAGCCGCGTATAGCACGAGTGAAAAGACCATGAAGCTGCTGGCACTTTTGAAAAACTGAGAAACGAATACAAACAAGGCTGACAAAGCAAACATGGAGACAAATGCAGCGATGTAAGCTTTCAACATATGGAACGAATCCGTGAAATTGGCTGATGTCCCAGCAAATAGGTTGCAGATAAAGGTAACGATACCGAGTAGAATCAGAATTCCCGCAATACCTGTACCGAGAGCAGCGACTTTTGTTCCAAAGACTTGAAAGCGTGAATTCGGACGAAGCAAAGCAAGCTTCAGCGTTCTTGATGCCACTTCATTTGGGAATAAATCGCCAGTAATCGTTAAGATAAACAGTGGAATCCATATACTTGTATAAATCGTTAACATCTCAATCGGAAAGGACTGGCTTACGGCAATAAGCCCAAGAATTGGTTGTAAGGCATTGAGAGAAATGGCAAGCAGTACAGGAAGAATCGCTGAAAAGATAGCGAACATAACTACTTTCTTCCGATACAACAGCAAGTAAAGTTCATTTAAGTAACCGGCGCGCCATCTATGCACAATCTTTGTCCTCCTTGGAAAGTTGAAGTTCGTCTATATAGAATTGCTCTAAGGATTGATTGCTTTGCAGCAGTTCGGATACGTACCCTTCTTTCTTCAAATGTCCTTCTACGACAATCCCAACCCGATTACATAACTGTTCTAGCTCATGAATCATATGGCTTGAGATTAAGAAAGACGTTCCCTTCTCATCGGACAGCTGCTTAATCAACTTTCGAAACATCACCGTACCTTCGATATCCAGACCGTTCGTAGGCTCATCCAGGATGACAAGCATAGGTTCCGGCAGGATAGCCGCGGCAAGTGCTAGCTTTTGTTTCATACCTGTTGAATAGCCTTTGATTTTCTCCTTACGAACTTTGAACAAGCCCACAAGATCCAAGACTTCTTCTATTCCCTTTGGCGTGACATTCGGATAGAACCGGGCGACAAGTTCTAAGTACTGCCATGCGCTAAGAAAGTCATGAAAATCTGCCGATTCAATCATGCTGCCTACATGCTGCATACCTTGTTCGAATTGTTCAACGAGATTGGCATTAAACAATGTGATAGTCCCTTGATCTGGACGAATTAAACCTGTTATCAACTTTAGAAACGTTGTTTTTCCAGCGCCATTTGGCCCAAGTAATCCATATACATCTCCTGCATGCAGCTGGAGACTCATATCACGAATTCCCCGGTCATTGCCATATACTTTGCTTAAATGAGCCGTCTCTAATATGGTGTTCACTAAGATTCCCCTTTTCTTATAAGATAAAGCAGATAGGCTCGGACAGGGAAGCCTATCTGCTGTTACCTAATAGTTTTACAAATGCTGATAATTATTCGTTATCGTCTTGTTTACCTTGGTGATCATGTTTTAATGTTTGTACGGTTTTGCCAGCCAGATCAATGGTTTCAGGTGTTGTGCTGTTATAACCGGACAGATCCGCTTGAAGGTGAAGGGTAACTTGGTGCACCGCTCCACTATCGTCTTTACCAGAGACCGTTAAATCTGCTTCTTGATGAGAGATATAATTATTAGCATTTACGGTTGCCTTAATGGATACTTTATCGATTTTGATATCTTGCGTCAGCTGTGGAGCCGCGTTTTTCAAGAAATCTTCTTTGAACGGCAGCTCATTTGCTTTTACGGCGTCATCATTAGTCTCACCGTCATTCTCTTCTTTGGTTGCTTCTTTAATTGCAATCGGTGCAAGAGCGTTGACTACAGTAGGAATCTGAGCGTTGTCAAGTTGAATGGCGATCTCTTTAGACCCATCCGCTTTTGTATCAACGGCCACATAGTCCTTCAGATTACCAACTAAAGCGTCGATAACGGTCTCTACTTGCTGAGGAATGTCAGTTTCATTCAGCTTTTTCTCGGTTTTGTGTTTCTTTCCGCCTTCTTGTTTCACGAAATACACATCGCTAGCGTTAGATTTAAGTACGGTTTGATCATTTTGCTTATAGAAGCTTAACGATTGCTGTGCACCATTTGCTAACACATCTGCGGTTCCGCTTGCCGTTTTCGTATCCAGGCTCACTTTGAAGTTTCCATTTGCACTTGCAAGCACATTACCGTTATCTTGTAAAGCTGCTGATGCTTGTACAGCTACATTTTGAACGGTTTTGGTGTTTTTCAGAGCAGATTTATAGGCATCATACCCAGATGTACTCGCCAATGCACTAAACCCAGTCGTCACCATGACAATACTACTGATTCCAACAGCGCTACCTAACATTAACCATTTCTTTTTCATTTTTTTCCTCCTAATATAGGGATCTTTGAGTGGAGCTCAAAGTCTCTCCTTATGGGCTTACAACTACATCTTAGTCAACAAAAGTGAAGTGCTTGTGAAGCATTTCTTAAATCTTTCTTAACTCTCTGTCCACAAAAAGAAAAATCCGTTTAACAACTAAACGGATTTCCATACAGCTTCACATGGGGGTGAGTTATTTGGTTTTATCTTTACTTCCAAATACCTTGAATAGTAGTAACATCAGCTGTACCGCCCAAATAAGGCAGTTTATACATCTCTTCTAACGTACGTAATACATTCAAATGCGTAATATGCTGATCATATTTGGCCGGTTTGATCATAGGTCCTACAAAGATTGTAGGGATATGATTGTCTTTGGAATTATCATCTTCGTCCCACGTTAGAATGAGCAAGCTGTTATGGCTTTGAGCCCAGGTTACATAAGGACCTATATGTTTTTTCAGCCAATCATCTGCGCCTAGAATGGTCCCGTCATGCATGTCATTATCCAAATTAGGGATGACGAAAGAAACCGTTGGCAGTTTGCTAAAGTCTTTTGGGAATTGTTCAAAAGGTTGATTACTCTCTTTGGCAACATTGGAGAAACTCACCCATGGACTGTGTTTTCGGCCATATTGGTGATTCGTACAAGCGGTTGAACCCATCGAAGGTAAATCCTCCGAGTAGCCTGCGAAAGAATAGCCTGCCTTAACTAGTTCGCTTGCCAAATTAGCTGTTTTAAATGCATGGCCGCAAGAATTATCTTTAACACCTTGGTCTGAGCCGGAAAATAGGACGAAATAATTAGGCTGACTTGGATGTGTTACCGCATAGGAATGTGTGAAGAATGCACCTTGTCCAGCCAACGTATTGATATAAGGAGCTGAGGCATTGCCAATCAATTTCTCATAGGAATGATTCTCTTCTACCACAATAACAACATGATCGGGTTTACCCCCTTCGGAAACTGCCGGATTAGGCACTTTCGGTGGAGCTGAAGCCGTGGACAACGGACTAGGTGAAGGTGTTAAGGTCGGTATTGGTACTTCTTGTGCAACAGGTTTATTCGTAATTACAGGGGAAGCCGCTTTCGATGCAGCGGGAGTTGCTGTTTGAGTTTGTGGTTGGGTTGATGTCGCTACATGACCTTGATCCGGATTGGAACAAGCTGTCACCACTAACATGAGAAGCGATACTGCCATATATGTTTTTTTCAATTGGTGTCCTCCCTTCATTCCCCTCTTATCAAAGGAATGCATGAATCAAAAATAAAACAGCGAAGATTAGCCCTAATCGCAAATGCCATTTCCGATCAAGTCCTCGGGATCGAAATACCCCTGCAATCGGTACAGGCAATAAGGCAAGTCCTGCGAGCAGTCCACTGATATTAGCAAAGTCTAGCTTGATACCATATAGAAAAGCACCCACGATATGCAAAAAAATGACGCCGATTGCAAGAATGGCGATAGGCGTATGGAATTCCCGAGTTATTTTCAAAAGGGTAATAGTACCCCTTTTCAGTATAAGCCATTGTTCCACCCATCGTCTCTGTATAATTGTTTTGAGCACATAGTACGCTAGAACGACAAATAATAAAATTCTTGCTTGAGATCCATAATTTTTATATAAACCTTTGAACGTGCGATCATGCCACTGTACAGATGGTGTATGGAACATTGTCCATAAACCAAAAATGACGATCAACAGTGTAATTCCAAGACTAAGAATCACCCATTTACGGTCTTTCACCCAGAATGTATTCATAATTTGTTTACCGAAGATTGCGGCGCTTCGTTCCTGCGCCAAATTCTTGACTCGACAGCTTCATACCAATAGATGAATTTCGTCAACCATTTCAGTGCCAGCGACGAACGCTTAAATAACTGATTTATGAGGACCGCGGCAGCAATTCCAATTACAGCACCTGCAATGACATCAGATGGATAATGAATACCTGTCCATATTCTTGAGAAAGCAATACCTGCTGCTAATACAAGCCATAACTTTCCATCTTTTCTCCGGTTTATCCAAATGGAAGTAGCTATTACGAAAGCACCGATTGCATGGTCACTTGGGAAGGAGGCATTGGCCGGATGAGAGATCAGTTGAATGACATTATGTGTGACAAACGGGCGATCCCGATAGAAGAAATGCGCAAGTAAACCGCTGAAAGTTACTGCCACACATGCGGATAGAAGTGCTTCAGCAACCATTCTACGCTTGACCTCATGCCTAGTAAACCAATAAATGACAATCCCGATGTAAAACACGTACTCCGCATAAGAAGCTAACAAACGCATAATTGGGTTTAGAGCGGGTAGGGTAATCCCTAATTGATTAATAAGTTGAAACCAATGATAATCCAACTGAGTAAAGCTCATCTTCATCATTCCTTTATTTATACTGAATGCTCTAAAAAATAAGCATTTACATTGACTTTACAAGATGAAGATGAGAACAAAATGAGAAATGTCCTATTTCATAATTTGATTAATAGGTAATTTAATTATAACTGTGGTCCCTTCGTTTTCCTTGCTTCGGATGGTTATTTCCCCCTGATACTTGTGTACGAATTGCTTGGCAATGGACAACCCCAGCCCTGTACCCGCTATCTCACGATTTCTTGCTTTATCAACACGATAGAACCGATCAAACACATAAGGCAATTCGTCTTGCGGAATGCCTATTCCATGATCTTCTATGGTAATTTGCACTTCATTTAACAATCGTAGTCCCTCAATAACGATCCTTCTATCTTGCATAGTATATTTAACCGCGTTATCCAGAATGATCAAAAGAATTTGCTCCAGGTGCAGCGGGCTTATGGATACCAGGGCATCCCTCATTTTCTCCGTATTCACTTGAAATACAAATTCGGGATTGAGAACCTCAAATCTTTTGAGCGTCTCTTGGATAACGGGTTCTATTTGAATGGGCTCATTGATTTCAGAATCGAGGTGAGTTTCTACCCTTGTTAGGGTCAGAAGTTCTTCGACAATCCCTTTCAAGCGCCTAGTCTCTTGTAGTGAAGCTTGCAAGGATTCATCTAAGACTTCAGGATCCGATTTACCCCAGCGATTTAAGAGGGACAAGTGACCTTCCAATATCGTGATTGGTGTTCTCAGCTCATGTGAGGCATCCTCAACAAATTGCTTTTGTTGGCGAAAGGAGACTTCCAACTGATTCATCAATTCATTAAATAGCTGCGCTAAACTGGATAATTCATCTCCATTTTCTATGTTGCTAACGCGCTCTGTCAGCCCTTTCTCCTTCACACTTCGAATCGTAGCTGCCAATGCCCGAATAGGACGCATCAATTGCTTCGCGATAGCCAGACCACTAATTGCACTAATGAAAATAGCCAACACCCCACCGATCAGCATAACCCAGAATAACGTCTGACTAAAATGATCGAACGTTTCTAGATTACTTGCGAACTCTAAGGTTCCAACAAACTTTGTCGTTATGAATGGACTCCTATAAATGAGAATGTGTTCTTCCTTGTGGGTGGTATCTAATAATTCTGGCGCTGTCACTGTTCTAGGTGTAACCCAATTTTCATCAAAATGATTCGATACCGTCAGAAGTGGCTCTCCATTCTTTCCGATAATGCGTACTAATTGGTTTTTTCCAATCAGTTTTTCTATGTAGGGTCGAGCTTCCGTTATCAGCAAGGCATCCATTGTATTGGATTTTTCATGTAAATAGTCTTGAAGCTGCGCCATACTAACTTGAATTTTGTCTTTCTCTTGATTCATCATCCACTGCTTGAGAACTAAATATTGGGAGAAATTATAGGTTGCAAATAAAAGGAAGATGAGTGTAGTTGCTCCTAACATGAGCTTCCATTTGATGGGGAGTAGTCGAATTAAACGAGTTAATCGTTCCATCATCGCATCACGTATCCAATTCCCCGAACCGTTTGAATACAGCTATTCTCGCCAGCTTGATCTAACTTGTTCCTCAAATACCTTACATAAACATCGACAACATTCGTCTCCACTAACGAATCATACCCCCATACATGATCCAAAAGCATATCGCGCGTCAGCACGAGATTAAAGTTTTTCATGAACATCACTAATAAGTCGAACTCACGTTTAGTAAGCTCAACGATTTGCTTGTCTTTATAAACTATTCGGGCATCTATATCGACATCAATATTGTGAAAAGAAAGCATAGCATGCGGGTCTTTTCCATCGAGTTCGATACGACGGAAAATAGCCCTTATCCTAGCCAATAATTCCTCAATGGCAAAAGGTTTGGGCATATAATCATCGGCACCACTATCTAAGCCTGTTACACGATCGACAACACTATCTCTGGCTGTCAACATGAGGATTGGGGTCTTCTTCGCTGCACGAATACGACGACAGACCTCAATTCCATTCAGTTCTGGCAGCATAATATCTAACAATATCAAGTCCCAATGGTCTTGAAGGGCTAATGCTAATCCTGTTTTTCCATCGTAAGCTGTCTGTACTTCGAACGATTCATGCTCCAGTTCCAATTGAATAAAACGAACTAGGTTTTTTTCGTCTTCTATGAGTAATACCCGTTTCATCGATATCTCCCTTGTCTCGTTAATCCTCTAAGTATAAGCTATGTAGATGAGAAATTAATGAGAATTTCCCTGTGAACCAGTCACTACCTAGCTTGTAGAACAGGATATTTTCTTATTCAAAAGCCCCAGAAAACTGGGGCAAACTCATCTTGTTAAGTTGACTGCTTCAAGAGAAACTTTGCATATCTCATTGGTGTTTCATAAGTGCGATAAAAAGTCGTATCTAGGCCTGCTTTTTTAAAGGTGTAGCGTTGATCTCTGCCGTTTACTTCGATCAATTTGATGTGACCATCCTGATCAACGCCCACATCTAATCCGATGTCAGCCATATGAGGCAATTTTACGCCAATATATTGGGCAATTGCCAGAGATACTTGCTGTAACTCTTGCTTCATTTGGATGGAATCAAAACTACTGGACTCAAACAGCTGCTCGCACCGTTTAACTTTCCCTCCCTTTGCCACATTAGTCACATGACGGCCTGAAGCTGCGACTTTCCCAATCATTCCTGTAACTTGCCAATGCCCACTACCTCCACGCTGCACCGATACACGTAGATCATATGGCCTTTCCTTATAAGTTGCTAACCGGATTGCTTCCTGAATCATGTAGTTTTGTTTACCCACTTTCTTCGCAATGAAAGAAATTACTTGCTTCTTGGATACAAACTTTGGTTTCCCTTTCTTCCAATACAGATCCCAACCCCCACTCTCCTGCTTGGATATTTTAATAATCCCGTCACCTACACTGCTGTTTGTTGGCTTGATGAACAGCGAGGAGTACTTCTTCATGGAGTCTTTTAATTTTTCCCGCGAATATTTAATAGAATCAGGAAGATATCTACGCAGCGAATGATTGGCATATAAGAGTTGATGTATGCGATGTTTATCATAACGATTTTGCCTGTTGAAAATGATGCTCGATTGGGAAAGCTCTTTTAATTTTTTTCTTAAATATGGAGATAAGCTAATAGCTCGGTTATGTGTCACACGAGGAATAGAACGCCTAACCAGCCTATACGCATTATTTTCATAGGAATAGCCCAAAGCAGATTTACCTTTTACACGCTGTAAGCACATATAAAAAGGCCTTAATCCATGCATCTTTCCTGCTTTGTTATACAGGGCTAAGCGTTCATTTCCTGTTCTTCCTCTCGCAATACCCAAATAAGTTTCCAAGTCCAAAAGGACACCTACCGTAGTACGCATCGAATCACCGCCATTCGAATAATAGAACTATGACAGTGTATGTCTCTTTTACTCTTGCTAACACGGTGAACACCTAAGCAAACTAAGGAAATGACACCATTTTGGAGAAGGAATTATTTGCCATCTGTCGAACTTATCCTAAGAGTAAGATTAAAGGAGGGCACGTATGTCAAAGCGCATTCAACTGCTCGTCGGCACCAATAAAGGCATTTTCATTTATTCCTCATCGACTGAAAGACGGAACTGGTCCATGCAAGGACCTTTTTTACCAGGATGGGAAGCTTATAGTGTTCTTGGAGATACACGATCAGCAAGTACGTTGTATGCCGGAACCTCTCATGCTGCTTATGGAGCGACCATACGTGTATCCAGTAATGGCGGTGAAACGTGGGAACAAATTGCGGATAGTCCAAGGTACTCTGAGGAGAGCGGTTTTTCACTAAACCGGATTTGGCAGTTGGTCCCTGGTCCTTCATCTCAGCCCGAAACTCTTTTTGCGGGTGTCGAAGAAGCGGGATTATTCGTTAGCCGCGATAGCGGTCAGACGTGGCAAGAGTTAGATGGTTTAACGAAGCACCCCACACGTCCGGAGTGGTTTCCCGGAGCCGGCGGTATGTGCTTGCATACCATTCTCATCGATCCAAGGAATTCGCAGCGCATGTGGATCGGAATATCCGCTGTCGGTGTCTTCCGTACACTTGACGGTGGGATTAGCTGGAAGCCCTGTAACAACGGACTGAACCGAATACCAACAGGTCAACCAGATGAGCGTGTCGGATACTGTGTGCACAAGATGGTGCTCGACCCAGAAAACTCCGATGTTCTCTATATGCAGGAGCATAGTGGGGTGTTCAAATCCATCGACGGCGGTGACAGCTGGCATCCAATCGAGGAAGGCCTTACACTACGTGACGGCGATGCCCCGTTTGGTTTCCCGATTTCCATTTCACCAACAGGTGATTTATTTCTTATCCCGCTGGAAAGCAGCGAACAACGCTCTATGCGTGACGGCAAGTTAATTGTTTACAGAATGGCACGCGGTGAAAATACCTGGAAGCCTATTGGGGATGTTCTCCCAGAAGAAGAACGACATGTCAGCGTACTGCGAGATGCGATGGCTGTAGATGCTCTTGAGCCTTATGGGCTTTATTTTGGAACAACCTCAGGAGAAATTTACTGTTCACTGGATCGTGGAGAAAGCTGGGAACGTCTGCCAGGACAATTATCACGAATCCTAACTGTGAAGCCAATGATTTTGGAGGACTAGCATGCTTATTACCGTCAGCGTCCCCTCCTTGCTTCGTGATTGCACAGGGGGAAACGTCAAATTTCAATTGGATGCGCTTACGTTACAGGAAGCACTTGATCAACTTATATCGGGCTATCCTCTGCTGCGCGTTCATCTCTGGACCGAAACCGGACAAGTCCGAAAGCATGTCCTGCTCTATTACAATGACACGAATATCGCATGGCTGGATGACTTAAATATAACGCTTCAGCAAGGTGATCAGCTCATCGTTTTCCAGGCTGTCTCCGGTGGGTAAATCAGAACTTGGCAAAGTCGAAGGTTAAGCTTTACTGTCATAATAGAAATGCTTCGCATGAATGCTATCACCGAGCTCGATGATGCCGTAGGAATATTGCAGCTGCCTTCTTTTATCCGTAGGCGAGCCTGGGTTAAACATGAGAATTCCGTTAATCGTTTGCTGGTATGGAACATGGGAATGTCCGAAGATGACGATATCCGGCCGCTCGGCCTGGAACGCTTCTCGGGCTCTTTCCTCTGTCGTTTTGCGAAAGCCGTCTCCATGGATAAGACCAATTCGGTAGTCTCCTAGTGTCAGTATTTTCCTCAAGCCGAATCGTTCAATGATGTCAGATCCGTCATTGTTACCGGCTACAGATTCACAGGGTGCGATTCGCTCCACCAATTCAACAACGTGCTCACTCACCCAATCTCCGGCATGAATAATAAGATCTACACCTTGTAAACCTGCAATTAACGCATCAGGTAATTTTTGAACCCGAGGTGATAAATGAGTATCCGAAATCACACCAATCCGCATATGGACCACTCCTTCGTAAAATCTGTTAGCTATGAATTCGCTCAAATTAACTTCCCGTTCCAATAGTAGCTGTCCTCCCGGTATACCCGAAAAGCGATCTCCACCTCAGGAATGCCAAGCGAAAGAACGTGTTTGGTCAGCACGCTAGCATACTCGTCGCGTGTTTCTTGCCCTCTCTCGAACCAACCTACTTCAATAAAAGGGTATGTATTGACTTGCTTTCCTTCAAATATAGAGACTGTGGGGAGACATTCCAGCATAAAATTGTCCGTTCCGCACGAGCATACTTGAGCTAGTTCTTCAATTAAAGCCGTACTAATGGATTGAATTTGAGGAACACTAATTCCTCTAACGATCATTTGGGGCATAGGTAACGCTCCTTTGTATTTTCTTAGAAGACTGTTAGCTGCAGGCGCAGAGTTAAAAGTAGTGTAGACACTACAGGTCTTATTGTAGCATATTCGATGTTTACCGGGCAGTTTGATACAATATAAACATACGAGCTTTGATTACGCCAAGGGGGACAACAATGTGAAAGAACCCATCGTCATACAGAACAAATTAAGAGAAGCTATGGGTCATCTCGAAAAACGGTTCATGGAACGGGAAGAGCTCATTCGCGTTTTACTGCTCGCTATCATGAGCGGCGAACATGTCTTATTGGTTGGACCTCCCGGTTCAGCTAAATCTCAATTAGCACGCGCCGCTGCCGAACTATTCGGTAACGAGCCTTATTATGATTATTTATTGACCCGATTCACAACACCAGACGAATTATTCGGGCCTGTCTCCTTACAAAAGCTTAAAAATGATGAGTATGTAAGGCTCACAGACGGTTACTTACCTAGCGCTCGCTTCGCTTTTCTCGATGAAATCTTCAAAGCAAACAGCGCCATACTTAATGCGCTTCTTTCTGTCTTGAATGAACGTGTCTTCTTCAATGGACGGCAGAAGCAGCAGTCTCCCCTTCTATTTTTAATGGCAGCATCGAATGAATTACCCGAAGATAACGAACAATTAGCAGCACTGTACGACCGTTTCCTGTACCGTTTTGAAGTCGAATATGTCAAGCAAATATCCAGCTTTGAACTCATGTTTCAGGCACCAAACACACCTTTACCTACTCTTTTATCAACGGATTTAGTGAAACAATTAAAATCACAAGCGGCCGAGGTTCAATTGCCAGATGCGTTGGTATACATGCTATTTCAATTGAAGACAGCTCTTGAAGAGAAAGAATATGTACTTTCGGATCGACGCTACCACAAGATTGGCCATTCGTGGAAGATTTCAGCAGCTATCCATGGGCGCAGCGCTGTCAATGTGTGGGATACCGTACTAACCCCGCATATGCTTTGGGACTTCCCTGAAGATTTGGTAGAGCTCAAAGCCATCTTCGACACCTTATTTCAGGACATGCTCAAACGAGAAATGGAACAAGAACTCCCGCTGCTTCAATATAACTTGATGGTTAAGAAATGGTTGGAGAAAGAAGATGAATTACATGCCTTCCAATTCAAAAAAGAAATCGGCGGCGCTTTAAACAAGGATGCTGCCGAGCGATTGAAAGCGACTTTGGAAGATTGCCGAACGGAGTTGGAAGAAACAGCCAGAAGCCTACGCGGCAGACTTGTCTCCTGGCAGGAGAAAGAAAAAAAACTGCCGGAATGGATTGCTTCCCAATCTATCTTTCTGCAGCACCCTGAGCAGTATGCCGTTAAATTTACGCACCTGCGCATTCAGGGAGAGCGTATTTTACAATCCATCCAAGGCTTATATCGCACACTTTTTGACCGGGAAATCCCGGGAATCATATACGACTATACGTTATAAGAGGTTACCTATATGATCATTCGCTGCACTCGGGTTGACAGGTATGTGTTCGAGGGCTACGTACACTCATCGCGCGTCGCACAAGAATGGATGCGCGAGGCCGTGAGGCAGGCCCCTTGGTTTTCGCTTGAACTTTTTGCAGATTTTTTCATGTGCTTCTATTTAACGAAGCCTGAAGTGGACGGCACCGTAGAGGAAACCCCCTTCCACCGCTGGATGGTCTTAACGCTGCGCAAGCAGTACTTTTATGTGTCCATTCACCCACGTACAATCGGACAAGTGAATGCCTCATTCAAAACAGCGCTTAAGGCGCTGATGTGGCTTACCGAGTCCTATGAGAAAGAAGTCAAACGCAGACAAAAGGAACAACAAATGAGCGGCTTCGGCTTCGAGAAGAAGCAGCAGATGAGTGGACAAGAGGAAAAGAGCGTCAGTGAGCGTCTCACCGAGAAGCAAATCGAGAAGCTGAGGCTCGTTGGCTACACGCTGCAGCAAGGGAAACGCGCCGTAGAAGACAAGCAGGAAGCCGTCGATTCGCGGCCGCTCATCGCGGAGGAGATACGGGCGCTGAAGCAGCGCATTACGGAGCTGCAAAGCGAGATGCGTACCGAGTTCATGAAGCGCGATAAGCTGAAGGCGAAGCTGCGCAAGGCGGAAGAGGAACTCGAGCGCCGCGAGCGGCAGCTGGACCGCATGAGCGCACGCGACCTCGCGGCCATGAAGGAGATCGAGGCCGAGCTGGGCGACTGGCTCGGACAGGCTTTAAAGGAGACGCTGTCCCTCGAAGAGGCGGACAGCTTCAATGTGCACGAGCTGGTGCAAGCGAGTCAGCGACTCGCCAACCGGCGCTGGGGCAGCGAGCTGGGTAAATTGCGGCGGCAGACGTTCGAGCACTACGTGCAGTGGATTGAGAAGCTGAAGCGCAGCAAGGATCTGGTGTCTTTCCTTCAGGAGGTGGGACGGAACATCCATCACCTTCGGGTGCAGCGTAAGAAGCTGCGCTCGCCTTATGTCCCGGAAGCCTACGATGATTTACGCCAATCTGGCGACATCGCACATCTGCTTCCGAGTGAAGCCAGCCTGCTCGCTGACGAAGATTTCGAGCCTTATTTTCTCGTCAAATGGATGGAAAATAAGCTCATGACCTACAACTACACCGGCTCTGTTGAAGAGCCGCAGAAAGGTCCTGTTATCTGCATGCTCGATACCTCCCACTCCATGCGGGGCAGTAAACTGCGGCTTGCGCAGCTGTTTACGGCGACCTTCGCCTCCTTCTCCCTCCTCGAGCGGCGGGACTTCGTCCTGCTTCTGTTCGGGGCGAAGGGCGAGCTCATCGAGCATGTGTTGTCTTCTAAGCGGCCGGATTGGGATCGCTTCTATGGTCTGGCTCAGCTCGCATTCGGTGGCGGCACGAACTTCGACGCACCGCTGAGCAGAGGCATGGACATCGTACAGCACGAGCGGCAGTTTCACGATGCCGACTTCGTGATGGTCACCGATGGTGTCGGCCAAATCTCCAAAGCAACGCTGCAGAAGCTTGGCGCCCTTGGTCAGAAGAAGCAGCTGCGGCTGCATTCGCTCATTATCGGCTCCGCTCGCCAACATCTCGTTCAGAAGTACGAAATTGTCGGCGTTTCTCACCAAGTTAGATTCGCTACAGCCTGGGATGTTCAAGATCCTGTGAAGGATGAGCTTCTACTGAATGTGTTTGCTATGCGATAATGAGAGCTTCAAAATAGCGTAAAAGCCTTCAATCCCACTTGGGCATTGAAGGCTTTTACTTTTTTGCTTCAACTACTTCGTGTCGAACCAGTAAATGCGCGGCGGAAGGACCTGGATGCGGGATATCAACTGATGCATATACTATGCATGGCTATCACTTTCATAATGCCCCCACCTTGAAGCTTCATGAGCGGAACGTCAGTGCCTTATTTTGCTCAAAATTGCTATTTTGCTTACGAAACGGAACGTCAATCACTTATTCTCCTTCGAATGCCATATTTTCCACCAAGAACAGCAAAATAACGCCTCCTCGTTCCGTTCACACGAATATGGGCGGATATTTGGACAAATAGCGCCTCCTAGTTCCTTTTGCCGGTCCCTTTAGCTAGTTCCTTCAGCCAGTTCCTTACCTAGTTCCTATCGCTTCTTTTTTATAGGCACAGCCATATAATCCCATATAAAAAACCATGATGATCTTATCAAAGATCATCATGGTTTTTCATTTTCTATGTATTCAAGCTCTCATAAGTTCTTTTATCGTTTTTAAAGATACACCCGTTTGGTGGTAAACCTCAATAAGTGTGGCACGCGGATGGGCCCTAACGAAATCCTTCACTTTGTGCGACTCATTCAAGTGAAGCTGGGAGCAAGATTTACAATGCTTTTCAAATTTCGAAATATAAACTTGTCCGCATGTTTCACAGTTGCAAAGTGACATTTCTCCACACCTTCCTGATCCAATTCCCAATGATAAAGCTCTCTAATATAGATTTCGAGAAGAGGCGCGCACTTCTGGGGGTACCTTAAAAATAAATATATTTAAATTTGAATCTCGACCAAGTCACCTGGTTTTATTTCGCCTGGGCGTTCCACGTATGCGACAATCCCTCTGCTTTGCCCAGCATGTTTGATAAATTGTTGTGTTAGGCTTCTGTCTCCGTAATAATTGGCAATCTGCTTACCAGGACCTGCACAAGGCTCGTTCTCACCTTCGCACACAAGTCCGCCGCCACTTGGCAGGATCATTCGGATTCCCATAGGAAGCTTGGTTAATTCAGGAGCGCCGCTCACTACAATATTTGCACCCAACCACTCAGGTTTAATTGTTTCCACACCCAGCCGCTGCGCAATGCCTTGCAGTTCCTCAACGGATACAATACTGAGTTGACGACGATTCATGATCTCTTGGCCTCTCTTGTACATGGGCTGCCGTGAGTCCGCCTTGGCGAATAACCCGAAGTGACGGTCGCCTTCAATGCCCCCAAAACTTAGTTCGACACCGTCGATTTCTCTCGTTACAAAAGTTGAAGCGTCATCCGCGATTAGTACAGCTTCAATTTGCCATAATCGCCATGAAGTCGTGCACCTGCCTTGTCCCATATTATACCACTTAATATCCCTATTCTTCCAGTTCCTTCGTTAGGTCCTGCTCTGGCCACATTGTTCCATCCTGCCAACCAAGCACAAAAGCTTCCCATCGACGATTTTCCGGAAATACATCTAGGTCACCAAAGTATTTGGCAATAGCCACATGCTGAGTTGCATGAGCCCGCAAAGCTGCTGCCTTGATCAGCCAACCAGCTTCTGTATCTACTTCTATCGAAGGCTTATGACCTTGAGCTAGTAATGAAGCCGCTGCTGCATAATATAACTTCTGTACACTCGGACATTTCCCACTCAATACAGCCGCAGTTGTCGCCTTGGATATGGTGATATGATCGAGGTGACCATTGCCCCCATCCTCCGGAAATGTGAATAGTACCTCAACCTCATACCGCTGAATAAAAGCGATAACACCTGCAACAAGTGCATCGAAATCAATCTCTGCGAGCTGGCCATCCGGATGGCCCAAGTGCTCTACGTGATACAAGCCCAGCACCTTGGCGGCTTCATCCATCTCTTTCTCTCTCAGTTTTGCGAGTTCTGATCTATCGGTTGCCCGCTCTAACCCTTGTCTACCCGCATCACCTCGTGTTGCCAACAGCAAAACAGGATTTTTCCCTTGATCGGCAAGCTTGCGAATAATGCACGCACTAAGAAACGTCTCATCATCCGGATGTGCATATATAAATCCATATCGGTGCTTCATCTCTTCACTCCACTCTCCTATTATGTAAAATCTGCTGGCGGATAAATCTTTTCGATGCAATAAATGGCTTGATCCATCGGCATCACTTTCTCATGTAGATCTAGCATATCCATTAACTTCACTTGGTCAGTTGAGGTGTCTGTCAATCCTATACAGATGATAAAGCGAATTCCAAGCTTTGTCGCAGCAGTTAGCTGCTTATCCACATCCAACTTCTCATCAACCATCTTTATACCTATACCAGCTAGTTTCAGCTCATTTGTCATTCGACATGCAGCTTCAGAAGCTTTAGGGTCAAGAAGGATGACCATAGCTTGCTCTTCTAGCTGCTTTCCATACGAATCTTCTGAACTCCAACCTACATTTGAACCTTCCACGTTTCGCATACCATCCACCCTTCCCATTCTAAACGAGATAAAAAAACGCGCTGGACCTATGGTCCTGCGCGAATTGCTATCCCGCAGGGAGGCCAACGCGAAATGCGTTAGCCCACCCTGATATGTACAGGTGTGTGCTAACGCCTATAAAAATAATGAATTTGTACGAACCAAGCTGTATTTTTCATATGATTCGTCTCCTTCAACTTCATGATTATTATGATTATAGCGAGCCGCTGTCGTAGATGCAACAGCTTTTTTATTTATCCTATGCTAAAATTGTTTCAATATCCGGAGCGATAGTCGCTGGATCCGTACTAGCGCTGTACTGTTTAACAACAATACCGCTTGCATCAACTAGGAATTTCACGAAATTCCATTCGATTTCTCCTGTACGATACGGTTCAGGTGTATGGTTTAACAAGTAAGTATATAACGGATGAGCATTTTCACCCTTCACATCGATTTTATCAAATAACGGGAATGTCACTTTGTAGTTGAGTTCGCAGAAGCTTTGGATTTCTTCATTCGTGCCTGGTTCTTGACCGCCAAACTGATTACATGGGAATCCCAGAACAACCAACCCTTTATCTTGGTACTGCTCATATAAGCTTTGGAGCCCTTTATAATGCGGTGTAAGCCCACATGCACTTGCTGTATTTACAATAAGCAGCACTTTTCCTTTATATTCGGAAAGTGACTTCGTTTCGCCTGAGATCGTTTGAACCTCAATATTATAGATGGACATAGCTCCGCACTCCTTCAAATTATAATAAGTTCCTATCCATTATAACATTCTTTCTTAGGTGAGCCCAAATCTCAAGCTTTACAGTTTAGCTTCCCATATACTGACAGGTGTGATATATTGTTTACCTGTTTATTTCATAAAATAGACAACATCTGATCTTAGGAGGTAACTGATCTTGGACACAAAGACTCAAAGTGCCTATCAAGAAGAATTACAACAACTTGAGCAAACGAATGCGGAAATTGACAAACAGCTTGAGCGGCTTAGGTCAACTCCTGTTTATTACGGTCCGGATTTAACGGAGCAAGCGTTGGAGGCAGCACGCGAGAATGGCCGACACAATTTGACTAAAGCCGTCGATGAACCGTATTTCGGCCGCCTTGACTTCCAAGAGACCGGATCGGCTTCCGCTCTTCCCCTTTATATTGGTAAATCAGGCGTCGAGGACGAGCGAACAGGCCAATTGCTTGTCATTGACTGGCGGGCACCAGTCGCTAGCCTTTTCTATTCATTCACCGGCGGACTGGACGCTGCTTCTTACGATTCACCGGACGGCCTTATCGATGGCCTCGTTTATCTTAAGCGCAACCTTGTTGTCCGTAAACAAATTCTCCAGCGTGTCGTTGATACCTATGACCGCAATGAAGACTCTCTAGCCGTTGGCGATGAGTTCTTACTCTACCGACTTGGCGAAAATAAAGACAATAAGCTGCGGGACATTGTATCTACGATCCAAGCAGAGCAAGACCGCATTATCCGCGCAGCGAAGAATACAGCACTGATTATCCAAGGGGTCGCAGGAAGCGGTAAAACAACTGTCGCCCTGCATCGACTTGCTTTCTTACTCTATCAATACCGCGAACAGGTTCGTGCAGAACGGATGATTATTTTTGCACCCAACTCCATGTTCCTCGACTACATCTCTGGTGTACTGCCTGAACTTGGAGTCGGAAATATCCAGCAAAGCACTTTCACAGACTGGGCACTTGATGTGCTCGACCAAGAAGTGAAGCTAGCGGATCAAGCAATAGTTCTTCAAACATGGTTCTCGCTTGGCAGCAAAAGACCTCCAGTAGATGATCAAGCGCCGGGAAGATTTAAAGGGTCCATTGCTTTTAAACAATACCTAGATCACTGTCTCACAATGTTCGAGGAGTCTTATGTACCTACTTCGGTTTTCATCCCGTGGGAGGGTGTCAAGCTTCCAATTGCAACCATTCGCGAATGGTTTTTCGTTGAGAACAAGCACTATCCGCTTGTCAAAAGGCGCGAGCGTGTCATTGCTCGGATCAAACGCTGGATGGAAATTCAGCTCGACAAGATTTGGGAGCAAAGTCGGAAGAAAGAGCTGAAAAAGAAAGCCTCTCAGCGCCTGCGCACGTATCTGACGGGATGGCCCGATCACTCGGCATTCAGCTTCTACAAAATGCTCTTCTTAGACAAAGGTCGTCCGGACAGCTTGCCCATTGACCTGCTCAACCAAATACCAGAACCTATTGTCACCGCTTCGCTGAAGCTTTTCAAGAAAAAAGAAGTGCAGCTCGAGGATCTCGCTCCACTCCTTTATATTCATACACGCCTTTTCGGCATACCTTCTGATCGGTTATTCGACCATGTCGTGATCGATGAGGCGCAGGACTTTTCACCTTTTCAGGTGGCTGTCCTTGATTCTTACACACGAAATAGCTCGTTTACAATACTCGGTGATTTATCACAGGGAATTCACGCTTATCAAGGCATCACGGATTGGAAGGAATTTTCCAGCTTGTTTGAAGTAGACGAAACTGGTTATTTCGAACTTGAACGCAGTTATCGTTCCACCATGGAAATCATCCTATTTGCCAATCAGGTCTTGAAACGAGGCGTCGAGAACCCCCTCCTTGCTGTTCCTGTGTTCCGCAGCGGCAACAAAGTCCGTGTTCTACAGACGGACATCAAAGGCCGATTGCCGCTGCTGCAGCGTGCCATCACAACCTTGAAACAAGGAAGCTCGAGTACAATCGCTGTTGTTGCCCGTACGGAGAAGCAAGCACAAGAGCTGCATGATGCGTTGACAGATGCTGGTATCGAAACGAATCTCATAACTTCCAAGCAGCGGGTATACCGCGGTGGCATCTCGGTCCTTCCAGTCTTTTTGACCAAGGGACTTGAATTTGATGCCGTTCTACTCATGGATGTTACTGCCGGGCATTACGAAGCCACTTTTATGGATGCCAAACTGCTGTATGTAGGCTGTACGCGCGCCCTTCATGAATTATGGCTAATGGCTCCAGGCGAGCTTTCCCCTCTGGTCTCAACGGAAGATACAGAGATTGTGGAAACTCATTATCCTGAATAGTTTCAAGCAGTAACGTAAATTCATAGTTTCCTACAACAAATAAAGACACCTGCTCACCGATCATAAGGATCGAGTAAATAGGTGTCTTTTCTCATATTTTTAGTAAGCGATCAGCACGCCGCCTTCACCAGCGTAGGTACCAATAACCGTGCCCATGTTAGAAAACAGCACTTTGCGGAACGGATATTTCTCAAGTAGTTGGTTCAAGACTTCACGCGCTCTTTCTTCACAATTACTATGTGCTATGGCAATCACATCATTATCGAAATCGTGGTGAGTTTCCCCTATTTTGGTGATTAATCGTTTCAAGGCTTGCTGGGTGCCGCGGATTTTCTCAATCACTTCTACGGCACCTTCTTCACTGGCTTTCATTAGAAGCTTAATATTCAAAACAGACGCAACGGCTCCCCGTACTCGGTCGAGCCGGCCACCTTTTATTACATTTTCTAACGTGTCTAAAAAGAAGTAAGTGCCTGATGTCTTTACAGATTGCCCTATCACTTCTACAATTTGTTCAAATGGAACATTCGCTTCCGCCATTTTGGCTGCCTTATAGACGAGAACGCCAAGTCCAAGTGAAGTTGTTTTCGAATCAATCACCTCGATACGACCTGTATAACCTTCTTCGAGAAGCATCTCTTTAGCCATGACTGCATGATGGTAGGTACTGCTAAGAGCCGATGAAAGACTGATCACAAGAATATCTTGATCTACTTGGACCTTCTGATACTCAGCGAGGAATAGCTGCGGAGCCGGACTTGACGTCTTCGGCAGGACGCTCTCCTTTTTCATTCTCGCATAAAAATCAGCTAGCTCCATGTCAGGTGGCATGCATTCCTCTCCAAAATGTACGGATAATGGAACAATCGCAATCGCTATCTCGTCTACGATCATTTCGGGGAGGTCGCAACTGCTATCTGTGATAATCTTGATTGTCGTCATGGTGTCCACTCATTTCTTATTTTTTGGCGAAAACAATACCTACTGTATGCGGTCCGCAATGGCTGGCAACAACGCAGCCCGTTTCAGTTATATAAACATGTTTCACATTCGTTTGTTGTTCAATTTGCTGTTTGATGTAAGCGGCTTCTTCTGCTGCCGAAGAGTGAGTGATAAACAAATAATCCGTGTCCATGTCATCCTTTTGTGCTAAAGCATTATCTAGAAGCTGATGAAGTGCTTTCTCCCGTTTACCTCGTACCTTATCCGTCGATGTCATAGCCCCGTTTATGACTTTAACGATCGGTCTAATTTTCAACAGACTCCCTATAAAATGCTGAACACTTGAACATCTTCCGCCTTTATGCAAATATTCCAATGTGTCAATGATGAATTCAACTTCAATTCGGGTGATTAAAGGTTCAATCAATGATTTTATTTCAGCGCTGCTCCGGCCATCCATTGCGGCTTGGGCAGCTTTTAAAACTAGTAAACCTATTCCTGTTGATAGATTTCTAGAATCAATGACGGTTACCCTACCATCTGGAAAACTCGTAGCGGCAATAGTAGCATTCTGAATCGTAGATGAGAGCTCAGAGGAAAGACCAATAAAGACAATGTCTTCTCCTCTTTGAATAATGGGTTCAAACGCTCTCTCGAAATCAATAGGCGATGGTGCAGCGGTCTTGGGCAGCTTGCTGGTTTGGTCAACTAATTCATAGAGTCTATCAGGTTTTAGCGTAATGCCATCTTTGTAGGAATTGTCCTCAAAAATAACATAAAGAGGCACTATCTCTATTTGAAAGCGTAGATAAAGCTCTTCGCTTAAGTCACTTGTGCTATCTGTAAATATACGAACCCGGGACATTTAGGTCATACCACCTTATCTATGCTGTCTATCTAACTTGAACCCGAAACAACTCTATTAAGATTGTGTAAAGTATAATTGAACTAGTCGGAAAGCTCAATCCTACAAAATTAAACAGCTCCAATTAGAAGCCGTAAATGGTCATACCACCATCAACGAACAGGGTCTGACCTGTCACATAATTCGCCGCATCCGAAGCGAAAAATACAGCTGGTCCTACCAACTCCTCAAGCTCACCCACGCGTCCCAGAGGTGTACGCGCAATAATTTCGGCCAGGTAATCTGGATTAGCAAGTATTTTCTCTGTCAAAGGCGTTTTGAAATACCACGGTCCAATACTATTCACATTGATCCCATATTTACCCCATTCAAGTGCTAGCACCTTCGTCATTTGGATCATCGCAGCTTTGGTAGCTGCGTATACAACACCTGTTCGAAGGGCAACCTGTCCTGCAACAGAAGCGATATTGATAATTCTTCCATATTCCTTTTGCTGCATATGACGACCTACGATTTGTGAGCACAAGAAAGCAGATTTAAGATTCGTCTGCATGATCGTATCCCATTCCTCATCCGTAACAGCCAGCGCTTGACTGCGAATATTCATGCCCGCATTGTTCACTAGAATATCCAGTCGACCCGTCTGTTCAATGATTAGTTGGACAGCTTCCTCGATCTGTTCTCTATTTGTTACATCAACCGTAAACGGATACGCTTTTCGTCCCAAGGCACGAATTTCATGGGCTACTTCCTCAAGATCACTCACTGTACGCGCGAAAAGAGCTACGTCAGCCCCTGCCTCAGCAAGGCCTATCGCTAACGCTCTGCCAATACCTCTTCCTGCTCCTGTGACTAAGGCAATTTTATTAAGTAATTGAAATGAAGGTAAAAACATCTTTTCATCGTCCAATCTATAAGGTAGTAGGATATTTAAGAGTGAAAGAAGGGTTATCTATGGACTATTCCATTCGAGAAGAGAAAGCCAACGCCATCAGCCACGGCGTAGGCGTGTTGTTAAGCATCGCAGCGCTTGTCCTGCTCATCGTGCAGGCTTCCTTACATGGCACTGTTTGGCACATTGTCAGCTTCAGCATTTTTGGTGCAGCATTAGTCATACTTTATACCTGTTCCACGCTGCTTCACAGTGTGAGCCATCCGCGATTGAAGGATGTGTTTGAGCTTCTCGATCATTCTGCCATTTATTTGTTAATTGCAGGCAGCTATACACCTTATTTACTCGTCACATTGCGAGGACCTTTGGGTTGGACCTTCTTGTCTGTAATTTGGGGCTTAGCGCTTGCCGGGATCGTCTTGAAAGTTTTCTACGTAAAACGATTCATCTTGGTTTCAACCCTTTGTTATATATTCATGGGTTGGTTGATCGTTCTCGCCTTTAAGCCACTGTACATGAACCTCCCGTTAGGCGGTATCGTGTGGCTCGTCGTAGGCGGACTGTTCTATACGTTTGGTTCCATCTTTTATGTATGGCGGCGCATCCCATATCACCATGCCATATGGCATGTTTTCGTGCTTGCTGGTAGCACCTGTCATTTCTTCTCAATATTCTGGTATGTCATACCGGCTTAATTATTGAATCAATTGCTGGAGGTGTTGGAGAGAAACCGCAATCTCCACTTGACGCGCCAGTTCTTCATAACCAATTTCATTGGGGTGAATGGCGTCTTCTGACAAATAACGGCTATCTTGCCCTACGAAAGCATCATACACTTGAACCACAAGAATATGCGGCTGCTCTAGTTTGCGAAGAAATAAATTAAAGCGCTGTACCCAATATGCGGCATCCGGCACCTGTGGCAGAGGATTGTAGAGCCCGACTAAAACGATTAAGAAAGGCTCTTCAACCCCTTGCCGCAGCGCCTCAATTTCTCCGATCAATTTCTTATAGTTGGATTCATACGTTTGAAGCGCAGATTTTAAGTAAGCAGGATCTCCCTGATAAAAGAAAGGAATTGCCGCTTGTATTAAGTCATTGCCGCCAGCTGTGATTGTGATGAGATTCGCTTCTCTTATATCCCTTTGGAGCTCTGGATCTAACTCAATTGTTTGAAGCAATTCACTAGTTGTAGCACCATTCTTGCCTGCAGGCTTTAAGTGAATAGGAACCTTCAGCAATTGCTCCAACTTTTGCCGATAGATAGATACGAATCCGTGACCTTCCGGAGCTCCAAAACCAACCGTTAGTGAATCTCCAAATGCCAAATAATTGATCGTCTTTTCCATTGCTATC
This sequence comes from Paenibacillus sp. JT22N1, assembly GCF_059692155.1. Taxonomy (NCBI): domain Bacteria; kingdom Bacillati; phylum Bacillota; class Bacilli; order Caryophanales; family Paenibacillaceae; genus Paenibacillus; species Paenibacillus sp. JT22N1. The sequence goes on from NZ_JCAUAW010000014.1 coordinate 104,982, forward strand.
CTCTCCCTAAAGCCTGACGTATAATACTATATGCGTCAGCGCCCAGTTTGGGAAGGGACACTCTCACCAGTTCTTTCGTCATTTTTTTATACGCCTACATGCTGCTTAACATAATTTTCGATTTGTGCTTTTTCCGAAAATGTAAATTGGAATTCACAATCACAGCCCTCATCGTGAAGGACAATTTGAACAATCTCTCCATCTAGATTACAGATAACCAGTATAGAGGGATCGATTAAATCCTTCGGAAACTCCTCGCCAACCTCTTTATGAATACCTAAGAAAATGTCGCGCCATTGCCCTCTTACCTCTGATTCCGTGAAAGATAATGTAAATCGGTGTTCTTCGTGTTCGGCTCCATATTTCATCATGTGAGAGTCCCCCTAAATATTTCGCAAAAAAACTTGTCTGGTAAGATTGCGTTTATTAACTCTTTTGGTTCATTAATTGTAACCCAGTGAGCTGTAAAGTGGTAGTTCGCCTTCCTTTATACTACAATGGAGCTAAGAACCATTCAACAAAGGAGCCTTCCATTTATGAAAACAACCATTACGCAAACCATTGATAACCATGCGGACAGATTCATAGCCATATCCAGCTTTATTGGGGCAAACCCGGAACTTGGGCATGAAGAATTTCAAGCTTCCGATCGCTTAACTGAGGAATTGGCCTATCACGGCTTCCACGTTGAACGCGGTGTATTAGATATTGCAACCTCTTTTATTGCTACCTATGATTCTGGTAAAGCCGGCCCTGTCGTGGCCTTCTTAGCTGAATATGACGCATTGCCCGACCTGGGTCACGCTTGCGGTCACCATCTCATCTGCATGATGAGCATTGGCGCAGCCATAGGCCTTAAGTCGGTCATCGATGAAACAGGCGGCAGTATCCGTGTATATGGAACACCTGCAGAGGAAACCAAGGGCGCCAAAGTGCCAATGGCCGCGGCTGGACTATTCAAAGATGTGGATATTGCTCTGATGGCTCACCCGTACTATACGTATGAGAAGTCAGGCGAATCGCTAGCTATGGACGCTATCCAGTACGAATTCTTTGGTCGTTCCGCTCATGCAGCAGCACAACCTTATGAAGGCGTCAACGCACTTGATGCTGTCCTTCAACTGTTCAATTCCATAAATGCGCTGCGCCAACAAACCAAGTCTGATGCACGTATTCACGGCATTATTAGCGAAGGCGGCAAAGCTCCGAATATTATCCCTGACTATGCTGTCGCTCAATTCTATGTCCGTTCAGCATCCCGCACGTATACAAATGAGCTCGTCCAGAAAGTACTTCACTGCGCTGAGGGCGCTGCTCTGCAAACCGGCTGTACGTTGAAAACTTCCTTTTACGAGTATTCGTATGACGAGCTTCGAACCAATGAGACACTATCAGCCGTCTTCACTGATCAGATGTTAGCGATGGGAATTGATCCGAAAGAGATCGAAGTTGGCAAGGATCACGGTTCCCTCGACCTAGGCAACGTGTCTACCCAATGCCCGACGATTCACCCTTTCGTCAAAGTTGTAGACGAGAGACATATGCTGCATACCAAGGAGTTCCGAGATCTCGCACTGCAGGAACCCGCTCTTAATGCCATGATTTTCGCGGCAAAGCTGCTGGCTAATACGGCATATGAAGTACTCACCAGCCCAGAGCTGTTAAGTAAAATCAAAGCGGAATTTGCTGCAGCGAAGAAATAACTCCTCTCCATACGAAAGACCAGCCGCATGAAACAGAGCTTCTGCTCCGTTGATGCGGCTGTTTCATTTGCGGCTTATTTGATTTCTTTGTTTACGCCGAAACGCTTGCAGAAGAAGCCTGGTGGCTAATCTCCGCCTTCACTTTACGATCTTCTAATTGGGCTAGAATCGCATAGAACATGATCATGCCAACGAAGCCGCTAAGCGCGATAAGTGATGCCATCATCCACGAGGATATCAATCCGCCAAGCATGACACCGATACCACCTAAAAGCATGGCCCCTTTATACACCATTCCGAATAATGCCATATAAGAGCTTCTTGCATGATCAGGTGCAATATTGCCCAGATAGGCTTGTTTAATCGGTACATACATGAGCTCTCCAACCGTTGCAATGAACATCGAGACGAGCAGCAGCCATGGTTGATTGCTATAAGCCAGATAGCTGTACCCCAATATGTAACAAGCGTACCCTATGAACAGTACTTTGCTATCCGAGAACCTTCGCATCATAACGCCCATGAGGACGGAGAGTACAACGACAAGCACCGTATTTTCGGTGCGGATGAAGCCTAACATTTTCAACCCGTCAATACGCCAAGATTGTTCATTCCATGGGAAGAACGGGATATTCACCATCTCTTTTTCCAGCCTTACACCCACGTAATTACCAAGATGAAACTCAACAGATACAAGCAGCAGTGAAGCCAGTGTGAAGATCATGAAGGTCTTATCATGCAGCACCATCCGATAATTGGCCCACATCGACGGACTTCCTTTTCGACTGCCTCCACTCTCACTAGCGGCTTGTGGTTGATACACTTCATCAATAAAGAAATAAGTCACGATCAGAGTGACCAAGCCAATGACGGACAAGCCAATGAACAGCTCGAACAAGTAAGATTTGAATAAGAAAGCGCCCGCAAGTCCTGCTATTGCGAAAGATAAATTGTTCATCCAGTACATGATGGCGTACATGAATTTCCGTACATCCGGAGCTGTTACATCCAGCAGCATGGCTTCATTAGCAGGACCATGAATTCCCCAGAACATACTAACAAATATCATCAGAACAAAGGTCATCCCCGGGGATTCAAGCCAAGGCGAATTAGCCAGCGCCATTCCAACGAAACAGAGCATCCAGCCTAATTCTGCAGTGAGCATCAGCTTTTTGCGCCCAATTCGATCTGCATAGTAGCCGCCTATTATCCCCGCGATGACACCAGCAAGAATACCTAATATTACGACTAGACCAGCACTTGTATCTCCTAATTTTCCAGAAAAATAAATCGACATGAAAGGAAGCACCATATTATTGGCGGTTCCGGATAAGAAGGAAAGCCCGATTCTTAGTTTGACATTACGATGAAAATCACGAAATCTCACGATATACCTCCGTATGCAAGCTTTTGACAACCGTTTATTTTACCTTTGTTCAATAAATAGCGAAAAAAATTACTTCTTTTCATTACTGCGTAAAAACATGCCCACGCCAACTAACAGCAAACAACCGGCTAACAATTGAATCGTTGTAATCGTTTCGCCGAGCAAGAAGTACGCTAATAAAGTTGCACCGAGCGGTTCCCCTAAGACGGTCATTGACACGGAAGAAGCCTTCATATATTTGAGCAGCCAATTAAATACATAATGACCAAATACCGTAGGAACAATCGCCAAAAGCAAGAATATCCCCCACTCTTTCGTTGGGTAAGCTGTAAACGACACACCTGTGAACACGTTAGTGACAGCAAGTACCAGCCCTGCGAACAAGAACACGAAAAAACTATAAACAAAAGCTGATATATGTTCTCTCAAGCTTTTGCCTAAGAGCATATGTAAGGCTACAGCAATCGTTCCGACCAAAGATAACAAATCCCCTTTAAGCGCTTTACCGGAAAATTGAAAATCTCCCCATCCGATACAAATGGCACCCACAATAGCTATGCACATAGCAATAAGAGCCGCTCGACTAGTCCGATGTCCATAAAGAAGAAACGCACCAAGCAGCACAAAAATGGGCTCTAACGTTAGAATAGCCGTGGAACTTGCTACTGTCGTAAAATGAAGGGAATCCATCCAAAATAAGAAATGTAAACCAAGCGATATACCGGAAATGGCTGTTCTCAGCCAATCTCTTAGTCGAATTCTAGCAATCTCTTTCCTATAATTCCACAGAAAAGGCAGCATCAAGGCATTCGTCATGAGAAGACGGTACATCGCGATGACAGCTGCAGGCGCATCTGACCACCGAACAAAAATCGCTGAGAAGGAAATGGCAATAATGCCGATCAAAAGAAATATGGAGATAGGTATTTTGGTTTTATTCATAGCATTCATGATGTGAAACTCCTTGAGATGTTATATCTTACAGTTGCCAAATAAGTATATAGGAGGAAGAACGGCTTGCCAATCTTTTTTAAACTTTGTTCAATTATTAGTAAAATACATACAACACGTAAAGCATAATAAAACCCTTATGTCACCTATATGAATATAGGCAGTGACCAAGGGCTTCTTTTTGTGTTAGGTTATAGGATTAATCTAAAACAGCAGTGATATGTTTGTTTGTAACGGACCAATGAGATGTATTCCAGATGGATTCTTTATCTTTAAAATAAAGGATTTGCGGGGAAGCGTGTTTGATTCCTAGATCCTCCGCAATTTGATTCGAAACCGGACGTGATTCGATAACTTTCACTAAGAAATAATCTACATCCGCATTTGGTTTACCGGACAGATATTCCTCATATTCATCAAGTGCGCTTGCACTTACCGGACATGTTGTGCTGTGCTTAAGAACGACAGCGGGTTTCTCGGAGGAGCGATTCAGTACTTCCTGCCACTCTTCTACTGTAGTTAATTCTTTCCATGCTGACATATGAACATCTCCCTTCCTATCTAGTTAATAATGATTATAAAGTAAGCTACAATCATATGCAAATCACACAACTCGCAACCCCCTCTATCTTACTGGTATAATAAAATTGTAAATATTCCTATGGAAGAACAGGAGGAACATATGCAATCACCACCCCCGATCTCAAGACGCTCTTTTCTCAAGAAAGGTACTGTGCTTGCAGGCTCTTTCATCGCTTCCGGAGGTTTACTTGGCAGTTATGCTAGTTTCTTGGAACCCAAATGGGTTGAGATTACGAGAATAACTCTGCCTTTCGAGCGGCTCCCCAATGCCTTCCATGGTATTAAACTCTTACATTTCAGCGATATCCATATTGGCCATCACTTTGACCTTCAGGATTTAGAACGTGTCGTGAAACTCATTCAGAAAGAAAAAGCGGATATGCTTTGTTTTACCGGCGATTTATTTGACGCCAACATTAGTGAAGATCCAGATCTAACCAGTCAACTACTGGGCAGCCTAGAGGCACCTTTGGGAAAATGGGCGGTACTTGGCAACCATGATAAATGGATTGGGTTCAACTACACCCTCCCGATCCTGCATAACGGAGGCTTTCAATCTCTCGTTAACGCTTTTCAGACGATCACCCATAAAGGACAAACCATACAGATAGCAGGCGTTGAGGACATGCTGACCGGTAAACCGGATATCGCGAAAACCTTGCGCGGGGCCAATGCCCAAATATTTACCTTGCTGCTATCTCACTGCCCTGATTTCGCGGATAAGGTAACTGAACAGGCCATCGATTTACAACTATCCGGCCATACACATGGCGGTCAGATACGGTTACCGGGAGTCGGAGCTGTCATCACGCCTCCGCGCGGTAGAAATTATGTCATAGGGCTTAGTGAAGTGCCTAATTCGAAAATGCTTGTTTACACCAATCGCGGCATTGGAACAACGACACTCCCCTTTCGTCTGATGTGCAGGCCGGAGATCACCGTAATTACTTTGGAAAAGCGAAAACCCTGAGCGCCTAAAGCGTCTCAGGGTTTTATATTTACTATCTAACGTGTAAAAATTGGCGGAACAAGAAGACGGCCTTCAATTTTAACAGATCGTTTACTTTTTTGAAATCAACCTGTAAGAGATCACTAATCTTCTCCAAGCGGTACGTTACGGTATTCCTATGAATAAATAATTGCTTTGCCGCCTCGCTTACTTGACCATCATTACGAATGAACACCTCTAAAGTACGAATCATTTCTTGCGAGTACTCGGCATCTTTTTCGAGTAAAGGGCGTAGAATTTTGGCACAGTATTCTTCCATCATAGTGGAAGACACGTTCTGGAAGAGATGCGCGAATTCGATGGTTTCATAATGAAGCACACGATCCGGCAGTCCAAGCTTGGACGCCATACGCTGCGTCTCCAAACATTCCATGTAGGCTTCCCTTAATGCTGTTGGCTTTAATTTCATAGAGCTTGTATAGAAAGCCATTTCACCGGCTTCTTCGATGCATCCTGAATCGCCTGCATATTTGGTCAGAAGCTGTGACAGCTCTTCCTCTGGAAAACCGTCTACTTGATTCGTTGAATAGACCGAGAACATCATATCCTTGAACACAAAATGGTGCCCGGTCAAACTGCTTGATTTCGGATGCGATTCTATATATTGCTTTAGGTTTTTGAGCTTTCCTTGGGGCTGCTCCTCCACCAGTTTTTCCGGCTTATTTTTGCTAATCACACATTGATAAGCTCCGGTAAAGATCGATAAACCTCTAGCTTCCGCTTGTTCAAGGAACTCCTCTAGAGATGTTCCTTTTTCTAAGTAGCGCAAGAGATTGTTTTGTAAATCGCGCTGAGCGGATGCTTCAACATGTGATCGGAATGTATAACATATATGGAAGGTCAGGATATCTGCAGCTTGCTGGAATAGGCCTTCCTCCACGTTTGCGAGCAGTACCGCATCCGGTATAATCAACAAATGTCCAAGAGGCTCATCGTCTTGCTGATGCAGCCCTACACGATAAGCACGCTCTTTACCTGCGTATACCCATCCCGATTTCCGTTTCCACGGCCAATTCTGGGATAGTTGATCGGGACTCCATGTGCTTGTGTTATATAAAATTTGTCCTCTAGCCCCCACTACCGCCATAGGATAACCAAGAATATCACTTATTAATTGGAACATGGAAAGCATATTATCCTGTTTCAACCCGAATTGCATCAGCTTCTTCTGTTTCTCAAGAACAGATTGCAGCAGCTGCGTATTGCGGCGGTATTCTGCGTTAAACAGTGCATTCATTTGATCAGAGAACGTAAATTGAAAGGGCATTTCGATAATCGGAAAATGCAGCCGATCTGCTTCATCTGCAACAATCTGCGGCAGCTCCGACCAAAAACGCCCCAGCTTGATCCCTAACCCAGCAGCTCCACGATCATTTAATTTACGAAGTAAATTAACCGTTTCTTGCGGACTATCCTTCATCGCGAAAGCAGTGGTGAAGAGCATCTCACCGGATTTCGTCCAATCCGCAATATCAGGAGCGTCCATCACATTGACTGATTTGACGATGCGGGAATCACCTTGCTTGCCTGCTACTAGCTTCGCTTCCGTTAAAGGATATATGGATAACGCCTCACGAATGGTAAGATGCATTGTGCTTCCCCCTTAGTGCCTTTTAAATGATTATAGGATGACCTTGCCATTTCAGTCAATGCATTTGTGTTAACTTATATAACATTGGAGTGAATTTTATGAACGTTTTATGACTTACACCCTTTTTTATGTAATATTATATAACATTAAAAGCGGAATCTAACACTCATAACAAAGAGAGACATGCTTAGCACATGCCCCCCCCCCAATTTAATGAATCAACCCTCAAATCACTCGAAACGTTCCCGTTCCCATCGTACCCAAATTACCTTCACGGTCAACAACACGACCTTGCGTAGTTATCATTTTACGGGATTGATGAACAAGCTCAGCTGTCACCACCAAGCGGCCTTCATAAAGCGGAGCTACGAAATGAACATTTAAATTCGTCGTTACAACCTTATCCTCCGGTCTAGCCATCATCACAACAATCCCCATCGCATTGTCCAGCAAGGAAGATAGTACACCGCCATGCACGATCCCTATCGGGTTCAAGTGATGCGTTTTTGCTTCCAAAGCAATCGTGATGATGTTGTCCTGCATACTCACAAATTCACAGCCTAGAAAGCCCCAAAACGTAGGCTCAGCTGATGCTGCTAATTGCTGCAGTCTCTTATTTATTCGTTCGTTAGAATCATCCATAGGATTCCCTCCACTCTTCTTGTAAAGGGCTTCCCCTTAATTGTTAAACAGGAAGAGGCTATCAAACCGTCTTCTCTTCCTCTAGTAATTGCCTGCGCAGCACCTTTCCAATCATCGTCTTCGGCAGAGACTGGCGAAATTCGACTTTCCGAGGCACTTTGTAGGCAGCCAAACGCTCACGACACCACAATTCTAGTTCCTTTTCCGTTAGCGTCATTCCCGGTCTCAGCACTATAAACGCTTTCACCGTTTCTCCCCGATATTCATCCGGTACGCCTGCAACAGCAGCCTCCAGAATTGCTGGATGCTCGAAGAGAACCTCCTCAATGTCACGCGGATAAATATTATAGCCTCCGGCTATGATTAAATCCTTTTTACGATCAACTATCGAGAAGAACCCATCCTCGTCCATACGCCCCATGTCGCCCGTATATAGCCAACCATCTCTGATAGTCATGGCCGTTTCGTGCTCGCGCTGCCAATACCCTTTCATCACTTGAGGCCCTTTAATGATAATTTCGCCAATTTCCCCAGTCGGCAGTTCTTGACCTGAATCCGAATCTACAACCTTCGTATCTGTATCCTGAAAAGGGATCCCAATTGAGCCTATTTTCCGAAAACCCCAAATGGGATTCGCATGCGTAACAGGGGATGCTTCAGTCAACCCATAGCCTTCGATTAATCTACCGCCTGTCAATGCCTCGAAGCGTTCTTGCACCTCTAACGGGAGAGGCGCTGAACCGCTTACACAAACATTAATAGAAGAAATATCCACTTCCTTCACGCGCTTATGATTAATCAAGGCAATGTACATGGTTGGCGCACCTGGGAAAATTGTTGGCTTCAACGAATGAATCGTATCCAATATCAAGTTGATATCAAACTTCGGAATGAGGATTAGCATCCCCGCCCGATACATAGATTGATTCAACAAGACTGTCAAGCCAAAGACATGGAAGCAAGGGATAGCCCCCAAGAATCTTTCTTCACCTAACCGAGTACGATAGCACCAATGGCTTGTTTGGTACGTATTAGCAATTAAATTGGTATGCGTCAACATGACACCTTTGGATATCCCCGTCGTCCCTCCCGTGTATTGAAGAAGGGCAATATCCTCATCAGCCTCCACATCTACACAAATCGGGGCGCGAGAAGCTGCTCGGAGCAGGTTTTTATAAGAATACACACCATCCCCGTAAGTGACAGCAAGGTTTGCACCATCTTTTTTCATTTTAATCGGATATAAGACATTTTTGGGAAAGGGCAAATAGTCCTTAATTGAAGTCACAATAACGTGTTGAATCGGTGTTTTCGCTTTCGCCTTTTGCACACGATCAAACAGCAAATCCAACGTTACAATAACGGTTGCTCCGGAATCCGAGAGCTGGTGAACCAGCTCTCGCTCCACATAAAGCGGATTCGTCATAACGACGATCCCGCCCATCATCAGGGTTCCGAAGTAGGCTATGATGGCCGAAGGACAATTCGGCAGCATAATCGACACCCGATCCCCCGAGCTGACACCCAGCTCTTTTAAAGCATTGGCAAAACGATAGGACGCTTCCAATACCTCCCGATAACGCAGCGTTTTCCCCAAGAAATACAAGGCAGGTCGGTCCGGAAACTTATGCGCGGAATCTACCAACAAACGTGCAAGATTATGCTTCGGGTACTCGTAAGTCGGCGCCACTTCAGACGGATAATGGCGCAGCCAAGGCTTTGCCTCATTCATACAAAACCATCCCCTTCAGGTTCTTGACATCGATGACTATACGATGAATTTCTCACCCTGAATAACACGTGCGGCGATGTCGCGCTTCAGACCTACCGTATTCACACTGCTGCGTCTGGACAGCTTTTTCAAAATAGACAATTGAGTCCGAAGAACATCTCCTTCTTCCATCGTACTGAGCGCTTCCTTCGCATATGCCTCAATTTTGTCAAATGCTTCATGAACAAAAACCGTCGTGATTTGGATCGCATTCTTTGCTTTTTCTTCCCCTGCTTTCTCAATCTGCTTTTGTGTACGAAGAAGACCGCTTTCGGCTGCGAAAATTTGGATCATGATGTCAGCTAAATTACTTAAAACTTCCTGATTTTTCTCAAGTGCCATGCCATACTTTTGTACAGCAAGCCCACCGACCATTAGGAATACTTTCTTCGCCATTGAAACCAGATGCACCTCTTCGGCTAGTGTGCCTTCGAACGTTTGGCCTGGAACGATAGAGAGCAGTTCCGCTTGCAGCGCTTGTGCTTTTTGCAGCAAAGGCAGTTCGCCTTTCATCGCTTTCTTCACTAATGTACCTGGAATGAGCAGGCGATTGATTTCATTCGTACCTTCGAAAATTCGGTTAATCCGTGAATCCCGATAAATACGCTCCACTTTGTACTCCTGAATAAAACCGTAACCGCCATGAATTTGCAAGCCCTCATCCGCTACAAAATCTAATACTTCAGACGCGAACACCTTATTAATGGAGCATTCCAACGCGTATTCAGAAATCCCTTTTGATGAATGTTTACCGGCGTCAGGGCTCGTATGATCAATATCTTTGAGAATGGTATCGAACAATCCAGTCGTTCTATACACCATGCTCTCCAACATATACGTTTGAATATTCATTTCCGCCAGTTTTTTACCAATCAATGGGAAACGTGAGATAGGCGTATTAAACTGTTGGCGAGTATTCGCATATTTCGAAGCTAATTCAATCGTCTCCTTGGAAGCACCCAGACATCCGGTAGCCAATTTGTAACGGCCAATATTCAGAATGTTAAAAGCAATTAGGTGACCTTTACCGATTTCACCCAATAAATTCTCGACTGGCACACGGACATCTTCAAAATAAAGCGGACGCGTCGACGATCCTTTGATTCCCATCTTCTTCTCTTCAGGTCCCATCGTAAAGCCAGGATCACCTTTCTCTACGATAAATGCCGTGAAATCAGTGCCATTGATTTTGGCATAAACGATGAAAATATCCGCAAATCCGGCATTCGTGATATACAATTTGGATCCGTTTAAAAGGTAATACTTTCCATCTTCAGACAAACGAGCTGTCGTTTTCGCCCCCAAAGCATCCGAGCCGGATGTTGGTTCCGTTAAACAGTAGGCCGCGATTTTCGCGCCTGTCGCAAGGTCGGGCAAATACTTCTTCTTCTGTTCCGTGGTACCAAAAAATACAATCGGCAGCGTACCAATCCCGACATGCGCCCCAATGGACAAAGCAAAGGATGAAGCACGGGCGAGATTTTCACTAATCACAGTGGAACTTACTTTATCCAACCCTAGTCCGCCATAAATCTCGGGTACATCAGAGCCAAGTAATCCGAGATCACCCGCGCTGCGCATCAGTTTTACCGTTAAATCATAATCGAGCTTTTCCAAATGCTCATCATTCGGCATGACTTCACCTGATACGAAATCACGCGTTGTTTCCGCAATCATGCGATGCTCTTCGGTAAAATCCTCAGGAGTCACAATATCATGAAAATCCGTATCTGAAATAACAAAACTACCGCCTACGACTTTCTCCGCCATGGTTCATCTCTCCTCTAAATTAATTGTACAAGGGTACATATTAGGATTCACGAGGGCCTAGATAGACTCTCATGAATCCGTTCTTTTTCCATTTATCTGCTTCAATTAAACGGGATGCACTTCAAAGACTCCGGCAGCTCCCATTCCGCCGCCGATACACATGGACACTACACCATAGCCGCCGCCACGACGCTGCAGCTCATGAATTAAGCTCGTTGTCAGCTTCGCACCCGTGCACCCGAGCGGATGCCCGAGAGCGATGGCGCCACCGTTCACATTCACCAAATCTTCATTCAAGCCTAGCTCGCGAATAATATGGACACATTGCGAAGCGAAAGCTTCGTTGATTTCAAACAGATTCACTTGGTCTTGCGTGATTCCTGCCATCTGTAAAGCCTTCGGAATCGCCTTGACAGGCCCGACGCCCATAATTTCCGGCTCCACGCCGGAAAGCGCGAAGGCCTTGAATGTCGCCAGCGGCTTCAACCCGAGCGCTTCCGCGCGCTCACGGCTCATCAGCACGGCCGCCGCTGCGCCGTCCGACGTCTGTGACGCGTTGCCCGCCGTCACAGATCCGCCCAAGCTGAACGCAGGCTTCAGCTTGGCAAGCCCTTCCACGGATGTATCGGGGCGAACGCCCTCATCCATGGCAAACACAAACTTCCGCTCGAACGCTTTGCCGCGTTCGTCAACGCCCTTCACGCTCGTGCTCACTGGCACGATCTCGTCTACGAACTTGCCGGCTGCGATCGCTGCGGCAGCTAGTCTGTGGCTCCGCGTTGCGAAGCCATCCTGCGCTTCGCGCGAAATGCCGAAGCGCTGCGCAACTTCTTCGGCCGTGTGGCCCATGCCCATGTACACCTCAGGCATGCTCTCAACCAGCCCCGGATGCGGCGAGAGCTTGAAGCCCGTCATCGGGACGTGGCTCATGCTCTCAACGCCTCCGGCGACAATCACCTCCGCGTGGCCAAGCATAATGCGCTCCGCCGCATAAGCGATGGCTTGCAGCCCGGAGGAGCAAAAGCGATTGACCGTGATCGCCGGCACGGTCACCGGGAAGCCCGCATACAGCGACATCGTGCGGGCGAAGTTCAGCCCTTGCTCGCCTTCGGGCATCGCGCACCCGATAATGATGTCCTCGACATCTCCTTTGTCGAGTCCAGGAGCGCGCCGTATAGCCTCTTCCAATACGGCTTTACCCAGGTCCTCCGCTCTGGTTTGAGCGAAACTGCCTTTCTTCGCGCGACCGACTGCCGTGCGCGTTATCGATACAATGACTGCTTCTTTCATCGATTTCACCTCATTATGAGTAATAGGCATACACCATTCGGGGCTTTCTAATTAGAAAGGCAAGTTCTTCTCCCTTAATTCCGCAGTGCTTTCCCATTGGAAAGCATGTATTGCATGCGCTGCTGTGTTTTCAGCTCTCCACAAAGACTAAGGAAGGCTTCACGTTCTAGATCGAGCATATACTGCTCTGTGACTAAAGTTCCTGCTGGCACATTACCTCCTGAAAGTACATGTGCAAGTTTATTCGCGATCAATTGATCGTGCTCACTGATATATCCGCCTTGGCGCATCGTATAGGCAGCAATCTGCATCACTGCTTTGCCATTCTCGCCAACGACGCGGATTTTCTCTTGCACAGGAGAGGTGTATCCCGCAGCATCCATACGAAGTACGGCTTGCTTCGCTTCATAAATACGATGATCCGGATTCACAACGACCGTATCCCCAGCACGCATATAGCCAAGACGTTTCGTATCATGACCGCTCGTCGACACCTTTGCCATGGCCACCGTTTCAAAAATCGCATTGATCCACGGCTGAAGATCGACTTCCGGGTCACGAACCTTTTGACTTGCTAGAAGTGCTAACTCCTTACATCCGCCACCGGCAGGAATTAAGCCAACACCCACCTCAACGAGTCCATAATACGTTTCCGCCGAGAAAATAATTTGGTCAGCCGGCATACAAGCCTCAACCCCGCCACCAAGCGTCATCTTATGCGGCGCAGCAACAACCGGCTTTTCCAGCCTTTTGAGCTTCAACATGGAGTTTTGGAATAAACGAATGATGCCGTCTACTTCATCCCACTCGCCATCTTGCGCTTCCATTAACAACAGCATCACGTTGGCACCGACACAGAAATTTTTGCCTTCGTTTGCGACAACCATCCCGCGATAATTGCTGCGTACTTCGTCCACGCTTTGCTGAATCATCGTGAGAATATCTGCACCAATGGCATTGTTCGGCGAGTGAAACTCTAAGCAAGCAACCCCGTCTCCAATGTCTATCAAGCTCGCGCCGCTATTAGAGCGGATGACTTTATTTTGCTGTTTTAAAGAAGCAAGTGAAATGAGTTCTGGCCTTGTTTCAACACCGCGAAACTCATTTTTCAAATAGTAAAAACTTTGGCCATCCCTATTCTCATAAAAGCTGTCATGACCCGCGGCAATCCAAGCTTTTACCCATTCAGGCACTTTACTGCCTTCTGCTTCCATTCGTTCCACAGAACGTTTCAGCCCAATAGCATCCCACGTTTCGAAAGGACCGAGATCCCAGTTAAAGCCCCATTTGAGCGCATTATCAATCTCGACGATTGAATCTGCAATCTCATCTAATTTCTCAGCGGAATAGAGGAGCACTGGTTTCAAAATGTTCCACGCCAGATCCGAATATCGATCTTTGGCGCTGAGTAAGGCCTTTAACTTCCCTACCGTACCTTTGGCCTGCTTCGAAGCTTCCAAAGAGCCTGAACCGATTTTGCGGCTTGCCGAATATTCCATGGTATTTAAATCTAATGATTGAATTTCTTTACCAGCTTCGGACTTCACTTTTTTATAAAACCCTTGGCCCTGCTTCTCTCCGATCCAGCCTTTTTCTACCATCGTTCTCAAAATGGCCGGTGTATTGAAAACTTCCTTCTCCGCAGGGTCAGTCACAAGATCAAAAACGTTATTAGCCACATGGACGAAAGTATCCAGACCCACCAAGTCCAGCGTACGGAACGTCGCGCTCTTAGGACGGCCCATTGCCGGACCGGTTACCGCATCTACTTCTTCGACGGTATATCCATTTGCAAGCATTTCACGCAAAGTAACCAAAAGCCCATAAGTGCCAATTCGATTGCCGATAAAATTCGGTGTATCTTTCGCTTGAACAACACCTTTTCCAAGCTTCTTCTCACAAAAATCGGTCATAAAAGCAACAATTGCAGGGTCTGTCTGTTCATTTGGAATCACTTCCAATAATTTCATATAGCGAGGCGGATTAAAAAAATGAGTGCCAAGGAAATGCTTTTTAAACTCAGAGCTGGCGCTTTGGACCATAGCATTGATTGATATGCCCGATGTATTCGAGGAAACAATGGTTCCCGGCTTCCAAACGGTTTCAATACGGCTGATGAGCTGCTGCTTCGCTTGCAAATTTTCCACAATAACTTCAATAATCCAATCCACGCTTCCAAGCTTAGCTAAATCATCCTCCAGATTGCCTGGTGTAATACGTTCAGCGAAAGTTTCACTATATAGGGGAGCTGGGTTCGTCTTACTGAGCTTATCCATCGCATTAAGAGCAAATCGATTCCGCACCTTGGGATGATCTAACGTAAGGCCAGCAGCTTCTTCTTGCGGCTGCAGTTGGGTAGGCACCATATCGAGCAGTAACACGGGAATGCCTACATTTGCCAAATGGGCAGCGATACCGGAGCCCATCACACCGGAGCCGATAACGGCCGCTGTACGAATCTTTGTCATATGGAAATTTCCTCCTACATGATTTTTTCAGTTTTCGCATCAACCTTGACAAACACGCTCGCCCTTATGGCGAAGAAGTCGTTTATCCTAAGGCGTTCCAAACACAGACAAGGCAAGAATTTCAGCGATATCTCGCGCTTTCACCTGTTCCTCGACCTCCTTAAGCTTTGTTCCATCCTCCACCATCGTTAGGCAATAAGGACAGGCTGAACTGATAACGGTGGGTTTCACACTTAAAAGCTGTTCAGTGCGTGCTACGTTTACGCGTGTACCTGCGGTTTCTTCCATCCACATCATGCCGCCTCCGGCACCGCAGCACATACTGTTCTCGCGAGAACGCTCTTGCTCAACCAACTCAACCCCTGGAATCGCTCGCAGTACATTGCGCGGCTCTTCATACACTTCGTTGTAGCGGCCTAGATAACAAGAATCGTGGTACGTAATACGCTCTCGCACTTCATGTTGCGGCTTAAGACGCCCCTCTTTCACCCACAGATCCAACAGCTCAGTGTGATGGAAAACGTCTGCCATAAGGCCAAATTCGGGGTATTCATTTTTGAATGTATGGTACGTATGCGGGCACGTTGTTACGATTTTCTGAACCTTATACTTTTGAAAAGTCGCAATATTGTCCGCACACAGCTGTTGGAATAGAAATTCATTACCCATCCGGCGAGGTGTATCACCTGAATTCTTCTCCTCATTGCCCAAAATGGCAAAGGAGACGCCGGCTTCCTTCATCAATTTCACAAAAGAATGCGTGATCTTGCGGCTGCGATTATCGTAGGCTCCCATGGAACCCAAGAAAAACAAGTACTCGAATTCCGGATTTTCCTTCACCGTACGCACACCAAGCTCATCATCCGGATCCACTTCTTTGACCCATTTCACGCGATCATTCCGGCTTATTCCCCAAGGATTTCCTTGTCTCTCGATGTTTTGTAAAGCACGTTGGCCATCATGCGGCATGCTGCCTTGCGTCAGTACAAGATGTCGGCGCAGATCGATAATCTTATCCACATGCTCATTCCCTACAGGACATTGATCCTCACAATTACGACAGGTTGTACAAGCCCACAACTCTTCTTCCGTAATAACGCCGCCAATGAGCTCAACTTCAAGCGGGTTATGGGTACTTGGACTAGCGAAAGCAAAAGCTGGCACCCATGGTGATTTGGAGGTGATGGCAGCGCCTTTTTCCGTCAAATGATCACGAAGCTTCGTAATCAAATGCATCGGCGACAGCATCTTGCCTGTTGTATTCGCGGGACAAACATTCGAGCAGCGACCGCATTCCACACAAGAGTAGAAATCAAGCATCTGCTTCTGCGTGAAATCCTCGATTTTGCCTACACCGAAAGATTCTGCCTCTTCATCCTCCAAGTCCAGTGAAGCCAATTTACCAGTTGGCTCTGTGCGGCGAAGCAAGATATTGATAGGTGCTGTAATAATGTGAAAATGCTTCGACTGCGGTACATAGATTAGAAATGAGAGTAGGATGAGCAAATGCATCCACCAGCTTATATAGAAACCAACCGTAGCCGCTGTATGCGACATACCGCTAAAGGCTGCTGCGAACAGAGATGAAATTGGTGCAAATGCGGATGTCTCCATCCCTTCCTTTACCCGTTCAAACCCACCGCTTACGACGACAGATAGCATCAAGAAAAAAATGAAGAATATAACGATACTAGGCTTCCAACCGCGTTTCAGCCGTTTTAGCTTTTCAACATAACGGCGATACGTCGCATATCCCATGGCCAGAAGAATCAGCGCTACCGTCAATTCCTGCATGAAAGTGAAATAATCGTAACCTGGTATTGGTAACCCATGGCCAATTAATCCCTTCAAAATGAGATCCAGCGCCCCAAGCTGCAAAATAATGAATCCATAAAAGATCACAATGTGCATGATGCCGCTCTTCTTATCCTTCAATAGCTTGGTCTGGCCAAATACCTGAATCGCAAACTCCTTCAGCCGCGCCTTCGCTTCCGTTTTCAAATTCACAGACTTGCCAAGCCTAATGTACAAATATCGGTGATAGACAACACGGACAAACAAATACACCGCAAACCCCGTAACCGCAAGAAATAAAAGAAACTGAATGAGTGAACCGGTCATTGAGGACCCTCCCTAGCGTTTTGCGTTAGCAAAACTTTCTTCGTAAGCATGTTCTGCGCTTTCGTAAGACTTCGTAAGATTTCGTAAGTATGAGCTTAGCAAGTTCCCCTACTAATCCATCCAAAATCCCCGCAAATTAGATTTTTTGAGCGATTTCCAGGTAATAAGAGCCTCTAGAGACTGCTATTTCCTCATTTTCATTGTCTTCCATGGGTTTAAGAGTCTCTAGGGACTCTTATTCCACATGAATCACACAATATTGCTCAAAATTTAGATAAATAAGAGCCTTTAGAGACTTTTATTTCCTCATTTTCATCGCCTTCTATGGATTTAGGTGTCTCTAGGGACTCTTATCCCACGCGAATCACACCATCTAACTCGAAATCCTGATAAATAAGAGCCTTTAGAGACTGCTATTTCCTCATTTTCATTGCCTTCTATGGATTTAGGAGTCTCTAGGGACTCTTATTCCACATGAATCA
This sequence comes from Paenibacillus sp. JT22N1, assembly GCF_059692155.1. NCBI lineage: Bacteria > Bacillati > Bacillota > Bacilli > Caryophanales > Paenibacillaceae > Paenibacillus > Paenibacillus sp. JT22N1. The sequence goes on from NZ_JCAUAW010000014.1 coordinate 122,749, forward strand.
CACCATCTAGTTCGAAATCCTGATAAATAAGAGTCTCTGGAGACTGCTATTTCCCCAATTTCTTTGACTTCTATAGATATAGGAGTCTTTATGGACTCTTATTCCACGCTAGCCACGACATCCAGCTCGAATCCAACAATAATGAGCAAGCAATAACATCGCCCCACCTACTACTGGACTCGGAAACCCACTCATGCAAGTAAAGTAACCGCTTACATTCAGATATCGTAAAAAAGCAAGTTCCATTTGACCCTATTTCCAGAGTTGAAAACTGCTTCATTGTGAAGTGTAAGCCGGCAAACCTTCCTACTTGCTTTAATCAGCTGAATAAGTCGTTGACAAGGCGTACTGCGTATTTTATGATGAAATTACGAAAATGAATGAGTATTCATTCACCGATATTTGTATTCTAACACCGAGGTGATCTCCTTGACAAGTGGCAAAAAACCAGACAAGTATTACGCAATACTCGAAGGCGCTCTGAAAGTGTTTGCTGAGCATGGCTTTCACAAATCCCAAGTATCCCGAATCGCCAAGGAAGCTGGAGTGGCCGATGGCACCATCTATCTTTATTTCAAGAAGAAGGAGGATATTTTGACCAGCCTGTTTCAGGAGAAATTAGGCGAGCTTGTAGAGAAGCTCAATAATGGGCTGAATGATCAAATGACAGCAAGAGAAGCGCTACACAAAGTATGTGAGATTCATTTCAGTGTACTGGAAGGGAATATTCATCTTGCTTACCTCACCCAAATCGAGCTTAGACAGAGTGATCTCGAGCTTCGCAAAGAGATTGGCCTTGCACTAAAGAGATATATTATCCTCATTGAAAATATATTAGAAAAAGGTAAGAAAGACGGCAGTTTCCGTCCTGATTTTGAAGTGAAGCTTGTGAGGCTTCTCATTTTTGGCGGCATGGACGAAGTCGTTACTTCTTGGCTTATTTCTGGGCAGAAGTATTCTTTAACCGCTCAAGTTGGACCTACCATTGATTTTTTCATGAAAGGCATCGAGTCTTAAGGTCTGTATAACATGTATATTCAGGAAGGAGCTTGACTATGGACATTTTTGTATTATTGAAGCAAACGTTTGATACGGAGGAAAAAATCGTCCTGCATAACGGGGCCGTTCAAGAGGATGGCGTGAAATTCGTCATCAATCCTTACGATGAATATGCGGTTGAGCAAGCGATTCAAATTCGTGATGAGCTGGGCGGCAAGGTCACCCTGCTCTCCGTTGGTCCCGAACGTACCGCTGAAGCTCTGCGAACTGCACTGGCGATGGGGGCTGATGAAGCCGTTCTTATTTCCGATGAGCGCATTAAGGGAGATGAGTTCGAAGTGGCCGAAATTTTGGCCAACTATTTGCGTGGACAGTCCGTCGATCTTCTATTGGGTGGTAATTTCTCCGTCGACAATGGGGCTGGGCAAGTCGCTATCCGACTCTCTTCCCTCCTAGGCTTACCTCATGTTGCCTCTATTACGAAGTTGGAAATTTCCGGAGGAAAAGCGGTTGCCCACCGCGATGCAGAAGGCGATATTGAAGTGATCGAGGTGCCTCTCCCTGCTCTGTTCACAGCACAGCAAGGCTTGAACGAGCCGCGCTATCCTTCACTACCTGGGATTATGAAAGCTAAGAAAAAACCATTCCAGCACTTATCACTTGATGATATTGAGGGCGCCGATTTGGCAGTCGCTAAAACAGAACGCACGGAGTTGACCTTGCCACCTGAGCGAAAGGCAGGCCGAATTCTAAAAGGCGACCTTCCACAGCAAGTTACCGAACTCGTGCAAGCATTACGCAGCGAATCCAAAGTGATCTAATTAAGGGGAGGCTACATTTATGAGCAAAACATATCTCGTTGTTGCAGAAGCACGCGGCGGCAAGCTGCGGCAAGTATCTTTTGAAGCATTACGCGCAGCGCAGCTTTCCGCTTCTGATGGCGATGCCATCGCTGCAGTATTGATTGGCGGCGCAGGAAGCAAAGCACTTGCTGGTGAGCTTGCGGCTTATGGCGCAGACACCATCTATGTTGTCGAAGACAACCAGCTGGAGAGTTACAGCTCGGAAGCCTACTTGAGTTCTCTGCTGGCTGTCACGGATACCGCCCAGCCAGGCGCACTCTACTTCGGCCACACGGCAGCTGGCCGAGATCTCGCACCGCTGGCCGCGGCGAAGCTCGCAGCTGGCCAGCTCTCAGACGTAACGGCTATCTCGCGCAGCGGGGATACCGTGCAGTTCACGCGACCGCTTTACGCTGGCAAAGCCGTCGAAAAGAAAGCGTTTACCGACCCGAATGGCACATGGGTCGTCACGATAAGACCGAACAACATCGCAGCCTCCGAGCCTGACGCATCGCGTCAAGCTGAGGTCATCGATGTGGCTTACCCCGCTCCCTCCCTGCGCAGCATCATTCGGGAGGTCGTCAAGAAAACGTCCGGCACCATCGACTTGGCAGAAGCCAAGATCGTTGTCTCCGGCGGACGGGGCGTGCGCAGCGCCGATGGCTTTCAGCCGCTCGAAGAGCTGGCTGCCGTCTTGGGCGGCGCTGTCGGGGCTTCCCGCGGAGCCTGCGACGCGGGCTACTGCGAGTACGCGATGCAAATCGGCCAGACCGGCAAGGTCGTGACGCCGGAGATCTACATCGCGTGCGGCATTAGCGGCGCCATCCAGCATCTTGCCGGGATGAGCTCTTCGCGCGTCATCATCGCGATTAACAAGGATGCTGAGGCGCCAATCTTTAAAGTCGCCGACTACGGCATCGTCGGTGATCTTTTCGAGGTCGTACCGCTGTTGACCGAAGAATTCCGTCGTTTACTCCAGTAACTGCAACGATAACAGCCTGATTACAGATCATTAATGGTCTGCAACTAGGCTGTTTTTTCTATCCTAGAATTTCCGCATCACCATTTCCAAAGATCCTCGCTTAAATTTATGTTTCCAGATTAGGGAAATTACAATTGCGAAAACGAAGTAGGCCACAGCATACAGCGTTGAGAAGATGACAGAACCATTTTCGAGAATACCGAATAATTGTAGAATACCAAGCCCCACAACGACATGCATGACATAATGTGTCAACGTCATCTGCCCTGTCTCGATGAGCACCTTGACGATGCCACGAGCATATTTGCTTTCAACAAGATAAATACATAATAAGTTAACTAGAATTGCTGAACTCGTTGCAGAGAACATGTATAGCAGATTCGGCGGCATCGGCTTTGTTTGAAATAGATACTCGGCTATTTCCGTCCCGAGATAAGTGCCTCCTATTTTCAAAGCGGCTAAGGAAATCAATTCACTCCCCACCCATGCAATCAACGAAATGAGAAGCCACTTTTTCCGAATCGATGTATCTGTAAAGTTTAGCCTACCGAACCACATTCCGACTAGAAAGAAACAAAACCAGGGTATCGCTGGATGAAAACTGTTGAACCATGTATTCCGTAAAAACCCATTCACTGTCCAGAAATCCAAATAAGTATGAAAAGAAGAATCCCAGCCTACTGTATAGTCATATTGCAATAGGAACAATTGTGCACTTAACCAAATAATAACAGCAGCACCCAGCAGCATTTTACCAGAAGCTCGTATTAGAAAAGAGGCTATAAACAAAAACAAAGCATAATAATGCAAAATGTCAGCGCTCCATCCAAAAAGGATCAATAGAAATCCTAAGAAAAGTAGGTATAACGATCTTTTCCAGACGATAACTCTTTGCTTGCGCAGTAACCCCGTATCTCCTACTCTTGCCTTTCGTGTCATAATCGTAAAGCCGATCCCTGCTAACACAACGAAAACAGCAGATGCCCTTCCCTCGAATAAACTAGTGAACCAAGATAACCACGCAGGGCCACTGCCCTCTGCCCCCATTGCGATTTTATAATTGACAAACATCATACCCAGTATGGAAATTGCTCTTGCAAAATCAAGCCCTGTTATTCGTTCTCCACTCACGTATTTATCTCTCCATTCCACACTTGCTCCACACTGTATTGCCACAATCGTTCGTAATCAAAAGCAAGTCCAAGCGTCATATAGTTGTCAATTTGGTCGATAATTAGTGTCAGCATCTCGGCTTTTAAACCTAGATTTTCCCCGCTCATTACACCAAGATTCACCCCGTGTTTGAATAAGGCAGTAAAGCCTTGAACATACGTATCAATGACAGCTTTAACAGCTTCGAGAATCTTCTCATCTCTTGTACTTTGAATCATGAATTCTTTCATTATCAATGAGTAATGCGGATCGTTACGCTGCTCATGAATCATTTTCAGGCCGCATGTAATGAAATGCTCTTTGAAGTTTTCAGTTGTAAATTCCTTTATCGGGAAAAAGGTATCAAACCGAATTTCCTTGCACACCTCTTGAAGCAGCGCATGAAATAAAGCCTCTTTCGAGGAAAAGTGGTAATACAGTGCTGGTTTCGTTATGCCAACTTCCTTCGCAATCATGGATAAGCTAGTCTTCTCAAACCCATTTCGGGCAAATAGACGATAGGCTTCATTTAGAATTAGTTCGTAAGTCTGCATTGTTTTTCTCCTTTTTTTACTTACCGTTAGGTAAAGTAATAACCACATTTTTCTAATTAAGCAAGTTATTTTTGTATCATAGTAAAAAAAAAACGAAAATCTCTCTGAAATTGATCAGTGAGGTTTCGTTTTCATGTACAATATATGGATAGAATCAATTTTGTGAAGAGGTGCCCTATGACTACATTAACATCAGAAATCGTACGCCAATTTTTCGAAAAAGTTCGCTCTGGTCTTGCGCCGGATACAGCTAATCTCTACATGGCCGAGCAGGTGCTTGCTCATCAAATGACCGCAGAAAACGAAACCACCGTTCACCGAACACCCTCTAATTATGCTGACCACGTTAGGGAAATGATCGCAGCCTACGGTGATTTCCACTTGGAGGTGCAAGAACTAATTGCTCAGGATGAACGTGTTTACGTACGCTGGAAACAGACCGGCACTCACATTGGCGAAGTCGATGGCTTTCCGCCAACTGGCCAAACCATCATCGAGATCGCCAGCGCTGTGTATCGCATCGAAAACGAACGTATCGTAGAATACTGGATTCAAATCGATCGTGAAGGCATTCGCCTGCAGCTCCAAAGAAACGCTTAAGTCATACCTGTTTTCCCATAGCATATTGGTTATGTGGTACGCGAACTGTGCTTATCGATGTTGATTTATTACCTGCATTGTCGATTATCGTATACGTAATCGTGTATATTCGCCCCGTTCCATTACTTAATCTTTCTGCCCGTAACTGAAATGAAGTAGCAGGCGTGCCTATATTAGCCTCAATGTCACCCTGGCCACTATCCGGTTCATTACTTGAAATGGAGGTTAACACCACAGAAGCGACACCTGATGCAGCATCACTCGCGTACACCGCAGCATGAACCGTCACCATGTCATGATTCGGCGGCCATATTGACGTTTTATCTAACTGAACAGTTAGTAATGGAGCTGTTGGGTCAATCTTAAACTCAATTGTCTTGACCTGTTCTACATTGCCTGCTTGATCCGTACTCCGATAACCGACCTTATAAACCCCTTCAACAAAGGCAGGAATGGAACCGGTATAGGTTATCCAAGCACCGTTATTTACTTGATATTCTGTTTTTGCTACACCAGATAAATGGTCATACACGGCTATGCTTACCGTTACTTCCGATGTATACCATCCGTTGCTGCCGTTTGGAGTAACCGTACTTACGGAGGCACTGCTAATAGGAGCTTCCGTATCCCCCTTAAAATAAGCCCAATCCGTCTGGATTCCCACCAGCAGTGCTGGTGCGCTGGAGTTTTCAATCAAACTCCCAGCTTGGGTTCCTATGGAAATCCGAGTTCCTTTCATTAGGCTTCCTGTAAAACCATTCAATTGACTTTTTTTCATAATCCCTTCCGTCAAAACTCTTCCCGACTTCCCTGGTATAATCCGCTCTAGCGTGATGCCTACAAAGCTTCCAGGAGAATCAGCAGCGCTCATGAGTCGCAGCGTGGTATTGTCGCTATCAAATCGTACAGCGGCAAATCGGGGAATGCCAACCTGGGTATTATTTTGTAATGTTAACTGCTTATCTAGCACCTGTGGGTAGTATTCAGTACCTGTGACGTTATACTCCGCCACTCTGCCCGAAGCGCCTAAAATTCCGTTCATTTTTGCCAATATATAGGTATTAAGCTGATTTGTATAATTTTCATTAAAAATGATTGTTTTGCTTGTTCCATCTTCAAAGATCACTTGAAGTGTCTTATTAATGATGGTGCAGTCCCCCAGCCTTCTTCCGAGCGTATTATTGACCTCAATGTTGGCATTCAGACCCACTTTAATGCCCGATATATCCCAATAACCGTATAGATAACCGCTGAGGCCACCGCCTCCGTCTCGGGTTTCATACTGTCCTAGAATAGTTGGTACTGCATCACCGCTGACCCTTACATAGGAACTGCTGCCTGTGGATTTACTGAACAAGGCTAGCGCTCTACCCCTGTGCTCATCCGAATAGCCAATAGGTGTACTGTTATTAAAGGTGACCTTATAATCCGCATGATTCGCATATTGGTTCTCCGGTTTTTGCGTAATCCAGGGCGAATCGTCCTGAACCATGTAAGTCCCAATAATCTCCGTGTTGTTGAAAATAACCTCATCTTTGGTCCCACTGCCTAGCGATTGTATAATAATAGGCTTCAAAGTCTCCGTAGAAACAATTTTGCTGTCGTTGATGATATTGATCTGGGGTTTGGCGAAATCCTCCCGATTATGCACATACCAGCCATCAGCTTTTGAAACAAAAGCGCTGCCATACACAATCTCCGTTACGCCGCTGGCTGAACCATAACCCCAAGCATGGGAACCTACTCCGCTGATCCCTCCCCATACCTTGGCAGGATCTAGGTCTGTCGGTGGAGTAACCCCCGGATGCGCTGCCATCCAGCTCTGCCGATATTCTACAGCTTCCAGATTGCCGTAATGCTCAATGTGGGAATTCTTCACAATATGGATAGCATCCTTATTATTGCCATTGTCTTCGCTGTGAATCGGATATCTCATGTTTTTGGCGGTGACGGTGAGATTCTCCAGATTTGCTGTCCCCTTCAACCAAAGGGTCGATTGATTGGTAATTTCACTGTTCGTGGCTGAAGCGGCGTTCTCACCCTTCAGGATAACTTGATCCCTATCGGTTCCTCGTAGCGTAGTATAAGGTTTTACCACCCAATTTTTCTCCGTGTACACGCCAGGATAGATCAGAATGACATACTGCTTGGCAGAGCTGCTATCCAGAATGCTATCATTAGCCAATTTAGGAGAAACAAAATCCCCGGTTCCATCAGGCTTCACTGTCAAGATGACCGTTTCGTAAGCCCCTTCTCGGACGGTTACCGCAGAAGTAGCCATTTTGCCGCCATCCACTGTTGTAGCTGTGATATAGGCGCTTCCCTCCTTTTTCCCGTAAACAGCTCCATTCACGTCCACGATTGCCACCTCTGGATTGTCAGAGCTCCAAGTAACTGCCCTTTCTACCGCATTCAAAGGCTCAATGATAGCCCTCAACCTCGCTGTCGTTCCAGGATTAATCTCCATAGCCGTATTATTCAGACTAATTCCCGAGACTTTAGCAGGGATTGGATCATTGGCATAAGTCACTGGCCGAATCTCCACGTCGTCCAGATAGTAGCTATCTGCTGCTGCCGGAAAATCCGTATAGATATACATGGTCAAATTGGTAATATTTCCGGTCTCATTCAGCTTAAAATATCCTTCTGCTTTTTTCCAAGTAGAGGCATCCATCGCTGGCCCCGTTACCATCACCACTTGTTTGGTCTCGCCGTTCACTTTGTACTGCAGACAAATCCGCAGCTTCTCCCCTGCTGTGGAGCCGGCAGCCTGCTTACCCCAAGCCGAGTAATAGTATTCTTTACCATTCTCTACGCCGGGGAAAAGAATTTTTCCATAAGCATACTCCTTGGTTACTTTTACCGACTGATGACCGGAATGGTACTCTGTGGTGCTTAGCTCTGCAGCGATTCTTTCACCGGAGTATGATAGAGTATCCATTTCCATCCCTGGATCTGTTAAAATATTGTCTCCAACTATTTTGAATGGACCGGAGATATACAAGGTCTCATCTAACGCTTCCCATGCAACGTTATAACCAAATAGTTCCTTCAAAGCATCAGGTGACACCAACAGATCATAGCTCGTAGTCACAGGAACATGCTGCAAGGCTACGGCCGTATTTCCTTTATAAGCTGTAAGCTGTCCTGGCACGACCCGAATAACACTGCCATTCTTGATGGCTAGGATGTCTCCTGTTTCATCTCGTTCGGTCGTAATTCCATCCTTCGCCAGAACTTCGGCCAGCGGCAGCATGGCACTGCCGTCGATCATTTCCAGCGGAGTCACGGTTTTCATCGGTTGCCCGTTCAGATACAATTTCACTCCCGCAATGGGAACCTTCACGAATCCTATCCGGTCAATGCTGAAATCACCAACAGTTGTAAGGGGATCGAACCGGATTGCTTGGATATTTCCCGTCCATTTCTTGTTGCTCCACATGGGAACATAATAGTCCGTGTAACCGCTATCATTTGGCTTTACAAATAAACCGATTCCTTTGGCTTCATTCCAAGTTCGATCCGTTTCCGTAATGAAATAAATCTGTCCGGCTGTATCACTGGAACTATTTTTCATGCGGATATGGATATAGGGGTTTTCTTCTGCTGATATCCCCAAGGAAGTCGGTGAATGAAGGCCTGGATCACTTCCTGTTGATGTACCTGAATAGTGTCCTCCTGTTATACTTACAGGATTGACTTGCTTCGCTACCGTCCAGCCCTCACTGTCCCCATCTGTGTTGAAATCCCATAACTTGCTGTACGTAATAGGGCTAATATCTGTTATTGGAGGGACTTCCACTGTTTTTGGAGGAACAATCCGCCCTTGGGGATATAAGCCTCGGATTCTTTCTTTTTGCGCCTCTGTAGGTATAGCATCCGAATGTTCTCCACCCTCCGTGAACACATTACGAATCGCATTCAAATACTTGAAACCGTTTAATCCGGCAGGCATGATAAAATGGCCTTCTCCATATTCATTCCAGTTGTCCAGAAGAACCATTTTCCGACCCACACTGTTTGCTGGCAAGGATGGCACAAAAGTGTCCTTCACCCATTGACCCGTTGACTGGAACTCCTCAGGCGTCGCATAATATCCGGCTGGTCCATCCCATGCACGATCGTCCCTCCCCATGCTGACAACGGGAACCACATCCATGGAACCAGCATCTCTTTGCTGCTCTAGCTTTGTCTTTTGCAATTCTTCTTTCCCTGCAAAAGCTCCCCATGAGTAGGCAAACATGGCATCGAGTCCGGCTTCATTCTTCATTTCTTGTATCAAGGAGGCGTCAGAACTTGAATTGGATATCAGAATAATAACATCATCGAAGCCAGCATCTCTGGCTGCCTGTCTTAAATATTCCACTTCTGCCTTAACACCTGCAGCATTGCCTCCGAAATTCCGTTTCAAGCCGGAATAACTAAAAATCCCTATGACAGGCTTATTGTCGACGACCACATACCTAGGATCTTTGAAATAGTATTCCATCCAATACGGCACAACATTGTTTCTGAAATCCTGGCTTCCGCTAACTTTGGAGGATGAGGCCTCCCACATGATCATAAAATCGGCTTTGTCGCTGTACTTGGCATTGAAATAACCATCATGAAGCGCTGCTCCCAGACGAGGCTCCTTAATCGGCTTCCCTTCTGTGCCTGTCGGTCTGTACCAACAATACATCTGGAAATCAATCCCATGCTCCGCCATCCACTTGATTTCCCAGTCAGCTACCTCCGGATTACCTTCGTCATAATAACCAAGATAAGGCTTTCTTTCTGGATATGGATTGATCCGGTCCCATCCCAGGTGCTGCCCTTCTCTCCACAAGGAACAAGCTTGAGCTCCTACCAACTCATCATCCGAGTTTGCAGGGACAGGTGCGGGCACATAATCCAGAGGCTCTGCCGCCTGGTGATACAAGAGGATATCATCGAGCGACATGCTTCCCCTATTTGAGCCTCCAATTGAAAAGTTAACACGATTGACGCCACTAAACGGGATGTCGATTTGCTCAACTTTCAATTTGCCGTTCAGGTAAATATCTGCTTTACCGGTCACTGTATTTAATTTGAGTTTTACATGATACCAGAGGTTTGGAATGTAGTCGTAGAAGGCCACATTTTGACCGCTCGAGTTCTTATAAGCAAATTTCCCGTCTGCTGTAAGCCATTGGAAGACTGTCGAATTTTCATTTTTTAGCGCAGCTGAGAAACCATCCATTTTAACGGGAATAAATACTTTGTATTCAAAAATCAAGCTTCCTTCCTGAGAAGGTACAGATTTCTCCATACTCATCTCGCCAGTTGCATTCGTCGCGTTCATCTTCAGACTAAACACATCCGGCGGCTTGGAATTATCCATCTTCTCCACAGCAATCACACCACCACTAGTCTGTGACTGCCAATCCTCAGGAAGGGGGCCTTGAACCGTGGATATAAATTTCTCATTAATGGCATACCCTTTGTGAATCTTTACCGGAGCAAAAAATAGGTCTCCCGTTGTTACATCACCCGTGATCACATGAAAGTTATCTATAAATGCCACATCGTTAGTAAAACTCTTCTCCGATGCCTTTACGTTACCGTTTACATAAACCTGGACTTTTCGCGCATCCAGATTAACGATTACTTTTACTCCGTATTCCGTATTAGCGTTGATCGTCTGGAGATTGTAACTGGCATCACTGGATTCCAGAACTAAATTACCATTCTTAACCTCAAGGCTGATTCCTTCGGTTCCTCCGCTTCGAAGTTGCCACTTTACACCATTTACGACTGATGGCATCTTAAAACGGTATTCCAGGGTAAGGGTTCCAGCATTCTGAGAACGCATTTTTTTATTCATGGATACAGGAAGTACATCACTGGTATCACTGATTTTAAACCAATTGTTAAAACTGTAGGAAATCGATCCTCCAGCTCTTTTTACATCCCATCCGCTCGGCACGACGTCACTCGGTTCGTAGGAAGTGGCAAGATTAGAAAAATCTTCATCCAACAGGTATTCCGCTTTGTCCGGAGCAGCTGTCGTTTCTGCATAAACAGTGGATGTTTCCCATGGATTTACGATTAAAGTGGACAACATACATACCAGCATAAGGATCGCAATCAGCCTGCGCCTTGTTTCCATATCACTTACCCCCTTCATGAGTTAAGTTGTTTCGTACGCCTATAGGCAGAGCATCAATAAGGTAATTCCTTGACCCCATGGCATGATAGACTGGTGAGGAATAGCATTATACTCCTGTATACTTTTTGGAATACCCGTACCTGCCGAAACACCCAGCACCGTGCCCTCTTCCGAAATATACTGAAGTACAGCCTTATACCCTTTCTCCGCACAGAGTAAGTATTTTTTATCCAAATAACCCATACGGACACTTTTAGATATGCCATAGACAAAGCCCGCCGTTGCAGAGGTTTCCTCATAGGAGGAGGCATCATCTAGAATGGTAGGCCACATGCCATTGTCCTTTTGAACTGCCGCCAGTGCCTCAACCTGCAGATGGATTCTATCAAAGAACCATCTCTTTTCCTTTTCATAACCTGTCAAAGTTGCGAATATTTCCGGTATGCTGATCGTTACCCAACTGTTTCCTCTGGCCTAGAGGCAGCCGCTGAGATGATGATTACTCGCCAGACTGTAGCCATGGTAGAGCAATCCATCTCCCTCCTTTTGAAGGAATTCGATATGAAGCCTTGCCTGCAGCAGCCCTTCTTCAATATAAGCTGATTTATTCAACATCTGTCCCAATTCCGTTAGGAACACACCGGCCATAAATACCGTATCGACCCACATTTCTCCGGCAAACTTATCGTTAATGACGGTATGCTCAAGAGCCCCGTTGGATAAACGCGGAGCTTCTTTCATGAGCCAACTGGCAAATTTTTCGGCAAAATCAAGATAATGAGGTTCTCCAGTTTCTCGATAGAGCAGCAAAACCGAGAGCAGCGGTGCTGTGGTATTGATGTTATACGAAATCTTCTGGCTGTTCGCCATGTTAGAGTCGATAAACGTTTTGATGAAGTTATAGATCTCTTGGCTTCCGGTTGTCTCATACACTTTCCGCAATCCGTATAAAGCGACGCCTGCTCCCCAGTCCCAATCGCCTTTCTTGTCTACATTAAAATCCATCTGCATGGTTGTCCGTGCTACATTTTCCAGAATACCTTTCAAACTTCACACCTCCGGTTACTCTTGCTTGACTATAATTTGGTTAAAATCGTAGGTTACTTTTTTTCCGTTCGAGCTTACTTCGATAATGCCACTGTTAAAAGCTGAAAACATATAGGGTCCCTTATAAGTAGGATAGGGAAAGCTCACCGATTCTCCGTGAACGGCTCGCTTTGATTTGTCCATCGATAGTTCCCCCACGGAAGAAGAATGGTACGATAACTGCATATTTATAGGATCGAAAACAATACGGTTCTGTAAAATCGTCCTGCGAAACGTTGCAAAATCCGGGAAGCTCATGTCATCTCCCACTTCGCAAATGACTGCATTGCACCTACCCTGACTTCTGATTTCCCTTCTGGCGTACTCTCCATCTTCTGTCCAGCCATACCCATTGTGGATAAATAAAGAGATATACACCCCGGACTTTCTTAGAAAAAGGTAATTCCCCTCTTCCTTTACCTCATCAAAGGCATCCCTCGGAACATGAATGTGAATCCAATGCAGCGCTTGATCCTGGGGAATCTGATACATGGCCATAACCACATTTTTTTCGCAAAAAAAGTGCCCGCAACCGCAACCCAAATCTCCCGTCCAGTAGCCATGTTCGCTTCCTTCCGTGCCATGATGCCCTGGATGATGACTGAATATTTTCAAAGTGGTGTCCTCCACAAGACTCAGATCCCACTGGTGCTGCTGATGATGGGCATACCAGGACGCTTCACTGCCTAAACGGTAAGAATCCTGAAAATTCACGGCACCTATGATATACCGAGGAGTGAAATACGTATACTTATTGATACTTCCTTCCTCCTGCGGCAGCTTTTTGTGAGGCGTTTCACAAGTTATGCAGTGTAAATGTTTGCTTTCCTGATGAACATAAGGCTGCGTTCGCCCTAGTGCAATTTCATATATCTGCTGACGGGGCCGATAGCGCGAGCAAATGGCAGCAATGAGGCAGGAGCCTTGAATTTCCTCCCTGTAGCTATGCCCGAAATACAGATAGTAGAGAGGAAAGGTACCGCTTCGGGCGTGATCCAATGCAACTGGCGCATAGATGCGGCCATGGGCCCCTCCGTACAAACCGTCGAGCTATCACATACCATGTCCAGCATCAGCAAATCCAGCATCATCTCTGCAAGCTTAACTAGTTCCGAATCGCAGGCAAAATCATAGAGACACAGCAGACACTCCACGACTTCTGGCATATAGCTGGAGGAATCAAACTCTGCCCATCCCCGCTTAGCGCGAAAAACAAGGTAATCCCGGAGGAGTTTTCCTTCCTCCTCCAGAAGCTCCCCTCCTTTCTTTCCATACGCCTTGAAGCACTCTTGCGGATATTTCTGTGCAGCCAGATACCGGGAGGTATGAAAAAGCAGCATGTGATTCTCTGACTTGTATTTACTTTCAAAATCATGATTCAGATAGAAGTTTCGTATGGAGCTGCTGGTCGCCTCCTGTAGAAGGCCAATAGGCTCAAACTGGTAAAGGGCGCGTATAAGCTTGATGGCGGCGAAATCCGATTCTCCTTGCGGATCGCGGCCGTAAAGATGGGGATGCACAAACCACTCAGCTGTCCTAAGTAATCTCTGATTACATGCCTCCGCATAGATGCCTTTACTCAGATTCGCAATGGCCATACCTCCATAAAGGTCCTTGGACATATCCTTCTGAATGAGCCTATCGAGCAAATAGGAGCTTCTTTCTTCGAGGCTATCTATAGCCTTGCATGCCAGAGACTCTGCATCGTCGGACAGTGTAATGAATTCCATTCCCATCTCACCTTATTTCACAATGTCATATTTGGGGTAATTCCTATCATTCAGTTATTCTTTAGCAAGTACTGGTAAATATCCTTGGTCAGGAACGCATTCTTTTTATTCTGCTCATACCACTTCGCATACCAATCGAGGGTCTGATTTTGTCCGATCTTCTGCTTCAAATTCTTAAGATCATTCATCCCTTGATCAACAGAAACGCTGCCGCCGCTGACTACAGTCTTGGCAATCAGGTCCTTGCTTTGCTGGATCCAGTCATTATTGATTTTTAACAAATCGGCTGGAAGCGTGGGCATATGCTCACTATGCGTAAGAGTGTATAACGGTATTGCGGGATTTTCGTATAATGCACGTGTTTGTTGTCTGATTCCAGCCCATTCCTCAGCATTAGGAATATTCTTGTCAAGGACAGGAAGGTTGCATATCCCTTTGGAATCAACCGTTGTCGCTATCAAGTTCAAATCGGCATTATAGTTTACTTCAGTTTTACGTAAATCCGGATTAATCGCTCTGGGACATCCGAGCTCGTCATTTTTCCAATGTACGTTTTCCGTGCCGAATTTCAGCATTTTCCACGTCGGTTCAGCTATCATGAAGTCGATCGTTTTCACTGCAGCGACCGGATCCTTCGAGCCTGCATAGACCACCGTCGTCATCTGAAGTGGATTTAACATTCCGATCGTGTATTGTCCGAACTCTGTCTTCGGCATCAGCATGGGGGCGATCGTTGCATCTCGATTCGTGCTGCGGAGCGTCGTTAATAAATCAACGTTAGCGTTGTCAGCCACATAGATTCCGAGCTTACCAGACAAAAAGTCTTTTTTTGCCTTCTCGCCGTTCTTGTCCGTCAAATAATCACGATCAACAACGCCTTCGTCGAACAGTCGTTTCTTGAAGGAAACGGCCGCTTTCATTCTCGCATCATCTTCGATCAGCTTGTCATCTTTAATAAACATCGTATTGCCATGCATAGCATCAATCGCTTTATCCCCTAAGTAGGCGAGTGAAAAGCCGTATGTATCCTTTTTCCCATTGCCGTCCGGATCTTGTTCGGTGAACGCTTTCGACACTTTCAATAGATCATCGGACGTTTGCGGTATTGGCAACGAAAGTTTTTTAAGCCAGTCGGTGCGGATGAATACGGCTATTTGTACAGAGCTAGGAATAACCCGCCCGATTTCGTATAATTTGCCGTCAGGTTTTGTACCGATCTGGCGCAGAATCGGATATTTTTCCAGCAATTTGTTGTAGTTCGGCGCATGTTGTTTGATCAGATCCTCCAGCGGAAGCAGCTGCTTCTGACTATAGAGCTGATCCCGGTAGCTCGTATCAAATTCGGTGATTACGTCCGGAGCTTCTCCTGAGGCAAACAGCGTATTAAACTTCTGCTTCGATTCAAACCGCGGAATGGCGACATATTCGACATCCGCAGGCGCGTTCTCGTTAATCCATTTCGTCCAGCGGTTATTCGTAACCGTTCCTTCCGCGGGCGGAGTGTTGCCACGGTCGTAGAGGGACATTTTGATCTTGCCCCGCTTCTCTGGTGCTGATGACGATTTTCCCTCTTTTGCCGGTGAGACTGAGGTTCCACTGCCCTCTTCTTTTGATTTGCTGCAAGCCGTTACTAAAGTCCCTGCCGCCAACAAAGTCACCACTGCCATTAACGTACTTTTCTTCATTATGTCTACCATTTCTTTCATCCCCTTTATTATTTATAGACCGCTTTTGAATCCATTCATCCTATCACTATTTTGCGATTTAACCTTTGATTGCGCCAAGCATCACACCCTTTACAAAATACTTTTGCAGAATTGGATATACGATCAGCATGGGCAGTGTCATGATCACAATGCCTCCGGCTTTCACAGCCTCAGGCGACATATTCTCCAAATCTTCCGGCTGCAAGGCGATCGTCTGCATCAGCATGCTCTGACTCTGCACCATTTGCTGAACGAATACGGTCAAATTCATCTTCTCCGCATCATTGATGAATATGAGGACGCTCAGGAAGGAGTTCCAGTAACCAACACCTAAAAATAGGCAAATCGTCGCGATAACAGGTAAGGATAGAGGAAGAAATATTTGCGCAAGAAGCCGCCATTCACCACAGCCGTCGATGCGTGCAGACTCCTCGATCTCTGCCGGAATTCCTTCGAAATAGGTACGCATGAGCAGCAGATTATAGGCGCCAACCAACCCTGGGAGCCATAGGGACCAGTAGGTGTTGATCAGGCCGAGGCTTTTCATCAGAAGAAAAAATGGAATCAGCCCACCGCTGAACATCATCGTAAAAACCATGGCCAGCGTAATAAATCTGCGTCCGTAGCAGTATTTACGGGACAATGCATAAGCGGCAAGAGTCGTACAGAGCAAGCTTAATGCCGTTCCTCCTAACGTGATCTGTAAGCTGTTCAGAAAAGCGGGGATGACTCTTGAACCGAGAAACAGTGTTTTATAAGCTTCCACATTGAAATGAATCGGCCACAACCAGACGAACCCGGAATCGATGGCCGCTGAGTCGCTGAATGAAACAGCGATAATATTGATTAGCGGGATGAGACAGCTGACAGCAGCCATCAGCAGAATGATATGAACCATAGCACTAAACCATTTTCCTGCGTAATTCTCTCTCACGTTCTCATTTCCTTTCAAGCCCGATTACCATAGGCTCTGGTTGAATTTACGGGCAATATGGTTTGCAGTTAACACAAGCGTGAAGCCAACTAACGATTCGAATAACCCCATTGCAGCAGGAACGCCGAATTCGCCCCCCTGAATTCCCGTCTTGAACGTGTACGTGCTGATGACTTCCGAAATATCGGCGACTACCCGATTCTGCATCACATAGATGTGGTCGAAACCGACCTCCATTACACGTCCTACCCCAAGGATCAGCAGCAAAATAATCGTGGGTCGAATGCCCGGAAGCGACACGTGCCACATCTGACGCCATTTACCAGCACCGTCCATGGCGGTCGACTCATACAAGCTCGGATCGATCGTCGTAAGCGCCGCTAAATAAATGATCGCCGAGAAACCGGCTTCCTTCCAAATGCCTGAACTCAAAAACACCGCAACCCATGAGAACGGTTGATAAAGGAAGGCATACCGCTCACCGCCTAACTTCTCCAGTATGTCGTTCACCATCCCGGTATCTTGTGAAAACAAGGTGATAAAGATGCCGCCGACAATAACCCAGGAAAGGAAATGGGGCAAATACAACAGTGTTTGTACGATTTTCTTGAACCACATTTTCCGAACCTCATTCAGCAGCAGAGCAACTAATATCGGAAATGGAAACCCAATAAAGCTTAATAAGCTCAGCATGAACGTATTGCGAATGATCTTCCAACCTTGTGGATTGTTAAACAAATAATCAAAATGCTTTAATCCAACCCAAGGACTCCCCCAGACTCCATCCCAAAAGTTATAATCCTTGAATGCAAGGACGATCCCGCCCATCGGCGCATACTTGAATAGGAGAAAACAAATAATGGCTGGAGTCAGCATGATATACAGCGGAATATTTTGCTTCAGATACTTGCTTTCCCGCTTCTTCGTATCTCTGGATCGAACCGATTTTTCCACTTCCAAAGCTGTGTGTTGCGAAGATACTTGCATGTGACTTTACCTCCTATGTCGCCCTGCCGAGCGTGTACCGCATGGTTGTGATCGTTTCTATTCCGCTCACAACTCAACACTACACGGAAGTCCGTTAGCACAGCAATTCACACATTTAGACGCGATGCACAACTTCAATAATCGGCAGCAGATAGGGGTTTAAAAGGTATGCAGCCACGCTGGTGGCATGCCATGCACAGTTTTTACACAAGACTCCGTTTCCACAATTCCTTTGGATAATGAGGATAAACGGCTTATCGGCCTTCAATAAACAAAAAACGACCCCTTCAGGGACTTTGTTGATCTTTCCCTGAATCGATCGTTTTCGATACTTCCTGATTATGATTGTTGGAACTCCTTGCGGTAATCACCAGGTGTCCGGCCCACGAGTTTCTTGAATACACGGATAAACGAAAAGGTATGTGTATACCCGACCTTCACTGCGATTTCCTGGATCGCAACGGGTGTTGTGACCAGCAAATATTTGGCTTGTTCGATTCGTAGACCAGCCAAATAATCAATGAATTTCTCACCGAATTCTTCTTTAAACAAGCGGCTTAAATAATTCGGAGTTAACTTAAATTTCTCACTCAGCATGACGAGTGAGAAATCCGGATTGTTATACTCGTTTTCGATATACACTTTCACTTGGTCGATCAGATCGTGCTGGCTTCGCTGTTCGCGAAGGGTATCCAACCTCCGTGAGGCATCCTCCAGAATATCATGCAGTTCTTTCTCCAATTCATCTACCGTGTCGAAGGCCACAATCCATTCGTTGATTGGATTCATGGCATATTCTCGCCAACACTCCAGATATTCTGCGGACAACCCCGACATTTCCTTATAGAAGTGAAATAATAAATAATTCATTAGATTAACAACTTGTTCCCGTGAAAAAAGCTGTATGCGAATTTCCGCAAACAGGGCGCTATAATGGCGTTCCCATTCCGCTTCGCCGATCCTGTAGAAATGGACCAGTTCACGAATATAAGGAAGAGATCGGAATATTTCTTCGCCCGATTTGTTATTAATATCCTTGAATTCAATGAGGCTGCTGACTCCAAACGTAGTCTTATAGCTGAGTGCTTCTATAGCTTCTTCATAAGAACTAGATACCTTATGAATACCCGACACTTTCGTTCCAAGTCCACAGGTGACCGTAATCGATACATTTTTGTAGATCCAATCCACCGTTTTGCGCATGATCTCTCGGAACGGATCACCTACAGCAGTCTCATTCGGCAATTGACAGACGACGCATAACCGATGTTTTTCGATCCACTCTGGACAGATTAGGATGCCCGCATTCTGATTCAGTTCTTGAACGACGTTATCAATGATGAATTTAATCAAATATTGATCCTTATTATTGTAAGTGGAGGTAAAATTCGAATACTTGTCGATCTCGAGAATGGCCACTATATATTGATCGTACGTCTCTTGAAATCCGAAACGCGATAACTCCTTTTCCCATCCCTCTTCTAGCTGAAGCTGCGTCCCAGACAGCAATTCTTCGAACAAATATCGCCGACGGTAGCTGAAATTCTCGTCGTTCTCTAGCCGATACTTGCCGAATTGTTCGAGCAGATGATCAAGCAGATTGTCAATAATTTTGAATTCATCGTGCTTTACTTGTCCTAGTATATGCGGTCTCTGCAGCGGGACAGATGAGAGCCGCTCCAGAAGCGACTGAATGGGCTTGTAGTTCTGCCGACTCGCGTATACGATCCAGAGTGCTCCTCCAAGTACCGTGATGATGCCAATCACTAGCCAAAATGCATTGAGGTTCGACAGAAAGCGAAAAAAGACGCCGTCAATAAATCCGCTGCGAATCGTCCAACCTGTATACTCCGATTTCATAACGGTAAAATCTTCCCGTTCTAGGCTAGCTTTACCGTCGATCGTGTCGTCACCGATGATATAATCACCATTGGCATCAAGTAGGTGAAGATAACTGAATTTAGAACTGGACACATTGTTGACGAGCTTAGCGATCGTATGTAATTTAATATTCGCAACAAGAACACCATCCGTTCCCAGCGGCAATGGCATCCGCATGACCAGAGATACTACGGACGTTGTCGCTCCGGCATTGTCGATATACTGGCGACTTATACTCCAGCGATTAGCAGAGGGAGCGGTAATTAGCGTATTCAAATATTGGCTGTTGGAAAATTGATCGAGCCCCATCATCGACGTGTCACTTAGGACGATTTGGTCACGGGTACGGTACAAATACACCGAATCAATCTCGCTGAAGCTGTCTCGCAGCAGAATCAATTTCTTATATACGTCGCGATCGTTAAGATAGCGGTTCTGAGATAAAGGAGATATACTGTAAAAATCGATGACAGATTGGTCATCGAGAAATGTCTGCACGATATATTGTTCGACCGTTCGCAGTTTGGAATCGATATATTGCATAGTGTTTTCTGCGTAGATCTCGTTCGCCTTCAGCGCCTGCTGCTTGGACAACTCACTCATGGTGACGAAAAAAATCCATAGCAATACGATAATAACAAGAATGAAAACGGGCAGATAGGCAAATACAAGGCGATTTCTCCAATTCTTCCTCATGTTAACATCCCCTTTATTCGTCCAAAGTACAACGTTACGGTTAGACAAGTCAATACTCAATTAGGAGAATCATGCACATTTAGAAGAATGCAGGCTATGAATAAACAAAGAAAAGCCCTTCCAACCAATCAGGCAGGAGGGGAATAGCGGCCTTCTATCTTTTATTTACTTCGTTATTTTAACCTCTAGATGCAACCTGCTCATTCAGCCATGCTGCAATGTCATCCATGACTTCATTCCGATTCACTTCATTCAACATTTCGTGTCTGCCGCGGGGATAAAGCTTACTGCTAACGTTCTTAAGCCCAAGTTCCTCGTACATGCTAAGCAGCCTGCGTACCCCTTTACCCCCACCAACCGGATCATCTTCACCTGCGAATACGTATAAAGGCAAATCTTTACGGATTTGATCGACATGCTTGGCTTGATGAATCTCATTAAGTCCTCTAAAGAAATCTCTGAAATAACCAGATGTAAAAGTAACGCCGCAATAAGGATCGTCTACATACTTATCAACTTCGCCTGCATCATTACTTAACCAATCGAATGGCGTTCGGTTCGGTGCAAATCTTTTATTAAAAGCTCCAAAAGAAAGAGACGTTACAAGCTTACTCCGGTGATGATCTCCGCGAATAGCTGCTTCTGCTGCAGCAATAGCGATTGCTGCTTGTAAAGCTGCACCCTGTTTGCCATTGGAGCCTGACAAAATAATTCCTTGAACGTGGTCCGGATGCTTTGTTAGGTACGATACCATGTAGTGCTGCGTTAAGAACGAGCCCATACTATGACCCATCAGAAATAAAGGAATATGATTTGGATACCTTTTACGGATCTCACTAGTGATCTGCCCCATATTTTCAACCATGCCATGAAAGCAATCTTTGCCAAATTTACCTACGGCTTCAGGTGTTCCTGCTGTTCGTCCATGCCCCAAATGATCGTTTGCATAGACAGCATAACCTTGACTCGTTAATAATGCGGCTAGCCTCTCGTACCTAACGGCCGTCTCGGACATGCCATGTGCGATTTGCACAATCGCTTTTATTTCACTTGTCTCATCAGGCAGCCATTCATATACATAGTTATTAATCTGCTGAGAGTCTTTCCATATAAAATGCTGCTTCTGCATAAGATCCCTCCATTAACTTTCCATATCACTCCAAAATGTTATGCCTGTTCTTCATCATTATACGGCTTCCGCTTCATGAAAACAGCCCCCTTTCCGAAGAAAGAGGGCTTGTAGACCACTTTTATACTTAACGCTCTAATGCTAGCCTTTACTCGTTTGTTTGACTGATTTTACTGCTTGCAATTGGGATTGATTTTGAGATGACGCGTCGAATCGTTTTCTCTCTGTTTTATCGATTTGAGCGATTTTACCGTCGTGAACGACGATTTGAACGGAACCGTATTCCAACCCGTTTAACATTTGTTTAATTCTATCCACCCAAATATCGTCTAACTCTAGTGGTTTCGCCATTCTCTTGCCTCCGCTTCCATTAAATTGTCCAATCGTTCCAATCTTTTTTCTGCTTTTGAATAAAGGCTAACCAGTTCCCTGTTTTCTCAAAAAGTTCTTTCGCAGAACCTGTTGTTGAATAAGTATGATCTGCTTGATAAACAAGCTCGAGTTCGCATTGCCCCTCTGATCGCATCCAGAACATCTTCTGGTATAATGGCGCATAATCGACTGGTATCGTATCGTCCGCAGTACCGTGAATAACAAGGACATCACCGTTGAATTTACGCAGTTGTTCAAACGGTTGATGCTGGGATAAAGAATCAAAAAATTTACTTGTCAATACATAGCCATGATGATCGATCGCTCCACCAATAGGAAGTTTCTCGTATTCAGATTTGCTTACAATTCTTACTATATCATTGTGTGGATGAGCGACAGCTGACCATAGCACGAGTGTTTTCACGCGATTATCTCTCGCTGCCGTTAAAACGGCAGCCGCACCGCCTAAGCTATGACCCACCAAGATCACACGACTAAGATCTACACAATCAATCGTGGATGCATAATCAATAACACTTCGCGTTTGTTCAATCAGAACATCCAGCCCGCCAGCGCCATAGTCGCCAGTACTCTCACCGCAACCACCGTAATCGAAACGGAGAACTAGGTATCCTTGCGAGCTAAACTCACGAGCTGCTTTCACAAATAATCGATCCACCCCTATCCGGCTGCCAATAAATCCATGACAGATGATAATAAGCGGCCAACGTTGACAATCAACTTGCGCGGCTCCTGATTGATTTGTCGGGTAATGTAACGTTGCGGCCAATTCGACGTCGTCGCTTTGAATTGTGATAGCATGCTCCATGATGTTAACTCCCCTTCGCGTTCACATATAATTCCGATAAGATTAGTATGGATTAGGTATAATCCAATATTAGCATCACCTACTAGAGGTGTCAATCCTATTTTTAACATATTTCCGGCAATTATGATTTGCCCTAATTAAATGTTTTTCACTTTATTATGTGGATAGAAAAGACTCCCACCTTACTCTAGTGAGAGTCTTTCCATATTTACCTTTCATTAACCGCGCTTCACTCGCCGTCTGACGATGAATTGCTTATACTGATAATAAATCGTACATCCGATGCAATAGCCCAGCAAGGCTGCACATGCAGCTAATAGTAAAAAGCCAGTGAAGATATACCCCACCATACTCCAACCGATGGTAAAAGAAGCAAGTGATAAAGTAAGAAATAATACAGCCAAACCATTGTTAAACATTGTCAACTCTGCGGCCTGTGTTTCTGTACCGCTTCGAGGTAGAAACGGTTTAGACACCACCACGAACAGATTCCATTTCCCACCACCAACAAAGCCAAACAACTGAATCACCCAAAGCAAGCCAACTAGCCAAGTCCATTGAAACGCAAATGCCAGTAGGACAAAGACAACAATACCCGTTTGATTGGCCTTTACATAAGAAATTGGAACTTCTTTCACCCTCATCCCCCCTTGGTCAATCCTATTTCACTTACCAGTCCGTTATAACAAAATCTTTCTTCGCTAATCCTAGCTCCACAAGAAATTTCTTCGTTTCTTCTATTAATTCTAACCCATCCGGTGTGCTTGATTCAACGGGCCACTACAGCGTTAAAACTGAATTGCTCTTTCTCGGTCATACATAGGCGTATGACCATGTCACAAAAAGGCCTTGAATCTCAGCTCACGTTGAAATTCAAGGCCTTTTTAAAAGCGATTTAATATTGAGTTAAGCACGAGGAGCATTTTCAAAATGATTCCCTACCGCATTTACCATTTCTACTTTACCCATTATACGTAATGGACCGTTATCAATTACTTTTATCGTTACATCGAACATAAAGAGTTACCTTTTCCATATCGATGCACTTATTGGTAAGCACTCGATTTTTTTGCAAATATTTTTGTGACGATCAAGTAAATGATAAATATCGATGGAATGTAAGCAAAAAGAAAATAAAATCCGACTTCGGAAACAAACCTTCCTAATTCATCCACCTTTATTCGATCGTTAAACTGAATAATAACAATGAAGAAGGCTATTAGGATCAATGGCAACGAGATACGGGGTTTGAGCTGCGTTATTCTTTTCATAATTCTCGTACAGCACCATATAGAGATACAAAGCGACGGGATGATAACTATCATCAAGCTAACAGCAAATATATACTCAATTCTTTCCAGGAAATCAAATTCAATAATTTTTGTCTCTACTAAAACAGGGTATAGCGTGTGCATTAGCAGACCATGACTAAAATACATGAGAGTTGTAACTACTATTGTTGTATATTGTAGGGTAGTAAGAAGTAAGCCGAAATGGGCCCATTTTGCATTTTTTTCAGGTGATTTTAGAAAAGGGAAGTAAATAAGCATAGTTTCAAATCCCATAAACATGCCGCAAGAAGTTTTAAAGGATTTGAACAAATCATGAACGGTATGATTCCATACAGGTAACAAATAAGTGAAAATTCCATATCGAGTGGGAAAAATATTGAGGATAACTAATATGATTGACATTATAACCGCGAAAAAAGCAAATCCGGTTAAAACTCTGAATCCTCCGGATATGAGATAATATATCATTATAATAAGTATGACACCCAATTCCCATGTTTTAAGAGACGGAAATACCCATACTTGAAGAATTTCAATGTAAGATCGAAAGACGGACAAAGCTAACATGAAAAAATACGCTATCAAGAGTAGCGAAACAGCATTTCCCAAGAAGCTGCCGAAAATCATTCGATGCAAGTCAATCACGTCTTTAGATGGATTTCCCAGCATCTTGTAAATCATCCAAATAATAATATGAAGGCTTATTCCCATGAAGAGAACCGATATCCATGTATCTTGCTCCGCATCTTTAAACAATATATTTTGAATAAATCCATTTCCAGCCTGGGCATTTACTAAGAAAAATGCGAACCATCCGGAAATCAAGTAATTCTCCTTAACTCTTTGCTGCACTAATGCCAACTCCCGACTGTCGAATAATGATCTCTGTATCCACTTCAAATTTGATTTTCGGGTAGGATGTATGACTAAATTCCTGCTGATTCCATTTTTTTTCCTTACTTCTGTATAGCTCTCCAAAGCCAATTGGATCGATATTGTTATTCTGAAATTTTTCTAACATCGTTGTAATCTCTTTTGAAAAATGATTTTCGATTTGTTTCTTTAGTTCAAGCAGATCGCTCTTGTCGACTGAGCTTTTATTCGGAATTTCTCTAAGATCTATAATTAACTTAAGAAAAATGACAGCTTTGTCATTCTGTTGCAGCGACACTTTTCGTTCTTCGTGCAATATTTGAAAAAAAATTTTCCCCTTCTGTTCCGATGTAAATTCATAGAAGCTGGATATGGTTCTAGACTTATCTTTGAGAATTTTTAGAAAAAACGCTTCTTTGTTGGTTAACAATAAATGTAATTTATCTCCTTTAAAGACACCGATCCCCTCCAAATGGAATGTGCCTTTTTCATCTTTATTCAACATGGGAAGATACACATCTTGACCTTCTCCAAAATATTGATCAAGCAATAGATGGGTATTTGTCGAAGGGATATTCCCATACTCCATGTTTTGTTTGACTAAATCTGATAAATAGTAGGGCGGATATTTTAAAGTCTCGGACAAAATCTCATTTGTCTCTTGTTTAGTTATAACTACAGTAGCATTACTGCTTACCAAAGGATCTCGTACAAAGCTGCTAGCGAGTTCTTGTAGACCTCTTCTTGCAAACTTTTCGCTAATGACGATTGTTCGCACTTGTCCTATCACAATTGGGTCTTCAGATTGGGTAGTTAAGGCAATATGTACCCCGCCAAAAGTTTGTGATTCGGCGGTTAACACCTGTATACGCGCTTTCTTTCCATAAGAAGAGTAAGAAGCGCTGCACTTAAATGTTTCCCCTTGAATATCGTACCCAATGCTTTGAAGAATTTTAATCTTGTCGATAATTTGTTGTTTTGCGCATCCCGATAATAAGAAGCACAAACAGAGAGCTCGAACATGCATTTTCATTTACGAATGTTCCTTTGCAATGAATTATTCATTATTATAATCGTCTCCAATATCTTTATGCTTTTTAACCTTGTATCTTCTCTGAATGAGTGGACGTAAAAAACGACCTCGACTCCAAGTCAGACTAAAGGAATTGCGTATGATATTTTCTTTAAAATCTTTGCTACGAAAAGGGTACAATGGAACTAGATATGGGGTACCTAGAGATTTCAAGCGCAGCAGATGACCCATAAGAAACACTACGCCGATCATAACGCCTAATAACCCAAAAGCTGCCGCCAAGCCAATCAATGGAAACCTGAGAAAGCGTAACGTGTTGGCCATTTTGAAGATTGGTGTGGTAAAGGATGACAATGCGGAAACAGAAACAACAATAATTAATATATTACTCGTTAAGCCAGCTTGAACCGCTGCCGTACCGAGAACGACGCCGCCGACGATCCCCAAGGTTTGACCAACTTTTGTCGGCAGCCTAGCTCCTGCCTCACGCACTAGCTCAACGGATAGCTCTAATAAAAGTACTTCCAAAAAAGGTATAAAAGGCACATTCGTTCTGGATTCGATAATCGGACCTAATAGGGCTCTTGGTATGACATTATAATGAAAGGTTATTACTGCGACATAGATTGGTGTAGCCAAGATGGAGTATGCAACTCCCAAATAACGAATAATACGCAAAAAAGAACCCAAAACCCACGGCAAATAAAAATCCTCTGGTGAATAGAAAAAATCAAACACGGTGGTGGGACCGGAAATGACATAGGGTGAACCGTTGCTTAAGATAGCCACTTGCCCTAAAAGTAGGCTAGCCTTTATCCGATCCACGCGTTCAGTTGACATAAATAAAGGGAAAGGCGTATTTGAGTTGTCGGAAATGATCTGGTCGAGAGTAGCAGAATCAAAGACCACATCAAAATCAAAATCCATAAGTCTCTGCCTTAATGTATTTACATGCTCAGGGTTGGCTATTCCATCGATATAGGCTATCACTACTCTAGTCTTGGAAAGAGACCCGGATGTGTGTTCCTCAAATATTAGTTTTTCAGAAATAATTTCTTTTCTCAGTAAATTGAGATTCGTATCGATAGCTTCGACAAAAGCCACTTTCGGACCGATTACGCTGTATTCATTCTCAGCTAAATTATTGTCACGATAGCCCCTTTTTAGATCTGCAATGTTAACTAATATACCTTCAGATAGATCGGTATCCAATTGAATATAAATGGAACCTTTTATCAAATTTAGAGAAATCTCTTCCAGGTTTGACGACAACTTGATTCCTTCGAGGGGAATCAGGTTATTCAATTCATTCAAATCATTTATTTTAGCATTGGCGCGTTGGATACCTAATAGAAGATCATTGCTGATCTGTTCATGATTTACAATAGAATTATAATAAGAAAAATGAAGTATTGTATTATGGATTGTAATTACAGATTGTATAAAGTCACCCGATTTGGAGGCTTCTTTTAAAGCAGCTTTTAGATTATTCAATATTAGACCACCACCTTGCTAATTTTTCATATTATGCACGAAATACATGTAAATTATGCCAATAAAAAAAGCGGCCGCTGAAGCATCAACAAAAAGGCCATGAATCTCAGCTCACGTTGAAATTCAAGGCCTTTTATTAAATTCTTATATCACCAAATACACTATTTGTCGGAGTCAATGAACGCGCCTCATTTTGTTTTCACTTCCAGTTCTATCAGATTGATGCATTGATTGATGGGCAAGTGGCAGAAATTTTCAATGAAGATAACTACCCTTTCTTATTTGCTCGAGTTTGTTAACTGATATAACTATCCTCTCAATTAAGATCTGAATTAATATACTAATTTATGGTTATAATCAAATAAGAATAATTTCGAGGAGATGCACATGAGCACATTATACGAGAAGTTTGGTGGCGAAGAGACAATCGCTAAAGTGGTAAACTACTTCTATGATTTAGTTTTGGCAGATGATACTGTTAACCACTTTTTTAAAAATACGGATATGGAGAAGCAGCGAAAACATCAAACGAAATTTATTAGCTTTGCGTTAGGTGGACCAAATCAATACTCTGGCGGGGCTATGTCAAAGGTACACGAAGGAATGGATTTACAACCTGCTCACTTCGATGCTATTGTTAAACATCTTCGTTCTGCTCTATTACATTTTGGCGTGAGTGGAGATGATATTAGTAAGGCATTAAATAAGGTAGAATCCTTGCGTGGAGATATCCTGTATAAATAACATCTTTATTTTAATATATTGACAAAAAGCGCCTTAATTCAAGGGCGCTTTTTGTCAACTAATTCATTAAATAAAAGAGAAGCTGCCACGAAGTAAGCTCCCCCGACTATCGTTTCCCGTTAGTCCGGGTTTCGACTTTCAACTCCAAGACCCTATTCGAGCTGCTGTGGGCTTCCAACAGCAAGAACATTATCTGGGGCGGTCATTGCATCTAAATCCGAACGTGACACCCAAAACTGTTGACCGCGTTCCTTTAAGAAATATGAAAAATAATTAATATAGTGTGGATGGAACTCATCGAGCGCTTGTTAGATGTTTCAGCAATGTACGCGTGCCCTGTGACAGATACCTTCAATCTAGATGGATCATGTCCCGCTGCTTCACCCGAACTCTAAAACCGCACCCTTTAAAAAAGGCGCACCCCTTACTTTGACATTCGCCATGTAAAGGCATCCCCAACAAGAGTGTTGGAGCATGTAAAAACGAACCCAAAAGGCCTTAAAACGCAAATATGAGCCTCTAAGGGCTATCCTATTTTTTCTATTTCCGCCAAAAAGTTGAGCAGTCTGCTTTATCCAAAATATTGAACTCGATCATTTTCTCAAGTAATGAGAAATCAACCGGACTATCCCACTGGATACGTACCAATTCCTTGCTGTGATCATAGCCAGCCTGCACAATTTCATCAGAAAAATGATTAATCCCTGCCCTTTCAGGGGCAACAGCCAAATGATGTTTGGCTACGCTAAAGCCAATAATAAATGTGCCGTGATCAGTAAACATAGGCTGATTCCACGCAATTTTTGGCATTAAATTTGGAAATTCCTTAGTTACCCAACCCAAAATTCCTTCCGTTCGGGCCCGATGTTGCGGGTTATCAATACGCGCTAAATATTTTACAAAAACTTCCATGTTGTTCCCTCCTAACATATAAATTATGTCATTCAGAGAAGTTCCTTAAACCCATTCGTCGTTAAAAATCCTCACAGAACCGCTAAGACACTTGCCCCTTCGAAGTCAGCAAATAAAGTGGCGTTAGAAAACGGAAAAGACTCCCGATTCATGCCTTAAAGTGCTAAGCAAGAATGGAGTCTCCAGTCATCTGGTCGAATCTTTTATTTAATTTAACAATTAATACCCGTTTACTTGGTTTTTAAGCAGCGTCACTGACTTTTTCTGCATACTAAAAGACTATTCCACAGAAGAATTGTTATTTTCAGAGGGCGATTATTCATTCTGAAATATTCCTTCATTCATATGCTTGTCTTTTAACATCATAAAGCCATGTGCTAAAACCTTATTTTAGTCGTACAAATCATGCAATATCACTTGTGAATATACTTATTAGAAAAATATTTCATCTTTCTTGCATAAAAATCAGATTAGGCGTATTGACAAATTAGAACAATCGTTGGTATAGTCAATTTATTATTCCGAGTAAATAGCTATGATTAATGACATTAGGTGGTGTAATGTGAGTAATAAGGTATTTAAGGCTACGGTTCGATCTGTGCTTATTGGCTATTTGATTGTACTTCTTGTCATCCCAATAGGTTCCATCTATTTGAAAGGATTTTCATTAGGATGGGATCCATTTTGGAAAGAGGTTACAGGACCATTAGCCTGGAAGTCCATTTTGCTAACCATTAAGCTCAGCGTTGTATCAACCATCATTCAAGCGATTGTAGGTACCATCATTGCTTATGTCCTCGTCCGTTATTCCTTCCGCGGCAAAAGCATTTTAAACAGCATGGTAGATCTTCCCTTCTCGCTTCCGACTTCCGTAGCTGGTTTAATGTTCCTAACCCTGTTAGGACCTTCAAGTCCATTAGGTGTCTGGCTCGACCATTTGGGAATTAAGCTGCTTTATAATCAAACGGCTATCGTGATCGGCCTTGTATTTGTTACCTTCCCTTTTGTTATTCGAACTGTTCAACCTTTACTTGAACAAATCGATCCAGCAGAAGAACAAGCCAGCTTTACGCTTGGCGCGGGTAGATTTTACACCTTCTTTCGAATCATTTTCCCAGCCATTTTCCCAGGTATCATCGCCGGCAGCATGCTAGCCTTTTCTCGATCACTTGCCGAATTTGGAGCCATCTCCCTTATATCAGGCAATTTGCCCGGTAAAACGATGGTAGCATCGGTCTATATATATGGTGAAACACAGAACTTTAATCCCGAAGGCGCAGCAGCTATCTCTCTCGTGCTCCTTACATTGTCCGTCCTTATTCTCTGGATCATCAATGTATTGACACGCGGAAAGGGGCGCTTAGCATGAGAAAAGTATTGATCAGTATTTCGTTTCTCGTTATTTTTTTGCTTATTATGTTACCTTTTCTTGGAATTACCTTTGGTGCTTTTGAAGAAGGCCCGCAAGCTTTTTTCGACGCTCTTGTACGACCTGAAGCCCTTCATGCCATGAAAATTTCTTTAATTATCGTAGTGATTGTAACCATCCTTAATGCCATTGTCGGCATTTACGTATCCTTAGAAATTGTCAGAGGTTCTTGGATCTCTCGCTGGTTGAAACCTGTCATCAATGCACTTATTGATCTGCCATTTGCTGTATCTCCTATCATTGTTGGTTTAATGGTTATTTTGATCTTTGGTCCAAACACGGCATTTGGCACCTTCATGGAAGATCATAATATGAAAATTGTCTATGCTGTACCCGGCATGGTCTTAGCAACGATGTTCATTACATTCCCTTTAATGGTACGTGAAGTGGTGCCTTTACTTGAAGAGATTGGTACACAGTCGGAAGAAGCTTCTGCTACTTTAGGGGCTGGCGCCTGGCGTACATTCATTCAAATTACATGGCCAGGTATTCGTTGGGGAGTGCTGTATGGTCTCATCCTAACGATCGCAAGAGCACTTGGTGAGTTTGGATCAATCCTAGTCGTGTCTGGCAATATCATTAATCAAACGCAAACTGCTACAACACTTGTTTATCAAGATGCCGAACAATTCCACCTCGTGGCAGCGAACAGTGTTGCTTTCGTCTTAGGTCTCGTATCGATTTCTATTTTATTAGCACTTGAGTGGTTGAAAAGAAGAAGTGAAAAATTGAGAAGCCATTAAGGAGGAGCCCCAGCATGCATATCGAAGTCAAAAACCTAAATAAACATTTCGGGCAGTTTCATGCCATCAAGGACGTTAATTTCAGCATTACGAAAGGTCATCTGGTAGGTTTGATCGGGCCAAGCGGAGGCGGTAAAACGTCCATTCTTCGCATGTTATCGGGATTAGAAAGCCCAACCTCTGGCGATATTTACTTCGACGGGAAACTAGCAACTCATCTTCCGGTTCAAGAAAGAGGAATTGGCTTCGTGTTTCAAAGCTATGCCCTCTTCAAGCATATGACCGTATTTGAAAATGTGGCCTATGGCTTAAAGGTTCTGAAAAAGCCAAAGGATTTCATTCAAGATCGCGTTACTTACCTTCTAGGTTTGATGGGGCTTGCGGGTAGTGAGCGTAAGTACCCGCATCAGCTCTCTGGCGGTCAACGCCAACGGGTTGCCTTCGCAAGAGCATTAGCACCCGAACCTCAACTGCTCTTGCTTGATGAACCTTTTGCAGCCATTGATGCTAAAATTCGTAAAGAGCTGCGTGTTTGGCTCAGAAACCTCATTGATGAGTTTAAAGTAACAACCCTATTCGTCACCCATGATCAGGATGAAGCCATTGAGGTTGCCGACGAAATCATTCTTGTTCAAGGAGGAAAAATTGAGCAGCAAGGAAGTCCTTGGGAGATTTACACGAAGCCCGCTTCCTCTTTTGTGGCCTCGTTTATTGGAGAATCCAACATCATTTCGCAATATACCCCACTAATCGGGTTTCCTTACTTAGAAGAATTGCAGAACGATGGTAAATGGCTTCCAGACGTTAACGTGATGATTCGACCAGAATCAATTGAAGTTCGCAATCATGATGTTTCTCATCTCGCTACAGCTGGGGAAAAAGGGAAAGTAACACATGCTCATTTCCGAGGAGATTCCTGGTATTTGGAAATTGATACAGGCGCTGTCAAGCTTTTTGCTTATCAGTCTGTGAAGGAAAAGATTTACCAACCTGGAGATGAGGTAAATATCCTCATCCATCACATATCCGTATTTACGAAAACTGACAATAAGTTGATTGAAAATCAGGCTAAACAAGATCCGCTGCCTGTTTTTATATAAAAATTTCTATACATTAAAAGGGGAGTTGTAAACCATGAAAAATTTCAAAACGCTTGGCTTAATCACTGCAACACTATTCACAGCAAGTATCGCCCTTACAGCTTGCGGTACTGGCACGAAATCTGCAAGTACACCTGCGGCATCAACAGCTGTTGCAACAACCGCGGCAAGCGCTTCTCCAAAGGTTGAAGGCGGCAAAGTGACAATTACACTTGGAGCTTATTCAGTCGTCAAAGAATCTTTCGATCTCATTATTCCAAAATTTAAAGATCAATGGAAAAAGAAAACAGGTCAAACTGTTGAATTCCAAGAATCCTATGTGGCTTCTGGTGCGCAAGCTACTGCCATTATCCAAGGTTTTGAAGCTGACATCGCTCCACTTTCTTTGGAAGGTGATATTCAAAAGATCGCTGAAAAAGGCTTAATTACGCACGACTGGAAAAACAATCCTTACAAAGGTAATATCACAGCTTCAATTGCAGCAATTGGTGTTCGTGAAGGTAATCCTAAAGGAATTAAAGACTGGGCTGATTTGACGAAACCAGGTGTTGAAGTTTTGATTCCTAATCCGAGCACTTCCGGCGGAGCCAAATGGGATATTAATGCCATCTACGGCGCAGGCCTGAAAGCTTCCGAAGCTGCAGGCAAAAAAGACCCTGCTGCAGCAAAAGATCTCGTAAGCAAAGTATACAAAAACATTAAAGTATTGGATAAAAGTGGAGCAGATTCCCTTACTACCTTCGATAAAGGTGTTGGCGATGCGATCGTAACTTATGAAAATGAGCTTCTAGCTCGTATTCAATCCGGTAAAAAGTATGTAGAAGTCATTCCACAATACACAACATCCATTGAGAATCCAGTTGCCCTTATTGATAAATACGTAGACAAACATGGTAATCGTGAAGTAGCGCAAGCGTTCCTAGACTTCTTATATACGCCTGAAGCACAAACCGTATTCGCAGAAAAGGGCTTCCGTTCCGTTCTACCTGAAGTTGCTAAGAAATACGAGAAAAACTATACTACGCCTGCTGGCTTATTCAACATTGAATACCTCGGCGGTTGGGATAAAGTGAACAAAGAGCTTTATGGCAAAGGCGCTATCTGGGAAACCATCCTTGCAGAAGGTGGAACCAAGTAGTAACAAAAGAAAAGCCCGGTGCGAATGTGCAATTCGCTTTCGGGCTTTTTTTGTTATACGTTATGAGTGCAATCCTTATTTTCCGTCTCCATCAAGCAAATTACCAAGACCGCCTAAGATGCTTCCCTCTTCTTTCCTTCCTCCCACTCTTGATGCTGAAGCCATACGGTCAGCCAGCCTGCTGAACGGCAAGGATTGAATCCATACGCGCCCAGGTCCGCGTAACGTAGCGAAGAATAAGCCTTCACCGCCGAATAATGCAGTTTTAACACCTTTGACCATCTCAATGTCGTAATCTACTTCTTGTGTCATAGCCACAAGGCAACCCGTATCCACGCGAATCACTTCTCCTTGGCGGAGCACACGTTCACAGATGGAGCCACCCGCATGAACAAAAGCCAACCCATCGCCTTCAATCTTCTGCATGATAAAGCCTTCACCACCGAAGAATCCAGCCCCTAGCTTACGCTGAAAAGCAATACCTACCGAAACACCTTTCGCTGCGCATAGGAAGGAATCTTTTTGACAAATTAACTTTCCACCGAGTTCTTGCAAATCCATGGCAATGATTTTCCCAGGATAAGGTGCAGCAAAATTAACTTGTTCTTTACCATGTGAGTTGTGATTCGTAAAAACCGTCATGAACAAGCTTTCACCCGTTAATAATCGTTTACCAGCTCCAAGCAATTTGCCCATGAACCCTTTATTATCACTGCTTCCGTCTCCAAAGACAGTCTCCATCTGGATGTTTTGATCCATCATCATCATACTACCGGCTTCAGCTACCACACTTTCACCCGGATCCAACTCGATTTCTACATACTGCATTTCACTTCCTAAAATACGATAATCAATTTCATGTGCGTTCATTACCTTCTTACCTCCTATTTGTTTTCCGTAAGGATATCAACATAAATTAAGCCATTTTTAGATGTTATACGATGTATTTGAGGGTTGGTTTCCTTAATTGTCATCTCTGTCTTCAATTAAACTGATAATTTTTCTTTAATTGTTCAATTGATTCTCTTAAAGATGCACTTGTCTTTACTTCAATCACAACGGACAAGCCATGATTTTCGGCAAAAAGAAGCCGATCATTTATTGGAACATTACCGCTATATAAGGGCTGATGGTCTGATTTATCATTGTAATCATGGAGATGCATATGCTTAATGCGATCAGTAAATTCGCGGAATACAACCTCTTCCTTAAAGTTAACTTTAGAATCGTGCCCTACATCCCAAGTGAGGTAAAAGTTTTCGAACTTCGCTAACATCTCGAGAGCTCTTCTGATGAACGGAACATGAAAATTGCATGTATTCTCTATCGACAAAACAACATTTAAAGAATTAGCTAGCTGATAGAGTTGTGAATATGATTCAAAGAGTAATTTATTAAATTCTGATTCGTATTGTTCATAATCCACATTCTCTCGTGGGGTAGCGTAAAGTAAATACCATTATTTAAATGCATATTCAGAGTTTGTATCCCTGCCCTACTAGCCCATTCAATTGTTTCTTTACATCTCTGTAAATGTCCTAGTCTTATTGGAGGATGAAACGATGATAAATCAATTTCTTCTGGTAAATGAACAGTAAATTCAATGCCATATTCGTTCTTAATATGCCTTATTTCCTGATGACTTAAATTCTCTGGTAAACATATCGGAAGATTCATATTTAGTTCAATGAAATCAAGACCTAATTCTTTACACAGGTCAACATTCTGTTCAATTGTTTTAAATTCTATTAAAGTTGGCATTCCTAATTGCAATTTGGATTACCTCCTTTTCCTTCGATATTGTTAAAGAATGATCTTATTATCCATAACCTTATTATGTAGTTCAATTATTGGTTTTGTGTAGCTATCAAATGTAAAATCATCACTTAGTTCTATCCATGCTATATCAATTAGATCACTATTATATTCTTTCGTATTATCAAGATTCATCTCCCCACCTATGATCTGAGCTCTAAATGTGTACTTGTTATTACTGCTATATAAAAGCTCTTCGATCTTAATATCAAATCCTGTTTCTTCTTTCGTTTCTCTTATACATGCTTGCTCTGGTGTTTCATTTTCCTCTATACCGCCTCCTGGGAAATTCCATACAATATCGCCTCTTTGAACATATTGTTTTACCATAAGTACTTTATTGTCTTGTATAATCAAAGCTTGTGAAATCAATTTCGGTCACCCATCTTCTCTGAGGTAGCTTATTATCACAAATGTACTATATAAAACAAAAAATGGAAACGAAGATTTCGTGTCCATTAATTAAATTATTCTATTATTCGGATTTTATAAGGGTGACGTGAATATTCGAAGCCACCTCTTCTTTAAACAATTCCAGAGAATGTATTCCTCTATCTCTTCACAGTACCAAATGTAATTTTCATATTTGGTGCATATGTTAAGTAAGAATTATCATCGAATTCCTTTGAAAATAGTAATTCAGCTTCATATTGATTCATCGCCTCATTAAACATTAATCCGCGATTCACTAATCTATGAAGAAATTCCTCTTTCTCTCCAGGTAACTCCCCTAATCCCTCTTCCCTCAAAGAGTTATAAAGACTTTGCTTACTTAGCAAGTCCATATTCTGATCCAAGAAATTAACCTTATCACTTACTCTACACTCAACGTTCTTCAAACCTAATTGACTGAGATAGATCGGTAATTTGATTCCAATATTTCCGTCCTTACCCTTGTGTTTAAAATCTCCCTCGTACAATTTCTGCAAAATACCCAATTTAATCACTTTTGACTGCTCCAGTTCATCAAGGCAGTAGTTTGACATGTTAGCAATCCAATGTGGTTCAAAGCAAATGACCATGCCATCATCTAAAACACAATCAATCATCTTCTGAAGTACTTTCTTCGAATCAGACATATGTAATAAAAAAGCATGGCATATAGCTATGTCATACTTTCTGTTTATTGTAACTTCTTCAATGTCACTCACGAAAAATTCTGATGGATAAGGCTGATTTTGAAAGACTTCCCTCGCCGTATTAATGAGTTCATTACCCTTGTCAATTCCCGTATAGGTTGATCCCTCGGGTAAAAGCGGTAACAGTTTAAGCCCCAAATATCCAAAACCACAACCATAATCGATGATGTTCACCGGTTTTACGATCTTCCAAACAGTCTTCACTAAAAATTCTAAATAATCATCATTGTAATAAAGTCCTCGCGTATTTCTTAAATATTCAATCTTGTTATCCCAGTAATATTCGGACATTTAAAGCTCCTTCTTTATTATGACTTTAGGTGGGCTAACGCCTTGATTTAACTTGTCTGTAAACTAAAAGAATTATAACAAGCACAAGTAGTACCCCACTTAAATACATATACGTCCCAATGCTTCCTTCCTTTTCGTTTTCAATTGTAATATTATTTTTGACCTCTATTTCTTGACCTAATAAGCCTAGTTCACTCTTGGCTTTCTGATATTCCGTATTTCCTGTGCAAAAATTAGTTTCTAATTCACCGTCATTTCCTAAGTATGAATATACCAAATAAGATTCATTACTTTTGAATTTGTATCCACATGACGCACCATCACCATCATAACTATAAATTGAAATATTTTTAGTTATTTGTCCTTTCCAAGCATTATTTACCTCAAAGGTATACTTCCTAAGTTTTCCTATATCACTGTTCTTAGTTCCGCCAACTTCTATTACACGCCCAGTAAAAACGGCATCTGATCGTTCTAACTTTTCAGTAATGCTGCCACCTACACAACTACATGCATACACTTCATTATCTGTAAGATTTATTCCTGTAGTGATTATGAATAATGCAAAAAGTGTTACTAATATTTTTCTCATTTTTGGCTCCTAGTCGTTGAAGCTGCTAATCTTTGCTTTAGACTTACAATCTTTTAAAAAGGTATTTATTATTGGTTTATCTGGAGGACTAATATTGTTAGGTATCTCATCTAATTCAAAAAATCTAATTTCTGCTACTTCCGACTCATCGTGATTGATAACTCCATCAAATTCTTTACACATATAAGCAGCTACTACATTATAGACCTCATCACCGTGAGGATATTTGTAATACAGGTCTTGACCTGAAAATACATCTAATAATTCAAGCTTCTTAGCTTGTAAACCGGTTTCTTCAAATAACTCTCTTCTTGCTACCTGTTCCATTGTTTCCCCAGGCTCTAAGGATCCTCCTGGCAATCCCCACATGCCATTATCAGTTCTTCGCTCAAATAAAATGGAATTATTATGAATAACAACGACACAAGCACCGGCCATAATCAAAGGTCTTGTTCCAACGTTCTTTCTTAAGTCCATTATGTAACCCATAGTTATATCACTCCTCGAGATTATCTATTTTCTTCGACCGATATACAATAAATGTGAAGACACTCCTAATATGTGAGGATTCTCAGATTCTTTGTAAATCATATTCATTACTTCTTGAAATTCTTCTTCGCCACGAGAACGCCAATATTCAAATTGCTCTGACTTAAATGAACCAGCTATACTAGATGACCCAATCAATTTGAGGCTTTCAAATCCATGAGATTCCATGAAAGGATTAATGTCTTCTATATTAAAATAATACGCCCCTGTGAATCTTCCTTCGTCCTTATGATTAAATATACCGGTTTCTAAAAATGAGTTTATATCCTCAATGTTGTCATTCGGTTTCCAATGTTCAGGGAATAATAAGGAAGTCGTTAGATGCCGTATCCTTGTCATAAATGCGACAAATACAATACCATCCCGCTTAGTAACTCGATGCAATTCTTGTACGGCAGAATCCCGATCTGCTTGCGTTTGTAAATGATATAAAGGCCCCAACATTAAAGATGCATCAAATTGCTCATCATTGAAAATGTCTAAATTTCTTGCATCAGCAATATGAAAACCTTTGAAAAATTCCTCTAACTTCAATTCGACTGCCTTCTCACCAGCTACTTCCACTAATCTCGGGGTAAGATCCGTTAGTGTAACATAATAACCACATTTCGCTAATTCAACTGAGTATTTACCCGGTCCAGCTCCGTTATCTAGGATGTGCCCTTTCTGCGGTAGCAAACTCCTTATATGGTGCCAGTTAACTATAAATTCAATAGGTTCTCTATCAAGACGGCCCCACTCGTCAAATCTATTATAATAATTAATCACTTTATCCATGCATATCCTCTCCTTCATAAGTTTTTTAATAGACAGAGGAACTCTTTCATTCAAAAAATGTTGGATTATCACTCCTTCTTTAATTCAATAAAATTCCAAAATATCCCTCTATTTCTTACAAAGTCAAAATAAAAAAGAGACAGCACCCAATGGAGTATCTGTCCAATAGATTCTCCAGCCATTAAAATGGTTGGTACGGCAATCATCCTGATAACTCAAATTTGTGCGCAAAAAAGCGCACGTTACCTAAGTAACATGCGCTTTTTACTTTTACGTTGACTATGAATCTCGTAATAAAATTTTATAAAGTTTAATGACACTTATATGCATGCCTTCATGATACAAATTAAAACTAAGAAACTGTTCTGGCGTTTCCAAGGTCATTCCGGCTGAAGTTGTGTACGGTGGATCAATTTTCTCCCCTAAGCGATGACCGAGCACATCACGTATCCGCTCTTGCTGATCTTTCAGCAAGTTCTCCAACTCTTGCAAAGTAGGAACGGCAGCGGAATTGGGCCTGTTTAAAGGCATGGTACCATACTCGAACTGTTCCTTGAACCCTTCTGGCAAACGAAGCGGAAGTCCCATGTATTGAAATGCGAACCGTTCAAGCACGACATAGACGTGCCCCAACTGCCAACGAATCGTATTTCGAAAGCCATCGGGAATTCGGTCAGCTGTTTCTTCGGTAACTCCATCCATCAATTTTAAGGTTTGGCCCCTCACGAAAGCCAGCTGTTTGAACAAATAGTGTTCTATCGTCCTCACTCCTTCAAATCATTGTTTATGGCATATTATACCATAATATCGAGCGATGGCTAAGGAATCGAAAGTTATTTCCTCCCAAATATAATAAAAGGACAGTTCCTAGTAAGGAACTGCCCGACTCTTCAGGGGAAACAATTTTCAAAAAAGACTACATGTTCAAATTACGCTCTTCTTTGCGCAGCTTTCGCGCGGCAAATCGAGTTTCGGCTGTTTCGAACAGGCGTTTTTCTTCATCCGTTTCAGGGATGATTTCTGGCACCGGACATGGTTGTCCGTTATCATCTAGCGCCACGAAGGTTAGGTAGGCCGTCGCAGTACGCTTCTTTTCGCCTGTCAGAAGGTTCTCCGACTCGATTTTCACATAAACCTCCATCGAACTTCGATGTGTCCACGTAACAAAGGCCTCCAACTGAATAGCCTCTCCTAGTTTGACAGGGGCGAAGAAGTCTAAGCTATCGCTAGATGCTGTCACGACACCTCTGCGTGAATGACGCATTGAGGCAATCGTTGCTACCTTATCTATATATTGCATCACGCGGCCGCCAAACACGGTATTGTGATAATTCGTGTCTGCCGGCAAAATGATTTCTGTCAAAACGGTTCGGGAGAGTCTTGCTGGTTTAGCTTCCATTGTGCTTGCCTCCTGATGATGACTTGACTTGGGTAACCTAATCTTATTCGTAGTTGAGTTTAAGCAATCCAGCCGCTTGCTTCGCAAGGCTTCGCGCTTCCTCTACCGTATCTGCACTACTCAGCGCAACTGCCATGCGGCGTCCCACTTTCGTCTCCGGCTTACCAAAGACGCGAACCTGTGTATTGGGTACGGATAAAGCTTGCTCTAAACCGCTAATTGTATACTCTACCTGTTCACGATCCGCTTTAAGGGTATAGCTAGCACCTGGCGTCAAAAGACGAATACCTGTGATTGGCAGTCCCAGAATCGCTCTAGCATGCAGGGCGAACTCGCTCAAATCCTGAGTTGCCATCGTGACCATGCCTGTATCATGCGGTCGTGGTGAAACTTCACTGAAATATACGCCTTCCTTGGTCAGGAACAGCTCAACCCCATAAAGCCCGAAGCCTCCGAGTGCGTCCGTAATGGTTTTGGCCATGTGCTGGGCGTCTGAAATTTGCTGCTCCGTCATCGCATGAGGCTGCCACGATTCGATGTAATCTCCATCTTTTTGAATGTGACCAATCGGCTCACAATACGTAGTACCTGAAACTGAACGAACAGTCAACAATGTAATTTCAGATTCAAAATGAATGAATTCTTCCACAATCACACGAGCGTTTTTCGCGCGGCCACCTTCCATGGCGATGTTCCACGATTGTTCCACATTCTCAGGTGTGCGGCATACACTTTGACCTTTACCCGAGGAGCTCATGATCGGCTTAATAACACATGGTGTACCAATCTCCGTAACAGCAGCATGTAATTCTTCTAGGCTATTTGCAAAAGCATACTTCGCTGTTCGCAGCTCCAGTGTTTCTGAAGCAAGGCGGCGAATCCCCTCTCGGTCCATCGTCAAACGGGAAGCTGTAGCCGTAGGAATGACACGATAGCCCTCCTTCTCAAGCTCCACAAGAACAGGCGTAGCGATGGCTTCAATTTCAGGTACGATAAGATCCGGACGTTCTTGCTCAATCAAAGCTCTAAGCTGCTCCCCATCGAGCATATTAATGACATGGCTGCGATGTGCCACTTGCATAGCTGGTGCATTCGCGTAACGGTCAACGGCGATGGTTTCAATCCCTAGGCGCTGCGCTTCGATAACAACTTCTTTCCCAAGTTCTCCGGATCCAAGCAGCATAATTTTCTTGGCTTTGTTCGATAATGGTGCTCCGTACATGAAATGATATCCCCCTTATGTTAGGTCGAAATAAGCTAATAATTGGTTGACATGTATGTAAGTAAAGAAAAAGATAATGGCGATAAGCAGGGCAATTCATCCGCATTGAAGATAAAAATACCCTGATCTATTGTAAAGGATTTCGACATTAAAAGATAGATTTAAGCAGAAGTTTGCGCAAAATGGGCACCAACTGTTCGGCGAGCTCCTCCACATTGGGGACGACAATGCTGCTGCGCCCATACATGTTGCGCATTGCAATCCGTTCCGTTTCGTGGACAGCGCCACTTGCCAGAAAAATGCTGATGACCTCAATACCTTGACGACGAGCGTGAAGCACGGCTTCATAGGTGTCGAGGATACCGACATCATTGTAATTGGCTGCCGAAGGCTCGCCATCCGAGAACACCAAGAGGATGCGCTGCC
This sequence comes from Paenibacillus sp. JT22N1, assembly GCF_059692155.1. NCBI lineage: Bacteria > Bacillati > Bacillota > Bacilli > Caryophanales > Paenibacillaceae > Paenibacillus > Paenibacillus sp. JT22N1. Next base: position 164,326 of record NZ_JCAUAW010000014.1, read on the forward strand.
GTTCTGTGCGCCGCAGCAGCCGCTCCGTCATGTGACGAATCGCGAAGCCGTCGCGGTTGTCCTGCTGCGGCTCAAGCTGCAGCAGAGCCGCGCCGCTTCCGGACGCTAAGGAGGAGCCGAAGTCGACCGCAACCTGGAACAGGTTCGGCGCTTCCTTCTCCGTGACGCGGTCCGCGTCCTCCCAGAATCCCACGATTTCGTGCGGGATTCGTAAGGATCGGAGGGTCTCGTGGAAGAGCACGAGACCGAGCTTGGTTTCGTCCATTTTGTCATACATGGACGCCGAGCAGTCGACGAGCAGCGCAAACGCCGCGTCGAGCTGGGGTACTGGCGCGCGCTTCTTATAGAAGAGGCGCGGCATCTCTTGCGTTACGGCTCGCGTTAGCCGCTTGTCGAGCCGCCCGAACAACCGATCGCCATGCGGGGCGATCCGTTTTTGCTCCAGCGTACGCCGAATGGCACGCTGCAAAGGCTTCGCGAGCGGCGCCGCGCGCTCGCTCAGGCGCCTGTACCCGGCCTCCTGCGCAGCAGTCGGCCGTTCAGGCGCCAGCCACGTCGCCGTCGCATACGCGGCGACAGCGCCCTCCCCGTGCCCCGCGACAGCGGGCACGGCTACGCCCTCGCGCCGCTCGCCGGCGGCGGCGCCAGTGCGCTTTGCGCGCACCGAGCGCCCTTGGGCGATGGCGAGCGCCTGGTCGGCCGCGTCGCCCTCGCGGGGCGCAGACCCCTGCGCGGCTGTGCGCGAGCCGCGCTCCAGCTCGAACCGCAGCAGCCCCGGGCTGCGGTCGCTGCTCTCGCGGTGCCAGGTCGGCATGCGCTCCTGGCCTGGCAGTTGACGCTCCCCCTCTTGTTCGGGGAGCACATCATCATTGGCGAGCCGCTTCATACGCTTCAGCTCTCCCTTATAACCTGCAGGCAGCGGCTCTGCCACTCCGCTGCCCGGCTGAATCCAGAAATAGGCGGCTGTCGCATCTCTGTCTAGCCAATAAGACAGCGAGTCCAACATCGCCTCGCAGCAAGCGGCAACCTCGGCTGTATGTGCGGCTTCCTCAATCTGCTCCAAAATCGGATACAGCTGAGCTAACCGGCCAGAAAGTCCAGCACCAGCATCACCCAAGCCAGCATGCCATTCCAAACCAGTAAACCAACCATATACCAATAAAAGAACAGCGTCTGCCAACTCGCCTTTACTTAGGTGTGTCCGCAGCTTATGTTGAAAATAGACCCTCAATATGCGATGCCGATGTGCGAATACGCGTGCAGTCCCCGGTCTGCGAGCTCGACAAATACGCTCTAACCGCATATCCTCACATAGAGCAAAGAGTGAATTAGCCAGCTTCGGGAAACTCGCACTTTGGCAAAAGTGTAGATACGACTTAACCGCGTCAGCCCCTGTGAACCAAGCACTACCGATACCGCGCAGGTAAACATCACTCTTCATTCCTGCCGTTTTATCAGCAAGAGGATAATCCCGCCAAAACTGACTCACCATTATACGAGCGGATGCTTCCTCGAAGTCAGCATGGAAAGCCGCTTCCACTTCAAGTTCTTTGCGCTTGGTGAACATCCTTGCCAAATCAACAAGCTGCATTTGGAGCATCGCATCGATTTTATCCTCTAATAAGCTTAGCTTTCCTACAAACATAGGCTCAGAATAACGTCTCGGCCGCATTCATCACGGCTGCACGCTCCCTTTCATCCTCCAATTTATCAGCAATAGCTCGCGCAACTGCCCGCATAGGAGGAATATAAGCCGTTAAATCGCAAGCATCCAGTAAGGCACGAATCGATCCTGCTTCATCGGGCAGCTGCCCCATTTCAATAAGGGATAGTAAATCAGCAGATAACTGTACAAATGTTCTTAACTGCTTTTCATCACGTAAAACAGATTTGCTCTTTAGCAGTTGAAACAGTGTCTCTCCTTGCAAATAGGGAACATCAATCGTTACAAATCGGTTTTTCAAGGCTTCATTGAGAGGTACTGTACCAATATAACCTTCGTTAATTGCAGCAATAACTCGGAAGTCCGGATGTGCTGTAATGACATCCCCTGTAAAAGGGTTCGTAATCGATCTACGATGGTCTAGTACACCGTTTATCAAAGGTAAAGTTTCCGGCTTGGCCATATTAATTTCGTCTATGTATAGAAAATGTCCCTTTGTCATGGCTTTCATGATCGGACCGGGAATGAAGGCAATCTGAGTACGCCCCTGCTCATCGTGCGTTAACGTTTTGAATCCTAGCAAGGCTTCAGCATCGAGATCGGTTGAACAGTTTACGGCATGCATGGGCTGTTCAAAGAAAGCTGAAACATGTTCAGCCAGCTTCGTCTTACCCGCCCCTGTTGGACCCTTCAACAAGACATTTTTGCCCAAATAAAGAGCAATTAAGGCATCCGTTAATATGTCTTTACTAGGGGCTTCGAAAGCTGCCGTTCCAATGAGTTTACGTTCTTCTGAGGTATGCACTGTATGTCTTTGCAGCTTATTCTGCTCTATATGCTCACGTATTTCTTGTGGTAAAGTGTCTGTCATCATGACTTTGGTGGTCCTTTCCTGATCCCTTTGTCCTCTTACTATTTATCAGGAAAGCTTAGATTGTCAAGCTTTTCAGGGCAGCCACGGTTCATCAATAATCGAGTGTGAATAAAAAGCCATCGATTCGCCGCATTTCGGACAACTCGGTTTGGTAGGGATATCATTATAATACAGCGCCAATCCATATGCGGTTTCAAAGTTAATCGCTTGAATTACATCATCCTTATGAACATAATCACACTCTCGCGAACTACAATAAGCACGGACCTTATACCGATTACTCATTCTTACTTACAGACATACCTGGCACTAAAAGTTCAGCTTCTGGTATCATCGTCGTGCTCCTTTTTGAAATCTTTCATTTGATGTGAATGCAAATATATACGACAAAACCCCCAGCAGACAGCTGAGGGAGAGCAACTATAGAGCAACTATGGAATAGTTACGCATTTCGCCTTTTTCAAACATCCTTAAGGTAAGACGTTTCTTTGCCCCGAGGAATAGGTTGGGAACGCATATTGGACCATCGTGTTAAATTCATTCAAATACGTATCCATTCGTTTATTATTTCGCTGCTGCGTGTCATAGTACAACATCCGATTCACGAAATATGGATTCGAAGAGATGAAAATATTCGTTTCCGGATAAATACGAGTTAACATATGTCGAATGGCATTGGAACTTTCCGCTGAAAGCGGTTTGGCCGAGAGCCAATCCATCTGTGCGCCTACCCCCGAGCCGAATAAGCCTGCTTCGTTTTCCGGATCGTTATTTTTACTTAACATTTTAACGCCATCATTGGCGCCCATCGCTTGCATGCCCCCCATATCAACAGCCACATAAATATTGTTGTCAGTTACGGCAACAGCTGTAGATCCTAAGTGCGCCGCTTGAATAATTTGATCGGCCAAATCCCGATTCATCTGCAAATGCGTGTTGATATGTGCTTTCACATTATCGATCGTAGGTTGAAGTATCGTAGGCTGCGGTGATTGATTGACACTCTTTGCACCCATTGAAGGATTTTCATTGTTTCTTAATCCTGTATCCCAACTGCCAGCTCCCGGGTTAGAAGAGCTTGCGCCTGCTTGATTTTTTGGACTCGCTGCTGTACAGCCTGCTGACAGGCCGACGAGTATAGCGGTCACCACGATTTTGAATATCGTTTTTTTCATATAGGCCCCCCTTCTAATAGCTCAAACTTTGCTTTACTTACTCTCATCATCTTCTTGCGTGTAAGCAATCAGGGCGACCTCATACCCCAGCTCATCCTTCATGCGGGATTCGAGTCTGCGCAGATCTTCCAGTAAATCTTCACGTGTGCCCAAGTTAGCAAAACGGTAGGACTCTGTATCCATGATTTCTCCCCCCCTCTCCTAAGCAAAAGCTATTAGAGTTAATATGGACATTTATCCTGATTTTTACTAAACAAAAAAAAGCCCGCCGCCGAATCATCGGCAAGCTGGCTCTGTACAAACATTATGAAGGCATTCAATCATGGCTATTCCTTTTTATTGCGTGTTTCATCCAGTTCTTCAAGCAGCTTACGAACCGCTTCCGGATCTACATTCCCATTTTCACGAAATTCTCTCAGCTTATTTAAGAGGTCCTGTGCAATAGCATCATCCTCGGACTGCTGCAATTCATGTGATGGGTCAAACCAAATGTAAAATCCCTCTGGACCATTTCGCAAAAATGATTTGTGCCAATGCTCTGGATAAGCATAACCCTGCTCCCCAAATATCAAACCGAGCACATCATCGCTGTCAATGGGCAGCAAATAATGAAATGATTCCGGCTCGCCGGTGTTCGTAAAATCTCGATGCATGTAAGCATAATGAAGATAATGATCACCTGTCTCTACATCCTTAGACACCTCATACATATCAAGCTCCGTTTGCAGTAATTCCTTCACCGATATAATCCGCGATGCAATCGTCTCTGCCGAAATCTTTTGCTGCTGTAACAATGATGTTTCCATTATAAACATCCCCTTTCGAACTTTAGATAGCTCGAGGCTACGAATCGGATCTGCGTGTTGCCTCAAGAGTGGCACCCCGTAAGGAGCGTTTGGGCAGTTTCCATTTATAGAAGACCGATAACATTCTCAGAACCACGATTAGCAAAAATAGGACAGCTAACTGCCAAGCGCCTTGCGTCCAACCAAGTCCGACCAGCGCGCCTGCCAGCATGCCCCAGACGGCATAAATTTCATCCTTGAGCACGAGCGGCTTACGTCCCGCCAAGACATCCCGAACCATCCCTCCGCCAATTCCAGTCAGTACAGCAGCAACAATAATGGCACTAAGCGGATGTCCCATATTCGTTGCATACAGCGCACCTTGAATGGAAAAAGCAGCCAAACCAATCGCATCAAAGAAAGCTTCCCAAGTTTTCCATAATCGTATGAATCGAACAGGCATAAAGAACACAAGTGTCATTGCAAACAAAGCAATTTGAAAATATAGACCTTGCTCCCATAGCAGGACAATCGGTTTACCTATCAGTAAGTTACGTATGACTCCGCCGCCGAAAGCCGTGACAAGTCCGAGTACATAGACGCCTAATATATCATATTCTTCTTCCATCGCAACTATGGCACCACTCACCGCGAATGCAATCGTTCCGATGATACTAAATAACTCCCAATTCACTACCTGCAGCCCCTGTCTACTCGATGTCCCAGTCCAATTTCACTTCATTACCCGTTTGCGACGAACGGTAGATCGCATCCAAGATCAAGTTATTCGTATAGCCCGTCATGACGGATGTCAACGGCTGTAAGCCGCTTTCGATACACGATAAGAAATGTCTCGCCATACGGACACGAGGTCCTTCATCGAATTCAGGCACAGTGAGGTCAATATCAGCTTCACGGTCAAACATTTCTGCGAACAGCTTCCCTTTCGTTCCGCGAATTGAGGCCCCACCTTCGCTTCCAAGAAGCTGCACATAAGGTTGGTTATCTGTTTCAATGAGAGCTGCCCAACTTACATCCAGAGATAAGGAAGCGCCATTGTCAAATTTAATCAGAGCCGTTGCCAAATCCTCCACATCATATTGACCATCCCAGTTGGGTGCCCCCCATGATCCAATCCCTTTTTTACGCGGACCGAATTCAGCGTAGGTTGCTCCATAGACCGATATAGGTTTCGGATTTCCCATCAAGTATAAAGATAAATCCAACATATGCACACCAAGATCAATCAGAGGTCCGCCGCCGGATTTCCCCATTTGCGTAAACCAAGTTCCCCAGCCCGGAATCCCTTTGCGTCTTAACCAGCCTGCTTTTGCATGATAAATATGGCCAAGCGCACCTTTCTCAACCTGCTGTTTCACAGCTAGTGATAAGGCATCCCAACGCAGTTGGTGCGGAATCATCAGAATTTTACCCGCTTTGCGCTCCGCTTCAACAATTTGCCTAGCCGAAGCGAGATTTAGTGCCATTGGCTTTTCGAGCATGACGTGCTTACCAGCCTCTAACGCTTGTATCGCAATAGGCGCATGCCATTCATTGGACACTGCAATGATTACCGCATCTATGGATGGGTCAGAAAGCAGCTTGTCCGTACTTTCATAAACACGTTCTATGTTATGTTCTTTGGCTCTAGCTTCAGCAAGTGGTAAATATACATCTGTAACGGCGGTGATTTCGGCCTCTGGCACTTTCTTCAGCACTTCCATATGTACATTTCCGATATTTCCGGAACCTATAATCCCTATACGAATTGGTTTTCCTTCTGTCATTTCAGTAACCCCCAGAACTTGATTGTTTTCAATCTATCTCATTATAAATGCCGTTAACACTCACCGCAACAACAATTGTGCAGGTCATTTCGTCCAATCCTTCCCCATAGGGCAAGCATATACTATCTCATCGTGATGAAAAGGAGGTGACGTCAAATGGAGCGCACGCTGCATTCAACGAAATGTTTTCCTCATCATAAACGCAGATCCATTCGTGAGCTTGCTCACAGATTTGAGGGTAGAGTCGTCGTTGTTGAATCTTTAGCAGGGACATTCACCGGTTGTTTGGTTAGTGCTCATCGCACTTTCCTCCGATTGAGAGTCTTCAATCCTGTCATTGGTCGATTCGTGATTATTCGTATTCCTTTCGCTATTATTAGAATCATTCGTCTTGTCCGTTGTAGACACTGTAATTAATGTTTATGGAACTAGCCCACTTTGGGCTAGTCTTTACATATAATAAGTTGCTAAAACTTTTTTAATAATTTAGCCCAAACATATCTAACATTTGAAATGTATCCTAAATAAGTAGACCAGTGGTAAGCGAAGGCTTACGAGGTTAGTTTTCCCAAGGAAAACTCGAAGGAGGGCTTAACATGCAAGCATTAACCATTAGATTCAAAAGCAAATCCATCCCCGTGCTTAATTTCACACATAAACGATCACATATGGAATTGTTGTCCAGTAAACTTAAGGAACTTGAGCTGAATTTTGAATTTCGCAAAAAATTAAAAATGATCTCGATGATCGAGATCATTGGTGATGTCGCCATTTTCAAATATAACGACGGTACGAAATTGTATCTGGAAGTTTCTTAATCTTTTGTTGGAAAATATTCTTTCTGTAACTGATCAAGTTCCTGCAGAGAGCGTCGGGCCCACGCTTCCATCTCCGACAGCTTACTGATTTGCGCCATCAGCGCTCTCTTCAGAGAATCTTGGTATTCCGGAATCTGACCTGCATAAGGACGAATGGTGGATATAGGCATTAAGGCAATTTCTTGATTTGACAATGCACGTCGTTGATGAAAAAAAGCTACACTTGGATCCATCGGGTTATGTAAATCTCCCTGTGTCGGATGCTCCTTTACAGCCAAGATTCGGACTGCCGCTTTCATGGAATTGGTCATCTCCACAATCTCACCGAAATAAGCACCTGTTTTATACTCAGCCGTTACACGATCTCCTATTTGAAAATTACTCATTAGTCAACAACTCCAGTCTCCTCTAATTTCACTTGCGATTAAGTGGTAGCAGTTTGCGATACAGCTCATCCACCGACTGCATGCGGTACATAAATTCTTTCTCTTTTCCCGATTCTATGATGACTATACACGGTACACTTGTAATTTGCCACTCGCGGCTTATTTGCGGGAGAAAGTTAATATTGCTCTTCACAAGCGGTAAGGTTGGCTGCATCGTCATAATGATATCTAGCATTCTCTCCGTAACTTTGCATGTACCGCACAGAGGTGTATACAGAAATACAGCAAAAGAACCCTCTTGCGTTCGGCCTACTCGGTCTAATAGCTCCTGTTGGGATAATTCTTGCATCCTAAGTCCCTCTTTCATCCAACCAAGCTAAACTATCTACGGCATAAGCGATGAGATGAGGGAAATCATCAATTTGACTCTCATCTACTTTGCGTCCAAAGGATAATGTGATTTGATTATGATAGGAAATTGGATGTAGACCATATTCATAAGAAAGTAGCTGAATGACTTGGGGACGCTGCTCCCAAATGGCACCTAATTGTTCTTCGATATAAGGGCACTCGATATCTGGGTCCTTAACTTTGGTAAAAAGCTTAATGGCCAACGTACAGCCTGGCTTGGCTGTTGGATTTTCTAAAATTTCAGCTGCTAAATCACTTAAATGAACATGCAGGTTAATTTCGGCTTTGCTTGGTTTATCGATCTTTCGGGCAAATTCAATCGCATAAGTGCGTGACATCGAGGATAGATCAACTTGATCCTGCCGTCGTGTGATGATAATTTTACCGTCCAAATCCAAGTCATAGACAGCTCCCTCGAGCACAACCTTAATATTGTCATAGATCGTTGGATCAAACATCCCCTACACCTTCTTTCATCTTTTCTTAGATTCGATTATACTAAAAGCATACCACGTAAAGAAGGTGTTCCTATGTCAGACAAGCCTCAAGATCAATTAGGTGAAGAACAAGGCCCAAAAAAGGTTAGTTTAGCTGATGCCATTAAGCAGAAACTAGCCCAGAAGAAAGCGGATCAAGCCGCTGCACGCGCAAACCCGAAACAAGCGGGAAACAATAATCAAAGCGGCAAAAGTCAAATGACTAAAAAAGTAAACAATCAACGCCGTCGTACTGGCGGCAGCTAAAACGTCGCTTTGCGTAGGCAAAAGCGCCCTGAGAGTAATACATCAGGGCGCTTTTCATTTATCATTACGCGTATTGTGCTTCGCGTTGTTTTTGCACGTCTTCGCTTTCTAGGTATTCATCATAAGTGAACATTTTATCGATGAGTCCTTTAGGCGTGATTTCCATAATGCGTGTAGCAATCGTTTGGATGAACTGATGGTCATGGGAGACGAATAGAATCGTTCCGTCGAAGTCAACAAGACCATTGTTAAGTGCTGTAATGGACTCCAGATCCAAGTGGTTCGTAGGCTCATCAAGAATGAGGACATTGGATCCGCTTAGCATCATTTTGGAGAACATGCAGCGTACTTTCTCTCCACCCGATAGCACGTTTGCTTTCTTCAGCGCTTCTTCGCCTGAGAACAGCATACGGCCTAGGAAGCCGCGTAAGAAAGATTCATCTTGGTCTTTGGAGTATTGACGTAGCCAATCCACCAAAGTTAAATCAGAGTTGAAATAGTCTTGGCTGTCTTTAGGGAAGTAAGCTTGGGAAGTTGTAATCCCCCATGTGTACGTACCCTCATCAGCTTCCATTTCACCCATCAGGATTTTGAAGAGCGTCGTTTTGGCGATCCCGTCCGGACCAACGAAGGCAACTTTATCCCCTTTATTGATCGTAAACGATATATTGTCTAACACTTTTACGCCATCAATCGTTTTGGACAATTTCTCAACAGCCAGCAGCTGCTTACCCGCTTCACGCTCACCTTTGAAGTGAATGAACGGATATTTACGGCTGGATGGTCTAATATCTTCAAGAGTAAGCTTCTCGAGTTGTTTTTTACGGGATGTAGCTTGTTTCGATTTGGAGGCATTCGCGCTAAATCGTGCGATAAAGGCTTCCAACTCTTTACGTTTTTCTTCGGTTTTCTTGTTCGCGTCTCTCGTCAAACGAAGTGCCAGTTGGCTGGACTCATACCACCAGTCGTAGTTACCGACGTACATTTGAATTTTACCAAAATCAATATCCGCAATATGCGTACATACTTGGTTCAGGAAGTGACGATCATGGGATACAACGATAACAGTGCCTTCAAAGCGGGAAAGGAAGTTCTCCAGCCAACGAATGGACTCTAAGTTCAAATGGTTGGTAGGCTCATCCAGCAGCAAAATATTCGGATTACCGAACAAGGCTTGCGCTAAGAGGACACGTACTTTCTCATTGCCATCAAGGTCTTTCATTTTCGTGTCATGTATGGAAGTCGGGATACCAAGACCGATGAGAAGCTCAGCCGCATCCGATTCTGCTTGCCAGCCATCTAGATCCTGGAATTCACCTTCGAGTTCAGCGGCTTTCATGCCATCTTCTTCAGTAAAATCAGCTTTGGCATACAAAGCATCTTTCTCTTCCATAATTTTAAACAAGCGAGCATGACCCATCATGACGGTTTTCAACACTTCGATTTCGTCAAACTCGTAATGGTTTTGTTTCAATACAGCCATTCTTTCACCAGGTGTAATGTTGACTTCGCCTGTGTTAGGCTCAATTTCACCGGAAAGAATTTTCAGAAAAGTTGATTTACCGGCACCATTTGCTCCGATTAGTCCGTAGCAGTTACCCGGTGTAAATTTGATATTGGCGTCCTCGAATAGGGCTCTCTTGCCGTAACGAAGCGTCACGTTATTAACATTAATCATGTTTAGTACATACCTGCCTTTATAGTAGTTTGTTCTATCATATCATATATAGGGATCTTTAATCGAAGATTAAAGTCTCTCCTTTTTGGGATCCCTGATCGAAGAGAGAAGTCTCTCCTACTTGTTTCGTTCTATTTCCTCTAGCAACTCGGATAAATAAGTCCATCTTTCCATCGCCGCTTCCAAATCCACTGCCGTTTGCTGCTCTTGCTCATAAAGCTCGCGAACACGGTCAAAGTCGCTGCCTGCCGCTTCAATTTGCTTTTTCAAGCTAGCCGCTTTGTCTTCCAGAGAAGCTATCGTACCCTCAATTTCGTCCCATTCCTTCTGTTCTTTGAAAGTTAGCTTCTTAGGACGGTTCGCATTCGATGTGCCCCCTGCTGCCGCAGGACTGCTAATAACGGCTGCTGAAGCTGTGTTGGGACCACTAGTAGACTTGGCAGAGCTTGCATTACGTATCAATTCTTTCCGAGTCTGATCAGCTTCTGCCTGCTCCTGCTTCTCTTCCAAGTAATCGGAGTAGTTACCAATGTAAGGCTCGATCTGCCCTTTGCCATCAAAAGCAAATAGATGCGAAACCGTACGATCCAAAAAGTATCGATCATGGGAAACCGTTATAACGGCACCAGGAAATTGATCCAGATAATCTTCCAGTATGGTCAAAGTTTGGATATCCAAGTCGTTGGTCGGCTCATCCAGAAGCAATACGTTTGGTTCTCCCATAAGTGTACGGAGCAAATAAAGTCTGCGCCGTTCACCACCGGAGAGCTTTCCGATTGGCGACCACTGCAGGGTTGGCGAAAAGAGGAAGCGTTCGAGCATTTGCGACGCCGAAATAGTCTCACCATCAGCTGTGCGGATCTGCTCCGCTGCCTCCTTGATGTACTCGATGACGCGCATCTTCTCATCCATCTCGACGTTCTCTTGCGTGTAGTAGGCAAGCTTCACGGTCGTGCCGGTCTCGATCGTCCCGCTGTCGGGCTGAATTCGCCCCGCGAGCATGTTCAGCAGCGTCGATTTGCCGCTGCCGTTCGGACCGATGATGCCGAGGCGATCCCTCGGCATCACGATGTAGCTGAAGCCGCTCAGAAGCGGCTTCCCGCTCTCGAAAGCTTTGGTGACGTCTTCCAGCTCCATCACCTTTTTGCCAAGGCGACTGCCAGCCAGCGCCATGTCAAGCTTCTCCCCGGGACCGTCGACCTTGCGGTCCCGCAATTCCTCGGCGCGCCCAATACGCGCCTTCTGTTTCGTCGTGCGTGCCTTCGCGCCGCGACGAAGCCAAGCCAGCTCGCGGCGCAAAAGATTCTGCCGCTTATCTTCGCTGGATGCTTCGGACTCCATCCGCTCCGACTTCTTCTCGAGGAACCACTCGTAGTTCCCCTCGTAGCTGTAGATCTTACCCCGGTCCAGCTCTAGAATGCGGGTGGTTACCCGCTCTAGGAAGTACCGGTCATGGGTAACGAGCAGCAAGGCGCCTCGCCATTTGCTGAGGAATTCCTCGAGCCAGATGGCCGTCTCGTTATCAATATGGTTCGTCGGCTCATCGAGGATGAGCAGATCGGCGGGCCCAATGAGAACGCGCGCCATGGCAACGCGTTTACGCTGACCGCCGGACAACTGGCCGACGGGCTTGTCGAACTCGCTGATGCCGAGCTTCATCAGCACGGTTTTGGCCAAGGTGCTGGCTTCCCAGGCACCTTGCTCATCCATGCGCGACTGGGTGCTGAACAGCCGCGTTTGTTTCTTTTCATTGGAGGCATCGAGCTCCAATTCGGCAAGCGCAAGCTCATAGTCGCGGAGCGTCTTCATGAGCGGCGTATCGCCGTGGAATACTTGCTCAAGAACCGTGGAGTTCGGATCGAACTCCGGGTTCTGCGGCAAGTATTCCACACGGAAATGGTTCGCGTGCACGAGCTTGCCGCGATCCGCTGTTTCCAGCCCCGCCAGCAGCTTCAGCAGCGTGGACTTGCCTGTTCCGTTCACGCCAATGAGACCGATGCGCTGCTTCTCGTTCACCGTGAACGAAATATCATCGAACAGCACCTTGTCGCCGAATGTTTTAGTTATATTGACTGCACTAAGTATATTCATGCTTGGGCTGGCTCCATGATATAGGCCGCAAGAAGAGCTGCTGTATTCACTACAGCATCCATATGCGTTCTTTCCATGCTATGTGACGCATGAACACCTGGTCCCACCAACGCAGCACGAATATCACGTCCACCTCTAAGCGCGGCAGATGCATCTGAACCGTATCGCGGATAAATATCAACGGCATAGCCGATTTCCAGCTTCTCAGCCAGTTCAATCATTTTCGAAGTCATCTGATAATCATAAGGACCTGAGGAATCCTTCGCGCAAATCGATACATCACGCTCGCTTCCGCTCAAGTCATCACCAAGGGCACCCATATCTACAGCAATAAAATCTGTAATATCGTCAGGGATAAAGGAAGATCCATGACCAACCTCTTCATAATTGGAGAAGAACAGCTTGATCGTAAATTCAGGTTTCAAGCCCTCATCTTTGATCAGCTTTAAAAGCCCAAATAAGGAAGCAACACTCGCCTTATCATCCAAATGACGCGACTTCACGAAGCCATTTGCCTTCACTTGTACGCGCGGATCGAATGAAATATAATCCCCCACTCGAATGCCAAGATCTTGAACCTCTTTCTTGGTCTTCACAAGCTCATCAATACGCACTTCCATATTGGCTTCATCACGTTTATACTCTCTGGCGTCTTCATACACATGCACTGATGGCCTCGACGTCAGAATAGTCCCATCATAAACGCGTTCATCGCGCGTATGAATTTGAACGTATTCATTTTCAATAGCGCCCATCATAAAGCCGCCCAATGAAGTGATTTTCAAAGTGCCATTATCTTTGATCGAACGCACCATAGCGCCGAGTGTATCCACATGCGCAGAAATGCCAATGACGCGGTCTTGGCGGGTACCAGGAATCGTCACGATGCCGCAGCCCTTATTCGTATATGCAAGCTCAAATCCGAGCTTATTCACTTCTTGTTCAACTTTTTGCATAATGTGATGCGTGTAGCCTGTTGGGCTTGGAGTCCGCAGCAGGAGCTCTAAAATTTCTGTCATATAAGCTTTATTTAAGTTCGTTTTCACTCGGGATTCCTCCCTTTTCTATTTATTAGATTTCCTCTAAAGACGTGAGAAAACCTCTACCCTCGGCCATTCAAAGATGAGCGACCGCGTTTAGAGGTAGGTTTTATCGCCAATAAGAAAGCGGTTTTCGTGATCCGAAAACTTATACTTTCTATGTGGTAAAAAACAGTGCAGCCTAGGATTCATAAGCAAGTTAATGACATAAGTCACAAACTAGTCTCTTCTAGTGATACTACACTGTTCCCCTATGTTTTTCAAACTAGATTAGCTTACAAAATCAACGCAAATGGACGTTCCATCAAGGACTGTCTTCATATGGGCCTTCACTTCTTCATGAATGGGATGCGTGTCGTATACCTTGAGATCCTCTAAGGAATCAAATTTGGTAATCAAAGCAATGTCATACGAACGTTCCAGATGCAAAATGTCGGTTCCAACTTCGATATGCCGCAGGACCGGAATTTTACCTTCCATGTTCGTAAGTACAGCCTTTGTTACTTCAATCGCTTCCGGACTGCGATCTTTGAGCTTAAAAAACACAACGTGAGTTAACATGAATGAAATCCCCCTAATTGGTTACTTTTGCAGACCATTCTTCAACATCCCACACTCTTGTTACCCAACCTTCATAAAATTCAGGTTCGTGACAAACGAGCAGAACGGTACCTTTATATTCTTTCAAAGCCCTTTGAAGCTCTTCTTTGGCAACAACGTCCAAATGGTTCGTAGGCTCATCGAATAACAACCAGTTACTTTCTCTCATCAGCAGTTTACAAAGCCTTACTTTCGCTTGTTCACCACCGCTAAGCTTACCCATAGCACGTGTGATGTGCTCATTTTTGAGCCCGACTCGGGCAAGTGCCCCTCTGACTTCATTCTGAGTCATCGAAGAGAACTCGTTCCATACGTCGTCGATCGGTGTCATGCTCGGTGCTTTTACCTCTTGTTCAAAATAGGCAGGAGTCAAGTAGTCCCCGCGGTATGTTTTGCCGTTGAAAGGCTCAAGCTTTCCAAGAATCGTTTTGAGAAGTGTAGATTTACCAACACCGTTGCATCCGACAATAGCAATTTTCTCGCCGCGCTCAATCGTTACATTCATCTTCGGTAAAAGAGGACGATCATAACCGATTTCCAAGTTTTCCGCTTCAAAAACAACTCTGCTGCTTGAACGCGATTCCTTGAACACAAAAGTCGGTTTCATTGCCGTCTCTGGACGCTCAATTCGGTCAATCTTATCAAGTTGTTTCTCCCGGCTCTTGGCACGGGTTGACGTTGACGCCCTCGCTTTATTACGCGCGATGAAATCTTCCTGTTTTTTAATGTACTCTTGCTGCTTTTCATAAGCGTCAATATGCTGAGTTTTGTTCATTTCAGCCATATCTAGGAATTTCTCATAATTCGCAGTATAACGTGTCAGCTTAGTGAATTCCAAGTGGTATACCACGTTTACGACTTCATTCATGAATTCAGTGTCATGTGAAATCAACATAAAGGCAAACGGATAATCTTTAAGGTACATTTTCAACCATTCAATATGCTCAACGTCCAAATAGTTGGTCGGCTCATCTAAGAGAAGAACAGTCGGTTTCTCCAAAAGTAGTTTTGCCAAAAGAACTTTCGTCCGTTGTCCACCGCTTAGGGAAGTAACATCACGGTCTAAACCAATGGCATTAAGGCCAAGACCGTTACCCATTTCTTCGATTTTCACATCCAGCATATAGAAACCGCCGATATCCAAACGCTCTTGAATTTCGCCCATTTGCTCCAGAAGAACCTCAAGCTCTTCCGGTGTGGCATCACCCATTTTCTCGGTAATCGCCATCATCTCCTTCTCCGCTTCAAAGAGAGGAAGAAAAGCATCGCGCAGAATATCGCGAATGGTTTTGCCTGGTTCTAACACGGAATGCTGGTCCAAATATCCATAATGAACGCGCGGCGTCCATTCAACCTTACCTGTATCTTTAAGAACTTTTCCGGTTAATATATTCATTAACGTGGATTTCCCCACGCCATTAGCTCCAACAATACCGACACGCTCGCCAGCGAGCAGACGGAAGGATACATTTTTAAATAACGTACGATCTCCAAAGCTATGGCTTAAATCTTCAATTGTCAAAAGACTCATCTCGTAATTCCAAACTCCTGTCTATTTCGAAGATAATCGCACATACTCGCGACTTCTTATTATAACACTGCTCATGCAAGACAGGAATAGGTAAATTCATCTGGGAAGCGTATTCATTCGCTTTTATACAAAACTATGCAGAAAAACGTCCCCCTTGGGACGTCGCAGTTAATGCCAAATGATCGTGATATTGTCTTAATCTCACATTCGAAATTTAATCTCCTGCCGCACAATTCGAATCTCGTCCCCATCCTTCAACGGATAGGACTGATAAGTAACTAATGGTTCGCCATTTAAATAGGTCCCATTCGTTGAACCTGTATCTTTAATCTCATAACCCTCATCATTTTTAATTATTTCAGCATGTATTCTGGAAGCTCCCGCTTCGTCCAAAACATAATCGACCTTCAAACTGGCATCGCCTCTGCCCATTGTAAAATGATCGTTATTCAGAGGAACAGTTTTAGTCGTGCCTTCGATTTGCCATTCAATCCTGGCTCCTAGCGGTTGATTCATTAGCCGGCCAAGGAAAACCGTAGCGTTTGGCTTTTTGTGAGTGAGCAAGGTCGTATGCATATGTAAATTTTGATAATAATTTTGGATATTGGTCGATTCAGGTGATGGTGCTTTTAGCTTTTGATCCTGCTGCTTTTCTACAACCGGGAAGATAGGCAGGTTAACACCATTGCTTCCTTTTATGTATCGTAAAAAGCGCGGTAATCCCAAAAATCGAATAACAAACCAAACAGTCATGAGTAAAATCGAGATTCCTGAGGTTATTTGCAAAGTACCTGTAGATGGGTATGTAAAATAATTCTGCCAAAGAAACGCGGTTAGCAGAACAACAACAGCAAGGACTATCGTTCGTGATCGGCCCGATAAAGAGATAAAGGAAACCGGAAGTCCCTCACTTCTTTCTTTCGTATTCGCCTCAATTTTGGGTTGAAGCTCCTCAAATGAGTTATTTAGAATAGCTGGCTGATGTAATTCATTCCGATTCCAAAGTGGCTTAGGCAAACCGTTTTCTTTTACAGGAGGCATTTGCATGCTAGGACGAATTTCTGGAACTTGCTCGTTATCATGATTAGATGTTGGATAAGTTTCTTTCACGAGTGGTTGTTCGTCCATCAGAGCTAGCAGATTCTCTTTATATCCTTGCAAGCTCTGATTCCGCGATAATGACTCCATCCACGAAACCACCATGCTCCTCTCATCATCGTTTAATTTCTGTGAGAGTTGTTTCATCAGAGACTCAAGAGACTTGAAGACTGATTCTTCATCATTTACAGGTTCAAACGGCACATAAGTCAGATATACATCCGACCAATCACTGCCAATGAAGATGAAATTATCTTTCAAAACGTATCCTGATTCAAATAGCATGTAATTTTTACTTTCTCCTAGTGTACAAACAATTGCATACATGAGTTTTGCAAAATGCTGTTTAGACAACCCCTCCACCTTCAGAACATGGGCCAGCATTCGTTTAGCCGACAAGTTATACAGTAAACTGATGCGGAAATCCACCTCTTGTATTTCTAGCGGTAGAAGGTTCGGTACATCATTGGCTTCAAGCATCCTGACCTGCAAAGTCGAGAGATTCTTTGAGTCCAATCCATCTTCCTTATACAACACCATATAATGACCATGTCGATATACAAATTCATAACGAAGTCCAAATACTTCTTGCGTCATGGATTCACCTCTCTCATAAAAACGAATAATACCAAGTCAATGCAACGCCCGGTACAACTGCATACATAAACGGAAATTTCATGTTTTTTTGATGTTTCATGCCTAGCAGACTGCCCATGTCTTGACATACAACAAAAGAAACTAGCCATGTGGCAAGTTTATGACCTGTTTTTATCATCTGTTTACGAATAAAGAGTAAGATAAGCCCGATAACGCCAGCACATAAAATGGCATAAAACATAGATTGAAGGACGAATGTAAATCCCATTATCGCCCCAATTGCAGCAAAAAGCTTCACATCACCTGCACCTAGAGCACCAAAAAAATAAAGCAAAAGAAGAGCCGTAAAACCAGTAATTGCACCAATCACAGCAAAAAACACACCGCTCCAACCCTCCGTACATGCGTGGAATATGAAGCCAAACATTGTACCACAGAAAGTAACCTTATTTGGGATTATTGATTTGCGTGCATCTATCACAAATGCAATGGCTATAAGTATAAATAAGATCAAATGAATCAAAGGAAAAAGGTCCCTCCTAAAAGTTTCTTAAGGTTCTTAGGCGCCTATCCATGCCCGCTCAAACGCCTTCTTCTTTAATATTATCGTGTGACTTATAAAAGGCAGCGGAAGCTTATAGGTCATTTGAGCTTCTATTCCAAAAAAAGCATTGCCACCGCTTTCCATACTCGGGAGGGTCACAGAAATGACCTTAAATTTTTCTTTCTTCATGATTGTTTGATTACAAAATGCATAAACAATCGGTGTGAAAGCAGCATGAATGCGCGGTTTAACTTGACTTTCGTAAAGCTCGTCCAGTTCTTCTTGAGCCTTCCCCTCTCCTAATTCACGCTTTTCTTTTTCCCATTTAACAAGCTCCAGGAGTGAATTCGGAATGTAAGCGGCATATTCATCGGCCAGATTCTCAGTGTTCTTCACTTGATCTCGAGCCGTTTGTACACGATCTACAACTGAACTCATCATTTCACCTGAGTGGCTCTGATCAAATTTCGATTTGGCTTCTTGGACAAGAAGCCGTACTGGGTATAATTGACCGGCAACCGACTTTGTTGCCTCCGATACCCCGGCTTGCAGCTCCATTTCTAATACGGCAATCTGAATACATATGATCAGACCAATCACAAAGGCTAAAAAGAAGGGCAGCACCAAAGAAGCCTCCAACACAATGCCGCCTTTCTGCTCATGGTGAAACTTTCGAAGCATAAACAGCCCCCTTTTCTTCAATAAGCTACAGCTGAAGTACTGCTGAATCGGCACCGATTCCCTTGCACTTTACACCCCAGCAGCCCAGTTCCATCTAGCAGCTTCATAATTTGCGGGATAAACCACAACCTTACTTCGCTTGATCCGTTTCCCTGAATATACGTCGTTTCTTGAACCAAATCCTTACCCGTTTCCAGTTCGATAAGTGCCTGCATTCTAGCCATAAGTTTCGTATTTTTACTGTGTAAAAGTAGAAAAATGCGTAAATAGTCTTTGTAGGTCAAACTTAAAGCTGATGTTGTGATTTTCGCAGATAAATCTACCGCTTCACCTTTTGTTAATTTGTTCATGTCTTGAAAAGCTTCCAGCGCGCCTTCCGCGGCAGCCGCCAAGAGCACGAGTAAAGGTGAGCCTATACCGAGCAGCTCTTTTTTCGGATCTAGGAGTGCCTCTACTGTGCGGATCGCCATACGGAATGCAAACATTTCCGCATAGGCAGACGAAATATTAGCAACGCAAGAAGAAAATCCATATAACAGATATTCCACCTCTTGATTGGCCAACTTATGCGAACCTGGATCCACCAGCTCATTGGATAATTTGGGCTGACCTGCAGGGTCTTTTTCCAATCCATATGTGCGGTAATTAAATTTCGTAAGCGCAAATTCATTCACATAAAGCTCATTTCTCATCGATTCCGCTGCGTTATTAAACGCCTCAAGCATCCCCATCGCTTTTAAGCTTACAGGTTCTGATTTCTCTAAATCATAAGCAATCTCGCTGCCAACCATCGTATCTTGAGCATTAGCTTCCCTATACTTTTGGTACAATCCTTTATCCCCTGCTGCTTGTCCGGCATCCCCCTGAAGGCGCTTGTATAGTTCAGTGTCAGTACTTTGAGTATTCGGCAAGCTGCAAGAACCGATTGATTGTTTCGCTTGATCCAAAATGGCTTGAATCTTGTTTTTTTGCTGACGCTTATTCGTTGCCGTTGCCTCATTTTTGTCCATTCTTGTCTTTTCCAAAACACTTTGCTGTTTATTGAATTCACTAGATTCAGAAAAATAAGCATTATTCGCTAGGTTTGCTCTACTTGTATTATCAGATGTGTATAGATATACGGAGTTAACAACTTCTTGGAAAGCAGTAAATAACGCACTAATGCTGGCTATGGCTGTCTGATATCTGTAAAAATAATCATCACCCATAACAGAAACATGTTGAAACACTTCATAGGCACCAGAGGTCCCACCTTGTGTCCCACTTCCCGAACTTTGAGCTATACCATTTAATTTCGTACGTATCTCGTCATTTCGCTGCTTTGCTAATCGTAGAGCTGGTTCAATGGTTTGCTGTAATAGCTGGATTTCTCTTCCGTTAGCCGGCACCTCCAGCTTCGTAGCAGCTAGGAGTGCTGCGTATTTAATGATCAGTTGCAGCAACGCTTCTAGCTCATTTAACTTCTGGGCGAAGACCTGTGCCTGAGACCCTAATATTTGTTTAGAAGCTGCGAGGGATTGTATGCCAGCCACAGCGCCAGGTCCAGCTTGGCTTAGCGCTGCTATTGACATATCCAGATCTCTCATGGAATCTTGAATAGATTTCAGCTGATTTTTCACTTCTACGATTTCGCTTCTCACTTCATCTGCTGTATGAATGCCGATTTGGGCAGCTAATCCGTCTAATTCGGTGATGCGTTTTTGATAATAAGCATGATACTTCGATATTTCTTCAATCAGCTCTTCGCTGTTCTGCCAAGCTTCATCTAGCGCGCTTTCTCTTTGATCAATGAGTTTTTCAAGCTCCGCCGCTTCTTTGGAAAACCGGGACCCAAGCTGAAAAGGGGCTTTCGTCCCGCTTTTCCGAAACTTGTCGGTAATTTCAAGCGTATACTCGATGGGAGCCTTGATCTTCATATCCTCCAGTACCTGCCGCTCAAAAATCGTATGACTTGCCAATGTGTACACCGGGGTAACACGCATGCCATTCTCTACTGGTCTTGTATCCACATAAAGAAATGCTCCTGGCGACACTTGACCTGACAAATTGCTTGCAAAAACCTTTCGGAATAACGCCTCCGTTTCTTCCTGCGAAATGCCAAGACCATAGAGTCCCATCGCTTGCAGCTCTGTATCGTAAGCTGACATAACCGATCGCGCCGCAGCTTTGACCGCTGATTCTGTCTCTTTTTCAGCCAGCTTAATTCTTGCGAAATCAATGAGTACAGCTTGAAATAAGAAAATGGGCACAATGATGAGAATCAGATAGACAGACACTGCACCTCTCTCTGAACGAACAAATTTCCTCAAAAACTCCCCCCTTTCTAATTATGGATGACAACTACAATCCCTTTGCGCTCCAGCTCCTTACGAAATGAATTAGACGGCATTCCTTTGCCGCTAGCATCTTTTTTGAAAAAGTGCCACACGATGCCCTTCACTTGTGTTCTTTGATCAAGGAGCTCTATATCCTTAGGCATTTGCTCGGTGCGAAGCTGAAATTCCGTCATATTGTAAAAAGCTTGATGACCAATACCTCGAGCATCCAGCGCATCAATCGTTCTGCTTTTTCCTGATGTTGTCGTCAAAATGACCTCTGTACCCCCAACCAGTGATTTCAAATAGGCCGCGGCTTGACGCTCTGATTTGATCGACACACTAGGTCCGGACAAGTTATCCTGAATAGGTTCTACGAGTGCTTCTCTAGCCTTTTGAGGGGAAATTCGGCCTTTGATCGCTTTGAAATAAGTACGTGTAATATCCGTTAACCGAATGAGTTCAACAGGCTCTACAACATGTGAAACTGCCCTGCCGGTTGTTTGCTCAGAATCCAACCATCTCTTTAGCTGCTTCGGCATAAGAAACGACTTTTTCAATTTCACCTCAACCTGATGGTCAAAAAGATAGTTAGCGTATTTTGCAGTTCCCGTCACTCCCTGAGGTAGTAATGCTGAGGATTTGGCAAGTTTTTTCTCCACGTGACTACTAGCACTGCCCGAGGGAATAATGACTTCTGTTGTACCACTTCCACTCAGGATTCCGAATAAATCTGTCACACTATCATGTGTAAGTCTCCAATAAAGGCCATCTGTTTCACTGGGGTTATAGTCTCCTGTCACCAAATCTTTATGGCTGTTATTCCACGTAAAGGCAATACGCTCTGCCGCAGTCCTCGCAAGCTGCTGAAGAAATACGTTCTGATACGCATACATACCCACAAAAAGAAGCGTAACCGTACAAAGTAGAATCAGCGGAAATACAAGAGAAGCTTCTAAAGTAAAGCTGCCTTCCTCATTAACACGGAGACTCTGTAAACGCCTATGGCGCACAGCTAGTTGTTGGACTAGGCGCACAAGGAACAACCCCGCTGTTGTCTTTCAAATCAGAGTTGGCATCCCCAATTAACTTCTGAAACCACGAGACAATCCATTTTCTGAAAATGATAGCTATAGCTACAAGCACAGCAACGATCAATAAAATCTCCAAAGTGCCTAATCCTTCTTCATCTTCCCAAAACTGTTTCAGCCAATCTAACGCCATTTTCATCTCTACATACCTCCATTATTGTTTCATCATAAGTAAAGCTGGGGCCGCAACAATGACCATCACGACAACGAAAATAAGAACCATGGGAAATACAAGCTTCGATGAAGCTTCTTCACCTAATGTTCGTGACACCGACTTCCTTCTTTGCCAAAGATCCAACGAGAGTGCGTGAAGCGCGACTACAAAATCGCTACCACCTCGCTTATAGTTCAGCAGAAGAGTAGAAGTAAACAATGACACTTCATGAAGAGCACAGCGTTTGCTGAAATCCTCCATTACTTTTGCAAAAGATACATTCATCTCCAGCTCATGAACGGCTTGTGCCAGTTCTTTATACAGTGGTGTTTGTGCTTTGTGCGGTCGAGCCTCTACACAGCGTATCCACGCTCGATTTACGGTCTCTCCTGCGTTTACGAGCAGCACGATTGTACTTAATATTTCAGGCAATTCAAGGATCATCAGCTGCTGTTTCTTGCGGATTTTCGCATCTAAATCACGTACCATGCTCAAGGGAATAATGGCAGTAGCTAGCAAACCAAACCCGAACAGAGAACTATCTCCTCCGGCCAGAACGGATAACAGAGTTAGGGTCACTAAGCATAAGGTCGATGCTGAGATAAGCTCAGCCAGAAACCATTTGCTTCCATGTGCCGCGAAGCTTCTCCCATGCAGTGTGATTAATTTATGATGTACTTTTGCCGTAAAATCGGGTAATTTTTCCATTAAATTAAGCTTGTCTATGAGCAAGTAGCTGTAAGGCAACAGCAGCTTCAATTGGAACGGATAAGGGTGAGCTTTGATAATCTCAGCATATTGCACTCGCCCCCATAGGAATAAAATAATACAAACGGCAATCTGAGTAATAAATACAATCGTGATCCACATGCTACACCTTGATATTCATGATTTTTTGAGTGAGTACATAGCAAGCACCAAGCAGCACCAAGCTTGCTGACATGATAAGTACACCGCTGCCCGTATAAAGAGGAACCATGTATTCCGGAGAAGAGAACGCTAGCACGGCAACAATGACGATCGGAGCAAAGAGCAGCACCCTCGATTCAAAACGTTTCTGTGCGATCATCACGGATATATCCTGTGAAATTTCAAGCTTTTCCCCAATCACCGTAGCAGTTCGTTTCATCACCTCCACCAGATTGCCCCCCGTCCGCTTGCAAGTTAAGAAAACGTCTGTGAAGCTTTTTATATCTTCTAAATGACTCCGATCCGCTAAATTTTTCAATGCAGCCTCAATGGGCTCCCCATTCTCTACTTTTCGGCAGATAATACTAAATTCAACGACGATCAGGCAAGCTGGGTCTGGATACAGCATTTTCAGATCCTCTAATGCCTCCCTAAACGCTGTTTCAATCGACTTTCCAACCGTCATGGAGGAGGATAGGCAGCTTAGTGCTTGTTTAAACTGTACATACAGTTTGTTTTTACGTAATTGAATTAATTGCTGCTTGCGTATACGGGGAAATGCGAGGCCTACAGCAGCCAATGCTGCAGCAAGAACGAAGCTTTTGTAGAAAATGTAACCTACAACGAACGCTGGTAAGGCAAGCATCAGGATAGCACTTACTTTTTCCTTGGAGGTTAGCTGATAGTGGCTATAGTCAATCAAATGGTTAATTGTAGATGGTTGTTGGATGGTCTGAGATTCAGCTTTCTTAGATGATCCTTTTCTGCGTTCCAAATACAAAAGAAAAAACCAGCTGAAAGCTCCACAAATGAGGAGAAGCAACAAAATCTTCATACTATATCACGCTCTTCCTGAACCTGCGCAAACCACTCTGGCAGCTTCTTGCCAGCCATTCGAATTTTGTGCATGTTGTGCAGTCGATTTCCGGTATATGCGAGCTCACCAATAACCTTACGATCCACCGTCTCGCCTTTTTCATCAAATAGGAAAAGGGGATGCAGTTGGACCTCACCATCCTTCACACCAAGTACTTCATGAATTTCTGTGACTCTACGGGTACGATCACGAATTCTACTTACATGAACCATAACATCTAATGCAGAGGCAATTTGCTTACGGATAACCTCTACAGGAAGTGGGGCACCACTTAGTACCATCGTCTCAAGCCGGCTGAGCATGTCAACGGATGTGTTCGCATGCCCCGTGCTTAAACTTCCGTCATGCCCCGTATTCATCGCAGCTAGCATATCTAGTGCCTCCGCTCCACGAACCTCCCCAACAATAATCCGGTTCGGACGCATTCGCAGCGAAGAACGAATAAGCTCTCGAATCGTGATCTCTCCTTTCCCTTCGGTATTGGCATTTCTGGTTTCCATTCGCACCAAGTTAGGTACAGTTTGTATCTGAAGCTCTGCAGAATCTTCGATCGTAATGATGCGTTCGTGCGGGGGAATCCAAGCACTTAGTGCATTTAGAAATGTCGTCTTCCCTGAACCTGTTCCGCCGCCAATAAAGACATTAAAGCCTGATTCAACCATCACTTGTAAAACTTCTGCTGCCTCCTCCGAAATACTTCCCATACCAATCAGATCCGCCATTAACAGGGGATTTTCCGGGAACTTACGAATCGTCAAGGTCGGCCCACTCAGGGAAGCTGGCGGAAGTACAATGTTTACCCTCGATCCATCAGGAAGACGTGCATCGACGATTGGCGTTGCCTGATTCACAATCCGGTTCACTTTAGAAACAATCATCTGAATGAGATCCTCTAGCTTCTCTGCACTTTCCAATGGATACGGATATCGCTCAACGGCGCCCTTCCTTTCGAAAAAGATGCACTCGTGCCCATTGACCATGATCTCTGTCACGGATGGATCATCGATCAGCGGTTGAAGGATATCCAAGCCCCGAAATGAATCAAAAATTCGCTTTACTAGAGCCTGCATCTCGCTTGAAGTCCAACCGTGCTCTCCTGCTGCGCTGAAAACGGACTCCTCAATAAGTTCAATTAATGTGACATCACTGACCGTACTGGAAAGATCAATCCTCTCCTTAATCTGCTGCTTCAATGTGAGAAACAAATCATGATTCATGAAGCAGCAGCCCCCTCCCTATCCGAAGAAGAATATCCTTTTCCTATTTGTATAGCAGTAAACATGTCATACGTCTGCTCTGAAAATAAGCCAGAGTGCCAGATCTGTTCTGGGGTGCTTATAACTTTCCACTCGGGGATATATGGAAGCTTATACGTTATTTCCTTGCCCAAAACTGAGAAATCATTCGTTTGCTTGCCCGTATATTTATTGATTACGAAATGTACATTCTGCATGGAACCCATTTGCTTCTGGAGTGCCTCTGTTTTATATATATCATTCAAATCGTCCCGCACAATCCAGATGATATGATCACTGACATCCAAACTTTTTACAATTCTCGGATGCACTGTAGCTTCTAAATCAACAATGATAAAGTCATACTCGTTCAACGAGATCAATGATTCTATAAGCAGACGGACATGCTCACCGCTCATTTCTTGCATCTCCCTGATTTGATCTTTGGGAGTCAGATAATCAATTCGCAGCCTAGAATCGTGGGATTTGAGCAGCTGCAGCTTAGGTCCCAATAACTCAGGCGTGCTTTTCATGTAGTATAGAAGCTGTGAAAATCGTCCTAAATCCCCCTGAAGCCATTGAGAGGCTGAACTGACCAACTCCAGGCTGAGATAAAAAACCTGTTCCCCACGAAAAGACAACTGCTTTGCCATGTGAATGGCGGTCATCGTTTTCCCACTATTCCCGCTGCTGCTGTACACAGATAGAACTCTAGTTCTTTTCGTCCCAGGACCCGCATTAAATCTATGCTTTTCCGTATAAAAAGCCTGAAGGCGCGATATTAATTGGTGCAGGGATTGAAAACGATATAAGAACGGAATCTTCGTCTCCGCTTCTTTGGAATTTGCAATCGTTTCACTCAAAATCATTTTGCATAAGGATGTACTCCGATTCATCAAAGAGGGGTAATATGCCTCGGAAAGTAATAAAACACCTTCTAAATGCTGATTCTCAAGCAACTCAATGACCAATTCTATTTTCGAGAAAAGCCTCACTTGAATTCTCTCAGCGAACTCAGAAGATCGTATGAAGGCAGCAAGTCGCTCTGCGTAAACGATGTCATCATCTAAGACGTAAAGTTGAATTTTATTCATTCCTACCTCCCATTCCCTATTTAAGTCATGAAACCATGGCATATACGCCACTGGCGATTAAAACAAAGCTAATAACGGTGAGCACAATGGCAATGCGAATGGTCGTCTCAACTTTCATGCATCAGCCTCCTTCGCGATTCGGAGAAAACAAAAAAAGCACGCGCCGATTGAGGAGATATGATCTCCACGATCAGCGGTGCTTCCGCTTGTCCGATTTAATTTATCCAAATTGTACCACATTTTAACAGAAAATCAATCCTTTTATTCCCAAGGATATTTCATCGTGAAGAAGCTTGCCAGCTTCTTACTTTCAACTCTTCGTAGACGTCTCATTTCTGCTCGGTGTGGCGCCGATTCATGAAGCTTCTTCTCTTCTTCCGTTTCTGGAACCACATCTGGAACTTCAACCGGAACTTTATTGTCATCAAGTGCTACGAATGTTAGGAAAGAGGTTGCGGCAATTTTTCTTGCCCCTGTTTTCAAATCTTCAGTTACGACTTTGACGAAAACCTCCATTGAGCTTTTGCCTGTCCATGTCACGAATGACTCCAAGCAAACCGAGTCTGACGTATGTATGGGCGACAAAAAGTCAACAGAATCTGTTGAGGCTGTCACAACAGACCTTCGGCAATGTTTATGTGCCGCAATCGATGCGATATCATCAATATAGGACATCAGCTTACCACCAAAGAGCGTGTTGTGATTATTTACATCGGTCGGAAAAATTCGTGACGTCTTGAAGCATCTGGATTCTCTAGCAAAGCGTTGTTCCATATGTATTGCCCCCTCTATCTGCATCTAAATGAAATATGAATCATCATAACACAATTAAGGTCGTTTGGTTATAACTTGAGAATCAATTTACAAATTTATTAAAGGGGCTAACTATGCTTTTTGAATCGTGAGAATAATGATTTACTCCCTTTCAAACTGCTTTTTCTGATCGTATCTGCCGGCAGAATTTCTCTAAGTAAAGGGGTCAGAGCATCTTTCAACTTCTCCAAAACATCGGTCTGATCTTGAATACATTCCCCTTTCCAAACAGCACGCATGACTTCAACACGCGGAATTTCAGGTAGGGTGCATAACGGTGCTTCCGGAAGCGAATCTACCCACTCATTCCGGAAATGTCCCGGCATAGTGCCGTTCGCCACATAATGCACCTTTTTACCACGCTGCTGATACGTATCAAATCGATTGAAATGTGCTCGTGAACTTGGGCGATTACACTTTCCGGGAGAGGCGTCTACAATTACAATGATATCATCCGCACTATGGCAAAGCTCTTGAACGGAAGGATCCTCCCAATGCGTAGATACGTCCCAGATGACGATTGGTTTTTTTATCATATGTAGAAGTTTGAAGGAATCGGCAGGATGCCATGAGCTTTGAAACCCCTCAGGATGAAGGGGGACCCATGTTGTAAAACCGTTGAACCATGATGAAATCGTTGCAGACGTTTGGTCACTAATAAGATTAGACGCGAATTGGTAATCCTTAGGAGCCTTGCTATCGCCGTAAAGGAGCATATACAAATCAGGTTCAATTGTTGGCTGCTCAACTAGCGCGTTTGGAATGTGCATGGAATGAAGAATTCTTGCCAGTGTAATCGCCATGAATGTCGCACCTACACCAGCAAATAAACCGCCAATAACAATTAATTTATCATTTGTTGAAGTGGTATATGGTGTGTGCAAATTTAGAGCTTCTGGGGCTGCTGCTGATTCGGAATAGATGGAACGAAGTCTCATTTTTACTTCCATGGCAGATTGACAACGGTTTTGCGGGTGCTCTTGCAGGAGTAATCGTACGGTGGAGGTTAAGGCTTCTGGTAAATCTGGACGTATCTGTTCCAACGGTTTTTGGGTGATATACGCATACTGGCCGCCCGATAATAAGTAATACAGCATGGAGCCGAGTGTAAATAAATCAGTGCGTGCATCGGTTTGTAAGCCCAAGAACTGCTCGGGAGCCGCAAAGCCAATCGTACCCATTTGCATGGTGTCGGATTGTTTACCGTGTTTGAAGTGTCGGGCAACGCCAAAATCGATTAATCGGACTTGGTTCTGCTCATTCAACATCACATTGGAAGGCTTGAGATCGCGGTAAATAATCGGACGAGGTTGAAACGTGTGCAAATAGTGAAGTAAATCGCACAGCTGAAAGGCCATATGAACAATTTTCGCAACGGGAAGCTCGCGGCCCTTTTCTTCGAATAAATCTTGCAACGTTGGCCCTTGAATATAATCCATTACTAAGAAGCCTTTTCCATCCTCGGTTGTAAAATAATCAACTAACTGCGGCAGTTGAGGGTGCTGGAGCCTAGCGAGCATTTCCGCTTCTTCCAGGAAGAGAGTCATATCATCGGCTTCTAAAGGCAAGCATTCTTTCACTGCCCATTTCTTCCCTTTCAGCTTCAAATCTTCTGCTAAATAAACATGACTCATTCCACCTTGACCGAGCAAATCTTCAATTCGATATCTTCCTCCAATACACGTTCCAATCAAGCTTTGTTTACCCATCAATAAATAAATGACCCCCTTATCAGGTAAGATTTACCTTGATTATAAGAGGGTCTTCTTTAAAAATCTACATTTTTTTCCACATTCTACGTCTTTTGCAAATAAAGTGTCAATTCTTCCCGATTGTGAAACAATTGTTTGGCTTTAAGCAGGAAGAGAGTTGGCTCCAAAATCTTCAAAACATCACGAACCGTTTGGAACGGTTTTTTGTGCATGAGTTTGACCGTGATGATTGCCGTTCCCCCACTTTGTAAGGAATAGAGTAAATCCGCGACTAAACGACCCATTTGACGTGGATCCCAGCTCATATCGCAGACAAGCAAATCAAACTCATTTTCCCTCAGCTTTACTTCGCCAGCATTTTTTTTAAGAATCGTGAGAAGTCGGTTGCCTTGAAGTCTAGGACTCATGGATGCAGGGTCAATAGCCGTAACACGCAAGCCACGTTCCAAAAGTAACGATGTCCATCCACCAGGCGCCGCGCCAATATCTAGTGCCGTACGAGCAACACTGAAATCAATACCGAATCGTTGTTCCGCTTCCAAAAGCTTGAATTTGGCACGCGAGATTTGATCCTCTTCCTTCATAAATCGGATCGCACCGCCTGACCAATCAGACAAATTGTCGGCAGGCTTGGATAGCCCCACGAATAGCTTCTTGGCGCTAATATACACGGAAATGATTTGATCCGCATATCGAACTACGGGCTCGGACTGAATCTCCGAAACCAATATTTCATCTAAAGCTGCCTTAACGGTGAAAGGTGCATAAGGTACATCCGCCCGCTCTTCTTTACGCACTTGGGTGGCTATTTTCTCGCCTGAACTAATAAGCCCTGAAGAAATGGCTTCTCTTAACCACGCCTTGAGATGTTCGATATCCGCATCCGTACGGCTCAAATCCCAGTCTTGACTGACAGGCTGAACATGTCTAAGAAACATAGGCTCCTGTTCTTTAAGCGTTGTGATCGTATCTTCTGTACCCTCAGGCACTTCAAATAAAAACACCTCTGTCGGCACCAACAAATTAAACTTAGTTAACGGAAATAATTTACGAATTTCATCTTGTGCATATTGAGCGAACCCGTGATTCGAGGTACCAATGTATGTCGTTAAGTGTGTCATAGCCGCATCCTTTATGTAATCTACTATCTTGATTCAATAACCTTAATCCATGGTCGTTCTTGGAACCATTCCAACGTGATATCGATCCCAAAAGCTCGATGAATATGTTCCGGAGTCAGTACCTCTTCTTTGCGCCCTGCAGCAATGATTTCACCTTGTTCAATGATAGCAACATGCGTAAATAAAGGGATTATTTCTTCAATATGATGAGTCACATATACGACCGTAATGTTTTGCTTGCTGAGGTCGTTGACATCTGTAAGAAAACGTTCTCTCTCGTATAAATCTAGACCAGCCGCTGGTTCGTCCATAATGAGAATGGAAGGCTTCATCATGAGCGATCTGGCAAGCATGACTTTTTTACGTTCTCCTTGCGAAAGACTTCCTAAAGGCTGATGAGCCAAATGAGGAATGCGAACACGCTCCAACATGACTAGAGCACGATCTTTCACCTCTTGCGGTATTTCCTGATAAAACCGTAAATAGGCATATTCACCAGTAGCGACAACCTCGAGGACAGGGTCACTCAGGTTCAATTTTTCGAATAAAGATTGTGAAATATAGCCGATTTTTTTGCGAACTTCCCTCACATCACATTGACCATATCGATTGCCCAGCACGTCTACCGTTCCCCGACTCGGGAACTCGTATCCATTCATCATTTCAAGCAATGTTGTCTTTCCTGAACCATTACGGCCTAACAATACCCAGTGTTCACCTGGCTGAATGTGTACATTCACATCCTGTAAAATATGGCGTTCTTCTCTAATAAAATGAATACCGGATAAATGGATCATTTGCGGTCGATTCCTTTCTGACTACGGCTCACTCTTATAAGTCCCTTGTGCAATCTGCATGAGCAAATCGTCAGGAATTCGGTGAGGGTATAGACTCATCCCTTCGGGTTTGGCCGTGTAAAGAACTTGATACATTGCCGTACAAGCCGAGGGACTGGAAGTATGAATATAAATCGTTTTGGGAAAAGTACGCTGTTGTGTCAACCAAGTGACGACGTCCATGCCAGTCTCCATCGTAGTCCAACCCAAATCATGATCTAACGATAAAATATCAACATCAAACTCCTGAAGCAGTAAAATGCATTCTTTAACATCTTTGGCTAAAGTAAATCCTTGGGGACAAGGGCGCAAGTCATCTAAGTATACATGAATCATGATCGGATTTCCTTTCCTGTTCATGATGGAATGAATCAAGTACTAGTAATTAAAGATTTCACCAGTGCAATTTCCTGAGCATGTGTACCGTCACTTCCTGAACCTGTTTCAAGAACGATTGGAATTTGCATCAAAAAGGAAGAACTTAGCATCTGCTGTATATTCTGTCGGCCAATATAACCAGCCCCAATATTCGCATGGCGGTCTCGGCGGGAACCATAAGGATGGACAGAGTCATTCAAATGAACTGCTTTCAGATGCGGAAAATAGTCAAGCTGTCTCCCCTTGGTCTCTAGCTCTAACCAATTATGCCCCTGCCATAAACCACTTGCAAATGCATGACACGTATCCAAGCAAAATCCAATCTTCTCAGGAGCTTCACTAAGTTTGCGCACTTGAACCATTTCTTCCATGGTTAGCCCCAGCTGAGCACCTTCCCCAGCTTGATTCTCAAGTAAAATCAAAGAAGAACCCTCATATCCCTGAGTAGCGCTATTCAAACATTGTATTATATTTTTATAGCCTTGTAACGGGTCTTTTCCAATATATTTTCCAAAGTGCACCACTAATCCTACCGAACCGCAGGCATCCGTAATTTCCAAACCATTCCTCAAAAGCTTTATCATATGCTCGCGTTCAACCTCATCAGCCGCTGGATTCAGGGGGTACGGAGCGTGTCCAATCGATAATATGCCGTGTTCTTGGCAAAATTGAGCGCATGCGTTTGTATCTCTTTGATTAACTAATTTGGTAGAAAGACTGCGCGGGTTCATGGGAAAGTATTGAAATGCATTTGCCCCTATAGACAGAGCGGTTTTGGCCGCACCTAAATAGCCGCCACGCGTACTAACATGAGCGCCAATAAACATCATGAATCAGCCCTTTCACGCTTGACAATTAGCACAGTAGAAGCATTTACGACTCGAAACTTCTGTCTTTATTAGAGGATGTCCACAGCGCAAACAAGGCTCCCCTTCTCGATCATATACACGACACATAGCATCAAATTGCCCCGTCAAACGGTCCCCAACAAACAGAGGCTCGTCTATATATCCACCGAATTGAATAGCTTCTAGAAGAACCGAGCGCATGGCTTGAAATAAGCGATTTTGCTCTTCTTCTGTCAGTGAGGACAGTTTACGAAGTGGGAGAATACCCGCATAAAAGCATATCTCATCGGAATAGCAGTTCCCAATCCCTGAGAGAAACGATTGGTCAACAAAGGATAATTTCAAGTTGCTTTTCTTACTTTTCAACACCTGCTGGAATTGTGTAAAAGTAAAACTGGAAGCCAGTGGCTCAGGCCCAAGCTTGCCTAACAACAGATCAACATCAGGCAGTGTGTGCATGTGCAAATATCCTAATCGCAATCCAATGAAATATAAGTGCTTCGTGCCAAAATGGATCACAACTTGCGTTGTCCGGTCCGGTTTCTCATCCTCTGTGCCATAGAACATCCAACCACCTAGCATTAAATGCAATAACAAAACTTCACCTGTTACCAAGTGAAACAGTAAATGTTTAGCTCTACGATCTATCCGTACAATACGGTTTCCGGTTAGCTTACGAATGAAACTATCCGGCTCCACATTCAATGATTTCGGACGCGTAACATCCGCTCCTGTGATTGGCGCACCTTGTACCAATCGCGTCAACTGCTGACGATACGTTTCCATCTCTGGAAGTTCGGGCATGGCACACTCTCCTTGCCGTTTTCTTCCTTGTATATCCAAATGACTGAGAAAGTAAACGGAACTACCTTCAAAACATAGAGGGTCCTTCGTCTTGAAATTCAAAAATAAGAGCCCATAGAGACTCTAATTTCAATCAAAATGGTATTAAAATGAGTAATAGCAGTCTTTAGGGACTTCTATTACTATGGAATGTTATCAAAACTGGTGAAAATGCTTAAATTAGGAGCCTCTAGGAGCTTCTATTTCCTGATTTTTTGATGAAAAATGAAATTTAGCAGTCTCTAGAAGCTCTTATCTAACTACTCACAAGGATTATGAGGATTGGTGTCCAACCCCTTTAAATTAGGCCTTCACTAACGTAAATCGGCTTTACTTTACCTGTTTTGGTTTTCGCTTTCGATGTGTTATTACCTTTCACAGCAGGAGATGTCCTCTCAATCGAATGACTTTCGGTCTTCCTCAACTTACCTTTCAATCGACGGATACGTTTCTCCAGTGCTTCCTCGACCTCATTTTGCCTTTTATCTCCACGATGAAGCGAACGGCGGCGCCAGAGCTTCGCCCAAGCCTCCTCAGCGTAAAATATCGCCTGAGCAAAGTTCTTCTCTCGATGCTCGTAATACATCGCTAACTCCAAATAAGGCTCTAAATGAAGCGCAATGCTCGCGTTTTTGATAACAATCCAGCGCTTCCACAGTTCAACTGCTCGAAGATACTCACCATTCTTCTTGTAAAAGGCAGCTAATAGAAGAATGGCTGATTCTTGATCAGCTGGATTAGATGATTCCAGATCATTCATTAACCTAGCAAACAATGTATCAAAGTAATTCTCTGAAATTGCAGAACGGTCCATTTTGTCTAGCCATACACCTGTTCGGAACAATTCTTCTAGTTCGATTTCGGGATCAAGTTCACTTTCTCCACTCACTAGTTTGCCAAAATGTATGGCAAGTGCTGCTAAAGTAACGATATCGTGCTCATTATGAACGAACACACCTTCAAGTACGGATGGATTTTTCTCCGCCAAATATTGAAAATATAAAGCGGGAGCCATGGACCCCGGCACATCATCTACACGTTCAAAACCAAGCCGGCTCTCTTCAACTTTGCTAAGACGACAAGATGGCAGCGTGTTTCGCCACAGGCTTCGCGAAGGGTAAAGAAGATCAAGCTGAAGCAGCTTACCATCGTCCAATAGGAGTCGATTAAGAACATAGCGATTCTTTAAAATAGGCCAATCGAATGTTCGGCCGTTGTAAGAGATGATATGCGTGAAGCGGTCGAGCAGTTCTTGCAAATAAACAAGCATAGCATGCTCTTCCGCTGGGTTGCGAATCAACAGCTGTTCTACCGTGAACAGCTCATCGGTATAAAAGCCGATGCCGACCATGAACGGCACGTTGCCTGCACCGACACCAAGTCCGGTCGTTTCGGTGTCGAAGAAGAGCAGCTCTTCGAGCCGGACGACGGCGTCACGGTCGTGAAAGCAGGACAGCTGCTGCGCAACATCGGCCAGCTCACGCAGCCGATACTTGCCGTGCACGCTGTCCGCGCCGTACACACGGCGCCG
Organism: Paenibacillus sp. JT22N1; assembly: GCF_059692155.1. NCBI lineage: Bacteria > Bacillati > Bacillota > Bacilli > Caryophanales > Paenibacillaceae > Paenibacillus > Paenibacillus sp. JT22N1. The sequence goes on from NZ_JCAUAW010000014.1 coordinate 198,585, forward strand.
CATGACGAACGAGCCGGCCGGGCTCGTTTCTACATGGGCGCCGAGCTGCGCCCACTCGCCGTCTGCCACAGGCAGGGTCGGCGGTGCAACCTGAGCCGCCGAAGGTCCCCGCAGGCGGCCGAGCCTCTCACGGAGCCCGCTCATCGGGCACCGCCTTCGAGCTGCGCAAGCAGCTCCAGGGCCAGCTTCTTGCCAAGCAGGTTTATGTAGTAGGGTACAGAACCACGCATTTATAATCCCTCCATTAATAGAAGGGATTTTTTCTTTGCGTCCATCCCTTCTATTTCAGTTCCAATACATGAAGGGCAGCCATCTTCACAGGGGCATTTACGAATTAAGTTACTGGCTGCTTCTTTTATTTCGTCGAATCGTTTATATACGTCTTCCGCTAATCCGATACCGCCGGGGTAATGGTCGTAAATAAAGATCGTAGGCAGCTGCGAATGTTCTGCCCTTATTTGTGAAACTACGTGAATGTCGCTACGGTCGCACATTACAAGAATGGGTACGATATGCCTTATTACATTGGATATTCCCATTAATAGCTGCTCAAGTGTTTTTGTTTCTAAAGCCGGGTCAACCTCATTAATTTCTACCCAGGTCGCGCTGGTATGCAGTTCTTCTTCGGGAAGCTTAATCGGACCGTATCCAATATTTTCGAAACTGGTCAAACGGATTTTTTTAAACATGGTTGCCATAACATTTACTGCAGCGTCGCCGTAATGAATTGACGTTGTTCGCCTTTTTCCCGTTCGGTCTATAGATAAGACTTTTAGCTTTACTGCCAGGTTCGCGTCGGTGTAATACTCTACATCGACTTCCCGTACGTATGCCTTCTTATGTTCCCAGTCTAATTTTTCTACTTGAAACTGTACTCCCTCATGTAGATAGATAGCTTCGTCGTGCAAAAGGGTCATGGCGCTATATCTGTCCATCTCGCCGATAATTTTTACGTTCGCTACGTCGGACTGGTCGATAATGACTACATTTTCCTGCGCTGCGGACCGAAGACTTACTTCATGGGCAGGAAATGACTGACTGGCCCAGTAAAACGAATCCCCAGCATGTGTGAGTACCCTTTCTTCTACTAGGTATTCCAGTATGTCGGTTATCTCCAATGGACCGAATTCTTCCCCAATTTTCACGGGAAGTTCATACGCTGCACATCGTAAATGATCTACCAGGATTAATAAATTTTCCGGGTTAATTCTTGCCGATTCCGGGGAACGTTCGAAAAAGTATTCGGGATTTAAGACGAGATACTGGTCTATAGGGGTATTGCTGGCTACCATAACGACCAGGGCTTCCCCATGCCGTCTTCCAGCCCGGCCTGCTTGCTGCCATGTACTGGCGACGCTCCCCGGATACCCCGACATGATACAGACTTGCAGCTGCCCTATGTCTACCCCAAGTTCTAAAGCATTCGTACTAACTACGCCTAAAATCTCCCCGTTTCTTAATCCTCTTTCAATTTCCCGGCGCTGATTCGGTAAGTAGCCGCCCCGGTATCCCCTTATGGATTTGGCTCCTAGTTCATTTTTCACTAGTTGTTGTAGGTGACTTAGTATTAACTCAACTCTTACCCGACTGCGGGCAAAAACAATGGTCTGTACTTTATTTGATAAAAATTCTTTGGCTAACTGGTTTACTTCTACTGTTGCGCTTTTCCGAATGTTTAACGACTTATTTACAATTGGCGGGTTATAGAAAACAAAATGCTTCCTTCCCCTTGGTGCGCCGTTATCGTCAATTAGCCGCATAGGCTTTCCTGTAAGCTGTTCAGCTAGTTCCTTCGGATTTGCTATAGTTGCAGACGTGCAAATGAAAAGTGGATTGCTGCCGTAAAATTTACAGATTCGTTGTAATCTACGTATAACATTTGCTACATGGCTGCCGAAAACTCCCCTGTACGTATGTAGTTCGTCAATGACAATGTATTTAAGATTACTAAATAAACTTACCCATTTCGTATGATGAGGAAGGATTGCAGAATGCAACATATCTGGGTTAGTAATTACAATATGCCCTACTGTTCTTACAAGCTGCCTAATTGCTGGGGCAGTATCGCCGTCATATGTAAAGCTTTTTATATCAATGCCCATTTCAGTAATGATTTCGTTTAATTCGCTTTTTTGGTCTTGCGCCAGGGCTTTCGTTGGGAATAAGTAAAGCGCGCGGCTTCCGTCGTCTTCGGCTACTGCCTGTAATACAGGAAGGTTATAACAAAGTGTTTTACCCGAAGCAGTTGGAGTAACAGCAACAATATTTTCACCTTTACGTACAGTTTCATAAGCTGTGTGCTGGTGATTGTATAACTGCTCTATTCCTCTTTGAGCTAATGCGGCCTTTATTCTTAGATCTACGCTTTCAGGCATTGAACGGGTCTTTGCTTCTTGAGGTTCAACTTCATGCCAATTAACTATATTTTCATTACTTTTTAATCCTTGTATTAAATCCGATAGGGATTTTTTTCTTATCATATTTTCACCACTCCGCATAGAACGATTGTTCCCCTATTATAAACGTCTCACACAAAATAAAAAAGCCCCATTTATTTACTAGGGCCTCTTTATGTAACCTACTATTCATTTTTTTTCTTCAGTTTCCCAGCAGATGCGGCAGTACCCGGAAGCGGTCGCCAGGTAATATACGTTCTTATGTCTACATGAGATCGGATGAATCATCATAATCATACCGAATTCCATCATGTTCTATGGTTGCCAGCTGTGTATTGACGGTGAGCGCCTGCTCCACATTCTCTTGCATTTTGAGCAAAACTTCATGATAATCTCTTGAACGATGCTCTTCCCTATCATGTTTCATCGCAGTTCTTAGCGCTCTTTCAATTATAATAACATCATGACTAGTAAAATTCACGGTTTCTCGCACCTCATCTTGGTCCTTCATTTCATAACAACTAGTTTTGCCATAATCATGAAAAACCATACTGTTCAAGGGAATTTCCAGAAACTCGTAATCCACTTTGAAATCAGGTAATATTAGGAAGATTACAAAATAAGGAGGATTTAATTATGACAACTTCTTTACCTGCTGAAGTCGAATCCCATCGTCAACCTGACCACGAAATCAACCCTCAATTCCTAACACGTTGGTCGCCACGCTCCTTTACCGATCAAGAAGTGACAGAAGATGTTCTCCTTAGTCTTTTTGAAGCCGCTAGGTGGGCACCTTCCAGTAGCAACTTGCAGCCATGGCGCTTCATTATTGCCCGTACACCCGAGCAAAGAGCCAAATTCCATAACTTCATTATGCCAGGCAACCGAGAATGGTGCGAAAAAGCTCCCGTCCTCACCCTTGTCATTTCACATACCAAAACGCCAAAAGGCGGAGATAACCCAAGTCACGCGTTCGATGCTGGTACAGCATGGGGCTACCTCGCTCTAGAAGCCAACAATCAAGGTTTAATCACTCACGCTATGGGCGGATTCGATCGGAATCAAGCCCGTGAAGCCCTTCAAATCCCTGAAGAGTACGATATTCATGCTGTGATCGCCATTGGTTACCGTGGCCCCGTCAGCGCTCTCGATGAGAAGTTCCAAGAACGCGAAATCCCATCAGGCAGAAGAGAGTTAAGCGAGCTTTTATACGGTGGAGAATTTGGTCAGACGCTTTAATTTATGAAAAAGAACACTTCATCACGAGTGAAATCGTGTCATGAGGTGTTCTTTCTTTTTTTTATGAATATTCAACTTTATCTATTCATTTCAAATCTATCAAACATACGGCGGGTCCCAAGCCTTCTTATCCCAACCGAGCGTATCACTGACCACGTTCATGTCCCGGTCCAGCAGCACGTTGACGCCGAAAGGCAGCTTACGTTTATGCCAGAAGCGCACATCGCGCCACTGCACTTCATAACCGTCGTTCTTCTCTTTCCAACAAACGTGAACACGTTGCGCGAAGTGTAAGAAGGCGCGAACGCCATCCGTAGCCATGGTAGCCTGAACAATAGGATGTGAGTCATTCTGATTGTAATCCGCTTTACTGTATTCCTCTTGAATGAATAGGCGACCATGTCGGATCTCTCCTAGATAGAAGCATTTGTCACCCTCAAGAACAAACTGCCATTGAAACCAACTTAGGCTCGGAATGAGATGACAAATGCCATCTGCGAGGTTCAATTCATTTTTTACGAGCTTAACGAATCGATTGCGCTGCGAGGCTCTTATGGCAATATAGAGGAAGGTTCCGGCATATATCAAAGCAAACATCTCTCCGATGTGGCTGCCACTATTTCCATTCCAGATGAACAACCATAGAAGGACACCAAGGCCATGAAGACCAAATAAGAATGGTTCATAGAGACAGAGGGTGTCGAGATGGAACCATTTCTGCGAAAATGGACGGAAGCACTGGACGCCATACACATTGAACAAATCTAGAAATACGTGGAACACGACAGCTGCAAAAGTCCATAAATATAAGCTAATCAGATGCTCCCACACACCAAACATGGCAGCAAGGGGCAGACTTAGAAGGATGGGCCAAATGAACAAAGCCGGCAACGAATGTGTGATTCCGCGATGTACACGAACGTAGTTCGCATATCCTCTCAGACGTGCAAAGGTGTCAAAATCAGGGGCATGCGAACCAATGAGTGTTCCTGCAAGAATGGCATGGGCCAGCGCAGGTTCCTGCGCAACAGCCGGTTCCAAACATGCTAAACCCGCTAACGTGACGCCGAACAATAAGTGGCTTCCTGTGTCCATAAGTCGATCACCAATCCTTTTGGTCGTTGTGTGAGTCATCCTGCTGCTTCCGCGGTCAAATCTATACTTCCGATCACATCGTCACTTGTAGTAATGGCTGCTGCTGATGGGACTCTCTCCCACCGTTCATGAACATTAAACCAATAAAACCATGCTGAAGGCTGCTCACGGATCACCCGCTCCATGAATGCATTCAAAAGCAAGTTAGCCTCCGCACGTTCTGAACGTCCTGAACATTCAAATTGCTCGTGTAAATACACAGGGGATCCAAAAACTAACCTATGCTTAAACCCTTTGACACGATACCCATAGAACGGTACAACTGGCACATGATGCTCAAGCGCTAACATGGCCGCACCTTCAGGTGTGCGAGTTAGTCGGCCAAACAGCCTGGATAAAGGAAATGTCGGCCTCCAGAAGTCACCGAGGATGAAAATAACCCCGCCGCTCTGCACATGCTTTTTCAATGTTCGATACAGTTCCAACGGGGGGACACTGTCGTAATCTAAGCCCTTACAACCCATAGCCGCGAACTTCATATACAGAGGTTTAAGTTCAGGACTTCCCGCTGATGCCACCGTTAAGCAATCGAATTTCTGAGTCAAATACCAATAATAGTTGAAAAAATTTCCAACATGCGGTGCATAGACAATGAATCCCTTCCCCTTCGCTTGTTGCTTTGCTTCTTGTAGATGCACTTCACCTTGCACGTCAAAGTGATTCGCATGAAGTTTTTTCAATCGAACAGAAAGGAAAAGAATTTCATAAAGCGTAAACACTACATTTTGAACATAATGCTCGGAAATAGCCTTTAATGAGCTCTTAGGCATTACACCAAGTAAGTCTATTAAATTGTGTTCCACTCGCTTTAGAAACCCTTTTTGGAAAACCCGATGAAGAACAAACGCTAATATAGAACAAGCAGCCGACATCATCCAAATGGGAAAAACGCGGAGTACTGTCTCGATGCGAAGTAACCTACGTTCATCCAATGTCAGCTTGGAAATCCATTCATACAAGGTAAGTCCTCCTTACCTACTTAAGTAGTTAGAAAGTGGCGTTTATAACGACGTGTAACCCGATCTTTTTGTAAAATAATAAAGAAATCTACGGTCTCAAATAGCTCATCATATGCCGGGTCTCCGCCAATCTCCGCTCCGAGCCATTGATAGCCTTTCATTAGAGGCGGCAGTTTACGGAACAGCTCTTTTTCGTTGCCATCGATTTCTATTTGAGCAAGGCCTGGGATACGATGCGTGGCAAGCGGTTCAATACCGAATCTGTCTGTTATCACCTGCTTATGGCGCAGCATCGAGTAGATCAAATTGAGTTCCTCCAAATTGCCCACATGCACACTCGCACAACCAATTAAATGCGTATAATTCCGCTCGCTAATATAACCAGCAATGCCTTCCCAAAGGAGTTGAATCGCTTTTCCACCACGATATTCGGGAGCAATACAGCTCCGTCCAAGCTCCAGCGTTTGACTTTTCAAATCTGAATAGGCAGTAAGATCAAATTCAGTTTCGGAATAAAATCCGATCCCGCTCAAAGCTCGATCCCCAGGAAGCAACCGATAAGTACCGATCACTTGCTCGGTTTCGATGTCTTTCACAATGAGATGATCACAGTAAGCATCGTAGACGTCTTGCTCAAGCCCCTGCTCATTCAGCATCCTCATGTTCTTCTCTTCCTCGACGAAAACTTGATACCTAAGTCGCATAGCCTGCTCAATCTCTTGTGCGCTGCTTGCAAGCCTAATCGACAGCTTGGCATGCTGGGGCGCCGTATTCAGAAGTGGTCCACTCATCTTCCTCACGCCTTTCATCTGGAGTCTCATAACTCAAGGTTAGCAGAGGATTATTAAGTGTTCGTTTTCGTGTTATTAAGAATTTGTAATATTTCGTGAATGACGAACCAAAACGTCATCATTATTGTTTAGACATCGATAAATTGAGGTATATAAACGTATACAAACCTTTCTAATTCAGAAGTGGAGGTATCTTGATGAACACAGCCCGTTTACAACGTATTCGTGAAGAAGAAAAGCAATATCATGAAGATTGCTTCGAGCAGCATCGTCTTTATACCAAGGGATCATGGCTGGATAAGCCCATTCCGTTGATCATGGAGCTTGTTAAGCTGATTGACCATAAGCACCCGCTTTCCATTCTGGACTTGGGATGCGGGGTAGGGCGCAATAGTATTCCTCTCGCGCAATGGCTCAAGTCATCTTTGGGCCATGTTCATGGTGTAGATTTGCTTGACATAGCTTTAGAGAAACTTCATACCTACAGCAGGGAGTTTCGCGTTGAGCATTTGATCAGTACCGAACAAGCAGATATTAGTACGTATGAGATCCCACCAAATAGTTACGATTATATCATTGCTGCCTCTAGTCTGGAGCACGTGAAATCCGACACTGCTTTCAAACAAGTGCTCCGAAGGATGGCCGAGGGTACTAAGCCAGGTGGCATTAACTTTATTATGATGAATACGAATATTGAAGAATTCAACCGTCAAACTGGCAGAAAGCGTGAAACGCTAATCGAAGTTGTCATGCCGAAAGAGAATGCCCTGGCGATCCTTCAAGCGAATTACGAGGGCTGGGAACAGCTTCATCTCTCGGATACGCCGATGCGTCTGGATATAACAAGACATGACGTTCCTGTTATTCTCCAAGCTGATAGTCTTACATATGTGGTAAAGCAGCCTGATTAAAGTAGGATGACTCCTTAGGATGACTCCTTACTGACGAACATTCTTCTTTCTGCACTTTCCATATTTTTAGATACAAAAAAAGAACAGAGCTCTTATTACGAGCTCTGTTCCTCAACATGCACAGCACTATTTTAACCATATGTAAATGGGTATAAATAATACCGAAGTCATAATCCCACAAATCCCCATGGATAATCCAGCAAATCCTCCCTGCTGTTCAGAATCCTTGAATACTTTGGCTGTTCCAATGCCATGAGCCGCTGTACCAATTGCTATGCCGATCGAAATATCATCTCTAATCCGAAACCAACTCAAGATCCTAGTACCAAACATACTGCCCAACAGTCCAGTTAAAGTGGTCAATACCGCTGTTAATTCCGGAATCGCACCTAGCCGCGCGGCTATTTCAATGGAGATGGCCGAACTTACCGATTTGGGAAGCATACTTAGGATAATGGACCGACTTCCTCCTAATAACCCCACAATGGCGGCACTTGCTGCAATGCCCGTAATAGAACCCGCTAAAACACTTATCAAGACACGCGCCAAATTTCTACGTATCAATTCTCTGTATTTGTAAAGAGGTACGCCTAACGCAACGGTTGCAGGCCCTAATAAAAGCGTTAGCACATCAGCTCCTCGTTTAAAGTCCTCATAAGGAATACGAAAACCTACTAGTACAATGATAATGAACCCCGTACAACTAAAAAGAGGATGCATAAACCGCCATCTTTGGTACAACAAATTGGCTAACGCATAGCTAATCACACTTAGAGAAAGACCAAACAATGGATGCTGCAGCATGCTATTCGCCATGTTTAGCACTCTCCTGTCCTAGCTTTGACGATACCCAACCCGTTACCACAAGAACAGCCACAGTTGCTCCGACAGTCCCGCCGCAAATGGCAAGCCAATTAGCTCCAATGATCGGAATAAATGCTAGAACGCCAACCGTAAAAGGAATAAAAAAGAGCATCATATGCCTCGTTAACAGTGAAGCCGCTTCTTCCACCCAAGTTAGCTTTACAAGCTTAGTAAACAAAGCCGTGGTAAAAAGAATGAGCCCGATCACGTTGCCTGGTAGCGGCAGGTGCAGGCTCAACTGAATCACATAACCCAAGAAATTAAAGCCTAGTAATATAGCAAAACCGAGCATAAAAATTCTCCATTCCAGCTGCGAGCAGCACTATCCTGAGTCTCTGTAATAATTTCGTATTTCCCTAAACATAACACAAAAAATCGAGGACATAAAAATAGAAAGCAGCACTTCGGCAAGTGTAATTTCCATATGATCACCTCGGTTGACATGGGATTTTGTTTAATGTATGAGGGAAATCAGGGAAATTGACTTCATAATCAGTGAATAATCTTATTGACCTTGTGGAATCGTATAACAGGATGTTAATCTATCGCCTCAAAGGGAGGGAAGAAATACTATGGCAAAGCCAGACAATCGCGAAGATAATCCAGCTCGTTTGCAGAACGCCATCGATCATACGATAGCCAATCTGCACGAAGCTGAGGACTACTTGGACGAACATGCTGATGAAATAACTGCCGAAGAAAAACAAAGCATCGAATCCAAGAATGAACGCCGCAAAGAAAGCATTAGCGGCTTCATCGAGGAGAAAAAAGACGAATCGAACAGATAAGAAAAGTGAGAAGGGGCTGTCCCAAAAGGGTTATAAACCTTGAGGGGTATCTAGCTTAAAGTTGGTTACACGTATCCATAAGGACTTCCGCCAATAGGGGAAGTCCTTTTTGGTCATCGTTGTTCTTAACGGAACGACAAGCCGCTAAAGTGGATGAAATGAGTTAAACATTATCACTTTGGGACAGCCACTTTTCTTTTTTACCCTTTGCGCGGTACTTCAAAACTCCAGAAATCCTTAGCTATATAGCTATTGCTGTGAATCTTTTGAGCCTCTAGCAAAAGCTCATTTACGGCATCCCCCTGATATCGCGAGCTAATATGCGTCATGATCAGCGCATTCGCTCCCGCTTCCTGAGCTGTTCTTGCCGCATCAATTGAAGTGGCATGATCAAACGAATACGCAAGCTCCTGCTTATCCATGGCGAATGTAGCCTCGTGCACAAGCACATCAGCGCCGCGTGCTAAGTGCTGAGCCCCCCTGCAATAACGCGTGTCACCAAGAATTACAACGATGCGTCCGGGTATCGGCGCGCCTAGAAAATCAGTCCCATGAAGCGTACGACCATCCTCCAACTGGACGGATTGGCCTTGCTTCAATTTACCATAAAGCGGACCTGCTGGTATGCCGAGTTCCGTTAGTTTTTCCTGCATAAGCTTGCCTGGTTGATCCTTCTCTACGATCCTGAAACCGAAGCATTCGATACGATGCTCTAGTCGTGCCGTCTCGACTTGGAAGCTTTCATCTTCGAAAATCAGACCTTCTTCCTCGATTTCCACGATCTGCAGCGTATACGTTAAATGAGCCCCGCTTACTGAGAGGGCCGTCTCAACAAAGTTCTTGAGACCACGCGGTCCATATAGCGTAAGAGGTGTATCCCCTCCTAAATAGGAACGACTCGTTAACAAACCAGGTAGACCGTACAAATGATCCCCATGCAGATGCGTGATAAAAAGCATCTCCGTTCGTCCCAATTTCACTGGAGAGTTCAGAATCTGCTGCTGCGTCCCTTCTCCACAGTCGAACAGCCAGTAGGTTCCACGTTCATCCAACAGGTTTAAAGCGATTGAGGTGACATTTCGTTGTTTGGAAGGCATTCCCGCCCCCGTACCCAAAAAATACAAGTCCACGATCTAAACTCCATTCTATCTAAAATCACGATGCCAAAATGTAAAGCGAGGACGCCGACGAACCATGTAGTTCGCGTTGGGCTGCCTCGCTTTATACATAAACTTTCTATCCTACGTTGAAGTAACGAGCTTCCTTATGGGCAAATACGATTGCTGAAACCGATGCTTCCGGCTCCATCATGAACGACTCCGTTAGCTCTACGCCAATATCCTCTGGCTTCAGCAGGTTGAACAATTTCGCTTGATCCTCGAGATTCGGACAAGCCGGGTAACCGAAGGAGAACCGTTGTCCAACATATTTGGCCCCAAATCTCTCCTGCATTGTCATATCTACACGATCGGCTATCCCCCATACATCTCGCATGATGTGATGAATCCGTTCAGCAAATCCTTCAGCCATTTCCAGTGCCGTAGCCTGAAGGGCATGGGATTTCAAATAATCCCCTTTATCCCGCCATTCTTTAGCCAATTCATTAATATCATGCCCTGCCGTAACCAGTAAGAAACCAACGTAATCCATTTGCCCGCTTTCTACTGACTTAAGGTAGTCGGATAAGCAAAGATAAGGTTCTTTATCCTGACGCGGGAAAGTGAAGGTTTCAAGCACTTTACTTTGATCCTGCGGGTCATACACGATGACATCGTTACCGCTTGATTGTGCTGGGAAGAAACGGTACATTCCGTGGGCTTTGATAATCCCATTATGCTGTGCAGCATATAGAATTGAATCCACTGTATCCTTCAGTTGAAGGGCTTTCGTATCTTTATCGCTAAGCAGCTGCTCTACTTTACCTTTCAAGCCAAGATGATGTCCTAGCAGCATCTGCATGTTAACATAAGGCATTAGATGGCTAATCGGGTAATCCCTCATGATATGGCGTTCTGTATCCTGCGGTACTTGCACAGGAAGATCCTTGGATACAGCAGACGAACTCACACGTGTGAGCTGCGGCAGTTTCTCTTCCTTCTTACCGGTATCCATCACATCGGACTCCAGGCTCTCTCTCAGTTCCTGAATGAGTCGCTTCCGCTGCTCAGGATCGCTTAGTCGGTTCGCAATATCTAAACCGTCCATCGCATCCTTAGCGTACAGGACAACCCCCTCATATTCAGGCTGAATACGCGTTTTGGTGAATTTACGTGTTAGCGCAGCCCCACCAACCAGAATCGGCACATCCACACCAGCCGTGCGTAAATCCTGCGCGGTTATGACCATTTGCTGCGCAGATTTTACGAGCAAGCCTGATAAACCAATAGCATCCGGCTTCTCTCTTCGATAAGCTTCAATAATTTGTTCTGGCGGTACCTTTATCCCAAGATTAATGATTTTATAACCATTGTTCGATAGGATAATTTCGACCAGATTTTTACCGATATCGTGAACATCACCTTTGACGGTTGCTAAAATAATTTTTCCCTTAACCGCTGTTTCGGATTTCTCCATGAATGGTTCCAAATAGTTAACTGAAGCCTTCATCACTTCCGCACTTTGTAAAACCTCAGCCACAATCAGTTCATTGCCATTAAAGAGGCGTCCTACTTCCTCCATCCCCTTCATGAGTGGCCCGTTGATGACTTCAAGAGGCGAATAAGTCTGTAATGCAATTTCCAAATCAGGGATCAGCCCTTCTTTGGTCCCTTCCACGACATAAGAGCCGAGTCTTTCTTCCAGAGACAGATTCGAAATCTTCTCTTTCTTCTCCACTTTTTTCTCACGGAAATGGGCTACGAATTGCGCCAGTGTCTCATCATTCGTATTGTAAATAAGTTCTTCAGCTAATTGACGTTCTGTATCCGGGATCGAAGCATACCGCTCCAGTTTTTCTGTATTCACAATGGCATAATCCAGTCCTGCCTTCGTACAATGGTACAGATATACGGAATTCAGCACTTCACGCCCAGCATCCGGTAAACCAAAAGAGATATTACTTAAGCCAAGAATCGTCTTAGCAGCAGGATATTTAGCTTTAATCAACTTGATACCCTCAATCGTCTCTACGGCGGAACCGATATACTGCGGATCACCAGAGCCTACTGGGAACATATTAGGATCAAATATAATATCCTCAGGATTCATACCATACTTCTGTGTCAAAAGCTCGTACGACCGCGTCGCAACTTCGATCTTCGCTTCACGCGAAACCGCTTGTCCTCGTTCATCAATGAGAATACAAACAACGGCAGCCCCGTAACGTTTGATTAAAGGTAAAATCCCTTCGAACTTCGTTTCGCCATCCTCCAAGTTAATGGAGTTGATGATCGCCTTACCTTGGGAGTACTTAAGTCCAAGTTCAATGATGTGGTCATATGTCGAGTCAATCATTAACGGAACTTTGACTTTCTTCACTACCTGCTGCATGAACTCTTCAACGGCATAAGCCTCGTCAATATCTGTATCCTGCAGGTTAATATCAATAACGTGAGCGCCGTTTTTAACTTGATTACGTGCAATCTCAGAGCCCTCTTCAAACTTCCCTTCTTTAATCAGGCGTTTGAATTTTCGCGAACCTGAAATATTGGTCCGTTCGCCAACCATGATAGGACGATTTTCTGGCTCGATAAATAACGTTTCAATCCCTGAGACAGCAGGTAAATGCGTACCGTATTGCGTTCTTGGCTTATACTGAGAAAGCGTCTCCGCCATTGCACGAATGTGATCCGGCGTTGTCCCACAGCACCCACCGGCAATATTCAGCCACCCTTGCTCTGCAAAACCGGCCATCTTTTTAGCCAAAGATTCAGGAGACTCATGGTAATGACCGTTCTCGTCCGGCAAACCGGCATTCGGATAACAACTAATCGCTGTTCCAGCAATATCAGACAATGTTCGGATATGATCCCTCATAAATTCAGGACCAGTAGCACAGTTCAACCCCATTGATATAGGCTTCAAATGTTCAAGAGAAATGTAGAAGGATTCAATATTTTGCCCGGCTAATGTTGTGCCCATCGGTTCAATTGTACCCGAGATCATTATTGGAAGTTCAACACCCAATGTTTCATACGCTCTGCGAATTCCGATACTGCCTGCTTTTACGTTCAGAGTGTCTTGGGAAGTTTCCAAAAGGAGTGCATCCACGCCCGCTTCAACAAGAGCTAACGCTTGCTCATAATAGCTCTCCTCGAGTTGAGCGAATGTTACTCCACCCGTAACCGACAATGTCTTGGTCGTAGGACCCATGGCTCCGATAACATAACGAGGCCACTCCGGTGTCGAAAATTTATTTGCCGCTTCGATTGCCAGTTTGGCTGCCGCAAGATTTAATTCGCGATGACGGTCTTGCAAATCATACTCCGCTAGTACCACGCTCGTGGTCCCGAATGTATTTGTTTCTATCATATCAGCGCCCGCGGCGAAGTAAGCTTCATGAATTTTGCGTATAACATCCGGTCGTGTAACACAAAGAATTTCATTACATCCGTCCAAATCATCGCTCCCGAAATCTTCAGCGGTTAAGTTCTCTTGCTGAATCATTGTACCCATGGCACCATCTAGGATCATGATCTTCTTTTTAAGCTGCTCTTGTATTGGTGTTTTGATCATTGCATGACTCCCTTTCAACTTATCCTAAAGCTATAGAGAATAAAAAAAACGACAAATTATGTTATGCTTTAGTGTAACAGAATCCGGCTTCTATGAAAAGAATTTGAATTATCATATTTACCTATAGGTTTTATCGGAAATTCTTATGTTCAAACATCGACAGCTAGCTGCATTTCCACTATAATACAAAGTATATTTACTTAGAAAGAGGGATGCAGCGTGGCACAAATTAGAATTCGCAATACGAATGAACGTATTGAAGGCGAAGAGCAGGTCAAAGCCTTCTTGGATAGTCAAAATGTTGTTTATGAACACTGGGATGCTAAGAAGCTTCCGGAAACACTGCGTGAGAAATTCATTCTAAGTGATGAAGAGAAAGCTGAAATTATTAGTACTTATGAAGAAGAAATTCGTGATTTGGCTGCTAGACGCGGATATGAAATTTGGGATGTCATTGCGCTTTCCGATTCAACGCCTAACATCGAAGAACTCCTGAAGAAATTCGAGCAGGTGCACACTCATACGGAAGATGAAATTCGTGCAATCGTTTCTGGACGAGGGATTTTCATTATCAAATCCGAAAGTGAAGTTGGCTATTTTGACGTTGAACTTGAACCAGGCGATGTTATCTCAGTTCCTGAGAACACGAACCATTTCTTCACACTTATGGATAACCGTGAAATCGTTGCCGTTCGTCTCTTCATCGAAAAAGATGGCTGGGTTGCTTATAACATTGATGATCCCGAATTTACTAAAGCCTAATTATATTATATGAGAACAAAAACCCAACAGCGCTGGACTTAACGTCCTAAGCAGCCGTTGGGTTTTTGTTTATTCTTTATTTATCCGTTCGCAATAATTGGCAAAATATCTTGAAGACGGGAAACCTCATACACAGGAACGATCTCATCTCCACTTTGAAGCCCATGATGATTAATCCAAATATTGCGCATTCCTACACTGCCAGAACCAAGGATATCGGTTGTCAATTTATCTCCGATCATGATTCCTTCCCCAGCTTCTATCCCAAGTAGTCCCAGTGCATGGTTGAAAATAGATGTCGCTGGCTTACCTACACCAAATTCACCGGAGATCACAATATGATCAAAGTATGGTGCGATATTTGGGACACCTGCTAATTTTTCCTTTTGCAAATCGGGTGAACCATTCGTTAACAACAACAATTGATAGCTGCCTTTCAAAGCGTCCAATACTCGGAACGTTTCCTCATAAACGTAAGGACGGCATCGGCGTTCTGCTGGAAATAGTTCTCCAAGCTTATACCCGAGCTCACGATCCTCTATCCCCAACGCCGCAAGCCCTCTTGTCCAAGATTCCGTACGATAGCCTGGCGCTAGTTTCTCAAGCTTACGAAAGTTCTCATTCTCACCTTGTGTGAAATTTGCCCATAAGCCTTCGAAGGGATTAATCCCAATCATTTTCGTAAATTCAAAAGTTTCAAAAGATTCATATAAAGAACGCGCTTCTTTGCGAACAGAAGCTTCCAACTCCTCGGCATTCACGGCTACTTGCTTTGCAGCTACAGCACATGTTGCTTCGAAAGCTTCCTCCACACTGCGATCATCCCACAGAAGCGTATCATCTAAATCAAAAAGTACGGCTTTCAACGTCATCATTCATTTCCCCTTTTGAATGTTGTATCTATGTGAGCAGCGATTACTCTTCGTCCGTAAACTTGATGGAATCAAGTTGAACTTTAAGATTGCCACGGAATGCTTCAATATACTTCTTTCTGAGTTCGTTGCGTTCATCGATTTCAGCATCTGTTAAGCCAACTGTTTTCGCTTTACGAGCAAGCTCATTAATACGTTCGATATTCTGTTCCATGTTGTCACTCATAATGATCCTCCCAGTCAAAAATTCAATATGAGTACTACTTTGCCATCCCTATTAAGGAATGTCAAGAGACAACAAAAAGAGGCATAGGAACATGTCCAAGCCTCATCATATTTAGAGTCTATTAAAAATAGCATAGTGAAATTATGGAAGCAATAAAACCTGTCCTTCTTTCAGGGAGCTGGTGGTTAAATGATTGATTGTCTTTAATTTATGTATGTACGAACGAACGTTCTCATTACTTTTTTTATGAGTGGAAGCAATATCCCAGAGTGTGTCTCCACGTTGAATAACGACTTGATCTTGTACGACAGCTTTCGGAGTAATGTTAATAGGTTTCACGGAAACTGGGGTTATTGCGTTTGCAGCCCCATCCCCTGCATAGGCTTGAACCATAGCACCAAATGAAAACACAGTACCAAGAATAACTGCTAATAGAATGAAGCGAACAATCGCTTTTGTATAACTAGAATTAAATGTCATCCCTTTGGATGTGCTAGCAGATCTATGAGGTGCGTGTGTAGTGTTAGTGTTTGAATAAGCCATATACATGAGTAATCATCTCCCAAACATTTGTTCTGGTATTAGAATAACACGAACACATGTTTGAGTCAACCGTTTTCTCGAACTTATGTTTGTACGAACTCGGGTTCTATGTTATACTTTGGGTAATGATTCCCAGTATTGGAGTGATAACTATTGAGTAAGATTTCGCAGCGTCAACAAGCTATATTGGAATTCATTAAGAATGAAGTGAAAGATAAGGGGTACCCGCCTTCCGTTAGAGAAATCGGCGAGGCTGTTGGACTAGCTTCTAGTTCTACTGTACACGGTCATTTGGAGCGTCTTGAGAAGAAAGGTATGATTCGTCGAGATCCTACAAAACCCCGTGCTATTGAAATTCTAGGCCTTGACGGTGCTGAAACGCATTTCGCGGTTTCAGTAGCTCGCGTACCTCTCGTTGGTAAAGTAACTGCAGGTGTTCCTATTACAGCAACAGAGAATATCGAAGACTACTTCCCTCTTCCTGTCAGCATGGTAGGAGATAATAATGTGTTCATGCTTAGCGTCATGGGTGACAGTATGATCGAAGCCGGTATTCATAATGGCGATTATGTCATCGTAAAGCAGCAGCAAACCGCTAATAACGGAGACATTGTTGTTGCAATGACAGAAGATGATGAAGCAACGGTGAAACGCTTTTACAAGGAAAAGGATCATATTCGTCTTCAACCGGAGAACTCTGCTTTGCAGCCTATCCTCTTGAAACATGTTACGATACTAGGCCGTGTCATTGGTTTGTTCCGGGATATGTAATAGCCCTACAGCCCTTATTCTACATACAATACCAATGAGAAAGAACCGAGAGGACATTAGTCCCTCGGTTCTTTTGGATGTAAGCAGTCTTACTGCCTTATTTGCAAGCCTCTAATGGAGAAACTCAACTGTAATTGGAAAGCCGATCCAAGTATGGATCTTATAAGCTAATGACATGGGCTTTAATCTCATCAAAAGCCAAAAAGGCTGAACTGTGGATTCAGATAAGAGTCTTTAGAGACTGCTATTCCGTCATTAAGATCGCATTTTGCGGAATTAGAAGCTTCTAGAGGCTTCTATTCGGTAATATTTGGCCCCCATTTGCTTCAACTTTAAGGAATAGAAGTCTTTAAAGGCTTCTATTCTTATAATTTCCACACTTTTGGGCAAATTAGCGGTCTCTAGAGACTTCTATTTTCCAACTACTATCTTTTATCATTAATCTTCTTTCTTCTTTCTTCTTTCTTCTTTCTTCTCTCTTCTCTCTTCTCACTTCTTCCTTACTTTTTCCATTTGGCGTCTTTCATCAGCTATGCACTAACTGCTATTTGCTATCTTCTCTCTATCCCATTGAAAAACCCAGGAGTACCCTTACCTTAGGAATTAAGCTTTCCTAAATTATCAACTAAAATGCAAGTGCCCAATTTCCACGTCGGAAAATAGGTTCAACGGTACCATCACCAAGGACACCATCGATCTCAAGATCCGCCGTCCCGATCATGAAATCCACATGAATCAAACTGGTGTTCCCACCTCGAGCTTTCAGCTCTTCACTTGAAAAAGATACGCCATCCTGCAAATTGATCGGGTAGCAGCTGCCTAAGGCCAGATGGCAGGATGCATTCTCATCGATGCCCGTATTGTAGAAAATGCGGTCAAGATTAGAGATAGGCGAATCGAAAGGTACGAGAGCAACTTCTCCCAAATACCGTGCGCCCTCATCCATATCTAGCAACCTAGCTAGATGCTCATAGCCGACTTCTGCCTGAAAATCCACAACTTTCCCGCCCTCGAACTTGAACGAAAACCGATCCACAAGCGCCCCGTTTACATTTAATGGCTTGGTGCTCGACACAGTCCCATGAACACCTGTTCGCTTAGGCATGGTGAAAACTTCCTCGGTCGGCATATTCGCAACGAATCGTATTCCACTTGCGTTCTCCGTATCACCGCCAAGCCAAATGTGGCCCTCCGGCAGTTCAACTCGCAGATCAGTTCCTGCAGCTCGATATTGTAGTGCTTCGTATTGTTTCTCATTCAAAACGCTGCGAACGCGCTTCAATTGATCCATATGAACTCGCCAAGCCGCTACCGGATCATCTTCATAAACCCGATTTATCCGGAAAATGGCCTCCCACATCGCATCGATCCTCTGTTCTTCAGGCAAATCGGCGTACACTTTGGATGCCCACGCCACAGTAGGCGCTTTGATTAAGCACCAACTGAACTTACTTGTTCTCACATATTGCTGATACTTTGCTCTAGCTGTAGCCATGGCTTTGGATGCCCTAGAAATCATGCTCGCATCAATACCCGCGTACAAATCAGGATCCGGGACTTTGATATTCAGTAAAGCTCCACCGTTTTCTACAAAGCGTTCTAACATATTCGTATACCACTCTGGGTAATAATCTAGAGCTTCATCATGGGCATGTTCGAATCTACTGCGAGTAATCACATCATCCTGCCAATGCACTTGGACAAAATTCGCCCCTGCCTCATAGGCTTTCTTTACAATAAGTCTAGTCAATTCTAGGGATTCTATCGGCGACTCTATCATCAGATCCTGGCCTTTGTGGAGGTTAACCCCTACTTTGACTACAAGTTCAGCATACTTTTCCAAATTAATTTGAAAGTTGTCCATCATTCTCATGTTCTCCTTCGCGTGAAAAAGCCCATCAGTTCAGAAATATTCCTGAAGACTGACGGGCTTTTCGTATCTAATTGTTGCATCAATATCAACTTGCTAAGCGATTAATAAAGAGACAGATATTGATCTCTTTCCCATTGGTGAACTTGTGTGCGGTACATATCCCACTCGATTTCTTTAAGTTCATAGAAATGAGCTAGAGCATGCTCGCCAAGTGTATCGCAAATCACATCATTGCGAAGCAGCTCGTCCAACGCTTGTTTCAAGTTCAATGGCAATGTAGGAATGCCATCGCTCTCTCTTTCCTCTTCGGTCATAACATAGATGTTACGATCGGTTGGAGGAGGAAGCTGCATTTTGTTCTTGATGCCATCCAGTCCGGCAGCAAGCATAACAGCAAGAGCCAAGTATGGATTAGCAGCCGGATCCGGGTTACGAACTTCAACGCGAGTGCTTAAACCGCGGGATGCTGGAATACGGATCATTGGACTACGGTTACTTGCCGACCATGCTACATATACAGGCGCTTCATAACCAGGAACTAGACGTTTGTAAGAGTTTACAGTAGGGTTCGTAATCGCAGCAAAAGAACGTGCATGACGAAGTACACCCGCCATATATTGTCTAGCCACATTACTTAAACCTAATTTATCGTTCTCTTCATAAAAAGCATTCACATCACCTTTAAACAATGATTGGTGACAGTGCATACCAGAACCGTTCATGCCGAACAAAGGTTTAGGCATAAAGGTCGCATGTAAACCATGCTGTCTAGCAACGGTTTTGACAACGAGCTTGAAGGTTTGAATTTGGTCAGCCGCTTTAATCGCATCTGCGTATTTAAAGTCGATTTCATGTTGACCTGGCGCTACTTCGTGGTGGGATGCTTCAATTTCGAAGCCCATCTCTTCAAGCGTCAACACGATATCGCGGCGACAGTTTTCGCCCAAATCCATCGGAGCCAAATCGAAATAACCACCTTGGTCATTCAGTTCCGTCGTTGGATTGCCTTTTTCATCCGTTTTGAATAAGAAGAATTCTGGTTCCGGACCTACGTTCATAGCCGTAAAGCCCATCTCTTCGGCTTGTTTCAACGCATTTTTCAAGATGGCACGCGGATCTCCTGCGAACGGTTTGCCATCTGGCATATAAATATCGCAGATCAAACGTGCTACTTTGCTCTCGGTTACCCATGGGAAAATAACCCATGTATCCAAATCAGGATACAAATACATATCAGACTCTTCAATACGCACATAACCCTCAATGGAAGAACCATCGAACATCATTTTGTTATCGAGCGCTTTTTCGAGTTGGCTGTAAGGAATTTCTACGTTCTTGATGCTTCCCATCAAGTCTGTAAATTGCAAACGAATGAACCGAACATTTTCTTCTTTGGCAATGCGTAAGATGTCTTCTTTGGAAAAATTGTTGTTGTAGCTCACGTGTGCAGTCTCCTCTCAATTTACGAGCGATTAAGAAATGCTATTTATAAAATCGGGAAAGCTGACCTTGAATCAGGGAAACCTGATCAGGGCGTTTACCTCCGCCAATCAACTGCTGCTTAAGCATTTTGTGCAGTTGGGAGTCGGTTAATTCTTTACGCTTAACTTCTGTGTGTTCATTCAAAATCGTTGCATCTTCTGAATCTTTATCGACAGGGATAAGAACTTGCTTGATCCCAGCGATGTTCACACCTTTTTCAATTAAATCTTTAATTTCAAGAAGTCGTTCTACATCATTAAACGAATACAGACGTTGATTACCAGCTGTTCTGGCTGGAATAATAAGTTCATGCTGCTCATAGTAACGAATTTGTCTTGCGGTTAAATCAGTCAGCTTCATGACGATCCCGATCGGGAATAACGCCATATTTCTACGTATCTCATCACTCATGCTAATCACTCCTGGTCAGTAAGTACCTCTCTACTATTGTACCTTTGTAACAAAAACGTGTCAAGGAGTGTTAGGTTTGTTCACAGTCTTATTTTTCACAACAATCCCTTGTCTTCCATATGTTGGATTGCTGTTAGTACCCCTAACTTACAGTGTGAGTAGGTAAGCCCGCCCTGCAAATAAGCGATATAGGGCTCACGAATCGGCGCATCCGCGGACAGCTCCAGACTGCCGCCTTGAATGAACGTCCCGGCCGCCATAATGACGGGATGCTCATAGCCGGGCATATCCCACGGCTCCGGCACAACGTGCGAGTCCACGGCAGCCGCCTTCTGGATGCCCTGCACGAACGTGATCAAGTGATCCGCCGACGTGAAGCGGATCGCTTGGATCAGATCCGTGCGCGGCGTTTGCCAGCGCGGATGGCTCTCGAAGCCCAGCTCTTCGAACACCGCGGCTGCGAAGACAGAGCCCTTGACGGCTTGCCCCACCAAGTGAGGGGCAAGGAAAAGCCCTTGAAACATCGCTCGCGTAGCGCCGAGCATAGCACCAACCTCGCCCCCAATACCGGGGGCGGTCAGTCTGTAAGCGGCGAGCTCCACAAGGTCGCGACGCCCGGCAATGTATCCTCCGGATGGGGCGATACCGCCTCCGGGGTTCTTGATAAGCGAGCCGGCCATGAGATCGACGCCAACCTGCGTCGGCTCCTGCAGCTCGGTGAACTCGCCGTAGCAATTATCGACGAAGACGATCAGAGCCGGGTTCACTTCCTTGACGAATCGGACCATTTCTCCGATTTGCTCCACTGTGAACGAAGGCCGCCACGAGTAGCCGCGCGATCGCTGTATGCCGATCACCTTCGTGTTCGGCTGAATGGCAGCCATGATGGCCGACCAGTCTGGTGCGCCTTCCTCAGTCAGCGCAACCTCGCTGTATGCGATGCCAAAGTCCTGCAGCGATCCCATACCGTCGCCAGGCTTCCCAATGACCTTATGCAACGTATCATAAGGCTTACCCGTTATGTAAAGTAGATGTTCGCCTGGTCGCAGAACACCGAACAAAGCTGTACCTATCGTATGTGTACCTGAGACGAAGTGCGGGCGTACGAGTGCTGCTTCTGCACCCATCGCATCCGCATAGACAAGATCGAGCACCTCTCTGCCACGATCATTGTAGCCATAGCCTGTCGAAGAAGCAAAGTGGTAATCGCTTACCTTATGTTTTTGGAAAGCGCTAATCACTTTCCATTGATTAAGATCAATCGTTTTCTCAATTTGGCGAAAAGCGCTCTCTATTTGGCGTTCTGCGCTCTCCATTAATGCCATAACTTTATCCCCGAATTGCATAATTAGTAAATCTCTCCCTCACTATCTTGAGCCTCTTGCTGAGCATGTTGATCATAAGCCACCAATTGATAGGCCAATTTGACGTAATCATCCTTGTTCACACGGACCTTGAACAGCATATCTTCTCCGTCCACATCCGTCTCCAGGACATCGCCAATTCGGTACATCAGGGAAATGATGTCTCCCTTGTCAGCCGGAATACGGAACTCTTTACTCTCTCCCATCAGCTTCTCTTGAATGGCGATTCGCAGGCGTTCCAGATCATCAGGGGTGTACGCACTAATTTTCAGAAATTCCCCTTCGGTCGAAAGCATTTCCATATCTTCTTGCGAGCAGAGATCAATTTTATTGAAAATGGTCAGCTGTTCCTTCTGATGTGCGCCTAGCTCTTCTAAGACCTCAGCGACAACGCGCATTTGCTCATTTCTCATATCCGTTGAACTATCGACGACATGAAGGATCAAATCAGCCTCATTGGCCTCTTCCAGCGTTGCACGGAACGATGCAACAAGATCATGCGGCAGGTTCTGGATGAAGCCGACGGTGTCCGTTAGAACGATCTCTTTGCCGCTTGGCAATTCCATCGTCCGTGATGTCGGATCCAGCGTTGCAAACAACTGATTCTCAATATAGACGTCCGCTTGAGTCAATTGTTTCAATAAAGTTGATTTTCCTGCATTCGTGTAACCAACAAGGGCAACTTGAAACACACCGGTCTTCTTACGGCGTTCACGATGTAGAGTCCGATGGCGAACAACTTCTTCCAACTGTGCCTTCAGCTCATCAATACGGCCGCGAATGTGCCGGCGATCTGTCTCCAGCTTCGATTCCCCGGGACCTCTCGTCCCGATACCGCCACCGAGACGTGACAAGTTCTTACCTTGTCCCGATAGTCTTGGTAGCAGGTAGCTAAGCTGCGCCAGCTCAACCTGTATAATACCTTCACGTGTTTTGGCACGCTGAGCAAATATATCCAGAATCAACTGCGTGCGGTCGATAATTTTCACATCTAAGGCAGCTTCCAGGTTACGAACTTGAGCACCCGACAGCTCTTGATCGAATATAGCTGTATTCCCGCCAAGTTCCTCCAAGCGAACTTTTAGCTCTTCAACTTTCCCTTTACCAATAAACCATTTGGAATCCTTTGTTTCTTTGTTCTGTGTCATCGTCTCCAAAACAAGCACGCCTGCTGTTTCAGCTAACTTAACCAGCTCTTGCAGCGAGTATTCCGCTAATAATTCATTTTTCTTCTGTTTCTGAGTGACTAGACTAACGAGCACCGCGCGGTCGTCGATTTCTTTCTCAACCATATGTGAAGTTGTTTTCATAAGTGTGTCTCCTTTACGCTGCATTCAAACGATCGAAATAGCCCCCATGTGGGCGTATTCCTTCATCATTGTGTAGGAAATGCTTGGGAAAGTCAATTTGCAGGAGCGGAAAATTCGATTATAACGGTGTTCCAATCTGAAGACACAAAAATACCGAAAGACCATAGGCCTCTCGGTAGCTTTCCACCTATTTTAAGTAAATAAACTTTGTCCCAAATACGAACCTTTAGATGGAACACCTGGCAGCACAGCGAAATAGCCTCCACCCGTTGTGTCCGTATAGGATAGCATTTTGTCAGGAAGTTTCGGATTCGTCAATCTTTTCTGGATGGATTCAAACTGCGTTTGGATATTCCGATTGAAACAAACGAACAACAGTCCTGCATTGATTCGTCCAACGTTATCGAGGTTATCCATGAAATTATACCCGCGGCGCAAAATGCGTTCACGCTCTGAATTCTCTCCCGTACGCGGATTTGAAAGGCGGATATGAGAATCGAGTGCTGTGACTTCACCTTTGCTATCGCCAGCGAAATTAGGCTTATCGAATTCTCCATGTCCATCCATCGGTGCTCCGGAAACCTTCTGACGTCCAATAATCTCTTCTTGATCCGAAAATGGTTGTTGATCCCATGTTTCAATGCGCATATGAATACGTCGAACAACCATGTAGGTGCCTCCGGCAAACCAAGATGCACCGTCTCCCGCCTCGACCCAAACATTATTTTTCATAAATTGTTCATCTTGTAAGTCTGGATTAGCCGTACCGTCCTTGAAGCCGAACAAGTTCCGTTTCGTCCCTTGGGATTTCACGCCCAACTGTCCGGTCTGCTGCCAGCGCAAATGAGCGACGCCACGAGCAGCTTTAGAAAAGTTACGAATCGCATGGAAACAAACGATCGGATCATCTGCACAAGCCTGAATAATGATGTCTCCATGGGTCAATTGTTCCTGCAGCGAGTCTTTATGGAAGATAGGCATTTCTGTAAGACCGGATGGTTTACGAGAACGAAGTCCGAAGCGATCGACACCATCTTTTTCGAACAAAGACGCACCAACAGCGAAGGTAAGCGTTAATTTACCCGTATCAAGGCCCATTTGCTCCCCTGTATCCACCGGTGGGAATTTACCCTCCTGAGGCTCAGCTGCAAGAGGCTTGCCTTCCATGAGAGTCGCTGCCATCTCGGTCCATAGCTGTAGAAGCTCTTTTAACTCCTTCACATCTTGCGTTGTCACATCAAATGCAGCCACATTCGCAAAGTTCTGGGCCGGAGTCACAACACCGGTTTGATGAGCACCATAAAATGAGATGGTTTCATCCGCTGCGCTTGCGGTTGCAGTACCTAGTTGTTTGTTCGAAGAGGTAGGTATCACTTTCTGCGCCTTCCCAAGCAAATCCCCCACGATAACGCCTGCCGCCCCTGCCGCCGTCATGCCTAAGAAAGCACGGCGATTCATTTTATCACCCATACCGTTGTTCTCCTTTCATTCCCTTATTTACTTAACGTTCCTGGCATTTTCACTAACGGCTCAGCGAATGCCTCCAGTTTATTTTTCAAATCGATTTGTTTGGCTTGTTCTATTTTGCTGAAATCATTCCAAGCAGCACCAACTGGTGAAAGTGTGTTCATTGTCTCAATAACTGAAGCTAAGCTTTTGCTGATTTTCTCATCAAGTGCAGGGTCTTTCTTTTTCAACTCAACTTTTATAAGATCATAGATGGCTTGCGCGCCTTCCACATTAGCTCGGATAACAGGTATAGTAGCTCCACTCCAGCGCTCTTCTTCGCCAGTGATTTTCTTAGATTGTGCTTCTTCCATCAACTCGCCTACACCAGCGATAAAATCAGAAGGCTCAATGGTAGTGGATGCAATTGCTTGCTGCATTTTCTTACCGTCTTCTAGTAAGCGTGAAGAAAAAGCTTCAGCTTCTTTCACATTCTTTTTAACAAACAACAAATACTCTATACGATGATATCCCGTGAACTCAGGATCCTTTTCATTCTTAAAATCATCCACACGAGCATCCATTGCACCATCCAGCTCACTAAAAGCCTCAATAATAGGCTCAATTCTCTCATAGGGCATCCGTGATTGTCCATAGGATTCTTGTGCCTTTTTCAGATCGCCGCTCTTTACAGCAGCATCCAGCTGTTCGAGTCCAGCGACTAATTGTTTCCCTTGGTCTTGAACATATTTATTATAAGCTATAGCAGCCTCTTGCAGCTCTTTGGATGCCGTGATGACATCTTTATTAACTGCACCTTTATTATCAGCGAGGGAGGTGCTGAGCTCCGTAATTGCTGCTTTCAAATTATTATTGAGTACAGTTAATGTCGCATAATCCAGCTTGTCTTGTTTCAATCCTGCTTCTAATGGAGTCAGAAATTTCTCTACTTTAAAATACAACTCTGGAAATTTCGGTTTTACTTCATCTTCGAAGCTAGCCCACTGATTCTCAAGTAGGGTGGATTGCTTCTGCGGATCTTTAACCTTATTTGTGTCCAGTTGACCTTTCAACTGATCAAGACTTGTAAGAAGCGCTGCTGAGCCTTCTTTGACGGGTACTTTGGTTACTTCCGTTGTTTCTGTTTTACCGCAGCCTGCGAGTACAAGTGTTGTTGCAGCTGCTAAAATGATAAGTTGTTGACGTTTTTTCATGGGATAGTTCCCTCCACTTTTCACTAATTTATGATTTAGATAATGCTATATTTTTCATTTGAATCGTTTTACGGCGGTCCCAGATGACTGCGAACAACGCGGATATCAGGAGAATAAATTGCGGTATAGCACTCTCTAACGTTGGATACAGTGCGATAAAGTCCCAGCTTGGCAGCCAAGAAGCTGTCGTTGCTGGCAAATAACCTGCCAATTGAAGCCCGTGCACACCCATCCCCGCAAATTTAAAGCAAAGATAAAATACGAAGAAGCTTGAAACTAGAAAGAATGGACGCATTGGAATACGTAGGCCAATTTTAAGGATTAAGAATGCCACAATAAGTAGGACAGCCACTCCAATCCCTATGCCTCCAAGCAGTGAGCTTAAGGAGATAGAGGATGCCATACCGATCATGAAAAGGGCTGTTTCTGTACCTTCACGGAAAACTGCAAGAAAAGCAAGCAAACTGAGAGAAACTAGACTTCCGGTAGCCAAAGCTTTTACACTCTGATCCCGTATGTACTTCTGCCAATTAGAGACACTTGATTTGCTGTGTAACCAGTAGCTCATATATAGCAGCATGACAGCTGCAAAAATCCCTGTACATCCAGCAATCAGGAAGTTGTTTTTCCCAAATGCACTTGCGGAAAACAACTGTTGAACGACAATGCCAAGCGCCGTACTAACAAGCAAGCCCCCGATAACGCCATACCAAATCCATTGTTTCTTATCACCATGCCCTGATTTATTCAGGAAACCTAGTAAGGCAATGACGACTAACAAAGCTTCCAGACCTTCGCGGAGCAAAATAGTCGTCGCATCCAGCATGGTGTAGCTTGTTTTGGCCGCTAACGGCTGCAAATCAGCGTGCATTCGCGCAATTGTTGCGGAAGCCTCACTAGCTTGAACAGGAACAGCAGACAGCTGTGCGTAAGCAGTAACCATGTCTCTTTCCATCGAAGTGTAGACAGTTGAGGATTGTGTAAGCACAATACCCTCGATTTGCAACCAGGAATTTCTAAGCTTTTGGATACTTGCGGAAGCACCTTCGATATCATTCTGCTTCATTTGATCCGCCGCTTTCTCCAGCAACTCAACCAATGAACTCACAGTAATATCCCCACTACCCTGAACCACTTTACCGAAAGCATCCAGGTTGCCATCTATAAAACTCTTGTTCAAATTGTGAAGACTATTCAATCCCGCAACCAATTTCTGCGAATCAATTGGCTGCTTGAGCGTTTGGAAGGAGACTTCACCCATCGCTTGTTCAATCTTCTGGTAAGCTGCCAATGAGCGCTCTTTAATGCCACTTTCATAGGACAACCAATTTATTTGAAACTTTTCGAACAATTGGGAGGCATCCTCCAACTTTCCGCTTTCTGCAGCTTGAATGGCACTAACGATACCTTCATCAGCCTTGGCCAGATCATCCTCCGCCTTAGCACCTACTGTTAAAGGAACAGATAGCAGCATTAGCAGTGCTATCCAACTCACTAAAATGAATTTACGCATGAATCACGACTCCCTATAGAAAAATAAAACCCAAATTCAACCAAGTTAATATTGATAATCATTATCAGTTAATTAATCACTCTGTCTATTTTACTCGGTTCAAGCAATCTGTCAATCGTTTTATCCAAGAAAAAAAAGCCATTTAACTTAAATAAGTTAAATGGCTTTATAAATTTCATTTAAATTTCATATCTTCCGGTCTTATTGACATTAATTCTAATTTGGAAGGTGCGTTTACATATTGACTGAGCAGCCTCACCGCTTGATGCCGCATCGCTTTCTCCAGAATGTTTCGAACATACCTCGCATTACTAAATGCACGCCATGTGGCGGCTTTCTCATCCGTTAAATGCTGCTTTAGCTTCACGATTGTTTGAGGAAGAAGAACATACTCTCTGTCCTTAGCCATGAGCTCAGTAATCTGAATTAATTGTTCAATCGGATAGTCCTCGAAATCAATTTGAATGGGAAATCTTGAAGGAAGTCCCGGATTCGTAGCCAGAAATTGCTCCATTTCGTCGCTATACCCTGCTAGAATAAGGATGAACTCATTCTTCTTATCCTCCATACCTTTGACCAGCGCATCAATGGATTCTTTGCCAAAATCCTTATCTCCTCCACGTGCCAGACTATAAGCTTCATCAATAAAAAGGATGCCGCCCATCGCCTTTTTCATCAACTCACGAGTCTTAAGAGCAGTATGTCCAATGTATTCTCCTACCAGATCTGCACGTTCCACCTCAATAAAATGACCCTTGCTAAGAACACCCATGGCATGAAACATGCGGCCCATCAATCTAGCCACTGTCGTTTTACCCGTTCCGGGGCTTCCTTTGAAAATCATATGGTAGACGTGCGCATTGCTGAGGAGACCGGCTTCAGCGCGAAATTGCGAAATTTGTAAAAGCGCATAGATTTCATGCACCAGCTCTTTGACATTATCAAGGCCAATCAGTTGATTAAGCTCTTTGAAAACATCCGAAAGCGGACCCTCGAGAGGCGTCTTCTTTCCTGTGAGCTGCGGCTCGGCATCGGCTAGCGGCGAAGCGTGAGTCTGGCTGCCTACTCCATCAACGGCTCGCCTATGCATGCCAGGCTCTGGCTGCCGTAAGACGATGTTGATCTGTCTGGATGGCAAGCTTCGACCACTCATGAGGATCACCTCGTTTACAGGATGGTTTGATGGTTCGTATCAATCCATCCTACGCTCGTTTGATGCATTTTAGACCGCAACAGCCATTAATGATACTTTTGTGACAGCGAATAATGCTCAACCACTGGGAATGGGTCATAGAAATGGTGCAGCAGCTTCCGCCATTCTTGATACTCTTCAGAGCCGCGGAAGCCTACGGTGTGATCCTCCAGTGTTTCCCAGTGAACGAGCAGCAAGTATTTGTTGCAATCCTCGATACACGTTTGCAGCTCATGAGAAATGTATCCTTTCATCGATGAAATAATGGATGATGCTTGGCGAAACGCCGCTTCGAACTCCGCATTTTTTCCTGCAATTACAGGAAGGATGGCTACTTCTAAGATCATGAATAATTCCTCCAATTGATATCGTATTTTAGAAACCGAATGCTTCCTCTTGAAAATGGGTCGTATCTCCGTGAAGCCGGATATGAGGCTCGTTATCAATCATTTCGACAAGACTTAAGCATGTAGGGTGAAAATATGGCGGGTTCCACAAGTCTGCTAAAGCTCTTCGCTCGAAGAAAGCCATGATGATTTTCAATGTGACTGTGTGTGAAATTAAGCCTATTGTTTTCCCTGCATATTCCTCTAACAGCTGCACAATTGCAGGTATGACGCGAGCCTGTAAATCAGCATAGGACTCACCTTTCGTTGGTCTATACTGATCAGGTGCATTCCAGAATGCATGGAAGTTGTCAGGATCCAAATCTGCAATTTCTGCCGAAATCCGTCCCTCCCAAGCACCCAGATTCATTTCTTTCCACTCATCCGAGGTATGTATTGCCAATTCACGCGAGCCTTTCACGATATTCGCCGTTTGCAAAGTTCGACCGCTGCTGCTCGCACATAGAACATCAAAGTGAACATCCTTCAAAGCATCTGACAACCAGGAGGCTTGCTGCTCCCCTAAAGATGAAAGTGGTGAATCCAAGTGACCTTGCATTCGGCGCTCCACATTCCACATCGTTTCCCCATGTCGGATTAAATAAAGCTTAGTCATCGGCAGTATTCCTCCATCCTTTCCTTAATTTAACATCATTAAAGCCACAAAAGACTCCAAATCCAGCGCACCAAAGTAACGCTGCAATTCCACACTCGACAGCCGTTCTCGTACAGCAGACTCCTCATACCGCGAACCACGCAGCGTTTCCTCTAGTTCTGCTACATCGCTAGCTCCGAAGAAGTCTCCATATATTTTTAAATCATGAATAAGGCCTTCTTCAATATCTAAACGCACATCTATTGTACCGACGCCTTCGAAGCGTTTGGAGTTTTGCATAGTACTTTTGGGTGATTTTCCGTAGTTCCAGTCCCAGTTTTGATAGCGTTCCTCAGATAGTTCGTGAATACGGTCCCAGTCCTCCTCAGAAAGCTTGTACATGGGAACTTCCGACTCCTCGGCATTGAAAATAGAAGCAAGCAGTTTAATTCGGAATTCCTCCATCGTAATAGGCTCGTTCAGGAACTCTACGATGTTAGCGACCCGGCTGCGAATCGATTTAATGCCCTTGGACTGAATCTTATCAAGATTAACCTTTAGGGCAGATACAACATTTTCGATCTCTGAATCGAAGAGTAGTGTTCCGTGACTGAACATCCGGCCCTTGGTTGCAAATTGTGCATTGCCCGAAATTTTACGCTCACCGACTTGGATATCATTACGGCCCGTTAAAGCTGCTTCAACACCAAGCTTACGCAGTGCTTCAACAACTGGTTCAGTAAACTTTTGAAAATTGTGAAAAGAGTTCCCGTCATCCCTGGTAATGAAGCTGAAATTCAGGTTACCCAAATCATGATACACGGCTCCGCCACCCGATAATCTCCGAACCACATGCAGGTTATTCTCTTTGACATATTCAGGATTGATTTCTTCGAGTGTATTTTGATTTTTACCAATAATAATGGACGGTTCGTTGATGTAAAAAAGTAAGTAACTCTCATCGTTAGGGAGCTGCCTTAGGGCATATTCCTCAATGGCTAAATTAATCCGGGGATCTGTGATTCCTTCGTTATCGATAAATAGCATAATCATGCTCCTTCATTGTTGATCATATCACTGTCGTCATGGTGCGATTTAAGGTAAACATCCCTAAGGATTTATAAAAGGCTATAGCACGCTCATTAAATTCCCATACGTTTAATTCTAGTGAAGCAGCTGAACGCTCCTTAGCCCAGTCAACAGAAGCTTCATATAGCTTTGTACCAATGCCCTGACGCAGAAAGTCCGGTGAGACGGCCAGTTCATTTAAATACGCATAGGTTCGAGGAACTAGCGCTTCATAGGTAGGAGACTTCTTCATCTCCAGCATAGCTACTCCAACGACCAAACCCTCTTTCTCCGCGACTAAAATCACTTTGTTCTGTTGGTCTGAAAAGCTTCGGTACCAACCCATAGCAACAACGTGATCTAACCTAGCAAAACGCTCCGGCAACGTATCCGCATGTTCTTCCTGCCCTACTCGAATAATGGCATTCACGGCTTCGTAATCTTCTAATTGTGCGGTACGAATGATATATTCCAAGAAAAATCCACCTCCTGTTGTTTCATAGCTTACATCAAAGGATAATAATTTTCCACTTTGGCGGAGCGCGATTATTTATATACATAACTCTATAAAATTATTTATAATATTGGAAACTTACTTGAGGAGGAGATCGCTAGAAATGAACGAAAAAACAGACTTTTATGTCGCCATCGATACGGTGGCATCAAACACGTGGCCAGCCGAGTCATCCACTTCCATTGACAATTGGCTCCTACGGGCCTCGCGAGGTGTCACTAAACGCGCAAACAGTGTGCTTGCCATTGGCGAATATCCAAACGATCCTAATTGGCTTGCGAAAATAGAGCAATCTTATCAAGAACTTGGTTTACCCGCAATTTTTCATATTAGCGATGCTTCCCCTGAAGGTCTGGATGAATTTCTTCAAACAAAAGGATATGCGATTGATACGCCATGTCTGATGATGACTGCAACCAGTCGGCAAGTTTCCGATAACGCAAACAGTAAGATGATGCAAAAGAAGTCGTCCATTCAAATGGAATGGACAGAAGCAGCAGATGCGGAGTGGCTTGACGCTTTCCTCATGCTTGAACAGTTTCCCGAAGAGCGCAGAGGTTTCTATAGCGGACTATTTGAACGAATGCCTTCTCCGAAAGGGTTCCTCAAGCTGAAACTGAATGACCAAATCATTGCATTAGGTACTGCTATTGTAGAGGACGAATGGGCAGGTTTTGTAAATGTCGTTATCCATGAAGGCCATCGAGGCCAAGGACTTGGGTACGTCCTCATGCACGCACTGACGGAATGGAGTTTGGAGCACGGTGCAACCAAACAATATTTACAGGTCGTTACTTCCAATATACCCGCGGTAACTTTGTATGAAAAGCTTGGTTACCAAGCCAGATATGGCTATCATTACCGAACTAAGTATGATTTGCAGCCCCTTGTATCATCCTAACAAAGAATTTGTCTAGGATGAAAGGAGCAAATACAATTGGCAACAGCAACAGAAAAGAAACCCGTATTCCCGCCCCAGCATCAGAACCAGCAGCCAGGTATTGAGTCACAGATGAATCCTCTCCCTGTCTTTGAGCTTGCTGGGTATAAAGCAGCTGGCAAGCTTAAGGATAAAGTCGCCCTGATTACTGGAGGTGATAGCGGAATTGGCCGCGCAGTCGCGATTGCCTATGCCAAAGAGGGCGCAGATGTCGTATTGGTATATTTGAACGAACATAAGGATGCGGAGGAGACACAGCGTCATGTGGAAAAGGCAGGACGAAAGTGTCTGCATGTTGCCGGAGACATTGGCGACGAGAATTTCTGCAAGCAAATCATTGAGCAAACTGTCGGGAAGTTCGGCAAACTCGATATCTTAGTGAACAATGCAGCAGAACAGCATCCTCAGCCCAGCATCGAGAATATCACTTCTGAGCAGTTGGAGCGGACGTTTCGAACCAATATCTTCTCTTTCTTTTATTTGACCAAGGCTGCACTACCTCACCTGAAATCCGGAAGCGCAATTATCAACACAGCTTCTATTACCGCTTATCACGGTCATGAGCAGCTGCTCGATTATTCCGCTACGAAAGGGGCCATTGTGACCTTCACGCGCTCCCTATCTCTTCAGCTGAACGCAAAAGGCATACGCGTAAATGGCGTAGCTCCAGGTCCGATCTGGACGCCCCTCATTCCTTCTACGTTCACCGCAGAGGAAGTTGCCACTTTCGGCTCGACTACACCAATGAAACGTGCCGGTCAGCCAAGTGAACTCGCTGCCAGCTATGTTTTCCTCGCAAGCGAGGATTCATCCTATATGGCTGGTCAAATCTTACATGTGAACGGTGGAGCCATTGTAAACGGATAACCAAGGCACAATGAGAAAACCTCTATCGAGGCCATTCAAAGATGAGCGACCGCGTTTAGATGTAGGTTTTATCGCCAATAAGAAAGCAGTTTTCGGAAACCGAAAACTTATACTTTCTTATGTGGTAACAAAAGCATGACCAGCAAGTGGGTAATTCCCGCTTACAGGTCATGCTTCTTTGTTTATCTTATATACCTATCATCAACAACAGCTTTGTCAAATACCACTTCGTATAAGCTAGCGTTTCTCTCGCTTCATGGTAAGGCATGAAGAGCACCTCTGACTTCATTGATGAAATGAGAGGCTGCTTCAAACCAATCGTTTCTGCGATATCGAGTGAACGAGAACCATGAAATTGATGGGTCATAATAATCGAACTCACAAATCCTTGCTCGTCCATAATTTGCTTGCTGTAAAGCAAATTCTCATAGGTACTTGTCGCCCGAGGCTCAATCAAGATGCTCTTGACCGGAAGCCCTTTTTTAACCAAATAATTACGCATTCCCTCCGCCTCCGTTAGTTTGGAGCCGTTATGATCCAGACCTCCGGAGACGATCAGTTGCTTGAACCGACCCTCTTTATAGAGATTAACCGCCAAATCTAGACGCTCCTGGAGACCAGGGCTAGGGATATCTTGGCGCAAGGAAGCACCAAGAACGATACCCACGTCAACTTGCTTAGGCAGCGTTTGATCAGGAGCGATTTGAACCTTCCACTGGATGTAGACGATCCAAGCGACAAGCAAGAGGAACACGGTAACCACGATTCGGAAAACTCTCACAAGCATACGGTTGAACGTAGATTTTTGTTGCTTTCGTCGGCGTTTTTTCGGTGTTGGAGTGATGGCTCTTTGTTTCTTATTCATGTTCGGCTGTACAGTCATCCTTGCTACTCCTTATCCAAAAATGCACTAACTTGACGAAACAACGTGCCTGCATCCTCACTCAGACAGATCAAATGATTAGATCTGGAATGCCAATGGAGCTCTCGCTGTCCTTTTAGCTTACTATAGATGTACCGCGCACTTTGCGGATGAATAACCTGATCTTTTTCAGACTGAGCGATGAGTGTTGGTATGCTTACCTGACTTAGTTCTGGTTTCAAATGCCGAACAAGTCGCGTAAACTGCCAGGTAGCTCTTAGCGGTGTGGATTTCGCTTTAATAAAGCTGATTTTCCTTTGATATTTCCACTCATCTCGAATGACATCCAGCATTCTTCTAGGACTGACATAAATGACTGCCGTGTTCAAAAGGATCAGCCTGCGAACTGGATATCGAACGGATAAATAAGCGGCCAGCAGCCCACCCATCGAGAAGCCTACCATATCAAATGATCCATATTGGATCGTCATTCTCTCCGCATGCTCTTCAGCTTCGCGTACCCAATCTTCCCAATGTGATACTTTTAATTGATGACAGGATTCTCCGTTCCATGGGAGTCTCGGAACCTCACAAAGATGCCCGCGTTCACGTAAATGCCGTGCTAAAGGCTCAACCTCATAAGGTCCACCGGTGAATCCATGGAACAATAAACATGGCTGTTTCACGCGGTTTTCTCTCCTATCCAACCTTAACTGTTAGAATATGATATTCTATTTTTCTTTAATGGCGATCGCGTTAATCGTTACTTTTTCTTTTGGCTTGCTTGGTGAGGACTCGCCACCCATCTCAACAGGTGTTTCAGCAATTTTAGCTATTGTTGCCATGCCTTCTGACGTTACTTTGCCAAAAATCGAATAGTCCGGTTTTTTATTGAGATTTGCACAATCTTCTCCCGAACAAATGAAAAACTGACTGCCATTCGTATTGGGGCCGGAATTCGCCATTGCGACAATGCCGGGTTCATATTTATGCGATGTTTTCAGCTCATCTGCAAACTTGTAGCCGGGACCGCCTCTGCCTGTCCCAAGCGGATCTCCTGTTTGAATCATGAACGTTTTGATAATACGGTGAAACGTCACATTGTTATAAAAGCCTTCTTTGGACAGGAACACAAAATTGTTAACGGTCTTCGGAGCTTCCTTAGCAAACAGATCAATGGTAAATGTTCCTTTGGACGTTGTTACTACAGCTTGATACGTTTTGTTCGGATCGATCGTCATATCTGGCGCTTTGCTCCATTGCTTAGGAGCTGCAGTTGGCGATGCCGCTGGCGATGCTGCAGAAGAAGCAGCAGGTGCTGTTGCGCCGCTCTTAGGCGTTGTTGTTCCGCCGGCAGATTCGGTAGGTTTGTTGCCGCAGGCCGACGCGATTAAAGTTAACGCGATCAACGTGAGCGGTAGAAGCTTAGTAGGTTTAAGCATGTTGAAAGGCAAGTTCATTGAAAATTCCTCCGTCAATAGTATGTAGGTTTAGTGTGGGACCCGCGGAATGCGGGTCTGTTGTTCCCTCATAAAGCTGTTTTTCATCGTTAAAAAAGGATTATAGGCTAGACCTATGGACTTTAAGGATGAAATAAATCCCTAACTAGCATGTTCATCTCTACTTAAGATCAAACCGTGTTACATAAGGTTGTTTGAGACTGTCGATTGATTCATTATGTCTCTCAACAAAACTCCAAAATCCGATTTTAGAGTCATTCAGCTAATTGTTGCACTTGCTACAACATCATTCATCTGCGAACATGGATTCATTCATCTAGCAACCTCAATTGAGCATAGTTGAAGATTGAACCCGATCTAAGACACCTCAATGCAGGGCAAGATTAGATGAATGAATCGACGGTCTCTGTTTTTCATGCAACATCAAAATATGAGCCCTTGCCTACTAAAGCATGAAAATCATCGCTAACGACCTTTGTGGCTTCGGACCAATTCGGTTAAAAAGACCTTCAGTCAAGCAACAAACAAGTTACTATAATTTCGGCACAATATTCTGTCCACCGTCTTGCTTGCCATCCTTCGGTTTTTCCTCGGTACCATCAACCGGCTTGTTAGCCGGAGATGGGGTAGGAGTAGGACTTGGACTGATGCTGGCACTTGGAGTCGGACTAGCGCCAGGCTTATTGGTGCTTCCGGGCGATGGCGAAGGCTTCGTACCCGGCGACTGTGTTGGCTCTAGAGGATCCTTCCCAGGTGATGTTGACGGCGAGATCGATGGTGACGGCTTGGTACCGTCAGGTAGCGTTCCATCCTTCGGTATTTCGACGGAAGCTACATTGGATTTGGCTCCCTCAGTATTTGAGTCCAAATTAATCGGTACAATGTAATATTGATACGTCTCACCGCTGTTCGTGGTGGAATCATCAATAACAGCTGTTGGCGTTTGGATCAGCATCTTTGGCTCTGCTTCACTAGCACCTTTGCGATACAATTGATAAGCGATTTTTTCGCCCAGAGATGTCCAGGTTAGTTTAACCATCTTTGTTTCAGGTACATATACAGCAGTTAAATCCGCAATCCCTTTTGGCGGTTCCGTTAGATTAGGCACATTATCAGGCTTCACGAAGTTCGTCACAGGTCGGCCTTCTAGCGACTTCGACATCACTTCTTTAAAAATAGCCGACGGGCTTCCGCTGCCGATTGTGACATAGTGCTTCGCATCTACTTTATCGAAGCCTTCCCAAACGGCTGCAGTCCACTCCGGCGTATAGCCTACAAACCAAACATCACGATCATATTGTTCAATTCCCTTGATGTCTAGTCCAGTTGTACCCGTTTTGCCGGCTACAGGACGATTGAATTTAGCTTTGGTCCCCGTACCGCCTGGTTCTACAACGCCCTGAAGCAGCAGCGTCATATAATAAGCTGTTTTAGGTTGAATAACCTGTTTCTTCTCTGGCTTGTAAGCAGCAATTTCTTTGCCTTGCACATCCGTAATGCGTAGAATCGCGTGAGTTTTATTTTGCAACCCTTGGTTAGCAAAAGCTGTATACGCCGTCGCCATTTGTAATGGAGAAACGCCATCCGTAAGTCCGCCCAACGCAATGGACAAGTTTTGATCCTTTTGTTTGTTGAGGGGAGTCCCGATCTTATTCGCAAATTCAATCGCTTTAGACACTTTAATTTGATCTAAAAGCCAAACAGGAGCCAAATTATAGGACTTTTTGACTGCCTCAAACATCGTTACTTGCCCATGTGTTACACGGTCATAGTTACGTGGGGAGTAAGTTCCGTTACCGAAAGTCGTCTGCGAATCATCGAGAATGGAATACGGCGTATAATTCCCACTCTCTAGTGCAGGACCATAAGCCGCTATCGGCTTGAACGAAGAGCCTGGTTGTCTTTTGGAATACACGCGACTGAAGCCTCTTTGTTTGTAATCCCGGCCGCCTATCAACGCCATTAAACCGCCTGTTTTGTTATCCACAATAACCATGGAACTCTGAATCTTTTGACCATCAGAAGCATCCTTCTGGAAAAAGCTTGGATTTGCATAAGTCTGCTCCATCACTTTTTGCGCTTTCGGATTCATTGTCGTATAGATGCGGTAGCCCTTGGTCAGCAACTCATCTTCATCGATACCATACATACTCTCTGCTTCATCTACCACATAATCCAAGTAAGTCGCATAATCCTTAGTGCTTTGACTAGCCGCTGCTGGCGGAACATAATCCACAGCTGCTGCTTTCGCACGCTCAGCCTCTGTAATATAGCCTTGATCGGTCATCAGCTTAAGAACAACAGCACGGCGTTCCTTTGATAAGTCCGGATGCTGCAGTGGCGAATATCTCGATGGCGCTTTTGGCAAAGCAGCTAGCGTTGCCATTTCCCATACCTCTAATTCATTCAGGTTGGATTTGCCGAAATACACCTTGGCTGCCGCTTTGATGCCATAAGCGTTACTGCCGAAGAAAATACGATTTAAATACTTTTCAAGAATCTCATCCTTACTAAACCGTTCATCCAAAGCAAAAGCGATCGACATTTCCGTCCCTTTACGAAAAGCTGTTTTCTCGGAACTAAGAAACACATTTTTTGCAAGCTGCTGGGTAATTGTACTTCCACCCTCTACAGCGCTCATATGAATAATATCTTTGACAAGCGCACGTCCAATGGATCTTAAATCAACGCCTGCATGCTCGTTAAACCGACGATCTTCCGTTGCAATGAAAGCTTGCTTTAATCGCTCCGGAACATCTTTGATGTTCACACTTTCTCGATTTTCACCTTTATAGATTTTACCAATTTCCGTTGCAGGCTTATCTTTTCCTTCTTCTTGCGCATAAATGAGCGTCGATTCACTAGCCGTATCAATCTTATCAATATTGTTATCGAGAATCTTAAAACCGTTCATAATAACGACGATATAAATACCCATTGCACAAATAATAGCCAGAATGGCAACAATAATCGAACCCATAATAAATTGACGAACATTAAATCTCTTTTTCTTAGAGCCTT
Source organism: Paenibacillus sp. JT22N1 (assembly GCF_059692155.1). Taxonomy (NCBI): domain Bacteria; kingdom Bacillati; phylum Bacillota; class Bacilli; order Caryophanales; family Paenibacillaceae; genus Paenibacillus; species Paenibacillus sp. JT22N1. Next base: position 237,054 of record NZ_JCAUAW010000014.1, read on the forward strand.
TGTTGCTTCCTTGTGGTTTCGTCTTTGTATTCGCAGTTGTTTGCTTATTCGTAGGTTTCTCCAAATCCATCGACTCCCTCGTTGTTCATTTCTCTATTGTAGTAACCAACAAAAGAACAACCTTAAACAAGGTTGCTCCCACAAGTATCTATTCGGTTAGACGATTCAGTCCATAAAAAAGTTGCAAAACAAAACGTACGAGTACGGATTATTCCGAAGCTTCAGCAGCAGCCATTAAAGAAACAGCTCGTTGCGGCGTGAAGGTAGAGATGGCATGTTTGTAAACCATTTGTTGACGGCCTTCACTGTCAATGATGATCGTGAAGTTGTCAAAAGCGCGAATTAGTCCTCTGATTTGAAACCCATTCGTTAAATATACGGTAACGGGAATGCTTTCTTTACGTAGTTGATTAAGAAAATTGTCCTGGATATTAATGGATCTGTTCATCAGTGGTCCCCCTTAATGGAATGAAACTATCGCCAGAAGGCGCTATTTTCTATTGGTGTATTTGTTAATTATATTCAATTTTATGTACAAACTTTCCTGCTAGTATATCATTAATAATTTGGAAATGGGCAGAAAAATTTGCTGATTCCGTCACATCCACCCAATGAATGTCTTTCATATGCCGAAACCATGACAATTGGCGCTTGGCAAATCGGCGCGTGTCACGCTTGAGCAGCGTTACCGCTTCCTCTAAACTCAATTCGCCTTCGAGATAGCTGACGATTTCTTTATAACCGAGTGCTTGCATAGAAATCGCCTGCTTTGGACAGCCTGCGGCTAGAATCGATTGAACTTCCTCGATAAGCCCCTCCTGCATCATCGCATCGATACGTTCCTCAATTCGCTTGTACAGCAGTGCGCGATCCATCGTCAATCCAATGATACATAGTTCGTAGGGAGACTCTTTTTTCTGGGACGCCAAATGGGTTGTCATCGTTTCACCAGAGATATAATAAATCTCAAGAGCTCGTATTACACGTCTACGATCATTGGCATGAAGTCGATTAGCGCTCTCTGGATCAATATCACGCAGCTTCTGATGCAGCGCCTTGTCCCCATGCTCAGTGGCGAACGCTTCCTGCTCTTGGCGGAACGCTTCATCCATACTGACTTCCGTGAATTGATAATCGTAACACACAGACTCGATATAAAGGCCTGTACCTCCAACAATAAATGGAAGCTTCCCACGTGAATGAATGTCCAGAATCAAAGCCTTTACACGCTCTTGAAACTCCGCCGCCGAAAAGGGATAGGAAGGATCATGAATATCAATCAAATGATGCGGGACAAGCTCCTGCTCAGCTTCACTCGCTTTGGCTGTTCCAATATCCATACCTCGATAGACTTGCATGGAATCTCCGGAAATAATTTCGCAGCCAAACTTCTGCGCAATTTCTAAACTTAGCTTGGTCTTACCAACTGCCGTGGGACCTAGTAGCACGAGTAATTTCGGCTTGGCTGATGGGGCTAACACAGTCGAATCACTCCATACGTTGTTTTGGTCGTCGATCGCAATACATGCTCGAACCCGAGCCGGGCAAATTCTTTACTGTCTCTGTTTTCTTTGAGCACAATGCTCTTACGTGCAACTCTTTTAGCCTCTTCGATAGATGCCATACTGACAGCTTCATCGTTCGCATTGCGTCTAAGATGAGAGATTGCTTGAGATTCCTCAATCGGACTGCGAAACATCGGATCAAAATAGACAACATCTACGCTTTGTGGTGCCAGTTGCTGCAAATACGCGAGGTGATGTGTCTTTCTAACCGTGATGCGCCTCATAGCCTCGTTAAGCTCGGGAATTTCCGATTCATAAACAGCTAAACCTTCTTGAATCAACATAGCTGGAATCTTTTCGCTTTCGAGTGCCGTGACGCTTCCTTGTGGACCAACAGCAAAGGAGAACACGATTGAATCCGACGCTAAGCCTGCTGTACAATCCACGATATGATCGCCAATTCCTGTACCGGAAGCCTCAATTAACAAATCAGCCTCGCCTCGCTGCATACGTTTGACACGAACGAGGGCCATACTTGGATGAAAAAAGTACGCAGGTTGGTCATCTCCATAGTACCTGATCTCATCTCTGGTCACAAGCAAAAGGGAATCATCCTTATAATTATTCCTAAGATGTTCCAAAGAATACTTCCTTCGGGGCACGACTTGGCCGCCATACGCAGCAGCCAGTCGCACTGCTTTGTCCAATAAACCACTGGACGGATTATACGATGTTGTCACTAACACGGGTTTACATCACTCTCTTAAACATTTTTTCCAGTTCATAAGTCGTAAAGCTGACGACAATTGGCCTTCCGTGCGGGCATGTGTAGGGATTACGGCAGCCTGATAGTCGGTCGATCAGCGTTTCCATCTCAAGAACACTAAGTCCTTGATTCGCTTTGATCGATGCTTTGCAAGAGCACATAATAGCCGCCTTTTCTCTTAGTTTGGCGATGTCTACAGCCTTTCTCTCGCTGAGGACCCACTCACACATTTCTTCGACGATCCCCTTCTCTTCTCCTGACGGAAACCAGTGTGGATGCGCACGGACCAGAAACGTATTCCCTCCGAAGGCCTCCATATACACGCCGGCCTGCTCAAAAAGCGACAGCTTCTCGGCAATAATGCCTGCTTCAGACGGTGTAAATTCTAATGTAATGGGAACGAGCAATTCTTGGCTTGCCTCAGCAGGATTGCCAAAACGCTCGTAATAATATTCATAATTAATTCGTTCATGCGCAGCATGCTGATCAATCAGGAACAGGCCTTCTTCGTTTTGGGCGACCAAATAAGTGCCATGCATTTGACCGATCGGGTCCAATCTTGGAAAAGCGGGAAGCATGGGTGACTCGCCTTCCTGTTTGGAGGGCAGTAGGTCCATGAACGCTTCGTTTGTCCGGCGCTGCTGCTGAATGGACGTACTTCTGGGATTGCTTCCAGCAGGGGACGTGTAGCTGTTGTTTGATGGTGATGTCGGACGGCTCGAATATGAAGCTCCGGATGTTCCAGAAGCTGTGGAAGCTGTGGAGCTTCTCTGCGGCTCTACGATAGGTGGCCGGGATGTTGATACCGATTCTGGTCGATACGTTGTACCGACCTCTTTTACTTGCGGCAAAACCATGCTATCTGAATCCACGGATACATGCTGTATCGTAGAATCAGGAAGCGGTGTAGGTATCGCAGATGAAGCTGCCGGAGTAGATGCGCTTGATCCAGTTGCTGGCTCAACCGTTCTTGTGAGATCCAGCTGTTCCTGCACGTATGCACCCTTAGGTGCTGCTGGCTTCATCCCTTGCGGGATCAGCACCTGCCGTCCAAATAGCCGCTTCACTTCGGCTTCGATTAACGCGGTTAGCTCCGCCTCTTTACTGAAGCGGACCTCAAGCTTAGATGGATGCACATTCACATCCACTAAGGCAGGATCCATCCCGATGTGCAGCACGGCCACGGGATAGCGGTTGATCGGCAGCAGGGTATGATATCCCTGCAGCAGCGCTTGATTCAGCGCGAAATTGCGCACGTAACGACCATTCACAATGGTCGAGATGCCGCCACGGTTCGCGCGGGTCATTTCGGGCTTTGCCACGAAGCCCGTGATCGTATAATCCAAGCTTTCCACTTGGAGAGGAAGCATTTGCTTGCCGACTGCCGTGCCGTAAATGCCGGCGATGACCTGGAGCAAGTCTCCGTTGCCCAACGTTTGAAGCAGGAGATTGCTATTATGTTTCAACGAAAAGGCGATACCAGGGTGAGCCAGCGCTAATCTGTACAAATAATCAGAGATATGGCCAAGCTCGGTTTGAATCGTTTTCATATATTTTAATCGTGCCGGCGTGTTATAAAATAATTCCCTCACTGACACTTCAGTCCCGCGTGAAGCAGCCGTTTCTTCGACACTGCGAATCGTGCCGCCTTCAATGGAGATTTTCCGCCCCAGTCCATCATTCGTAGAGCTAGTGACACACTCTAACCTAGACACGGAAGCTATACTCGGCAAAGCCTCGCCACGGAAACCTAACGTTCGTATCGAGAATAAGTCTTTGCTTGTCGCGATTTTACTTGTGGCATGACGCTGAAAAGCTAATTCGCAATCTTCCAAAGCCATACCAGAGCCGTTATCGGACACCCGAATCAGCTGAAGACCACCCTCTTCAATCGTCACATCAATCCGAGTACTGCCGGCATCCACCGAGTTCTCGACGAGTTCTTTCACCACAGAAGAAGGTCGTTCAACTACTTCCCCTGCGGCGATTTGGTTCGCAATATGTTCGCTTAAGAGCTGGATTTTGCCCATAATTCTTAGTTCCCCTTTACAGCACGGATGGAAACATTCTCTCCTTGATCCTTCACTTGCAGCTGTGGAAAATAATCATCGAAAAGATCAACATTGACGTAGCTAGTCCCATTTTCAATGATTAGCTTGTCCGTCTCAACAGGGATGGCATGCGTTCCTTTACTATCGGAAATATCGACCGTTCGTGTCGCCTCGTTCCATGTAATCGTAGCTCCAACAAGTGCCGCTAGGCCGCGTGTTGATGCATATAATTTGCCATTTTCATGGAAATTAGCGAATCCACTTCCTATTTCCACACCGTTATAAGTTACTTTGTGCTTGGAAATCTCGACGTTAATATCTGTGATCCCCACTGTCTGTAATGCGGTAATCAATTGAGCAGAAGCCCCGTCCACTTTGATATCCGGCGTGATTCCGACTTTGTTCACTTTACGCTTATTCGGCGTCAAATACTCTTCAACCGTTACTTTCAGCGCACTGTCTTTATCCAATTGATAAAGCTGTTGTACACTTCCTTTGCCGTACGTTTGCATACCGATTACTTTGGCAACATTATAGTCCTGCAGAGCGCCTGACAGCACTTCCGAAGCGCTTGCGCTATATTCATTGGCTAAAATGTAAACAGGAATAGACAATTCTGTTCCGCCCGTGATCAACACCGGATCATCCACACCATTGCGGTCTCTTGTATGAATCAGAACGCCTTCTTTGACAAAATGCTTGGCAATGTTCTGAGCCGTATCCACAAGACCTCCTGGATTATTACGAACATCTAGAATCAAAGATTTCAAACCTTTTGCCTGCAGATCCGTAAGCTGTTTATCAAAATCCTCGTCCGCATCGCTTGAGAAATCCGTTATTTGAATGTAACCAACACCATTCGTGAAGCTCTTGCTATACACTTCAGGTACATTGATCCCTTTACGCGTAATCTCTACGGTTAATTCTTTGTCACCGCGTTGAACGGTAACATTAACTTTCGTCCCCGCTACGCCAACGATTTTGTTTCTGACTTCATCAATAGAGGTCGTAGAAGCAGGAGCCCCATCCACGGCACGGACATAGTCGTCCCGCTGCAAGCCCGCTAATTCAGCAGATGAACCTGCAAAAACCTCGGATAAATACACGCCCTTGTCATCAATCCCGATTCGAGCGCCCATACCAACATAATTATTTTCTAAGGAACTGGAGAACTGACCGTACTCTTCTTGGCTGAAAAAGACGGTATATGGATCTTTCAGACCTTCTACCATTTGCTTAATGCTTTGATTAGCTAACGCTTCTTCCGTTACACCACTCACATGCAGCTTGCCAATGATTTCTCTGACTTGCTGTGTTTGTAAATCTTCTTGTGCCAACGCATTCAAGGGCAGGACCGTCATAAGAGCCGACGCCAGTGCTAGGGTAATCTTCATTGTTTTCATTCTTGGTTGATCTTTCATGTGCGTCTCTCCTCGAATATATAATTAGGGAAACAAGCTTATTGCAGCTTTTGCTTCCATTCGTATACTAAATTGAGCGCCTGCAGCGGCGTCATATTGATTAAATCGATCCCTTTCAGCTGGTCAAGCACCAGCTGAGATTTGCTGTCCGGCTGCTTCTTCTTGACAGCCGTGTTTGCCGTGCTGTCTTCCGCGAAGAGGGACAGCTGCTGTATAGGAGCTGCCGCTGGCGGGGCGGAAGCCGTCGTTGCGGCGATCTGCGCAGCACCCGCCGCCCGCTCTTCAAACCCATTCAGCAGCTCATAGGAGCGCTGAATGATGGCATCGGGCAGCCCCGCGATTTCGGCACAGTAGATGCCGTAACTCGTACTCGCTGCTCCGGGAATGAGCTTGCGCAGGAAGGTCACCTGCCTGCCGCTTTCTTTCACGGCCATGCAGTGATTGCGCAGATGCCCGAGGCTTTCTTCCAGATGCGCAAGCTCGTGGAAATGCGTCGAAACGAGCGTCTTGCAGCCGATCTGGTCATGCAGGAACTCGATTACCGCTTGCGCGATCGCCATCCCTTCCCCGGTCGAGGTGCCGCGGCCAAGCTCATCGATGATGACGAGGCTCTTGCTCGTTGCCTTTTCGGTCATCACTTGGATGTCCATCATCTCGACCATGAACGTACTCTGACCGCCGATCAGATCATCGGCAGCGCCGATCCGCGTGAAGATTCGGTCGGTGACCGGAATGCGAGCAGATCTGGCAGGTACGAAACAGCCGATCTGCGCCATCAGGCAGATCACAGCGACCTGCCGCATATATGTACTCTTACCGGCCATGTTCGGTCCGGTAATAAGCAGAATGCGGCCCTCATCTAACAGCAGGCTCGTTTCGTTCGCGATGAACGAGCCGTCTTGAATGACCGCTTCCACCACAGGGTGGCGGCCTTCTTCAATCTCGAGATCGAAGCCTTCGCCGATCTCCGGCTTGCGGTAGTGATGCGCTGCGCTGACCGTCGCCAGCGACTGATAAACGTCGGCGGTAGCGATCACTTCCGCCAGCTTCTGTAATCTGGAGATATGCTCAGAGATCCGGTCGCGAAGCTCCGTGAACAGCTCATACTCCAGATCAACCATTTTATCCTGCGCTTCCAGAATGAGCGCTTCTTTCTCTTTGAGCTCCGGCGTTACGTAGCGCTCGGCATTCGCAAGCGTCTGCTTGCGTTCGTAGCGGCCTTCCTGCAGCGCGGACATGTTCGCTTTGGTGACCTCAATAAAGTATCCGAACACTTTGTTGTAGCCGATTTTGAGCGACTTGATGCCCGTCGCCTCCCGCTCCTGACGCTCGAGCTCAGCGATCCACTGCTTTCCGTTCTTACTTGCTTCCCGGAGTTGATCTAAGTATGGCTGGTAGCCTTCGCGGATCATGCCGCCATCCCGAATGGATACAGGTGGCTCGTCCTCAATGGCGCTAGCAATCCACGACATAACATCTTCACAGGCATCCATATTTTCGACGAGTTTGCGAAGCGTTTCGGAACCGGAAGCTGCACAGACTTCTTGAAGCAGCGGAACCTGCTGCAAGGAGTGCTTGAGTGCGATCATATCGCGAGCATTGGCATTCCCGTAGGAAATACGAGCAACTAAACGCTCCAAATCGTAGACTTCCTTCAACGCTTGCTTCACATCTTCTCTGATAATGAGCTGATTGTAGAGCAGATTGACAGCTTCCAGACGCTCTTCGATGCGGGAAACGCTCATGAGCGGTTTTTCGATCCAACGGCGCAACATCCGAGCGCCCATCGCTGTTACTGTTTTGTCGAGCAGCCAAAGCAAAGAACCTTTTTTCGCTCGTTCACGTACCGTTTCTACGAGTTCAAGATTTCTACGCGTAAAAGGATCCATCGTCATGAATTGATCGGGCTCATATACCCGGATATGCTTCACATGGGTCAATGCTCGTTTTTGCGTTTCTTTTAAATAAGCAAGCAGCAAGGCAACGCCTTGACGGTTCAAAGCGGATAAACCAGGCAGTGCGGCATCCTCAGCAAAATGCTCATCCAGCAGTTTTTCATCCACTTGAGTCCATTCCGTTAGCACCGTACTTCGTCCCCAAGTGAGGCCTGTTTCCCGAATTGTCGTTAATAAGCCATTATCCGTAATAATCTCCGAAGGGTTGTATACATTGAGTTCATCAACGACGAGTTCCCATGAGTTAGAAAGCCGTGTTGTATATAACTCCCCCGTTGAAATATCGCATGCCGTAAAAGCATAACCATGTTCCTGACTCACTAGGGAAACGATGTAATTGTTGCTCGATTCGCCTAGAAGCTTGCTATCCATAACGGTCCCCGGCGTAACGATGCGAACAATCTCACGTCGCACCACACCTTTGGCTTCAGCAGGGTCCTCAACTTGCTCGCATATGGCGACTTTATACCCTTTCTCGATTAACCGAGACATGTAATTGTCCGCCGCGTGATGAGGGACACCGCACATAGGGATTTTCTCGTCGCCGCCGCCTTCTCTACCTGTTAACGTAATCTCCAACTCTCGTGAAGCATTGATCGCATCATCAAAAAACATTTCATAGAAATCACCCAGACGAAAAAACAAAAAAGCATCCGGGACTTGCGCCTTCACGGCCAAGTATTGCTGAATCATCGGCGTATATTGGGCCACCTTGCGTTCCTCCAACCAATCACTATATTCATTGTCAAAAATCTATGAAACTACCAAACTTCATTTTCATATGTGTGCAAAAAAGAATGTCAGAGGACGAGCCTCTAAAGGCTCTTATCTGATCAGATACGCTTCATTTTCCAATGATTTCTCGATATAAGAGCCCCTAAAGACCGCTATCCATCAACTTGCATCACTTATATGTAAAATAGCAGCTTCTGGAGGCTCTTATCCAACTGTAAATGCAGCATCAAAATGTGAATCCCGATGCACAGATTAAAACCATTTCAAATCTCTTATAGATACACTATTATAACATGATTTGTTCTTCAAAAGCTTCTTTACGATGGTAGGGTGCAATTTTCCAAGCTTTGCGAAAATCAGCTCTTTCGTTCCATGGCTCCATTGACATGATTCTTTCTCGGAGACGTTCCAAAACGGCAGCGAATAGGTCATAGCCCTTCAGCTGCTCAAGATCCTGCCAAAGCTTCCCAACTGTGGCTTGAAGCCGCTGCTTATCCCCACGATAGTAGGCCGCTTGTATATCCGGATCCTGCAAGGGCTGCCGAGGCAGCAGCCAGTAATTGTCAGCAATTAGCGAGGATAGCGCGAATACACCGCGCGTGATATCAGGCGACTGCATCCAGCTCGGCAGGGTGCGGTACTCAAAGCCCCCATGCGACTTCTTGCGGAAGTCGCCCAGGAAGCCATATCGAGGGCGGCGCTCTCGCGTCGTGTCGCCCTCGATCAAGATCAAGGGCAGCGCGAGGTAGTTATCGAGCGCGCGCAGTAAATGCCCATTCAGCCAGCAGCGGCTGAAGTGGATATGTCCGCCGAGGGGGTAGCCCCCCACCGGCATGCCGCCCGAGAGCCACGAGAGGCTCTCGTCGTCGATCTTCCGCGCGGCGAGCTGCATCGTAGATCGCAGGTTCCTCGCCAGCTCGCGCGGGTCTGTGCTTGGCTGGGGGCGCAGCTCCGCCAGCGGCAGGATCAAGCGATGCCCGCTGAGCACAACGGCATCGCAGCCAACTTCGCCGTCCCGCGTCAGGAAGCGGTCGGCGAAGACGACCTTGCCCTGCGGGCTGAGCAGCAGGAACTCCGGGTCGCTGCCGAGCATCGTCCTCTCCTCGCGTCGCAGCTCCTTCGCGATGGCGATCTCATAGCGATCGATCGCCTGCGCGAACAACTGCGCCAGCTTCCCGTTCAGTTTAGGAACGGGATCCACATCCAATACCAAGGTGTGCCCGCTAGGCAATACACCTATGGTGACAAGGCCATAGTCTAGGCCGAGCGCATAGACAGCTTTTACAGATTCACGGCTAGCCCTACGTACATGAAAATTCGCACGATCTGGTGTAACTTCTATGTAGGCTGAACTGGCATTTATTTGTCTTTGAGCATTGAGAGCTTTCTCCGTCAAGAGAAGCGTCTCCTTCTTCTCATAAACAACCAATGTCTGTAAATGAAATACGGCTACTTTATATTTATGTGTAAATGCCAATCGCTCTTCCTTGGGACTTCGGTCATTAAGCCAAGCTACAGTCTTGATGCCGTGCAAATGAAGCAGTTCTTCCCGCTTTGAACGCGTCTGTGCCCTAAGAATCGCCCTGATGGGCTGCAGCGCCTGCTTCTCCGGCCACTCATCATGAGCAGCTCCCCAATGAATGACGACCTGGCCTCGCCAATCGACCGGAAGCCTTGATCCACTGGGTATGCGTATGAGATTCGCTAGCTCCAGCGCCTCTTTTTCCTGTGCGTGCAGTAAGAATGTTTCCATCCATTTTGCCCCTTCTCCGTTCTCATTCCAGCCTCACAGTCCCTATATCTGATCCAACTGCCCATTTATTGAAATAAAACAAAAAAGAGGGCAAATGCCCTCTACCGAATCTCTTTCACCCGCATACACTGGCGTATAAGATTCCTTAATCCAATTCGTCCTCGAGCAGATCGGCGTCAAGATCCTCGAAATCTCCGTCGCCGCCGTCATCGAAATCCACATGCTTGTCGTCGAAGTCATTGGAGCCATACGGGCTAACAATGACGAAGACTTTCGTTTCAGCGACCAACTCAACTTGGAACTCCCGTTCCACCCGAATGACTACGCTGTCGCCGCTAGAAGAGATACTTGCTTCCACACAGTTCGGTTCTTGCGTTGCGACAGCAGATACTTCAGCAGTTGTTGGCCTATGTTTTTTGTCCAGATAACTTAGCCCAACGATTTCTACATAAGAAACGGTTTCTTTTGCTACATCTGTTTTGGTGTTACGATCGTAAGAATACCAGATGTTGATATCATAAGTACCAACTACCTCTACGCCCTCTCCGGATTGGATCGACTCGAATTGGTTATTAATAATCCAAGCGCCCAATATACTGGTCGGAGAAAAGGGCGGAGTCACGGTATGACTTACATGCGAAAATTTGCGACCTTTACCGCAGACAGCTTTTGTAATGATCTCTCTGCTTTGCAAATCTTTATCTAATGACATCCTTTCAACCTCCTCCATACAATCATTCATTACAAGTGTATGCAGGACAGTAGTCTAGAGTGACAATTATTTTATATTATTTTTACGATATAAAAATTCTCATATCTTTAAGAGTCAACCCGCCTCTGGGCGCTGTTTTTTTTGCTTTTTGGCTATAGATAAATATTGCATAAGCTCTCTGTTAAGCTGTAAAATGGCAGATCGCACCTCGAATTCTTCTCGGCTTTCCGGCAAAGGCAGCTGCTTATAACGAGCATCCAGAACTTGCAATTCTTTCTCGGCTTCACCAGTATAGTAGTCTTCCTTGACTGTTTGACTAATATCTTCAAGAATCGCTGCCACCCACTCCCCCTGCGGCAAAGTTTGATATACTTGGGCAACCAGATCGATCATCCGGTGGATCGACTCCAACTGCTCACCCCTCATAAAGAAATATACCTGCAAGTAGGGGTCTCCTCCGAAAATGAGTGTATTCTCCATCGTACGTTTAGCCAGCCCTGCCCCTTGATCAATCTCTTCACTGACTTCCAAAAGTTCCTTGCCATCCCACACAACGGTATTGTCTCTCAAATGCTTAGCCATGTTTACGAAAATATCCGAGAATAGCGCCTCGATTCTTTTCTTATGCCCCTCGATCGCTTTATCCGTTTTTGGCATATAGGCGATATTGATGAGTGTCGCTGTACCCAATCCAATGAGCAGAAGATACATTTCATTCAGAACCGCCGTCCATCCGGCAGATTCATAGGCGAAGAGATGCAGCATGACAACTGCCCCGGTCACCGCACCCTCCGTAATCCGCAGCCGATGCAGGACGGGAAACACGACGAGAATGAATATACTGACAACCCACACATGGAACCCCAATACCATAAAAAGAAGAGAGCCTGTGAGAAGCGCGAGCATGGAAGCTAATATCCGATGAAATGCGCTTTGAATCCCTTTTTTCTTCGTCACTTCTATACCCAGAATAGCGAGAAGTCCGGCTGCCGCAGGCGATTTTATCTCGAATACGTGCGCTAGATACATCGCTATAACGACTGCTAGCGCTGTTTTGAGCACACGAAAGCCCATAGCTTTTTCACCTCTTTGCTGGTTTTAACTATGGGCTCATTATTTCATTTTGGGCAAAAAGTGGCAAGTCTTATCGATGTTTTGTCATTCTTTTTTCCAAATTGGACACAATTTGATACATAACTGTAGCCACAATCGCAATGACGAACAACGTGGAAATAACTAGCGTAAAATTAAACACTTGAAAACCATATATAATCAAATAGCCAAGACCCATTTGCGATACGAGAAATTCGCCTACGATCACACCGATCCATGCAAGGCCTACATTCACTTTCAAAGTCGAGACGATGGCGGGAAATGAAGCGGGGAGAATAGCTTTTAAGAACACTTTTCGCTGATTACCCCCAAATAAAGTGACGACCTTCACATAGTTGTTATCCACCTCTTTGAAGCTCCCGTACACGACTAGGGTTGTGATAATTACTGTTATCGAAAGCGTAGTTGCAATAATCGAAAGCAAGCCAGGACCCAAACCTACGATAAATAACGGTCCAAGCGCTACTTTAGGCATACTATTCAGCACAACAATATAGGGATCAAGCACGCGGGAGAGAAACGGCGACCACCAAATCACAACAGCTAATGCCGTACCGAACAATGTGCCTAACACAAAGCCGATAATGGTTTCAACGACCGTTACGCCCACATGCGGAAGGAGGCTGCCATCAAGGAGTTTATCCCAGAGCAGCTTAAAAACTTTCGTTGGATAACTAAAAAGCAGCACATCGATCCACTTTAAACGGGCCGCCATTTCCCAGAAGAAAAAAAACAACAGCAGGATGGCTAGTTGAACAAGCCTTACATAGTTCGTATTCTTTTTTCTTGCAGCCAAAAATTGCTGATGAACTTGATGTGTAAGCGTATCGTCTGCATTTTCGTTGAGACGCGCCTGCTGCTGACCATCACTCATGATGCACGCCCCCAAACTCCTGCCAAATCAATCTAAAAAGTACATGGAAATCGGGCAGTTCCCGCGCTGCGAAAGGCACAGAAGACCGAATTTCCTGTGGAATTATAAATTCTTTGCGAATTCGTCCTGGATTAGGATCCAGCACGATAATTCGATCACTCATCGCTATTGCCTCAGAGATATCATGTGTCACGAGGAGTGCAGTCTTCTTCTTCGCACGAAGAGTCTCTACTACCAAATCCTCCAATTGAAGCTTGGTTTGATAATCGAGCGCGGAGAACGGTTCATCCAGCAGAAGCAGTTCAGGTTCTGTGGCTAATGTTCGTACTAACGCGACTCGCTGACGCATGCCCCCGGATAGCTGAGCGGGATAATAATCTTTGAAGCCGAGCAGCGCCATCTCATCCAATAAATGAAGCACACCCTGTTTCTTCTCTTTGGTTAAAGATTCTGTAATTTCTAAGCCCATACAAGCATTATCTTCGATCGTCCGCCATGGGAATAAATAATCTTGCTGAAGCATATACCCCACCCTTGTCGATGGACCGTTCACGATCCCTCCCGCAACAGTCACAGTACCCACTGTCGGACGAATGAGCCCGGCAATGATCGACAAGAGAGTTGTCTTCCCACAGCCACTTGGACCGATCAGACTAACGAATTCACCCCGCTGGATAGCAAAATCAATCTGCTCTACAGCAAGTGTAGCTCGTTCCTCGGTCACATAAACTTGCGTCACGTCTTTTACAGTCACAGCTGTATCCATGTTCGTACTCCCCTCCTGTTCGATTCACCGACATGACTAATGCTGATTACTAGGGCTTTACGTTCGATTTCGCTTTCTCTGCAAAAGTATTATTCACTAGCTTTTTCCAAGCTACCTTTTCTTTCAGCTCACCTGCGGAAGTCATCACATCCAGCAAATTGTTCCATTCTTGTTCATCAACAATGCCATCCGTCGCGAATGATCCTTGATCCTTATAGCGCTTGACAACACTTTTTACAATTTCTACATCGATATCTTTAAAATAAGGCAGAACCGCATTCGTGATTTCATCCACACTTTTTGCTGCAACCCAAAGCTGCGCACGTTGTACTGCATTGGTAAACTTCTGAACTGTACTTGCGTTTGATTTTATGAAGCTTTGCTTGGTCATAAATACCGTGTAAGGCAGGTGTCCGCTTTCCACGCCGAAGGAAGCCAAAACGAAGCCCTTGCCTTCTTTCTCAATAATGGAAGCTTGCGGTTCGAAGAGCTGTACATATTCCCCTGTTCCCGACGCATACGCGGATGCGATATTAGCAAACTCGATATTCTGAATGAGCTGGAGATCCTTTTGCGGGTTGATGTTGTGCTTTTTCAATGTGAATTCGCCTGCCATCTGAGGCATGCCGCCTTTACGTTGGCCGAGGAAAACAGAGCCTTTGAGCGAGTTCCAGTCGAACTTATCCACTTTCTTCCGAGCGACTAGGAAAGTACCATCCGTTTGTGTCAGCTGAGCAAAATTAATAACCGGATCGTCCGAGCCTTGTTGAGATACGTAGATCGAAGTTTCCGATCCAACTAAAGCTACATCAATAGCGTTTGACAGTAAGGCTGTCATCGTCTTGTCGCCACCTGGTGTGGTGGTCAATTCAACATCAAGCCCTTCATCCTTGAAAAACCCTTGCGATAAAGCCACATACTGCGGTGCATAAAAGATGGATCGCGTGACCTCACCAATACGAACCTTTGTTGTTTCTTGGCTTTTCGTTCCGCACGCCGAAACGATTACACTGAGCAGTAGGACGGCGGATAATGTGACTCCCCATCTTTTCCGATTGTTCATAGACGTCCCTCCGATAAAAGTAGTACTGTATCCTATGCAGGAGCCCAGAAGTCGGTTAATATTGTTTTTCTGATTCCACACTATATGCATTTTGTGCATCAAAATTATGTGCAAACGTGCTTTGGAGAGCATAACCTGCTGTTTGTGCAGCTATATAAAAAAACAGCACCCTAAGGCAATATTCCTGCCTCAAGATGCTGCTTTGATTAATTTAAATACCGTAAACCGTTTGGTACTTCTCTTCCAAGTATTGAACCAGATAGTCGGGATTCAACTCTTCCCCCGTCACTTCGCGAATAATTTCATTCGGCGTCAAAAGCTTGCCATGCTGGTACACTTTATCCGTTAACCATTCCTTGATCGGAACTAGATTACCTTCTGCAATCAAGCTATCGAAATTCGGAAGCTCTTTACGAAGGGTATGCGTGAATTGCGCCGCGTACATGTTACCGAGTGCATAGGATGGGAAATAACCAAATGCCCCACCAGACCAGTGCACATCTTGCAATACACCCTCGCCGTCATTCGCTGGAACCACACCCAAATACTCTTCGTATTTGGCATTCCAAGCTTTAGGCAGATCAGCTACGGCAATTGTACCATTGAATAACCCTTTTTCCAGCTCATAGCGAATCATAATATGTAAGTTGTAAGTCAATTCATCGGCTTCTATACGAATTAATGATGGCTCGATATGGTTAATAGCACGATAGAAGGAATCCACGTCTACATCATCAATTTGCCCGCTAAACGTCGTTTGCAGCTCACCATAGTAACGAACCCAGAACTGTTTACTGCGGCCGATCACATTTTCCCAGAAGCGGGACTGTGACTCGTGGATCCCCATAGAGGTGCCTGTGCACAGATTTGTGCCAACTAAGTCTTTTGAAATATTTTGCTCATACAGCGCATGTCCACCCTCATGAATCGTTCCGAACAAAGCGGACGTGATGTCATTTGGCAAATAGCGTGTCGTGATCCGAACATCACCTGGGTTCAGCGCCGTCGCGAAAGGATGCACCGTTTCATCTAGTCGGCCCGCTTCAAAGTCATACTGCATTTGCTTCAAAATGGAAAGTGAGAACTTCTTCTGCTTGCTAATTTCAAATTGTTGATCCAAAAAGGATCGATTAGGCTGATTGGCTGAAGCTTGAATACGCTGAAGTAAGGGAACCGCTTTTTCACGCAGCGCACCGAACACTTCATCTAATTTCTCAACTGTCATTCCCGGTTCATACATATCCAGCAAGGTATTGTATTTATTGCCTTCGTAGCCCCACAGCTCGATAAATTCTTGGGTTGTGGCTACGATTTTCTCCAAATAAGGCTGGAACGAAGCCCAATCGGAGTTATGCTTTGCATCTTCCCACGCGGATTCTGCTTGCGAGGTAAGGACGACATAGGCCTGATATTTCTCGGCCGGTATTTTTTTACTGCGATCATATTCTTTTTTGCATTCTACGACCATTTTCTTGGAAATGGCATCGAGCTTATCTAGTTCAGAAGGCTGCATGAAGAAGTCCAAATAACTTCCCATTTCATCGGATGTAGACATACGGAAAACCTCGGTCGATAGCTCTCCGACGACTTCAGAACGAGTTTCTATTCCTTTTTTTGGAGCGCCGGTACGCATATCCCAATAAATTAAGGCGATGGCCTCCTCGTACTGCTTCATTTTGCGGACATAGGCCTTGAAAGATTCCAGCTTTGCTGGGGCTGCTTGCACACTCATGCTCTAATCTCCTCCCAAAAGTTTCTTATTTTATCATACTTCGTCCCCTACTCAGAATCAAATTTATGCTGGGGTATGATAGAATAATGACAAGCTTTGGCTAGAAACCTAACTGTGCAAACATTTGAAGGAGATGACTTTTATGAAAATCACGTTTACCGATACAGCAATTCATAGATTGACACCATTTACTTCTGATCAGAATGAAGCTATCTTAAAGCTAGTTTTTGATACAGAAGACTGCGGCTGCTCCGTGAACGGAGTGCCTACCCTTTGGCTAGTTTCCCAAGCTAATAATGATGATCTTACCGCTGAAACCGAGAATTTCAAGCTCATTTATAAAGCCAAGGATGAGATCTTTTTTGAAGATAACATGAAAATCGACTACCATGAAGGAAATAAATCCTATATACTTAAGAGTAATAATCAAATCTATAACGCGGGTATGAGCTTAGTCGACAAAAGATAAAGCTGCGAAGAATATAGACAAGCAGCACAACAACTTACCTGGAGGGAAACCATGAATTTAATTAGTGAAATCTTGAACTATAATAAGGAATTCGTAGAAACGAAGCAGTATCAAGAGTTTCTGACCACGAAATTTCCAGATAAACGGATGGTCGTTCTTACCTGTATGGATACGCGGCTGGTCGAGTTGCTGCCCAAAGCCATGAATCTTCAAAATGGTGATGCCAAAATCATTAAAAATGCCGGAGCGATTGTCTCTCATCCTTTCGGAAGTGTTATGCGGAGTATTATCGTTGCTGTTTACCAGTTAGAAGCGGATGAAATATTCGTTATCGGACATTACGATTGCGGTATGACGGGATTAAACTCTGAGAGTGTGATTGCGAAAGCGAAAAACAGAGGTATCTCCGATGATGTCATTGAGACACTTGGTCATTCAGGCATCGACTTGTCTCGTTGGTTAACAGGTTTTAATCATGTGCGCGAAGGCATCGAGAAAAGTGTTAACATCATTCGAAATCACCCCTTGCTTCCAAAAAATTTACCTGTCCACGGCCTCATCATGGATCCCCAATCAGGTCGACTCGATTTGGTGGAAGCAGGTTATGAGTCAGACGGCTCCGTATCTTAAAAAATGGAATGAGCTAGCCCAAAATCCAAATAAAGAAGCCTTTCAACCCATTGTGAATGTGGAGTTGAAGGGCTTCTTTTTCTATGGTTTTAACACTTTCTCGTTCATCTTAAGCTATTTTCGAGCCTATCTCCGTCACCATTCGCTGAAAGCTCCGTTTGGGAGCCTATTTCGTTTCGATCCACTTACTCCCTAACCTGAAAGCTCCGAAATCAGCCTCTCAGCCTTCAAATGCCTTCTTCACCGTGACTCTCGCTCATCTTAAGCTCAGTTTTGTACTTGAGTCAATAGAGTGGACACAAAAAAAGGTTAAGAAATTAGTTTAGCTTGCTTGTAATACTGCGTTTCAAACTTGTCTGGGGACAAATATCCGAGCTTGCTGTGC